>DWXE01000022.1 GCA_019119355.1 Candidatus Eisenbergiella merdigallinarum
GTGTAATTCAGTTTCTCTCGTTTTTGTTTTGAATGTAATTTGAGAATGACACTGTAAAAATATAATGGTAGACTTTATATGAGGTGATTAAGAATGCAAAAGGGCAGAATAATTTTTTTGAATGGTGTAACTAGTTCCGGAAAAACGTCAATTGTAGAAGCATTACAGGAACAAGAGGATATATTTTTTTATGTGGTTGCTAACGATTTGTTCGAACAGATGGTGGGAGAAAAATATTTGCAGCAAAATTACTGGAAATATTTGGGCGATGTAATTATTATGATGTATCACACGGTTAAGTTATATTCCGACATGGGAAAGAATGTTTTAATTGACGGAATTTTAGTGGAACGAGAAGAAATAAAACCTCATTACATGCGGTTATTGGAAATATTAAAAGATAATCCCCTTGATATAGTCGAGGTGTATTGTCCGATAGATGTTTGTAAAAAACGTAATTACATGCGTGATGACAGATATGAAACGCAGTCAGAGGAACAGCTTGAACTAATGGCGAGAAATATAAAGTATAGTTTGAAAGTAGATACCAGTATATATACTTCTTCGGAATGTGCAGACATAATAGTAAAAGAATTGTTTGATTAAGAGACAAATATGGAGGGCAATATGAAAGTACAACTTAGAAAAATGTCAAAGGATGAGTTCGATATTTTTTTGGAAAATAGTATAAATGATTATACAAATGATTTGATGAAGTCATCAGATATTACGATGGATGAAGCACGTATTCAAGCACAGGGAGAATTTGAGGAAATGCTTCCAAATGGTCTGGAAACCCAGAACAATGTGTTGCGGATTATTGTAGATGTGGATGAACAGAAAGCTGTAGGGACAATTTGGTATCTGTTTGAAATGACAGAAGGCGTAAAACAGGTTTTTTTGAGTGATTTTATTATCAAAGAGGAAGAACGTAGAAAAGGATATGCATCTTCTGCATTGGCAGAAATGGAACAGGATGCACGGCAAAATAATTGTTCAGAAAGCATTATTTATGTTTGGAATCATAATTTACCAGGAATTAATTTATATACCCAATGTGGTTATGTTACATTTAGGGAAATGGATGATGGAATGTACATGAGGAAAGGAATAAAAGGATAGTCAGGATATGAATATAAAAGAATTAACAGATGTGAACCGTCCCCGGCAGCATAGACACCTAAAACGAAAAGATTGACTGTGTGAAACTTTTTCTGTAAATAGCTATTAGGGCATAGGTCTTCTATGATAAAATTTAAATCATAGGAGGCCTATTATTATGGCAAGAGAAAAGAAACAGGTACATAAGGTCGTTATGACCGAAGGGAAACGCAGCATTATCCAGCAGCTCCTTCAAGAGTATGACATTCAGTCCGCAGAAGACATTCAGGAGGCACTGAAAGATCTGCTGGGCGGTACGATCAAAGAAATGATGGAAGCCGAGATGGAGGAACACCCTGGTTATCAGAAATCCCAACGCTCTGATAGTGACGACTACCGCAATGGATATAAGCGCAAAAGGGTCAACAGCAGCTATGGAACAATGGATATCCAGGTCCCCCAGGATCGTAAATCTGCGTTTGAGCCACAGGTTGTCTGCAAACGCCAGAAAGATATCTCATCCATTGACCAGAAGATCATCTCCATGTATGCTAAGGGAATGACGATCCGGCAGATTTCAGAAACACTGGAGGATATCTACGGATTTGAAGCCTCAGAAGGCTTCATTTTCGACGTAACAGATAAAATCCTACCCTAGAGTGAAGATTGGCAGAAGCGTCCGCTGTCGGAAATTTATCCGGTACTCTATATCGATGCCATTCATTATTCTGTTCGGGATAATGGGATCATCCGGAAACTGGCAGCCTATGTCATTCCTGGAATCAACATGGATGGCCAAAAAGAGGTTCTGACCATTCAGGTTGGAGAGAATGAGAGCGCAAAATATTGGCTTTCTGTGCTGAATGAGTTGAAGAATCGCGGAGTAAAAGATATCCTGGCCCTCTGCGCCGATGGCCTGAGCGGAATCAAAAAAGCAATCGCCGCAGCATATCCAAAAACGGAGTACCAGCGCTGCATCGTACATCAGGTGAGAAATACCCTGAAATATGTGGCAGACAAGGACCGCAAGCCATTTGCCAATGATTTAAAGACCATTTATCAGGCGGCATCCGAAGAGCAGGCTCTGGAAGCACTGGAAAAGGTAACAGAAAAATGGTCCAAAAAATATCCGAATTCCATGAAAAGCTGGAAGCAGAACTGGGATGCAATCTGCCCAATCTTCAAGTTTTCCACAGAGGTAAGGAAAGTCATTTACACGACAAATATATATAAACCAAGGGCTGAAAGCTCTTAGATCAGCTTTCAGCCCAACAATTATCATAGAAGATCTGAAATTACAGAGATTTTTTCACAGGCTCTTTCCATTGATAGTTGTTATTTTTCTTGTCGTTTCCCTTTTCATCAACATCACTACTGGTAGCAGGCCAGTTAATCTTCCATTCAAAATATTCGTCCTCTGAAATTTCTCCATTCTTTAGCTGTTCTTTCCGCAAACACCATTCACGCAGAAATTCATTTACCAGCCCATAATCAATCCACATACCCACAGGAGCATGAGCAGGCCATTCGTCACTATCATTATAGCGAACAGACTTATCATCAGAAGCGTTGCACTTGCCGGAATTACGGACAAGCTGAAACAGATGGAAGGTGTTGCGGTAGTCCTCGTCAAGCCAGAAAAAAGTCTGCATAATGTCCTCGGCGCAGCCGGGAGCTTCGATAATAAAATTGATATAGTTGACATTCAAAATCTTGGCAATTTCCATGAGAGTGTCTTTTTTGGGAACACGATAGCCGGATTCATATTGTGCTACACGAACATCAGCGTTGCGTTCCTCATATCCCAGCTTCAAGCCTAGCTCCCGTTGTGTTAATCCCCGAAATGTGCGGATTCTCTTTATCCGTTCTCCTAATACCATAATCATGTGTCCTTTCTGAAAATCATAATGATTGTTTAGAAACTACCATATTACATCTGCTCCATAACTCGTCTTGATATGAGAATACATCTTTATCAATGTTTCTTTCAATAAAGCCAGCTTTTTTGTAACATTGTTTTGCTAAAATGTTTTCGTTGAAAACATTCAGTTGAACCGTCTCTGCACCGGTTATCTGAAAAGCATATTGCAGAGCTAAATTCAACATTTCTTTTCCGTAACCCTTTTTCCTTTTTGTACTATCAACGATTACGAATTTTAGAAAACCCATATTGTTTTCTGTATTGACAGAATAACAAAAGAAGCCTGCAGCTTGTCCGCTGTTTTCAGTTGCTATATAAGCACCGTCTGTCCAGTCCATTGCGTTTTTCTCTAAAAAATCATGGAAAGATTTTGGTGTCATGGGGTATGGTAAAAGATTAGCACACCAAAAGGCATGAGTTCTTTCATTATCAATCCATTTTGATAAACATTCATAATCTTTATTTGCAATATATGGTCGAATTCTCATAAATGGAATATCCTTTCTCTGATTATAAGTGGTTCACCATAATATATTCTTCCTTATTCTCACTTACAATTTCAAAACATATTTTTCGATATATTTCAGCTGCATAATTAGCCTTTTGAACGGAAAGCGAAACACGTTTATAACCATGTGTTTTCAACAAAGACAGCATTTCTTTCATCATATTAGTTCCTATCCCCTGTCCTCGGTATTCTTTATACAGAGAGATTGCAAGGGAGGGAGTTTCGTCATCAATATGTCCGTAATCATTCATAATGCGTATCCAAACAGCACCAATGATTTTTCCCTCAATTTCTGCGACTAATGCAAAATCATCTTTTAACGCTCCGAAACGTTCTACATAAATTTGCAATTCGGGAGAAGCAATAATATCTCTTGGTGGCGGCTTTATACCGTCTGGAATAAAAATAGCTTCATATAGAAAATCGCTCAATAGCGGATATTCCGGCACGGTCATTTTTCGTATCGTATATTCCATAAAGCCCTCCTTATAAAATGGCTATCCCGTTTCCTGCATTGTAGCACATCTAAAATAATACAGCAACAAAAACTTATCATAAATGCTAAATTTAACAAAAAAGCTATTGACAATAACAGAAATGTTAAGTATACTGAAAAAATGATTTATTTGTAACAGCCGGAGAAGTAGCGCAGGAATTAGGTGTTTCCAAACCATTTGCTTATAAGCTGGTGCAGCAGATGAACGAAGAACTGGAAGCGGAAGGATTTATCACAATCGCCGGACGGTGAGCAGAAAATACTATGAAGAAAAGTTTTATGGTATGGCGCAGGCGAAAGGAGTGTATGAAAACTAGAGTAAAGGAATTAAGAACAGCGGCGAAAATGACACAGCAGCAGTTGGCTGATTTGATTCATGTTTCGTCAAGAAGAATTATCTCAATAGAAAAGGGACAATATAGCCCATCTCTTATGCTTGCTTATAGAATGGCGCAGGTATTTGATGTGACTATTGAGGACTTATGTTGCTTAAAAGAACACAAAGAATTGGAGGATAAGCAATATGAAAATTTATAACAAAAAGGTATTTGCTTCGGGTGTTTTTGAGATGGCTTTGGGCTTGTTGCTTTTGATAACAAGTATTACGAGACAGGACTTGGATATAAATTCCATCATCTTGATAGTAGCGTTATTTGCCTTCGGATTTGGCTCAATTATACGAAGTATATCACAGCGGATGGCTAAAGAGGATAAGCTGGAAGAACTGGACGAAAGAAACCGCCTGATTGCGCTAAAATCAAAAAGTAAATCTTTTCGGCTTATGCAGATTATATCGTTTATGCTTATGATTGCTTTAATGGTAATGGGGAAGGTATCTGGTTACGAAGGGTTTATTGCGATGGGAGTAGGATTGGCATTTGCCTTTGCTATTTCAATGTTCGCAGAAATTTTCACTTATATGTATTACGAATCTAAAAATTAGGAGGAAATTGTGGTATGAAACAGCCGTCGAGACAAAGACCAATAAAGGATGAACGTGATGAGCAGATAGATACTCATTCAAAAAGTGAAGCATTGGATTTTATGATAGCTGCTACACAAGTTTTGACAATTATATGTCTCATTAAAAGAAATCCGGCATGGAAGGGAAGTCTCGCACTTCTGTTTATTGGTGGAGCTGCCCGGTTATTTTATAAATACGATAAATATGAGGAAAAACCATATATTCAGGTGGGCATTGTGTTAGGGCTGATAGGTATAGCACTATTTGTATGGTTTGGAATTACTGGATAGAGAGGTGCGCAATATGGAAGATAGACTTGTTCATTTGGCATTGGAGCAGATTGCAGAAGCAATGGGACATTCTAATAGCAACCCGCTGTCTACCAGCCTGTTGTGTCTTGAACATGGAATTAGTTTTGATGAAATGGGAAAGATCATGGTTGCTTTTAATCAGATTTTGAGAAAAAAGAAATTTGAAGATTTAGAGGTTGCTGATTTTCGGCAGGCGCTGGAAGAAGTCACGCCGGTAGCAAAGGATTTTGCTGATTCTGTAGTAGTTGCATTTATTAAGGCATATGCAAGGAACCACATTGCCGAATTGGTGCCATTTGTCAGAACGCTAGATTAAAAAGAAGTTCTTTATGTTATGCTTTAGACGTAATGGAAATGCTTATTTTCAAGGCTTTTTATACACAAATGTGATTTGTGTGATACTTTTATCGGGAAACGAAGAAAATGACTTCTATTGCGTAACAGGGCAGTGAAAAGTGGGTTGTGTTGCCATATGTTTTCGGTTATAATTATTAAAATGGTTCTGTATTACGGTAAGATAAAAGGGGGAGTACGATGGGGGCGACTGAAATAGTTCAAGCGCTTGTATCACCTGCGGAGAAGCTAATAGATGCTGTATCTGGAGCGATTGGAAAAGCGTATGAGCCAAAACATGTTAGGAAGATGGCGGATGCTAAAGCATATGAACTTAAACTGATATCAGAAACTGTTAGAAATAATAGTGATGTGCCGATCGTCTACGATTCAACAGGAGTATCCATAGATACCAGTAATTTCGAAGAAATAGCAAAACGAGCCTCGAATCGATTAGCATATCAGGAGATTGCTAAGCAACAAAATATAGAAGCGGTTGTAGACAACGCCTATGAAGAATTGGAAAAAGTTGAAAGCGTTAGTAGTGAGCCAGTAAAACCTGATTGGATGATTCGATTTTTTAATTCAGTAGAAGATATAAGCGATGAAGATATGCAAAAGATATGGGGACGTATTTTAGCCGGAGAAATCAAGGAACCAAATTCTTATTCATATCGCACACTTGAAAAACTTAAAAATATGACACAGAAAGAAGCGGAGTGTTTTCAATTAGTGTCATCATTAGCATTACAAAGTTCTGGGAGATATTTTATTTTAAGTGATAATGAATTAATGCATAAATATGATGTATATTTTCCGCATATTTTGAAACTTGAAGAATGTGGTTTGATGAGTATGCAAAATTTAACTCTAACACTTCATGTTTCTGGCAGTCAAATGGATATCATATATGATTCTGGAATTGTTGGAATCATTAAAGGAAAAGATGAAACTCCCCGGAAGGTTGTTTTAGAAATTTATACTTTTACCGAGAGTGGAAAACAATTGATATCAGCAATAAAAACAAAGGAAAAAACTCAATATATAATAGATTGTCTTGACCATATACGTAAAAATAACCAGATGATTAGTGTTACGGCGCATACAATAAATTATATTGATGATAAAGGAAAGATAAACTATAATCAAAAAGATATTTTGACTGTTGAGGAAGCAAATCAAGAAGGAAATTGTTGATACTATTTTGATACTAAAAAATCCGCAAACGCTGTGTGGTTGGGAAAAAGCATAGAAAATGAGCAAAGATATAGAAAAATACTAAACATATATGCTTAGTATTTGAAATAACTTGCCGAGTTTGAATAACGGACCGCCCCCGGAAATGCTGATATAACGGGCATTTCCGGGGGTCTTTTATGCGGTATGGCTCTAATTATTCACGACAATAGGAAGTATGCGGAGCGAAATTTCTATTGTATGTGAATATTGGAAATGCGGCGGATATCATGGTCTCTGTCTTATTTCTTTTTGCGTAGCTTTAATACAAGGTGGTTCTTCATGGCAGCCTCTTGAAGTAAAATGGATGCACGGGCAGATTTTTCTTTTAATGTGAGATTTGGAGTGTTCTCATCTAATTCAGATACAATATTTTCCAAATCGTTTAAATCCAGCAAATTGACTGCAACACAAAACAGAGTTTTCTTGCGTCCGTCATTGTAAGTATCCAGAAGATGATTTAGCAGAGTCTTTTTTCGCTGCTGTTCTGCTGAGTAAAGTTCTATCCCCAGTTTCTTAAATTTTTCCATATCCTGCTTTTGATGTTGGTGTGTGATAAAAGAATCAAATTCATCTATGTTATCATATTTTTCGCAGGAATAATTTTTGCATTGGAAACAATATTCTACATTTTCATGCTGTAAACTGCATTTCGCTATGGAACAGGCTTGATTCCCTTCTCCACCTCCGCAACCGGGACAGTATTGATTCAGATTCATAGAGCATAAGCCACAATTCAATCCACATAGGGAAAACGATAAATTTTCTCTTTTGAAATCTCTCATGGAAATCCTCCTATTCTTGAATTTTGCAAGTCTGGCAAGACGGCGGTTAATTATCGGGCGCTTAAAACGAATCTATATCGTGTCTGGAAAGAGGTTCCCATCCTTATCTTTTTCCTGGAAAGTTATTTTCAGAATAGTAGCGAAAGGCTTTCACGATATATTCGCAGCTCCCTGCTCCATGTTTTGTGTCAAATACTTTGCTCAGATAATCATTAGAATAAATGTCAATCATCATTCGACAGTAATTTTCTGCACTTCCAACCAGTAGTTTTGGGGCAGTTGCCTGTGTATCGGATATGATTTCCTCTACGATTCTTTGAACCGGTTCCGAACCGGCATCTTCTCCCTGATGGGAAGCCAGTTTAAGAAATTTGTCTTCTTTCAGCATTTCTTCCGGTACCTGTGAATACCAGTCTTCCATAATTTCTGAAAAATGTTCCAGATTGTGTTTCATCTCTTCGGTATATTTTTCAATGCTGCCAAACTGCTGAATGGTAAGTTTTGCTACCTGATCTTCGTCTTCTTTAATTTTCTGGATGAACATATCGAAATTTTCGATACTTCCCCAGTGCTGAATCACCGCTTCGGCCTGATTGGATTTGAAATTTTCCAAAGCGTCAATGTAATCGGACAGATCAAATTCTTGAAAGCTCATACATTCCTCTCCTTTCTCAAGGCGTTCCAGAAGTTGTATAAGCCGGTCAAGTCTGTCTCGTTTCAGCAGGAACAGTTCTTTTTGCTTTTTGAAAGCGGCGATCCTGTCAAAATCCGTTTTTTCTAAAATCCGTCTTATTTCTTTTAGCGGAAATCCCAGTTCTTTAAAGAATAAGATCTGCTGTAAGGTCTGCAATGCGTCATCGTCATACATTCGATAACCAGATGCGGTGAGTTCGCTCGGTTTCAGCAGCCCGATTTCATCATAGTATTGAAGTGTCCGTACACTGACGTCTGCCAACCTGGCTACCTGGCTTATACTTTTCATGGAAACAGCTCCTTTCGCTATCGGGAAAGCACAGGCATGACCGGTCACATTCGCTATGTTTTCCATGAGAAAAGAATACACCATCACGCAGCGTGAGAGTCAAGAGAATTTGTAATGAGAATTAAGATGGCAAAACATTCTATATAGATAAACAGCAGAAAATATGGTAAAATCGGGGGACAAAGATAAAAACGCAACGTGAGAGGAAATCTCTTGCAGAGCCGGTAGGTAGCCCGGCCGCACCGTCTGGTGTAAGTAACCCTCCCTCCTTAGGGTCGTCCGTTCTTTGTGCATTACAAACATTTAAGGAGGAATTGTCATGGACAGAGTATCGGGCAGATTGACGGTATTTTTTGAGGAACCGTTTTGGACAGGTGTGTTTGAACGCATATCGGAAGGGAAATTATCCGTATGCAGGGTCACCTTTGGGGCGGAGCCGGGAGAGTGCGAGATATACGATTTTATTCTCAAAAAATACGATCGGCTGCGGTTTGGTCCGGCTGTGGCAACTGATGTAAAAAGAACGGCCCGCAATCCGAAACGGATACAGAGGGAAGTGCGAAAACAGGTAGAGAATACCGGGATAAGCACGAAATCGCAGCAGGCTTTGAAATTACAGCAGGAGCAGCGGAAAACGGAACGTAAGGCTGCGAACCGGGAACGACGGGAAGCGGAGAAACAGCGTCAGTTTGAGCTGAAACAGCAGAAAAGGAAAGAGAAACACAGGGGCAGGTGACGCCTGCCCCGCCTTTTTGACAACGATTTGAATTATGGAATTCCGGAAGCGGAAAAACAGCCGTGGCCAAAGAATTGCAAAAGCGCTTTGGAAGAAATACAATGCTCCTTTCACAGGATGCAGGGAAGACCATTTGAAGAGACTCTGAACCGACACCGGACAAAGCCGAATTCCCGGGAGTTTGGAGAAGAATTATATTATAAATCTGAAAATCAGGAGGAGGCTTCAAAATGTTCAGAATAGACGGGTATATCGACGGGCTAATCGACAGATTAAAAGTGTCATTTGGCGAGAGACTGATATATGTAGGGCTGCAGGGCAGTTATCTCCGCAACGAGGAGACTGCTGACAGCGATATCGATATCATGGCTGTGATCGACGATCTTTCTGTGGCGGACCTGAAAACCTATCAGGATGCGCTGGTTTTGGCAGGGAACTTCGATAAGTCCTGTGGGTTTATTTGCGGAAAAGCGGATTTGGAACATTGGAATCCATTGGAAATTTGCCATTTATTGAACACGACGAAAGACTATTATGGAGAACTGAAAGAACTTGTTCCCGTATATACTGATGAAGATGAAAAGAACTATATAAAGCTGAGTCTGAATAATCTGTATCACGAAATTTGCCACCGGTTTATACATGCTGACAGGGAGACGAATATTTCCAAATTGCCGATGACCTGTAAAACAGTCTTTTTTATTATGCAGCATCTGTACTTTATCAGGAGCGGAAAGTTTGTTTCGACGAAGCGGGAATTGCTGGAATGCGTGCAGGGCGAGGATAAAGAGGTTTTGGAATTGAGCGTGTCCCTGCAAAATGGCGCCGATTATGATTTTGAGAAAGCCTTTTCAACCGTATTCGTCTGGTGCCAGAATGCCCTGAGAGGGATATGAGCAAGAAAATGTTATCGGTTGAAAACGGCTGGAAACGCGCAACGCGCGTTCTCAGCCGTGGGATGCCGTATTTTTCAGAGAGCCAGCCCGCATTCAAAGGCCAGAACCATGTATTTTTCTGCGTCAGTAAGTCCGTACAGAGCCAGATCCCTGATTTCCCATGTGTCGGAACCGAGATGATCCGCTCCATATAAAAACTGGATGAAAGGAATCCCGCGGTATTTCGCGACTGCCAGCATGGACGCGCATTCCATTTCCACCACAAGGCAGCCTTCCCGCTTGCGCTCTTCGATGGCCGGAACGGTTTCCCTGTAAATGGCGTCGGAAGTCCAGGTTTTTCCTTTTATACATGAATAGCCGCAGTCGGTCAGAACTTTTTCCAGCGTTTGGACGGAATGGGGATCCGCTTCGATTTCCGGAGAGGGTGGCAGGTAGTGGTAGCTGGTCCCTTCGTCGCGAACAGCTGAAACCGGGATGATGATGTTATCTTTGACCTTATGGTCGTCCAGCACACCGCAGGAACCGAACAGAACAAATTTTTTCGCTCCCATGGCAATGATTTCTTCGAAACCGGCGACGCAGGCAGGTGCGCCTACTCTGGACAGGTAAAAAGCGATATCCGCGTTTTTGTAGCGTATTTTGTAAACGGGGAGAACGCCGTTTGCAGTGTACAATTCGGATATTTTCTCGCAGCAGTCCAGTGAAGAAAACTTCTGGATGATATTTTCCGAAAATGTGGAAACACAGATTTTGGGGAAATGATCGATTTTCTTCGTCGTGTCGGACGGGCTGAACAGGGCGGGTTCAGAAATATTTTTTCGCTGAAAGATGGTATTCATATCGTCGATCTCCGGTCTGTCAAAAAGCATATACAAACATATAATGGAATCGCTTTCATTTTAGCATGTTCACCCGGGAAGAAAAAGCGAAATTGAAAAATTGCGGCGAACGCCCGACATGAATCATTTGACGGCCAGTGGCCTTTTGCGTAGCCAATTCAGTGGAATCCGTCAAATGATGAATGGCATGGTTGAACTATTACGATAATATGAGGAAATCGACGGCCCTCTCTGGTAGAATGGCTGTATAGCGAATAAAAGGGAGGATCATATGAAACGGGAACTGGGAATCGCGAGGTGCGGGCTCGCATGCTGTCTGTGTTCTGAAAACGCAGATTGCCGGGGATGTTATTCCGGAGACTGCCCCGATCAGGATTTTTGCGAAAACAGAAAGTGCTCCATGGAAAGGGGATACGGCCATTGTTACGACTGCGGCGAGGATTGCAGAAAAGGTTTGTTGTCAAAGATAAAACCCTATGGGTTCACGCTGTTTGCGAAGAGATATGGGGAAAAAATGCTGCTGGACTGTCTGGAACGCAACGGGAAAAACGGAATCGTATATCACCGTGAAGGGATCCTCGGAGATTATGATGAATTTGACGATGTGCGGATGGAAGAGCTGGTGAAAAGGATCGGCGATTGCGTGGAGGAATTGCGGAGGTGAGGAATTTTCCTCACCTCCCTTGACTTTTCCGGAAGATTATGCAACAATCGTTACATAACGTTTGTTGCAAAACGAAATCGAACCGGAGGAGGGTCGTATGCCGCCAAAAGCCAAAGTGACGAAGGACATGATTTTAAACGCGGTGTTGGAAATTACGCGGGAAACGGGATTTGAAACGGTGAACGCCAGGAGCATCGCTGACAGGCTGCGGTGTTCCACGCGGCCTGTTTTTACCTGTTATGAGAACATGGGGGAATTGAAAAGGGAGTTCCTCGCTTTCGCGTTCGAATACTATGAGCGGTATACAGCCGAATACGGAAGAACCGCCAATGCGGAGCCCTGCCTGATCTTGCCCCTGTCCTATATAGAGTTCGCCAAAAGGGAAACGTTTCTGTTCCGCCTCCTGTTTATCAGCGACATGGAGCTTGACATGAAGGCGAAAAACGATTTTTACAGGGAAATAGGCAACGAAGAAAAGGCAAGGGCATTTTCGGAGATGATCGGTGTGGAAACGGAGCGCGGGAAGGAAATTTTTGCGGACCTGTTCTTTTATGCCCACGGGATTGCGGTTTTGGCGGCCACCGGGAAACTGTCGCTGGAGCGCCGCGAAACGGAAAACATGCTGTTGCATGTTCTGCGCGCCTGGACGGCGTTTCGGGATGGAGGAGAGGATGGAAACAAACCGGTATTTGACTGATTTTTACGAACGCTATGATGAGGATTCCCGGCTTGCGGTCCGGCATGGGACGGTGGAATTCCTCACCACCATGCGATATGTGGAAAAATATATAAAGCCTGGGGACCGCGTGCTGGAGATCGGCGCGGGAACGGGCCGGTACTCCCATGCCCTGGCGCGGCAGGGCTATCGGGTTGACGCCGTCGAGCTGGTGGAACACAACATCGAAGCGTTTCGCCGGAACGCGCTGCCGGGAGAGGACATCTCCGTGATTCAGGGAAACGCCCTGGATCTGTCCGGTTTCCCGGATAACCGGTATGACATCGTGCTCCTGCTGGGGCCGCTTTACCACCTCTATTGTACGGAAGATAAGCGGCAGGCGATCCGGGAAGCGATCCGCGTGACCAGGCCGGGCGGCGTCATCTTTGCGGCCTGGGTCATTTCCGACGGCTGTCTGCTGGACGAAGGATTTCGGCGGAGCAATATCGACGTAGCGAAATACGTGAGAGACGGGCTGCTGGATGGGGAAACGTTTGCCGCGAAATCCGGCCCGGAGGATCTGTTCGAGCTCGTCCGGAAGGAGGATATCGACGCCCTGATGTCCGACTTTCCCGTGATCAGGCTGCATTATGTGGCTGCGGACGGCTGCGCGCTGTTGCTGCGCGATGAGATCGACGCCATGGATGGCGAAACATTTCAGCTGTTTTTGAACTGGCATTTTTTTACCTGTGAGCGCGAAGATCTGGCCGGCGTTACCAGCCATTCGCTGGATGTTTTCCGGAAGCTGCCCGGGGAAGGGGACCCTCTGCCCGGCGGGGAACATTTCGATTTACAACAACGCCGGGACAAATTATAATGGAGAAAAATCGCCGGAGCGGACGCGAGAAGCCCGGGGAAAGGGATGCGGGGATGGAAGGAATGGAAACGCTTTGTCAAACGGACTGCTGCCAGGAGTGCGGCAGAAAGGAAGAGTGCGGAGGGTGTGCGAAGACGGGGGGACATCCCTTCGGAGGGACGTGCGTCGCAGCCGAATGGATCAAAAGGGGAGGATTCGGCAAATTTTCCCAACGGAAACGGGAGCTGATCGAGGAGATCAACGCCCTCGGAATAGAAAATCTGCGGATCGAAGACCTTCATTTGCTGAACGGATCTTATGTAAATCTGGAGTATCCCCTGCCCGGCGGACAGAGGGTCCGGTTTCTGGAGGATCGCAACGTGTACTGGGGAAATCAGATCGAGATCCCGGGCAGCGACCGGTGTTTCGGGGTGGTGGCGGACGAGGGCTGGATTCTGGTTTGTCAGTACGGATGCCAGGGAGCGGATCCGGAGGTGATCCTTTACCGGAAAAGGGCTCCCCGTGGAAACGGCGGCGTTTAACGGAGAGAACTTTTGTCGTACAGGGGCATCCTTTCTGAAGCTGAGGGTACGCGCTTTCGCTGAGGGAAGGAACTGCCTGTTGACAGCAGCGCCCGGCGGGGCGTGCGCAGAGCGCATATATGTGTTCTGCGCAAATTTTTTCACAATTATTATATGTATTTCAATTCATAATTGACGAAAGCGGGAAAGGATGGTATATTGCAGGTAAGGAATTGTATGGAGGAAAGAAGGTGGGAGGATGCGGAGCGCGATGGCGGAAGTCTGGAGGGAGCTGCAAAAAAAGATGCCGGCAGAACAGGCTTTTTTCCTGTCGCTGCTGTTGGCTTTCTGTCAGTATTACGGGGAAGCTGCGAGGGGCGGAAACCGGCGGATTGAAGGGGGCGATCCCGGGGAGTGGAACGTTTCCAGGGAGTGGGTCGAAGGAGCGCTGCGGGACGTACAGGGTTATGATCTGCGCGTGGCCCTCTTCCGGCTGTGCGACGCTGTGGACTGGGCGGGGCTGGAGGAAGCGCAGCTTCGCCGTCCGGCCCGGGATCTGATGCGCGTTCTGGAGCGGGCGCGCCGGGACGGCAGACGGGCGGAAGAAGTCTTCGACGATATTTTCGGGCTGCAGGAGGGAGACGGGCTCTGGCTTTCCACCCCTGCCTGCGTCAGGGAGCTGATCGCCGATCTGCTGGGGACGAAACGGACGGGCGCCGTGGCAGACTTCTGCTGCGGCGGGGCTTCGCTGGGGCTGGCGCTGTGGAAACGGCTGAAAACCCGGAATCGGGAGATGCGGTTTCACGGGGAAGAGGAGAACCGTCTGATCTGCGATATCGCCAGGATCAACCTGTACGTCCACGGGGGCGGGGCTGGGGAGATCGCGCAGCGGGACGTGCTGGAGATACCCGGACCGTCGGAGCGCGGGGGTTACGATCTGATCCTTCTGGACGTTCCGAAAGGGAGGAACGCGACGGAGCTCTGCGATCACAGGGATCCGCGCCTTCTGTGGTTCGACCGGAAGAACATTTATGCGGACTGGCTCTTCATTCTGGATGCCCTGTACCGGCTCGGCCCGTCGGGAACCGCGGCGGTTCTGGTGACGCCGGGCGCGCTGATCAGGTCCAACGAAGAGCTGCTGAGAAAGCAGGTGATCGAAAACGGCTGGCTGGAGGCGGTGATTACGCTGCCGTTTCATCTGTATCCGAAGCATTATACCGGGACGGAACTGCTGATTTTGAATAAGGCGAAGCGGCAGAAAGACCGGACGATTTTTATCGACATCAGCAGGGAGTATGAGCAGGACGGGACGAACTGCTGCCGGATTACGGAAAGGGGAAGAAGGCTCGCCTGCAGGAGTTTTTTGCGGGGAGAGGAAATCCGGGGCGTCAGCGCGGTCTGCAGCGCGGAAGAGCTGCGAAAGAACCGCTATTCCTTCAAGCCCCTTCAATATATCCGCCAGGAGGAGGAGTGGGAGTTCGATTCGGATCTCGTTTTGAAGGATGTGGCGCAGGTCGTGAGGGGAGCCCAGGTGGCCAGGCGGTCGGACGTGGCGGAGGACGGGGACGCGTATTTTCTCAACATCAGGGATATCCGCGGCCAGAGGATCAGCCTGGAGTCCGCCGACCGCGTCGGCATCGACAGCCCCGTCTGCAAGGAAAAGTACCGGGTCCGGCAGGACGACATCCTGATCACTTCCAAAGGGACGGCGCTGAAGCTGGCGCTGGCGGAAGATCTGGGGGATAACGTTTACATCAGCGGCAATCTGACGATGATCCGGGTAGATCCGGAGAAATACGATCCCTATATCCTCTTCGAATACCTGAACTCCGGTCAGGGAAGGATCGCGCTGGAACGGATCCAGTCGGGGACGACGATCCGGATTCTGAGCAGCGCCAGCCTGGAAAGGCTGAAGATCCCCGCGTATGATTTGGAGCGGATGAAGTCCGTAGGAGCGCGGCTGAAGGAAAATCAGCTGGCTTTTTACCGGGAAGAGGAAGAGCGGAAATGGCGGTTTTGGGAGGAAAGGAAACGGCTTTTAAAAGGATTGGAGGGACTGGGATAAATGGCGAAAGTGTTCATCAGCTACTGCAGCAAAAACAGGGAACTCGTGGAGGCGTTCATGGAATTTCTGCAGCTGGGCATGGGGGTGCACCGCAGCGACATTTTCTGCACGGTATATTCGGAAGCGCTGCCCACGGGCACGGACTTTATCGCAAAAATCAGGGAGCAGCTGCGGGAGTGCACGGCGGTGATTTCGCTGATCACGGAAGAGTATTTGAAAAGCCCCTTCTGCATGGTGGAGATGGGGGCCGCCTGGGCCATGTGCGGCAGCTATTTCCCAATTTTGACGGTTCCCTTCGAAAAGCTGAAAAATACCCCGCTACAGAATATGCAGATGCGCAGGCTCTCCAGCGTGGAAGACCTAAGCGCGATTTACGACGAGCTCCATACCTGCGGCGTCCTGACGGATTACCAGACAGCCCGCTTCTACAAAAAGGTGGCGGAGTTCGTGCAACTGGTCGAAAAGCTGAGCGGGGCGGACTTTTTGATCCCAAAGGACGGGGAAGGCTATTATGAAGCGGTCATCGAGAGCGTCCGCCCGCTGCGGGACAGGCATTATCGATGCTACAGGATCCGGGGACAGATCGCGGATCCGCCGGACGGGGAGACGGCCAACAGCGACTGGCTGTTTTACTGGGAAAATGTTTTTCCGGATCTGCAGGCGGGGGACAGGGTGCGTTTCAAAACCACCCGGTCAAAGGTGAATGTTTTCCCGGATCTGGGAAAGGCGAGAAACCTGTATCCCGACGATTTGAAAAAGCTGGAGGATTGACGGCTCCCGCACGAAATAAAATGTTCGCTGTCGAACATTTTTGATGCGCATATACGTCCGGGCTTGAAATCCATTTGAAATCCGGAGGAGGAAAACGAAACATGGAACAGAGAAACGAAATCATTCAGAGCCTGTATGACAGGAAATCCGTCCGCGTCTTTGAGGACAGAGGGATCGGCCGGGAGGCGAAGCGGGAGATTTTGAGCGCCGCCATGCAGGCGCCCACGGCGGGAAATCAGCAGCTGTATACGATTCTGGATATCACGGACGGGGAGCTGAAACGGAGGCTGTCGGAAACCTGCGACGACCAGCCGTTTATCGCGAAGGCGCCCATGGTCCTGATCTTCTGCGCGGACGTGCAGAAGTGGTACGACGCGTTCGAAGAGGGCGGGGCGAATCCGCGCAGGCCGGGGCCGGGGGACCTTCTGCTGGCCGTATCGGACGCCTGCATCGCCGCCCAGAACGCCGTGACCGCGGCCTGGAGCCTGGGAATCGGCTCCTGCTACATCGGGGATATCATGGAGCGCTGCGAGGAACACAGAGAACTTCTGAACCTCCCGCCCTACGTCTTCCCGGCGGCCATGCTGGTGTTCGGCTATCCTGCCCGGCAGCAGAGGGAGAGGGAAAAGCCGCAGCGCTGCCGGCTGGAGGATATCGTACAGGAGAACCGCTATGAGAGGAAGGACGGCGCGCAGCTGAGGTCCATGTTCGAAAAGGAATGGAAAAACGCGGGCTTCGAACAGTGGTGCGGGCGATTTTGCGAAAGGAAATACAACTCGGATTTTTCCCGGGAAATGAGCCGTTCGGTCGGGGTCTATCTCGGAGAATTTTTCGGCGAAACTCCTTGACAAACGGGAACGGCAGCGTTAGGATATAGTTCGCATCCTAACAATTGTGCGGGGGAATCGGAGGAGCAAATGAAGCGCGACTGCGGAGCATGGATCATCATGTTGTCACACAAAGTGAAGAAGCGTCTCAACGAGATGACTTCTGATTTCGGGATCACCGGAGTGCAGAGCAGGATTCTGGGCTACATTCTGGAGCGCTGTCAGGAAGGGCCCGTTTATCAGAAGGATCTGGAGGACGTTTTCGGGCTGAGCCGTTCCACCGCCACGGGGATTTTGCAGCTGCTGGAAAAGAACGGCCTGCTCACCCGGGAGAGCGTCTCCTGGGACGCCAGGCTCAAGAGCCTCGTGCCCACGGAAAAGGCCGCGCAGGTGGATGCGGCCATGAAGAAGGCGATTCAGGACATGGAGGCGGAGATGATCGAAGGGGTTTCCCCGGGGCAGCAGCAGGTATTTCTGGAGGTCGCAGCGAAGATTTCCGAGAACCTGGACCGCGGCAGCGCCCTTCGGGGATGAAGGATATCCCGCCGGGACCGGCCCGAAATTGTTGGGAGAATACAGAAGAAAGAAATGGTCTTTTACAGGAAGACCGGAAAGGGAGGAATTTACCGATGCTGAGAGTTTTGGCCGGAAGTATCCGCGAATACAAAAAGCCGTCTCTGCTGGCCCCCATCCTGGTGACGGGGGAAGTGGTGCTGGAATGTATCATTCCGTTTCTGACGGCGAATCTGGTCAATGAAATCAAGGGCGGCTGCGAGCTGAGCGAGATCGCGAAATACGGCCTGATCCTCGTGGTGATGGCGGCTCTGTCTCTGATCTTCGGCGCGCTGGCAGGATCCGCCTGCGCGACGGCCAGCTGCGGGTTCGCGCGGAACCTGAGGAAGGATATGTTCTATAAAATTCAGGAATACTCCTTCGAAAACATAGACAAATTTTCGGTTTCCAGCCTGGTGACCCGTCTGACGACGGACGTGACCAACGTGCAGAATGCCTACATGATGATCGTCAGGACCGCCATCCGCTGTCCGCTGATGCTGATCTTTTCCTTCGTTATGGCGTTCGTCATGGGCGGACGGGTGGCCCTGATCTTTCTGGTGGTCATCCCGATTCTGGGAATCGGCCTGATCTTCGTGATCCGCAGGACCATGCCGCTGTTCAGGCGCGTGTTCAAAAAATACGACGCCTTAAACAGCTCCATCCAGGAGAATATCAGGGGCATGCGCGTGGTGAAATCCTACGTGCGCGAGGATTTTGAAAAACAGAAGTTCGGCCGGGCGGCCGAAGACGTGAAGAAGGACTTCACCACGGCGGAGCGCATTCTGGCGTTTAACAACCCCCTGATGCAGTTCTGCCTGTACGTGGTCATGATTTTCGTCATGTCCTTCGGATCCTATACGGTGATCACCTCCAGAGGGCTCGATCTGGATGTGGGGCAGATGTCCTCCATGCTGACATACAGCTTCCAGATCCTCTCCAGCCTGATGATGCTCTCCATGGTTTTCGTCATGATCACCATGGCCAGCGAATCCGCGCAGCGTATCGCGGAAGTGCTGACGGAGAAGAGCACGCTGGCGGATCCTGAGAATCCGGTGACGGAGGTGAAGGACGGCTCCATCGATTTCGAAAACGTGAGCTTTAAGTATTCCAAAGACGCGGAACGGATGGCGCTTTCCGACATCGACCTGCACATCCGCTCCGGCGAGACCATCGGCGTCATCGGCGGAACGGGATCGTCCAAATCCACGCTGATCCAGCTGATTTCCAGGCTTTACGACGCCACGGAAGGGACCGTCAAAGTGGGCGGCCTGGACGTCAGAAGCTACGATCTGGAAGCGCTGCGGAATCAGGTGTCCGTGGTCCTTCAGAAAAACGTCCTGTTCTCCGGCACCATCAGGGAAAACCTTCGCTGGGGCAATCAGAACGCCACGGACGAGGAGATGGTGGAAGCGTGCCGACTGGCCCAGGCGGATGAATTCATCAGCCAGTTCCCCGCCGGCTACGATACCTATATCGAGCAGGGAGGGACCAACGTGTCCGGCGGTCAGAAGCAGAGGCTGTGCATCGCCAGGGCTCTTCTGAAAAAGCCGAAAATCCTCATCCTGGACGACTCCACCAGCGCGGTGGATACCAGGACGGACGCCCTGATCCGTCAGGCGTTCCGGCAGTTCATTCCGGAGACCACCAAGATCATCATCGCCCAGCGTACCGCTTCCGTAGAGGATGCGGACCGGATCGTCGTGATGGACGGCGGCCGGATCGATGCGGTGGGGACCCATGAAGAACTGCTGGCGGGCAACGAAATTTACCGCGAGGTATATACTTCTCAGAATAAGGGAGGTGACAGCGATGGCGAATAAGAGAGAACCCGCTCCGAAAATGTCGAAGGGAGTGCTGCTCCGTCTGATTAAGACGCTGTTCGGGTTTTATCCGGTGCTCCTGCCCGTAGTCATTGTTTGTATTCTGTGCAGCGCCGTGGTGGGCGCCCTGCCGTCCGCTTTCATGCAGAACGTGATCGCGGCGGTGGAAGAGAGCTGGCAGAGCGGGGACTGGTCCTCCGTGTCCGGCCGCATCATGCAGCTGGTGGTCACGCTGGTCGTCCTGTACGTGCTGAGCCTGATCGCCGGAATTTTGTGGACGCAGCTGATGGCGGTGATCACCCAGGGCTGTCTGGCCAAGATGCGGGAAAAGATGTTCAACGGCATGCAGGATCTGCCCATTAAGTATTTCGATACGCACAATCACGGCGACGTGATGAGCTATTATACCAACGATATCGATACCCTGCGGCAGATGATTTCCCAGAGCTTTCCGCAGCTTCTGATTTCCGGAGTGACGGTCTGCACGGTCTTTTTCATCATGGTGTATTACAGCCTGTGGCTGACGCTTCTGGTGGTCTTCGGCGTGATCTTCATGGTCATCGTGACCAAAAAGGTGGGAGGCGGCGCATCGAAATATTTCGTCCGCCAGCAGATCGCCCTGGGCAAGACCGAAGGGTTTGTGGAAGAGATGATGAACGGCCAGAAGGTGGTCAAGGTTTTCTGCCACGAGAGGGAAGCGGAAGCGGACTTCGACAGGATCAACGACGCTCTGTTCGAGGATTCCAGGCAGGCGAACCGCTACGCCAACATGCTCATGCCGATCCTGAACAACATCGGCAACGTGCTGTATGTGATCGTCGCTCTGGTGAGCGGCCTCCTTCTGCTGAGCGGCGCGCCCAACGTCAGCATTTCCGGGCTGTCCTTCAGCATCAGCATCATCGTGCCGTTTTTGAATATGACCAAGCAGTTTTCCGGCAACATCAGCCAGGTATCCATGCAGCTGAATTCCGTGATCATGGGTCTGGCGGGCGCGCAGAGGCTCTTCGCGCTGATCGATGAGAAGCCGGAGACGGACGACGGATACGTGACCCTGGTAAACGTGCGGGAATCCCTGGACGGGAAGCTGGAGGAGTGCGATCAGCGCACCAACGTGTGGGCGTGGAAGCATCCCCACGGCGACGGCACCGTCACCTATACGAAGCTGGCCGGCGACGTCCGCCTTTTCGACGTGGACTTCGCCTATGAGGAAGGCAAGACCGTGCTGCACGACGTCACCCTGTATGCGAAGCCGGGCCAGAAAGTGGCCTTCGTGGGGTCTACCGGCGCGGGAAAGACCACCATCACCAATCTGATCAACCGTTTTTACGATATCGCCGACGGGAAGATCCGTTACGACGGCATCAATATCAATAAGATCAAAAAGGCGGATCTGCGCCGAAGCCTGGGCGTTGTGCTGCAGGAGACGAACCTGTTTACCGGAACGGTCATGGACAACATCCGCTACGGCCGGCTGGACGCCACCGACGGGGAGTGTATGGCTGCGGCGAAGCTGGCGGGCGCCCATGATTTCATCACCCGGCTGCCTCAGGGCTATGATACGCCGCTGGCCGGGAACGGGGCCAACCTTTCCCAGGGGCAGAGGCAGCTTTTGGCCATCGCCAGGGCGGCCGTGGCGGATCCTCCGGTCATGATCATGGACGAGGCCACCAGCTCCATCGATACCAGGACGGAAGCCATCGTACAGAGAGGCATGGACGCGCTGATGATGGGGCGCACCGTATTCGTGATCGCTCACCGTCTGAGCACGGTCAAGAACGCGGACGCCATCATGGTGCTGGATCACGGACGCATCATCGAGCGAGGGACCCACGACGAGCTGTTGAAGCTGAAGGGAACTTACTATCAGCTCTATACGGGCGCGCTGGAACTGGATTGACGCTTTTGCGCAGCAGGACTGTTGAGGGCTCTGCCCCTGCGCCTGCCGGGAAACCGGCGGGAACGGGGCGGAGCCCGTTTTAGATGATTTCGCATGACGGGAGGAGAAAGGATTGGAGAGGAAGGAGATCCGCGGGCCCTTCGGCTGGGAAAACTGCGACGAAAGGATAAAAGGCTTCATCGACGGGTTTCTGGAGCTGCTTCTCGACCGGCTGAAAGGCAGCCTGACGGGGCTCTATCTGCACGGTTCCCTGGCCATGGGCTGCTTTTATTATCCCAAAAGCGATCTGGATCTCATCGGCGTGGCATCCCGCAGGCTGTCCGAAGGGGAGGCGAAAGGGCTGAACCGTGAGATCGCCGCTTACGCGGGAAAGGCCCCCGGGGAGGGCGGTCTGGAATTTTCGCTGGTTCGCGGGGAGGCCGCTCTGCATCCAGCGGCGCAGCCGGAATATCTGGTGCATTACAGCGGTTTCTGGCGGGAGCGGATTTTGCGGGACGAAGTGGATTACCGGGGGCCTCTCTTCGACGGGGATCTGCCCGCGCATTTCTGGACCGTCCGGCAGCGGGGCGTCCGCCTGTACGGGGCCCCTGTTGAAGAGGTTTTCGGGGAAGTGCGCTTTTCGGATCTGAAGGCGTCTCTGGAAGAGGATTTCCGGTGGATTCTGAACGGGAAACTGTTTTCCGATCCCTGCTACGGGATCCTGAACATCTGCCGGCTGCTGCAGCTCTTTTCCGGGGAGGAAACCGGGTGCCACAGCAAGGAGGAAGGGGGCCTCTGGGCCCTTTCGCATCTGCCAAAAGAGCATCGGGAGCCGGTGCGAAAAGCGCTGGAATGCTATCGGACGGGAAGCTGCGGCGCGGGCTGGGATCGGGCGGAGCTGGAGGGATTCGCCGCGTTTGCGGCCGGGCATCCCGCCCTTGCCTTTTTTCGGGCTGTATGCTACACTTAAATCGTAAGTAGTAAGTAATAAGTGGCATGTAATGACGAAAGGGGAGGGTAAAGGATGAAGGATCTCACATTATCGCAGCGATGCGCGCTGGTAGGGCTGGACGGACAGGACAGCAGGCATGGCACCCTGGCGAAGCGGGCGGTTTGCAGGGCAATTGCGGCGGCGCGGCTCCTGGAAGCGGTCGGGGAAGAGGTTGCGGCGAAGCCGGCGGGGGACGCGGCGCTGGCACAGCGGCTCGGGGAACGCCTAGAACAGGGGCTTTGCGGCGTGAGAAAGCAGAAGAGGCCGGAAGCGAAGCGGCTGGAGGAAGAAGCTGCCGGACAGCTTTTGGCGGAAGGGCTTCTGGAAGAAGTGCCCGACATTCTGGGGTGCGATATCAACTACGCGACCTCCGGGGTGGAGCTGTTCGCCTGGCGGGCCGATTCGGAGCGGTATTCCGGCATCGTCGAAGGGCTTCGGGCGGAAATTCTGGAAGATGGGCCGGTGTCGTGGGAAACGGCCTGCCTGCTCTGGCTCTTCGGGGAGTGCGGCTGCCTGCACGATATGTTTTCCGTAGAGGAACAGAAGCGTCTGGATGAGCGGATGGTGGGGCTGGGCGCCGGGGATCCCGTCCTCGCCGTTTTGTGGCAGGCGGAATTTCACAGCGGCCTGGAGCGGGCTGCCGTGGGTTTCCTGAAAAGGAAGGAGAACCTGTTCCGGAATCCCTATCTGCAGGGCGTGAACCTGATTTTCCCGTTTCTGGACAGGAGAAAATCCATTTTCATCGATTTCGTGGTGCTGGGAACCAACGTCCGGGATCGCCGCCTGGCGGTGCTTGCCGCGCTCTCCGAAAGGGGGCATTATGTGGAGGAGGTCCGCAACGGGGAGGAGACCCTTTTGAAGATCGACAACTGCTATTACCGGATTTTTCCCGGCGTGCGCAGATATTATAAGGTCCCGGTGCAGGGAGGAAATCTGGTTCCCGTGTACCGCTGAGGGCTGTTTGGGAGGTGCGCCATGTCCAGGCAGAGGAGCATGGAAAAAATACAGGCGTCGGAATACGTTTCCATCGGGGAGCTGGCCAGGCTGACGGGCAGCCGCTACAGCACCCTGAAATTCTACGCGGAGGAAGGCATGCTGCCTTTTGAGCAGGCGGAGGAGAATCTGACGCGGCGATTCCCCAGGGAGGAGAGCGCAGAGCGCCTTGGGAGGATCCTCTCCCTGCGCCGGGAGGGGAAGACGATTCCGCAGGTAAAGGAAATTCTGGAACGGGATTCCGGGCAGGCGAAAGAACAATAGGAAAAAACAGGAAACCAGATGCGCGGGAATCGCGGGAATCCGCCGGAAAGCTGTGCCGTTTAAGGCACACACTTTTCGGCGGATTGTGTTATACTCTATATGATGGTTGCTGAAAACCATTTCTCTTTCTGATGGCCCTTGTCTGAGGGCGCTCATCTTTTCTCATTCTGTTCGTTCAGAATCTTTTCATCGCAGGATCCGCTTTTTCTCACACTTTATTCAAATGAGGAGGTACCCATGAAACGGTCGGAAAAAATTGAATATGCGCAGAGATTTCTCCAGGAGAGAATCGAGAAGGACTTTCCCTACCCTTTTCAGGTCTCCGGCGAGGAGAACTTCTTTTTGTTCCGCTTAAAGAACGGCAGACGGGAGTGCTGTGCCCGCCTGCGGCAGAGCCAGGAGATGCTCGACGTTCTGTGCGAGGGGACGAAGGCGGAAAGGGAAGTTCAGGTGGAACGTCTCTTCGACCTTTTGCGCGCCGCCATCCAGGCGCAGGCCAGCACCGCTCTGTCGGAGGAAAGCGATTATGAGAAGGTGAAAAACGACCTGATTCTGCGCCCGCTCAACTATCAGTCCATCCGGGAAGAGCTGGAGGATGTTCCCCACATCCTGGCGGGGGATGTGGCGCTGGTTTTGTATGCGGTGATGGCTCACGAGGGGAACGATTATTTTACGGCGAAGATGCACAGAAGACAGATGGAGAGCTGGCGGCGCCCGGAGCGGGAAGTGCTGGAGGAAGCGCTGGTCAACACCAGTTTTCTCTATCCGCCCCGGATTTACTGCGTGGAAGATATCCTTTCCTGGGAGAAAAAGCAGCACGGGGACGGCCGGTTCATGACGGAAGGGGAAGCGGCTCCCTTTCGCAGGGGGGCCAGGGGCTATCTGCTGACCAATTCCCTGGAAATCAACGGGGCCATCGCCCTGTTTTATCCCGGGGTGCTCAAAAAGCTGGCGGAGAGCCTGGGGGAGGATTTTTATATCGCCTTCACCAGCATCCACGAAGCGCAGATCCATGCGGCGGGCATGATTTCCCCGGAGGCCGTGGAGGCCAGCCTGCGGGATACGAACCGTCACTGCAACCGCAGGGAAGAGGTGCTCACGGACCGGGTTTACTGTTATCGCAAAGAGGAGCAGAAGCTGGGGATCATTGAAGATGGAGAATTTCTGGAGGTAAAACGGGATGAATGACAAAAAAGACAGGGAAAACGGGCGGAATTTCGGGGCGGACGGCAGGGGGCTGATGCGCTTTTCCTGCGCGGAGGAAGACAGCCTGTACGCCATACGGAGGCTGCGCGAAAAGGAAGAAAGGGGGCTGCTTTCGGAGGGAGAAAGAAGACAGCTCTTTTATATGGAGAAGCGGGAGACGGAGGGCGAGATCGATCTGACGCCCGCGGTGATCTATGCGGCCGCCAATCACGGCGACTGCTGCGCCTGGCTGCATCGCGCGCCGCAAAGGAGGCAGGAGGAATGGTACGGCGCCGGGGTGGCCTGGCTGAGACAGAATCCGGCCTTCCTGGAAAAATTCGGATGGAAGGAACGAAAGAGCGCGGTGCTCGCCGCAGGCCTTTTGACGCTTGCCCTGGATGGGAACGAAGGGCGGCGGGAGCTGGAGGAGTTCCTTCGGGCCGGCTGGAGCCTGATGTGGGAAAGGATGGGGCAGATCCGGCAGCTGGACGCGGCGGAGTGGGAAGAAATGATGGCTCCCTGGCAGGATTCCTGCCATATGAGCTGCGGCGTGGCGGCGGTTCTGCTCCTGATGGCCGCTTTAAACGACAGGCCGGTGCGCGACCGGGACCGGCTGTGGCGCAGCCTGCAGAAGCTGAGACAGTTTTCGCGGGAGTGCTTTCAGCCCGGAACGTCCTGCCCGCCCTGCCGGGAGGAGTTCCCCTTCGAAAAGGAGGATCGGATGGGGTGGCTTTTGTCCCGGTTCGCCAATCCCCAGCGGCCGGCCTATATCCGGGAAAAGGCCCGGCTTTCCAGCGAATGGCTGGAGCGGCTCTACCGCGTGATGGCTTTGGCGGGCCTGCCGGCGTCCGCCTGCGAGACCATGAACTTGAGCTGCAGAGAGGTGCAGCAGATCCTGGAGCTGATGGAGGAGAAGCCCACAGAGAGGCAATATATGACCTTCCTGATGCTTTACGCGGTGTCCCGGGAGCTGGCGCAGGCGGGCAGGGCCGCGGCCGCGCTGGATGCTCCCGGGAGCAGGGGGCTGCCCGCGTGACTGCCCGCGCAGGGCGCCGCGGACGGCCTTATTCGGAAACGGATTCGCGCCGGAGCGGCACCTCCTGCATGTCCGTTCCGGCTTCCGTGAGGATCAGGATGGACGTCACGGCCCGGGGATCGATCACCCGGTCGAACCTGCTCATGGTGCAGGCGGAGGTCATCGTTTCATCCGTATATCTGTCGGATCCGCCGTCTGCGAGGTAAGGCAGCCGGGTTCCGTCCTCCAGCACCACGCCCATAAAGTGCGGGATTCCGGTTTCGTCTTCCCGAATCTCTCCCGGGGGGTCTGCGTCATATTGGATGGTGGCGGAGATCGGGGAGAGGTCCACGGATTTCAGCACAAAGCCGGTGCCGTCGATGGGGCTGTCGGCCGGGAAGCTGACGGTGCTGTCGCTGTCGGAAAGAGGGATGGCAAACTCCCAGTTTCCTTCCTGCGCCGGGATATATTCGGCTTTGGAGACCGTTCCCAGATTGGAGAGGGAAACGTGCAGCGTCTGGCCGGACAGGCTGCTTTGCGGATCGGAGGAATGAACGGATACGATGTATTCCAGCCTTCCGCTTTCATCCTGATAGCGGCTGATCAGCCTGCCGTCCCCGTCGCTTTCCAGGGCGGTTCCGTCCTCATAAACGGGGTTTCCGTTTTCGTCGGAAACGATCCCGTTGTAAAAAGATGCGTTGATACTGGCCTGCGCGTTCTCCGCATCCGGGTCCTCCCCCAGCCAGGCCTCCGTGAATTCAAAAGCGGGTTCCACGTTCCCGTCAGGAGCGTAGCCCTCCACCAGAAAGGAGACGTGGGCGAAATGGGAATCCACGATTACGGTCTGTGGCGTGATGGTGATCGCTCCGTCGGTTACGGACAGGTTTTCGGGGCTTTCCGTTTCCTCCAGCACCGTCGCCACGCCCTGTTCGATCAGTTCCTGCTGCTGCGTCTGCGTAGCACGGACAGTTCCCTGCATGCCCCGGCTCCACAGGCGGTGGATGGCCGCGGTAGCGGTGATACCGGCCGCCACAAGAAGACAGATACACGCGGCGGCAGCGGTCTGCCTTCTGAGAAAGTTTCTCCGCTTTTTCTTTTTCTGCTCTTTTTTTCTGTTCATTTCCAGGTTGCCCTCCTTTTGAATGCGGGCAAAGGCGTCGTCTGCCTTGCGCAATACGACATCCGGGATCCGGATCTCGTCTGTGAAGATATCGCGATGTTCTCTCATGGCCTGATTCCTCCGTTCTCATAGTAGGCAGCCAGCTTTTTGCGCCCCCTCGCCAGCCGGGTCTGGACGGTGCTGACCGGGATGTGCAGAATGCCGGCGATTTCGCGGATCCGGTATCCCTGTCCGTAGAACAGGATCATGGGAAGGCGGTATTTGTCTTCCAGCGCTGCCAGCGCCTCTTTGAGCTCCACGTTATAGGAGTCGCAGGCGGATTCTTCCTGCCAGTCCTCGAAGGATACCCGGTTGGCCTGCTGCTTCCTGATGTCATAGCACTTGCGGATCAGGATTTTTGTGAGCCAGGTCTTGAAATATCGCGGTTCTCTGATCGTGTCCATTTTTTCCCAGCAGGCGAGGATCGTATCCTGTATCGCGTCCGCAGAATCGGCATCGTTCATCAGGATGGCGATGGCCGTGCGGTACATATCCTTCATGTAGAACTGCATCAGATCGGTAAATGCGTCCGGATCGTGCTCCTTTGCCCGTTGAATGTACGTCTGTATCTCTTTTTCCAGCATCTTTTATCTCCCACGCGTCGAAGTTGTAAAAGGAAGCAAACAGGGGGAAGCCGCTTCATTTTACATAAATTAGACGGAAAAGAACAGGGAAAAATCCCGGGGGAAAAAATTTACTTTGCTGCGGAATTCAAGTATAATGATAGAAATGCGGAATGCGGCATTCAGGAAGATTGAAGAGAAAAAATACGCGTCCGGATTAACCGGAAAAGGGATACGGCCTGATCGGGGAAGGAAAATAACGCCCCTTTTCCCTGCGGGGCAACGGCGAAGGAGAGGGAAGAGCCATGGACAGATATGTTTACGAAGACCTGTACCGCGAAATGGAGGCGGCCCTGGACGAAGGGGATCCGGATGTGAGCGTTTTGAGCAACGCTGCGGCCGTCCTGTATCACGGGCTCGAGCGGATCAACTGGGCGGGATTTTATCTGCGGGACGAAGAAGCGCTCTGGCTGGGCCCCTTCCAGGGGAAACCGGCCTGCGTGCGGATTGCGCTGGGAAAGGGCGTGTGCGGCACGGCTGCGGCCGAAAAGAGGACCGTCCTGGTGGAGGACGTGCACCGGTTTGCCGGGCACATCGCCTGCGACGCTGCGTCCCGGTCGGAAATCGTGGTGCCGCTGTACCGGGAGGGCGAGGTGATCGCGGTGCTGGATATCGACAGCCCGGAGGAAGGGCGGTTTGGCCGGGAAGATCAGGAAGGGCTGGAACGGATCGCGGGACTCATTCAGAGCGCCCTGGCTCTTGCGCGGCCCCAAAATCCGGCGGCGCCGGGCGGTTCTCTGGGCGGGATCTTTGGGCCGGGCGGATTTGAGCCGGGCGGAGCGGAAAGCGAAGCAGGACGGAGGGAAACGCGGTGAAGAAGAGCACGAAGGAAGCGATCCCGCAGGCGCTGGCCTGGCTGGACGAAACATACGGGACGCAAAAAGAAGGATTTTACCACGAACAGCCCTGGCAGCTGCTGGCGGCCATCATGCTCAGCGCCCAGAGCACGGACCGCCAGGTGGAGGAAGTGCTCCCGACCCTGTTTTCCCGTTTTCCCACCGCGGAATCGGTGGCGGAGGCGGATGTGGCCGCGATTGAGGACTGCATCCGGTCTGTGGGGCTCTATCAGACCAAAGCCCGAAACCTGAAAAAGTGCTGCGCCCAGATCGTGGAGGAGTTCGGAGGAGAAGTGCCAAAAACCCTGGACGGGCTGCTGGGGCTGGCCGGCGTGGGGCGAAAAACGGGAACGCTGTTTCTGGCGGACGCCTACGGCATCGAAGGGGTGACGGTGGACACCCACGTTTTCCGGATTTCCCGCAGGCTGGGCTGGGCCAAAGGGAAAAATCCCGTTCAGGTGGAACGGGAGCTGATGAAGGCCCTGCCGAAGGATCACTGGAACCGGATCAATTTCCAGCTGATCTACCACGGCCGGGCCGTTTGCCGCGCCAGAAGGGCGGACTGCTCCTCGTGCGGGCTGGCCGCCTGGTGCGAGCAGGGACGGCGGGAAACGTGCGGGCAGGGCCGGCTGGAAGGCGGTTGCAATCGTGCGGGAGCTATGGTATGATGATACCGAATTTATGGAATGATAAGGGAAAAAGACAGAGAAGCGGAGGCATGGTTTCATGTTATTGGACGATAAAACGATACTGATCACCGGCGGGACGGGTTCTTTCGGAAAATGCTTTACCAGATACGTGATGGAGCATTCCAGGCCGAAGAAGGTCATCATTTATTCCAGGGACGAATTCAAGCAGTGGATGATGGCCAACGAGCTGAAGGAATACGGGGACAGGCTCCGGTTTTTCATCGGCGACGTGAGGGACCTGGAGCGGCTGCGCAGGGCGTTCGACGGTGTGGATTACGTCATCCATGCCGCGGCGTTAAAGCAGGTGCCGGCCTGCGAATATAACCCCAACGAGGCGATCAAGACCAACATCCACGGTGCCATGAACGTCATCGAGGCGGCGCTGGACGGCGGCGTGAAGAAGGTGGTGGCCCTCTCCACGGACAAGGCGGTGAATCCGGTGAACCTCTACGGCGGCACGAAGCTGGTCAGCGACAAGCTGTTCGTGGCGGCCAACGCTTACGTGGGCAATAAGGACGTCAGCTTTTCCATCGTCCGCTACGGCAACGTGGCCGGGAGCAGAGGATCCATCATCCCCCTGTTTTCCAGCCTCATCGCGCGGGGCGAGACGGAGCTGCCCATCACGGACCTGCGCATGACCCGTTTCTGGATCAGCCTGGAGCAGGGCGTGGAGCTGGTGATCAAGGCGCTGGAAGAGGCCAAAGGCGGGGAGACCTTCATCAGCAAGATCCCTTCCTTCCGGATCACGGATCTGGCGGAGGCCATGCTTCCGGGCTGCAAAATCCGGGAGATCGGCATTCGTCCCGGAGAAAAGCTGCACGAGATCATGGTGACCACGGAAGACTCCTTCACCACCTACGAATATGAGAAGCACTTCATCGTCTATCCGCAGATGACCTGGAACAACAAGCAGCAGCCTGACATGAGCGGGCGGAAGGTGGAAGAAGGGTTCTCCTACAGCTCCGGCAACAACACGGAATGGCTTTCCGTGGAGGATATCCGCCGGCTGCTGGCGGATCTGCATCTGGAGAAATAATAATGAGGGAAAAAATTCGAACGGACCGGTTTCGGATTTTGAGCTGGGGAGGCGTGGCGTTTTTTACGCTGTTATACGCCTCCCTGATTTTTAACCGGAATGTCTGGACGGATGAGATTTTCACCCTGAAACTGATTCAAAACGACTTTGCCGGGATCGTGGAGGGAACGGCCGCTGACGTGCACCCCCCTCTTTACTATTTTCTGGCCAGGGTGGCGCTGCTGATATTTGGGGACAGCCTGCAGGTTCAGAAGCTGGTGACGATCCTGCCCATGTCGTTGACGCTGCTTCTGGGAGCCACAAAAGTGAGGCGGCAGTTTTCGGACGTGACGGCCTGTTTTTTCATCTGGACGCTGGGCTGCCTGCCGTGCACCATGGAATACGCGGTTCAGGTGCGGATGTACTCCATGGCGCTGCTGGCGGTCACGGCCTGCGGCCTGTATGCGCTGGAGGCTTTCGAAACGGAGAAGAGAGGCGCCTGGATTGGGTTTACGGTTTCCGCGCTGGCGGCCGCCTGGCTGCACTATTTCGCTCTGGGCTCCGTTCTTTTGATTCAGGGATTTTTGTTCCTCGCCCTGCTGATGAAAAAAAGGCGGAAGTTGAAATGCTGGCTCGCGGCGGCAGCGGTTATGATCGCCGGATACGCGCCCTGGGCGGGAGTCTTTTTGCGGCAGTCCGCCGGAGTGGCCCAAAGTTACTGGATTCCGAAAATCACATGGAGCACGGTGGCGGACTATTTCCAGTGGGCGTTCGGAATCAGTAAGTGGAAGTGGCCGGCCTGGGCGTTTACGGCGTTGGCCGTGGGCGCGGGGATCATGGCCGTGTCCGGCGCGGCGAAACGCCGGAGGGAAGAGACGGCGGCGCTGCTGGCGATGCTGGTGCCCGCCCTGACGGCAGCAGCCGGCGTGATCCTCTCCTTTTTGATCCGTCCGGTTTACCGCGATCAGTATGTCTTTCCCGCCATGGGGCTGTTTTGCCTGTTTTTCGCGGTGGAGCTGTCCCGGCTCGTGAAAAGGAAAGCCATTCTGATCCCGGTCTGCCTGTTCCTCCTGTTTCTGGGCGCGGTGCAATACCTGGAAACCTGGCGCCAGGAGTACAGGAGCACGCTGACGGACCAGACGGTGGAATTCTGGGAGGAGCATGTGGGGGAGGACGATCTGATCGTATACAATCTGGAGGTATATGAATTTTGCTATTCCTATTATTTCCCGGAGGAAAAGCTCTCCTACGTGCGGGATGTGGATCTGGATCAGGAGTTCGATGAGATCTGGTTTCTGGATACGCCGGGGGAATGGGAATTCGTGCCGCCCCAGATTTTGCCCTATGATCTGCAGATCGAGTACATGGGACATTACGGAATCGAACATAACGAATTCGATATTTACCGGGTGACGAAGGGGCCCAACCCGCAGCCCCTGCCCGGGGAAGGAGCGCAGGGATGAGCGGAAGGAAGCTGAGCATCATCGTGCCCGTTTACAACATGGCGTCGGAGGGAAAGCTGGAGTATTGCCTGAATTCCCTCGTGGGGCAGACGCTTTGCGACTATGAGATCATCGCGGTGGACGACGCTTCGCAGGATGAATCTCCCCGGATCTTAAAACGCTATGAGGAAGCGTACCCGGACCGGTTCCGGGCGGTCCTGTGCAGGGAAAACAGGAGGCAGGGGGGAGCCAAAAACACGGGCCTGTCCCTGGCTCAGGGGGAGTGGATCGGATTTATCGACAGCGACGACTGGATCGCGCCGGACATGTACGAGAAGCTGCTGAAAAAGGCGGAGGAGACGGGCGCGGATATGGTGGGCTGCGACTACCATCTGACCTGGGAGCACAGCATGAAAATCGGCCAGGTGGTGGCCAACGGCAGCGCGGATCAGTGCGGCCCTCTGACGGAGGAAAAATACCGCCGCCTGATTTTGGACAGCGGCAGCCTGGTGGTGAAGATTTACCGCCGGGAGATCTTTCTGGACAACGAAATCCGCTTCCCGGAGGGCATTTTCTACGAAGACAACGCCATCAGCGACGCCGTTATGCTGCACGCGAAGCACTACGAATACATTCCGGAGCCCCTCTACTATTATTACCAGCACGGGACCTCCACGGTCCATACGATCACCAGGGAGCGCTGCGAGGACCGCATGGAGGCGGGCAGGGGAATCCTGCGGGAGGCGAAACGGTTCGGCTACCTGGAACAATACCGCCCGGAAATCTGCTTCGAGTTCACGGTGCTGTTTTACGTGAATACCCTGTTTTCCTACATGGTGGGAAAGGGCTTTCGTTCCCGGAAATTCGTGAAGCGGATGGGAGATGAGATGCGCGCGGCGTTTCCGGAGTTCATGGAAAATCCTTACTATCAGCAGCGGGTACACGCGGAGGAAAAGAAGCTGATCGCCATCCAGCAGAAATCCACGACAGCGTTCCTCCTTTACTATAAGCTGCTGTGGACCTGGAGGAATTTCCGCAGGAAGCTCCATCTATAGAAACTTTCCTTTTCTTTAAGAAAAATTCCAGAAAATGGCCATAGTTTCCTCACATTTATCTTCTACAATGAAAACTGTTCAGAGATACGGCACAGAGATCGTTTCGGAGGAAAAAACGAAAGGAGGGAACGACATGGAAGGTGTACTGGTTTACAGCAGCAGAGAGCACGGATATGTATTGGCGGACAAAAAAGGAAAATTCCAGAAGCTTTTGAGGGCGGGGCAACAGCTGTACATCTATCTTTGCAGCGTTTGGGTCCCTGTTATCCTTCAGTATTCCGAGAAACTGGGGGAATGGTATTTCAAGTATCTGCCAAACGTACAGGTAAACGGCTGTAAGGCGATGCTCAAGGCGGATTGACGCATCGGACTTCATAAAATTGCAGGAATCAAGAGCGGGACTGCCGCAAAAACAGATCCACCGGGATTTCGGGGACTGTTTTTGCGGCAGTTTTTTTGCCCCTACTGTGCCTTACGCCCGGCTCAGCGCTTCCGCGATCCGGTCCGCGCCGGCCCCGTCCACGGCCATCCGCATCCGCGCGGAGATCTCCCTTCGCAGGGGGAAGTCCAGGGACAGCTCCAGCAGCTTTTGCGCGGTCTGTTCCAGAAAATCCGGGTTGTTCCGGATGTCTCCCGCGAACGGGATGAGCCCCGCGTTTTCGAAGGCCTTCGTACAGGGAAGCTGGTTGTCCGCCATGGCGTAGCTGACGCAGGGGACGCCCACGGCGCACAGCTCGTACAGGGTGGTGCCGCCGGCGGAGACGGCCAGATCGCATCCGGCCATCAGGGAAGCCATGTCGGAGACGTTTTCGTGCAGAACGATCCGGCCGTCCTCTTCGGCCATCCGCATCAGTTCGGCCCGGTGCGTGTGCATGGGGCCCGTGAGGGCGTGCAGGCAGACGTCCCCGAATTCCGGGAAGGACTGCAGCCGGCGGATCAGCCCGCCCGCGATGCCGAAGGGGTCCGTGCCCCCGGTGGACAAAAGGACGTCTTTGACCTGCTCCCAGACCCGGTAGGGGCGCAGGGAAAACTGGCTGCGCAGGGGCGCGTAGGCGCTGCCTGTCAGGACGGATTTCGCGCTTTTGTAAAAGGAAGCGTCCACAGCGAGGTCGTAATTGATCACCAGGTCCACGGGATAGTCGAAAGCCTGCAGATCGTCCAGGTAGGCCGTCCGGCAGATCTGTGACATCCGGGACAGATAGCGGCTGGTGGCGAAATAGGAATCCACCAGCAGAAAGGAGACGTTATGGGAGGAAAGGATCCGCTGCATCACGGGGATTTCGGGCTCCGGGTTCCGGTAATCGGTCTGCAGATGGATGACCGGATAGGCCTTCCGGGCGGTCTCGTCGGGCGTCATCATCTTCTGCAAAAGCAGGATGGAGTCGGCGTCCGAGACGATGAAGATGGGGAGGCCGCCCCGTTTGCGCAGGGCCCGTGCGATGGACAGGCAGCGCATGAGATGGCCTGTGGCGATGGTTTCGTTTCCGTCCGTGCGGATGTAGACTAACGGATGAGATTCCATGACAGCGGCGTCCCCTTTCTGATGGCGCAGGAAGCGCTCCTGCCCAGGATTTCTTCATAATACATGGTGTGCAGGCCGCAGCCGGGGCGGATGGAGCGCACGTTTTCAGGCGTAAAGGCCTCCCCCTCCCGCATATCCCGGACCACGAAAAGGGAACGGGAGCCGGAGCGCTCGAATTCCTGCACGTCGGTGAGACGGTAGACGGGGGAACCCATGGCCTTTTCCAGAATGCGGATATCGTCCACCATCCGTTTGAACTCCTCCGGTTCCATGGAAAACGCCCCGTCCGGGCCGCCGTCGCTCCTGCGCAGGGTCAGGTGCTTTTCCACCATCCGGGCGCCCAGCGCCACCGCTCCGGAAGCCACCGCGGAGCCCATGGTATGATCGGACAGGCCGGTGAGGCAGCCGAAGGTCTGTTCCAGGGTGGGGATGACGTTTAAGTTGACGTCCTCATAGGGCGTGGGATAGGCGGAAACGCATTTCAGCAGGATCACGTCTTCGTTCCCCTCCTGCCGGCAGACCGAAAGCGCCCGCTCGATGTCCTCCAGCCGGGCGATGCCGGTGGCGAAGATCATGGGCTTGTGCAGCCGGGCGATTTTGCGGATCAGGGGAATGTCGTTGATCTCGTAGGAAGCGATTTTATAGGCGGGCATCCCCAGTTCCTCCATGAGATCCACGGCCGTGAAATCGAAGGGGGAGGAAAAGCAGATCAGCCCCAGCTTTTTTGCCTCCTCCATGAGCCTGGGATGCCATTCCCAGGGGGTGTAAGCCTCTTCGTACAGCTTGTGCAGGGTGGTTCCGTCCCAGAGGGTGCCTCCGGTGATCTGAAAGCACGCGTCGTCGCCGTCGAAGGTGATGGTGTCGGCGGTATAGGTCTGCAGCTTGACGGCGTCCGCGCCGGCCTCCTTCGCGGCGTGCAGGATGCGCACCGCCCGGTCGTAGTCCTGCAGGTGGTTGGCGGACATTTCCGCCACGATGAAAACGGGGGAGTCGGCCGCGATGCGCCACCCCGCGAGAAAAATTTCCTGATTCATTTCCGTTCGTCCCGGTTCCTTTCCAGCATTTTTTCGTATTTCACTTCCGCGATGGCCCAGTCCTCCATGGTGTCGATGTCCTGAACCTCCAGCTCGGGCAGGATCATGGGAACCATGTTCTTCGTGTCCGTGGTGCCTTCCCGGAAGAACGCCTCCGTGCGGCAGGCGTAAAACTGCCCGCAGTCGTGATATATTTTTTCCAGATCCTGGCTGCGGCAGGCGGCGTACTGCGGCCATCGATAGCCCAGATGCCCCTGCTCGTCCAGGCGAAGGCCCCGCTGCACCGGATAGGAGAAGGGCACCACGGGCATGACGGATTCCGCGGTTTCGAGCATTTCCATGGCGTCCCTCAGCTTTTGCGCCGTGACGAAGGGGGCTGTGGGGTAGATGCAGCAGAACGAGTCGAATTCCCGGCCCCGGGCCCGGTAATCCAGGAGCACTTCCCGGATCACGTCGTCGGTGGAGGCGTAATCCCCGGCCGTCTCGGCGCTGCGCAAAAAGGGCACCGAAGCGCCAGCCCGCCCGGCGATTTCCGCGATTTCGGCGTCGTCGGTGGAAACCATGACTTCTTCGAAAATACCGGCGGCGAGGGCGGCCTCCACGGAGTAGAGCAAAATGGGTTTTCCGAGAAACGGCCGCACGTTTTTGCGGGGGATCCGCCTGCTGCCCCCCCGGGCCGTGATGATGGCGACAGATGACATATAAAATCTCCATTTCTGTTTTTTTCAATATAATCCCAGTATACCATCCGGCGGCGCAAATAGAAAAGGGTTTTTGGGGCTGTGAAAAGAGGAAAATTTGGGGTATACTGGGAATGATGAAAAAGCGTAACCGTTCAGCCATGCCATTCATCATTTGACGGATTCCACTGAATTGGCTGCGCATAAGGCTGCTGGCCGTCAAATGATTCCTGTCGGGCGTCCGCCCTATAGGCACATGTGACAAAATACAGCTTAGTGAGCAAGCTCCCACGCGGCATTTTGCCACATGTGCCTGCATGGCTGAACTGTTACGAAAAAACTGGGAGAAATTCTTCAAATGAGAGAGAAAAGGGAAGTCGGGAAAATCTTCGCCCTGATGGGATCCATGCTGATCCTGGGCGCGGCGGTCCTGGCTTATGAAAATATGGACGCGGACGCGTACCGGTCCTCCGGCACAGCGGTATATGAAAACGGGCGGGGGGAGCGGTATCTGTTCCTTCCGTCCTGGGCGGACGCCGCCCGGGAGGAGGCCCGGCTTCGGGAAGAAGAGGGCGGGGAGGCGATTGAAATCCTGCAGTCCCAAAACCTGGCCAGCGTGGAAATCCGGACGGCCAGCGGTTCCATGGACGCCGTACGGGAGGAAAAAGGACATGGGGAAGCGGGGCGGATCCGGATTACCGGGGCGGACGGCGGCCTTTTGTACGAAGGCGGCCTAGATGAAATCCGGGGCAGGGGGCATTCCACCTGGTCTTTGGACAAGAAGCCCTATCAGATCAGGCTTTCGGAAAAGGCGGACCTCTTCGGCATGGGAGAGGCCAGAACCTGGATCCTTTTAGCCAACGGTTTCGACGAGACCTGCATCCGCAACAGCGTCGCCCTGTGGCTGGCCGACAGAGCGGGGCTGGCTTTTACGCCGGAGCAGGAGCCCGTGGATCTTTACTGCAACGGCGAATATCAGGGCAGCTATCTGTTCTGCGAAAAGGTGCAGGCCCGGGAGAACCGGGTGGAGATCGGAGACGGCTTTCTCATCGAGCGGGAGCTGCAGGATCGTTGGGAGCTGGCGGTCTATACGGAAGGCGAGTCCGGCTTCGTCACGGACCGGGGCGATTATTACCTGATCGATTTTCCCAAAGATCCCGGAGCGGAGCGGATCGAAGAGATCCGTTCCCTGGTGCAGGCGGCGGAGGACGCGGTCTTTTCGGAAGGGGGCGTCCATCCGGAAACGGGGAAGAGCTGGGACGAATATGTGGATGTAAAATCCTTCGCCCGGAAGTATCTGCTGGAAGAGATCACGAAAAATTACGACGGCGGCGTCACCAGCGCCTTTTATTACGTGCCGGAGGGGGAGGCGAAGCTCTATGCGGGCCCGGCATGGGATTACGATCTCATTTTTGGAAACGCCGCGCTGGACGAGATGAACAGCGACCCCAGGGGGATCACGGAGCTGTCGGACCATCTGTACGGGCCGGACCTCTACGGCGCTCTCATGGATCTGGAACCGTTCCGGGAAACGGTGTTCGACTGCTTTGAAACCGTATATCTGCCGCTTCTGGAGGAGCTTATAGAGAGCGGGATTGACGAAATGGCGGCATGGACGGAAGCGTCCGTGAAGATGGACCATCTTCGGTGGGAGGAGATGGAAAACCGCTATCAGTATTACGGGAGTTATGAGGACAATCTCCGCTATCTGAAGTTTTTCGTCCGGGAGCGGACGGAGTTTTTGAAGGAGGTCTGGGTGGGAGGAGAAGTCTACCGGACCGTGACCATGGAGGTGGAGGGGATTCCCTGGCGGAAGTTTTACGTCAAAGACGGCGGCCTTCTGGGAGATCTGCCCGTCCCGTTTTTGAACGACAGCCTGTTCATGGGCTGGTATCGCCAGGATGGGAAGAAGTACGACCCCTACCGACCCGTCTATGAGGACATGACGCTGGAGGCAGCCTGGCAGAAGGTGGGCTGAGCCGTTGCCGTCCGCTGGCCCGCCGGCGGGAAGGACGCGCGTTCCGGCGCACCTTGCGCTGCCCCGGCGGAGTGTGGTAAAATACAGCGTGCCCTTCGCGGGCAGCAGGAGGAAGATACTCAATGAAAAAAAGGATGGCACAGAAGGAGCGGATTTACGTCTGCCACACCTATTATCACGTTTACGTGGCCTGCCTGAAGGAGCTGACGCTTCCGAAGGAGATGCGGGGCCGGGCGACGCTGGTGCTGAGCACGCTGTCCAACGACTTTGGAAATTTGAAGGAGAGGGCGGAGCGGAGCGGGATTTTCGAGGAAGTGCTCATGTTCGAAGAGCAGAGGGAGGACCGCTTCCCCCAGCTGGCCCGGTATCATCAGGACCGTGGGAATCTGGCGGCGAATCTGATTTCCCGGATGATCTTCACGAAGCTGTACGGAAAGCTGCAGCAGCCGTACGTGCCTGTGGATTTCGGCAGTTACCGGGATATTTACGTGTTCTGCGACTCCGACCCCATCGGCTATTATCTGAACTGGAAAAAGATTCCCTATCACGCCCTGGAGGACGGCCTGGACTGCATCTGCTATTACGATACCGCGCGCTACGACAACCGGGGGCATTTCCGGCTCAAGGCGTTTCTGGCTTCCCTGAACCTGATCTTCATCCAGAACGGCTACAGCAAATATTGCGTCGATATGGAAGTGAACAATACTTCCATTTTAAAATATCCCTGCCCCAAATACATCGAACAGCCCAGGGAGGTGCTGGTGCGGCGCCTTTCCCGGGAGGATAAGGACCGGATTCTGGCTCTTTTCCTGGAGGATCTGGAGGGGCTCAAAGAGCAGCTTGCCACCGGGGAGTGCCACGAGAGAAAGGTGTTGATCCTGTCGGAACCCCTGTGCAGCCTTCCGGTGAGAAAGCGGCTGTTTTCGGATCTGGTGGAAACGTACGGGCAGGGCGCGCAGGTGCTCATCAAGCCCCATCCCAGGGATGTGCTGGATTACCGGGAGCTCTTCCCGGAGCACATCGTGCTGGACAAAATGTTTCCCATGGAGATCCTGAATTTTCTGGAAGGGGTCAGCTTCGACCGGGTGGTTTCCGTCTATACGGTGACGGACTCCATCCATTTCGCGAAGGAAAAGATCTTCTTGGGGGACGATTTCATGGACCGTTACGAGAAACCGGAAGAGCACCGGTTCAACGAGCAGATCGAAGGGTGACGGGACGAAAGAGGGCGAAACAATGAAAAGAATCTGGAACAAAATGATGGTGCTCTTAAGCCATCGCCAAAAACTGAAAATGGTGCAGATCCTCGTCATGATGGTGATCGGGGCCGCGCTGGAGACGTGCAGCATCGCGCTGGTCATCCCCGCCATCCAGGTCATCATCGATCCTTCCTGCGTGGAAGGGGACGGGATCGTGGCGCGGGCGTACCGGCTCACCGGGCTGGAAAATCCCACGCATTTCATGATCCTCATCCTGTGCCTGATCATCCTGGGATTCGTGCTCAAAAACATATTCCTGTATTTTCAGAACGTGGTTCAGCTGCGTTTCGTCTATACCAACCAGTTCGAGACGTCCCAGCGGATGATGATCAACTTCATGAAACGGCCCTATGAGTATTACCTCAACGCCGACACGTCGGTGATCCAGCGCATGATCACCTCCGACGTGAACAACATGTACGGGCTGATCCTGGCCTGCCTGCAGCTGGTCAGCGAGGTGATCATCTTCGTGTTCCTGACCGTCACCCTGACGTCCCAGGCGCCCCAGATGATCCTCACCATCGCGGCCCTTCTGGTGGCGGTCCTCCTGATCATCAAGTGCGTGTTGAAGCCCATCATGCGGCAGGCGGGCCAGGAGAACCAGGACTATTACAGCGGGCTCTATAAGTGGATCGAGGAATCCGTGATGGGCATCAAGGAAATCAAGATCGCCAATAAGGAGAACTATTTCATCACGGAATACGGGAAATGCGGCCGGGGGTATGTGAGCGCCGTCCAGCGCTACAACATCTTCAACGCCACGCCCAGGCTGCTCATCGAGACGGTGTGCATGGCCGGGCTGATTCTGTATCTGATCCTGATGATCCTGTCCGGGGCGGACGTCACCGCCATGGTGCCCCAGATCGGGGCGTTTTCCGTGGCGGCCATGCGGCTTTTGCCCTCGGCCAACCGGATCAACAATTACCTGACTTCCATTTCCTATTTCGAACCGTTTTTCATGGGGGTATCGGACAATCTGCAGGACGAGATCCACGACGAAAACGTGGTTTACGACGAGAGTGCTTACCGGGTGAAGAAGGACGTGGAAAAGCTGCCGGTGAAAAAGGAGATCGTGCTGGACGATATCGTGTACCGCTATCCCAACTCCGACGTCCTCATTTTCGATCACGCCCACATGGAGGTCCCGGTGGGGAAATCCGTGGGCATCGTGGGGACATCCGGGGCGGGAAAGACCACCATCGTGGATATCATGCTGGGCCTTCTTCGGATTTCCGAAGGCTCCATCCTGGCGGACGGCGTGGAGGTGCGGGATCATTACGAGTCCTGGCTGAAAAATATCGGTTACATTCCACAGAACATTTTCATGGTGGATTCCACCATCCGCAAAAACGTGGCCTTCGGCTGCGCGGACGACGAGATCGACGACGCGAAGGTGTGGGAAGCGCTGAAAAAGGCCAGCCTGGACGAATTCGTGCGGGGCTTGCCCCAGGGGCTGGACACAGGCATCGGGGAGCGGGGGATCCGCATTTCCGGCGGGCAGCGCCAGAGGATCGGCATCGCCAGGGCCCTTTACGAGGATCCGGAGGTGCTGGTGCTGGACGAGGCCACCAGCGCGCTGGACAACGACACGGAAGCGGCCATCATGGAATCCATCAACAGCCTGCACGGGCATAAGACGCTGGTGATCATCGCCCACAGGCTGCAGACCATCGAAAAATGCGACATCGTTTACCGGGTGGAGGACGGGCGGATCGTCCGCCAGCGGTGAGAGCGGCGAATGCGGGAAGAACGGTAAATGCGAAAAAGACCGGAGGGAAGGGAGGCGGGCGCCGTGGCAGAAAAGGCGAAGAAGAGAGAAGCGAATCTGGAAGCGCTGCGCATCGCGGCCATGTTCATGGTGGTGGTCCTGCACTACCTGTCCGGCAGCGGCGCGCTGCCGGAGTCCGGCCGTGGGCTGGACGGCATCGCGGTTTTCGCCGTGGCCCTGGAATCTCTGTGCATCGTGGCGGTGAACGTCTACGTGCTGATGAGCGGCTATTTTCTCAGCTCTGCGGCCTTTCGCTGGGGCCGGCTCTTTCGGCTGCTGGCCCAGGTGCTCTTTTACACCCTGCTCCTTCCTCCGGCGCTGGCGGCCCTGGGGCTGATCCCTGCGTCGGAGCTGACGGACGTCTATCATCTTCAGAAGAGCCTGTTTCCAGTCCAGTCCGGCCATTACTGGTTCGTCACCGCCTACGTGATCCTCTTCCTCCTCTCCCCGCTGCTCTCCGCGGCGCTGGAAAAGCTGGATCGAAAGGCCGCGGCGGGCGCGATCCTGGGCTTGCTGGTCTTTTTCTGCTTCGGGAAGTCGCTCAGCATCCTGCAGTTTCCCACGGACCGCTACGGCTATGATTTCGGCTGGTTCGTGTGCCTGTATCTGATCGGCGGCTACTGGCGGCGGTACGGGATTCCCTTCCTGGACAAAAGGAGGAACGGGATCCTGATCTATCTGGGGTCCGCCGCTGGGATCGCGGGGATGGAGCTTTTGCTGACCCGGCTTTGTTCCCTCTTCCCGCAGCTGACCTACTACGCGTCGGTGCCCTTTCATTATAATTTCGTCCTCTGCCTGACCGGCGCCATGGGGCTGTTTTCGGCCTTTCTTTATACGGATGTCCGGGAGGGGAGGGGGGCGGATCTGATCCGGGCGGTGAGCCCCGCCGCATTCGGCGTCTATCTGATCCATCAGCAGGCGGACGTGCAGGGGAGGTGGCTCTCCTGGGCGGACGGCCTGTGCGGGAAAATCGGGCTGGGGCAGGTCTGGCAGGACGGCGCGGCGGCCGGAGGGACGTTCCGGTTCGCCCTCTGCCTGCTGGCGCAGACGCTCCTGGTCTTCGCTGTCTGCATCGCCCTGGATCGGATCAGGGGACTGCTGTTTTTTAAATTAAGGAGGAAACGGCCATGACGGACCGGATGAAACGGGCGGTGACGAATGTGATCTTTCCGCTGCTCCTGTTTTTATATCCGTTTTTGAAAATCGATCAGGGGATCGATCTGACGGATTCCAGCTACGGGCTGGTGAATTACCTGTTTTTTCCCAATGCGGGGCAGGAATGGACGGTGGCCACCTGGCTGGCCAACGCGCTGGGCGCGCTTTTGATCCGGCTTCCCTTCGGGGACACCCTGATCGGCATCCGGTTTTACTGCAGCCTTCTGGTCTGCTTCATGGCGCTTCTGTCCTATTTCTTCCTGAAGGGGAAAATGCCGCCCTGGATCGCCTTCCTGGGGGAGGCGGCGGCCGTGAGCCTCTGCTGGATCCCGGTGACCAGCCTGTACAACTATCTGACCTTCGCCCTGTTTCTGAGCGGCAGCGTCTGCCTGTACCGGGGGCTGGTCTGGCAGAGGAGGAGGACCATGGCTTTCGCCGGGGCCCTGCTGGGGGCCAGCGTCCTGACCCGGCTGCCCAACATTCTGGAATGCGGCCTGATCGTGGCGGTGTTCTACTACGGCATCGTGAAAAAGAAGCCGGCGAAGGAAATCTGGAAGGACGCGGGCGTCTGCGTGGCCGGATTTCTGGCGGTCTTTCTCGCCGGGTTTTTGTGCATCTGCCTGCAGTTCGGCCCGGGGGCGTACGGGGCCATGCTGGGAGGGCTTTCCGGCTATCAGAGCACGGACGCCACCTACTCCCCCCTGTCCATGGTCACCTCGGTGCTGGGGGCCTATGCGGTTTCGCTGAAATGGGTGCTCCTGCTGGCGGTGGCGGCGGGAATGGGAAGCCTGATGTTCATGCTGATGCCGGGGCGGTTTGAAAAGGCGAAAATGGCGCTGTACCTGTGCATGCTCCCGGTGCTTCTGCGGCTTTTGTGGGGGCGGGGCATGTTCAACTTCCAGTACGCTTTCTACTGGAGCGTGTTCCAGTGGTGCATGGTGCTGCTGTACGCGGCCATCGGGCTGTGCGTCCTGGCGCTGGCAAATCCCAGGACCTTCCGCCGGGATAAGCTGCTGGCCCTGATCGTGCTGCTGGTGGTCTTCATCACCCCCATCGGGAGCAACAACGAGACCTATCCCAACATGAACAACCTGTTTCTGGTGGCTCCGGTGACGTTCTGGCTGGGATACCGGCTGTTCCTGGCGCTGGGGACCAAAAAGGGGACCTTCGCCTGGAGGGCCATGCTGGCGTTCGTGGCGGGCGTCTTTCTCGTCCAGAGCGCGGGCTTCGGCGTCCGGGCGGTGTTCCGGGACAGCATCGAGGGGCAAAAGCGCGACAGCGAAGTGACGGGAAGCCCGAAGCTGGCGGGGGTGAAAACCAACGAAGCCAACGCCCGGGCCCTGCAGGACGTGGTGGACTACGCGGAGGAAAACGGCTGGGAAGAGGCCGCGGCCGGAGGGCGGCGGATGATCACCTTCGGGGACGTGCCGGGATTTTGCTGGCTGTTTTCCATGCCATCCGCCCTGTCCCACGACTGGCCGGACATGAACACCTATCCGGCCGACGCCATGGAGGAGGACCTTCTGGCGATCCGGTCCCGGAACGGCGATCCGCCCGCGGTGATCGTTGCCGAAGGGAACGTGGACTTTGACGAGCCCCAGGAAGCCCGAAAGTGGGAGGCGCTTCTGGCGTTTCTGGAGGAAGGCGGATACGAGTGCCGGATGGACAACGGTACATACCGGATCTATGAATGATGCGGACAGGAAGGATGCAGAAAGGAACGGCCCGGGCCGTCGGAAAGAAGGAGAAGATGAGCGAATATAAACTGCCGTTTACAGGACACGAGAAAATACGGTTCAACGTCCCGCCCTTTGTCGGAAAAGAGTATGAGTACATCCGGCAGGCGGTGGAAAACAGGAAGATCTGCGGGGACGGGGAGTTCACCAGAAAGGCCAGCCGCTGGTTCGAGGAGCGCACCGGCACGGCGAAATGCCTGATGACCACCTCCTGCACCCACGCCACGGAGCTGGCGGCGCTGTTGTGCGATATCCGCCCGGGGGACGAGGTGATCATGCCGTCCTTCACCTTCGTGTCCACCGCGGACGCCTTCGTGCTGCGGGGCGCGGTGCCGGTTTTCGTGGACATCCGCCCCGACACCATGAACATCGACGAAACGCTGATCGAGGGGGCGGTGACGGAACGGACCCGGGCCATCGTTCCCGTCCATTACGCCGGGGTGTCCTGCGAAATGGACGCCATTCTGGACATCGCCCGCCGGCACGGCCTGCTGGTGGTGGAGGACGCGGCCCAGGGCGTGATGGCCAGCTACCGGGGAAGGGCGCTGGGGACCATGGGGGACTTCGGCTGCTTCAGCTTTCACGAGACGAAAAATTACAGCATGGGGGAGGGCGGAGCCCTGCTGATCCGGGATCCGGAGTACATCGAGAAGGCGGAGATCTTCCGGGAAAAGGGAACGGACCGGAGCAAATATTTCCGGGGGCAGGTGGATAAGTACCGCTGGCAGGATTACGGATCCAGCTACCTGCCCAGCGAGCTCAACGTGGCCTACCTGTACGCCCAGCTGGAGGTGGCGGAGGAGATCAACGACTACCGCCTGGCCCGCTGGAACGAGTACCGTCAGCTGCTGACCCCGCTGGAGCGGGCCGGAAAGATTGATCTGCCCGTAGTGCCCGAAGGCTGCGTCCACAACGCCCACATGTTCTACATCAAGACGGCCGACGAGAAGGAATGCGCGCAGCTGCGGGAGTTCTTAAAGGATCGGGACGTGCTGGCGGTGTCCCATTACGTGCCGCTGCACTCCGCGCCCGCGGGGCTCAAATACGGGCGCTTCCACGGGGAGGATGTGTACACCACGAAAGAGAGCGAACGGCTGCTGCGCCTGCCCATGTATTACGGGCTCACGGCGGAAGAGACGGCTTTCGTGGCGGAAAAGGTAAGGGAGTTCTATGGAGCTTAAGGAAGGGCGGCGCAAAGAATCCGGATCCGCGCGCAGCAGCGTCCCGGCGGTCCTGAAAAACCGCCCCCTGCAGGACGGGCTCATCGCCCTTTGCCTGACCCTTTTGCTGTTTGCCTTTCTGGCCTTTCGCTTCGACTTTTATTACGATCTGAACGATGACGTGCTGATTAAGGACGTTTTGTCGGGCGTCTATTCCGGCGAGCCGGACGGGCACACCATGCAGCTGCTCTATCCGCTGGGCGCGGCTTTGAGCCTGCTGTACCGGCAGCTGCCCGTCCCCGTCTTCGGCCTGTTTTTGCTGGGATGCCAGGGGATCGCCGTGTGGGCGGTCCTGCGCCGCACGGCCGGCCTTTTTGAAGGGCCCTGGGGCAGGATCGGCCTGCCGGCGGCGGAAGCGCTTTTCCTGCTGGCGTCCTTCGGGGATCACCTGGTCTTTGTGCAGTATACGGTGACGGCCGGCCTGCTGGCGTCCGCGGCCATCTTCTGGCTGCTGACCGGGGAAGGGCGTGCGGAAGGGGGATCCTTCGCCCGCAGCTTCTGGCGGGAGAACCTTCCGGCCCTGGCGTTATACTGGCTGGCCTTCTGCCTGCGTTCGGAGATGGGGCTGCTGTTGCTGCCCCTGGCGGGGGCCGCGGGGCTGTGCCTGTGGGCGCGGCGGTCCCCCTTTTGGAGCCGGGAAAACCTGGCGGCCTTCGGCGGCCTGTTTTTGATCCTGGCGGGCGGGATGGCCTGTCTCTGGGGGGCGGACAGCCTGGCCTACGGATCCGGGGAGTGGAAGGAATTTCGCCGCTTCTTCGACGCCCGCACGGAGCTGTACGATTACCAGCTGGATTTCGTCAACGGCTATGAGGAAAACCGGGAGATCTACGAAGGGCTGGGCATTCCTCAGGCGCAGCAGAAGCTTCTGGAGACCTATAATTTCGGGGCCGACGATTCCATCGACGCGGACTGGATGGAGCGGCTGCAGGAGGCGGCCGCAGCCCGGGAGGGGGGCGGATTCGTCCGCCAGAGCCCGGCGGACGCCCTGTGGAATCTGCGCCACCGGTTTCTCTCCTCCGGCGATTTCCCGCTGAATCTGGCGGTTCTGGCCGGCTTTTTCGCCCTGCTCCTGCCGGGGATCCGGAAGGGGAACCGCCGGTTTTTGTGGCAGGCGCCGCTATGCCTGGCCGTGGGCGGCGCGCTGTGGATGTTTCTGCTGCTGCGAAACCGTCCGGAAGCCAGGGTGGTGGATCCGCTGTACCTGGCCCAGCTGCTGGTCTTTCTGGGGCTCGTTTGGCCCGCCGGAAAACGGGAGGGGGCAGGGCGGCGTTCGGGGATGCTGTCAAAGGCGCTGCCCGCCGCCTGCGCTGTTTTTTTTCTGGGCGCGGCGGCCCTGCGCCTGCCCGGCTCCCTGTCGGAGCTGGAGGCGGAATCCGCGCGCCGGGAGGAGGTCAACCGGGTGAACGAAGCGGTGATGGAATACTGCAGGGTCCGCCCGGACAGCCTGTTTCTGGAGGACGTGTATTCCACGGTGGCCTACAGCGAAAAGATCTGCGCGGACCGGGAGAAGCCGTTTTCCTACGACCTGCTGGGCGGCTGGCTGGTAAAGAGCCCGCTGACCGAAAAGAAGCTGGCGGCATTCGGGTTTTCGGGCATGGAGGAAGCGGTGCGCTCCAAAGAAGGGGTGTATCTGCTGGCGGACGAGACGTCCGGCTCCGGCATCGGGTGGCTGGAGGATTATTTCGCTTTCCGGCAGGAGGACGTCTCCGTGGTGCGGGTGGACTCCATCGCTGGCCGGGTGAACGTTTATCAGGTGGTGGCCGGACGGGAAACGGGGGATTTCGGGCCGGATGCGCCGTAAAGGAGAATGAGTATGATACAGGGAGAACGGATCTGTCTGCGCCCCATCGAAGCCGGGGACACGGACCGGATCGTGGCCTGGCGCAACCAGGAGCGGGTGCGCCGCAATTTCATCTATCAGAAGCCCTTCACCAGAGAGGGGCATGAGGCCTGGATGCGCACGAAGGTGGCTACAGGGGAAGTGGTGCAGTTCATCATCTGCGAAAAGGAGTCCGGCCGCCCGGTGGGAAGCGTATACTTCAGGGACATCGACCGGGAGAACAAAAAGGCGGAGTACGGGATCTTCATCGGGGAAGCGGACGCGGCCGGAAAGGGGATCGGCACGGAGACCGCCCGCCTGGCCGTGGCCTACGCCAGGGACGGGCTGAAGCTGCACAAGCTGTTTCTGCGGGTGTTCGCGGACAACCTGGCCGCGGTGAAGAGCTACGAAAGGGCCGGCTTCGTCCGGGAGGCGTATCTTCGGGACGAAATCTGCCAGGACGGGCACTTTCGGGACCTGTTGCTGATGGCGGTCCGCTTCGGGGAAGGGGAGACCCGGCCGGAGCCTGAAACGCCGTCGGAGCCCGGAGCGGCACCGAAACCCGGGACGCCGCCGGAGCCCGAAAAGAGGAAGACGGTGAGCTTCGTCATTCCCTGTTACCGCTCCCGGGACACCATCGAAGGGGTGGTTGATGAGATCCGGGGAGCCATGGGAAGGCTGGCGAAAGCGTACGACTATCAGGTGATCCTGGTCAACGACTGCTCCCCGGACGACACCTTCGAGAAGATCCGCCGGCTCTGCGAAGCGGACCGGCGGATCACCGGGGTGAACCTGGCGAAGAACTTCGGGCAGCACTCCGCCCTGATGGCGGGATTCCATCAGGCGAAGGGGGATATCCTGGTGTGCCTGGACGACGACGGCCAGACGCCGGCGGACGAAGTGGGAAAGCTGCTGCAGGCTCTGGAAGAAGGGGCGGACGTGGCCTATGCCCGCTATGAGCACAAGCACCACAACGCCTTCCGCAATTTCGGCAGCCGGATCAACGACTGGATGCTCTGTTTCATGCTGCACAAGCCGAAAAACCTGTTCGTCTCCAGCTACTTCGCGGCCAGGCGGTTCGTGCTGGAGGAGATGCTCCGGTACGAGAACGCCTTTCCCTACGTGATCGGCTTGGTGCTGCGCGCCACGAAGAACATCGTCAACGTGACGGTGGAGCACAGGGACCGGAAGTCCGGGGTGTCCGGCTATACCTTCGGCAAGCTGCTGGCCCTGTGGTTCAACGGGTTCACGGCCTTTTCGGAAAAGCCGCTGCGCATCGCCACCCTGACGGGGGTGGGCTGCGCGGGGATCGGCTTTTTGTACGGCCTGTACACGGTGATCAAAAAACTGGTGGTTCCCGACGTGCCCATCGGCTTTTCAGCCCTGATGTCGGCCATCATGTTCATCGGCGGCGTGATGATGCTGATGCTGGGGCTGATCGGGGAATACATCGGGCGGATGTATATCTGTATGAACAACGCGCCGCAGTTTGTCATCAGGGAGATTGTCGGAGGAACGGATGATGGGGAAGAAAGAGATCGTTAACGGAAAAAAATACAGGGAACTTTCGGCGGCCGTACGGGCGTTTCTGGGGACCGTCGCCTGTCTGGGGGCGGCGAAGGGGGATACGGCGCATGCCCTGACCAACAGCGCCCTGTCCGTCCTCCTGTTTTCGCTGCTGTGGCTGGCCTGCAGCCGGGCGCTGAAAGGCGGGACCGCTCCGAAGATCCGCAGGATCTGCGCCTGGGTCGGGGCCCTGTTTCTGGGCTTCTCCTGGCAGTGGGGAACGCAGCTGGACACCTGGGGGAGCGTGAGCTTTCCGGCAAAGCGGACCTGGCTGTTCCCCCTCTTTTTTGCGGTCTGGGCCGCTCCCGTCCTGGCCTGGGCATTCGGGAAGGCGGATGAGGCGCTCAGGAAGGCGGAGAGGGCGTTTTGGGAGCAAAAAGACCCTGTTGCCCGAACGAAGGAGCCTGCACTGTCGGGGCTTCGGAGGCTCCTGGCCGCGCGCCCGGTCCTCTTCGGGGCGCTGGGGCTCTTTCTGGCGTGGCTTCCCGTCTTTCTGGCGGTCTATCCGGGCTTTTTCGCCTACGACGCCACGGACGAGCTCAATGAGGTGCTGACCGGGGAATACGTGACGCGCCATCCCCTCCTTCACGTGCTGGCGCTGGGCAACATCGTGTCCCTGGGGTAGAAGCTGACGGGGAACTATAATGCGGGGATCGCCGCCTACGTGCTGCTGCAGATGGCGGTCTCGGCTCTCCTGCTGTCCTGGGCGCTCAAGAGCGTCGGAGGGGCGCTGGAAAAGTCCGGATACGGCAGGGCGGTGCGCATCGGTTCCTGGCTCTTTTTCGCCTTTTTCCCCGTGATCCCGCTGTTCGTGCTGTGCACCACCAAAGACACCCCCTATACGCTGGCCATGCTGGCCGCCACCGTGCTGCTGTTTCGCATGGGAAGGGAGAAGGAGGCGTTCTGGAGGAGCAAGGGGGCGCAGGCGGGTCTGGCGGCCTCCCTCCTTTTGATGGCGCTGCTGCGCAACAACGGGTTCTATATCTTCCTGGTCATGGTTCCGGTTCTGCTGGTCTGGGCCGGGGCGGGGCGCGTCCGGCGGATGGGGGTTTTGCTCCTGCTGGTCCTGCTGTGCCGGTTCGGGATCGATGGAGGGCTGAAGGCCGTCCTGCATCCCGTGGATACGGATGTTCAGGAAACCCTCACCGTGCCCATCCAGCAGCTGGCCCGGGTATGGGAAAGCAGTCCGGAGACGTTTTCGGCGGACGACCGGGAGGCCATGCTGGAGATTTTGTCCCCCAACGCGCTCAAATACTATACGCCCAAGCTCTCCGATCCGGTGAAAAACTCCTTTCACAATGAAGTCTTTCGCGAAAATCCGGGCCGTTACTTCAGCCTCTGGGCCCGGATCGGCCTGAAAGCGCCGCTGGCCTACGCCAACGCCTGGCTGATGACCTCCTACGGATTCTGGTATCCCGACACGGTGGTGGACGTATACAACGGGATCAGGGACTATGTGGACAGCTCGTGGTTCAGCTTCGAAACCGAGGAGCCGGGCGTGCGGGAGAGTCTGCTTCCCTGGCTGGAAGAAGCGTACCGGAAGATTTCGCTGGAGATCTGGATCCAGCGGCTTCCCGTGGTATCCATGCTCTTTTCCCCCGGATTTTTGTGCTGGATCTACGTGTTGGGCGGCCTGTATCTGATTTCCTGTGGCCGCGGGCGCAGCGCGCTGTCCCTTCTGCCCCTGGGGCTCAACTGGCTCACGGTGCTGCTGGGCCCCACCTATCTGGTGCGCTACGTCCTGATTCTCTGGTTCGCCCTGCCCGTGCTGGCAGCGGCGGTCGCCGGAAGGGGACGGGCGGACGGCGTCCGGGAGCGATCGCCCGGCCTGTAAAAGGATAAAGTTGTCAATCGCCGTCAAAGTGTGCTATACTGCTAACGATATATCGGAGGAAAAGGCATGAACCGGAAAATCAAACGCTGTCGGGCAATTACATACTGCATCGCCTTTTATGCCGTCCTGGCGTTTCTTTTGCTGGGGCCGGCCGGGATTCTGAAGTCGGACCGGACGGTGGCGGGCAACGAAGCGCCTGCGGGCAGCGTGGAGGTGCGGCTGGACCGTCAGGTACAGCAGGTGATCGTGGCGGAAGGAACCTGGCTGCGGTACCTGGATCTGTACGTGACTTCGGAGGAGTCCGCCGGCAGGACCTACAACCTGCTGGTCTACGATTCCGACAACGAACGCCTCCTGCAGCGCCAGATCGCCCTGCCGGAAACGGAAGTCCCGGGATTTGTGCGCCTGCCCATCGGCGTGGAAACCGTTCCGGGACAGCTTTACGTCTGGCAGCTGCAGGGCACGGACACGCCCCTGTCCCTGGCCTTTGAAAATACCGGAGAAACCGGGCTGACCTCATTCGGGAACTATTACGTGCTGGAAAACGGCCAGTCCTTCATGCAGGAAGCGCAGAACATCGTCATGCGCCTCACGTATACGGACAGCCCTTCGAACCGGAAAATGGCCGTCCTTTTCGGGGCGCTGTTCGCCGTCGCGGCGATTTGTATCGCCCTGACGGAATACCTTGGGAAAAAAACGCAGAAACTGAAAAAAGAGGTCCGGCTGCAGTCCGCGGTCCGCTTCACCGCAGGCCCCGCGCTGCTGGGATCCGTCCTCTTTCTCTGCCGCGCGGTTTTCGTCAAAAGGCTGTTCGGCGGGGAGGCGGAGGACCTGGCGGTTTACGGCCTGGGGATCGGCATCGCGGCGGTCTTTTTCGCCTGGGTGATCTTCGCGCCCCGCAGGGGCGGGGACGGCCGGACCCTGCGGGAACGGATATCGGAATCCGGGATGGACTGGCTGCAGGCCGCTGCCTTCGCCTGCGTCCTGTGGGGGACGATCCGGTTCATGAACGCCCAGTACCAGTTCCAGCAGGACCTGGCCTACCGGCAGGTGCTGTTTTCCTCCGCCCTGGTGCTTTTGACCATGGGCCCGGCGAAGGCTCTGCTCCACAGATACAGCGCTTTCTGGATCGCGGGAGCCGCCCTCGCGGGCGCGGCCTGGTACGGGATCCGGAAGGCTTCCCTGCCCGCCCAGGAAGCTGGGCAGAAGCTGGCCCTCCTGCGCTGGGACCTTCTCATCGCGGCGGCGGCCGGGCTGGTGGCGATCGCCCTGTGGGATAAGATCCGCCGCAGGACCTTCGCGTTTTCGAAGGCGAACCGGTCCTTTGCGGGCCTTCTGGGGATCCTGCTGGCCCTGATTCTGATTTTCCGCAATACCAGGACCTGGCCCATCTATCTGGCCGCGGTCTTCGGCCTGTTTTACCTGTTCTATCTGGGCTGGGAAAAGCGGGATCGCCTGCTGCGCAATTTCTGCGACGGGGTGACGCTGAATTTCGCCCTGGCGCTGATCTTCGCCCTGGCCAGAAGGCCGTTCCGGGCCTGGATATACAGCCGCTACAATTTCGTCTTCCACACGGTGACCATCACGGCCGTGTATCTGACGCTGGTGCTGTGCGTCCTGACCGTGCGCCTGCTGCAGAAGCTGTACCGGGGAAAGCGGCTGACGGATCTGTGGGGGACCCTGCTGTTATACGGGATGGCCGCAGCCCTTCTGTTCTTCACCCTGTCCCGGACGGGATATCTGGCCGTGGTGGTGATGACGGCGATCGTGGTGCCGTTTGTGACCTTCGCCTGCTGCCGGCAGGGGGCCGGCGCCTTCCTGCGCCATGCGGGGTGTATGCTCCTGGCGGCGGTTTTGTGCGTGCCCGCAGCCTTTACGGGAGTCCGGATCCTGCCCGCGCTGTACAACGACCCTTATATTTATGAAGTGGAGGAGTCCGCGGCGGCCATCCACAGGGACGATCCTATGGATTCCACCGGCTATATGTCCGTTTCCTATTTCAAATATGTGATGGAGAACAAGCTCTTCGCGGAGGCGGAGACGAAAAGCCTCTCCCCCCGGGCCTGGATGAGCTGCCTGGCCGGGGAAACGGCGGTTCTGCCGGGGAGCGTCCTGGTGGCGTCCGCAGGAGAGGCCGGGACGGAGCTGTCCGACCTGGAGGAGTTCTCCAACGGCCGCCTGGAAATTTTTCAGAGTTATATCGGGAACTGGAACCTGACGGGGCATGAAGGGATGGGCGTGACCCTGCCCGACGGCTCCACCAGCGTGCACGCCCACAACATGTATCTGCAGGTGATCCACGACCACGGCCTGCTGGCGGGAGCCGTCTTTTTGCTGCTGGGCATCGCGGCTGCGCTGCGCGCGTTTTTGTACGCGGTCAGATACGGGAAGCGGGACTGCCTCGCAGCGCTGCCGCTGGCGGTGCTCATCGGCTTCGCGGTGGCGGGGCTGGTGGAATGGATTTTCCATCCCTGCAATCCCCTGGGCTATTCCGTCATGGTCGTTCTGGCCCCTCTGCTTTTATCCCACGGGAAATCAGAATCCGGGAAAGGGTTTTGAATCGAAATGCGAGAAGAAAAGAAGAAAAAGAAAAGTTCATTCAATTATCAGCTGTTTTACCGCAGGACCTGTCTGATCGTCTACGACATCATCAGCGTGGTGGCCTCCAGCTATCTGGCGCTTCTGATCCGGTACGACTTCGAGCTGGACGCGGTGCCGGAAGAGTTTCTGCTGCCCATCCGCCAGTTCCTGTGGATCAATCTTTTGCTGACCCTGATCATCTTTTACTTTTTCCGCCTCTACCACAGCCTCTGGGCCTTCGCGGGGGAGACGGAGCTGCAGAATCTGGTCATGGCCTGCCTGTGCTCCAGCGTGGTGACCGGCGTGGGGATCAATTTCTTCAAGCTGTCGTCCCAGGCCGTGCCGGACAGCTATTATTTCCTGTATTTCTTCATCCTGCTCATGCTGCTGTTCGCCAGCCGGTTCTCCTATCGCTTCCTGCGCAGCAGAAAGCACAAGCTGCAGAACCGGAAAAACAGCATCTCGGTCATGATCATCGGGGCGGGGGAAGCGGGGAATACCATCATCAAGGAAATCGTCACCAGCAACTATTCCACCATGGTGATCCGCTGCATCATTGACGACGACAGAAACAAGTGGGGACAGTTCATCCAGGGCATCAAGGTGGTGGGCGGCCGGGAGAAGATCATCGAGTCCGCGGACCTGTACGACATCGACGAAATCTTTCTGGCCATCCCTTCCGCGTCCCCCCTGCAGATCCGGGAAATCCTGGAAATCTGCAAGGAGACCAACTGCAAGCTGCGCTCCCTGCCGGGGCTGTACCAGCTGGTCAACGGGGAAGTCAACGTCAGCAAGCTGCGGGACGTGGAGGTGGAGGACCTGCTGGGCCGGGAACCCATCCGGGTGGATCTGGACTCCATCCTGGGCTACGTGCAGAACGAGGTTGTGCTGGTCACCGGAGGCGGCGGCTCCATCGGCAGCGAGCTGTGCCGTCAGATCGCAACCCATAAGCCGGCCCGGCTGATCATTTTCGATATCTATGAGAACAACGCCTACGACATCCAGCAGGAGCTGAAGGAGAAGTTCCCGGAGCTGAAGCTGACGGTGCTCATCGGGAGCGTCCGCAACACCAACCGGATCAACTCCGTTTTCGAGACCTGGAAGCCGGCCATCGTCTATCACGCGGCGGCGCACAAGCACGTGCCACTGATGGAGGACAGCCCCAACGAGGCCATCAAAAACAACGTGTTCGGCACCTGGAAAACCGCCATGGCGGCGGCCGAAAACGGGACGAAGAAGTTCGTCATGATCTCCACGGACAAGGCGGTGAACCCCACGAACATCATGGGCGCCAGCAAGCGGATCTGCGAGATGATCATCCAGACCTTCAACCGCCATTACGACACGGAATTCGTGGCCGTGCGCTTCGGCAACGTGCTGGGCTCCAACGGCAGCGTCATCCCGCTGTTCAAAAAGCAGATCGCGGCCGGAGGGCCGGTGACCGTCACCCACCCGGACATCATCCGGTACTTCATGACCATTCCGGAGGCGGTTTCCCTGGTGCTGCAGGCGGGAGCCTACGCCAGGGGCGGGGAGATTTTCGTGCTGGACATGGGGGAGCCTGTGAAGATCCTGGACCTGGCCAAAAACCTGATCCGGCTGTCCGGCTACAAGGTGGACGAGGATATCAAAATCGTGTTTACGGGGCTTCGGCCTGGCGAAAAGCTATATGAAGAGCTCCTGATGGAAGAAGAGGGGATGCAGGATACGGAAAACCGGCTGATTCACATCGGACGGCCCATCGAGCTGGACGAGCGGCAGTTTTTCGTGCAGCTAAAGAAGCTGGAGGAGGAATCCAAAAGCGAATGCAGGGATATCCGGCCCCTGATCCGGGAGATCGTCCCCACCTATCACTATCGGGAAAAAGAGGAGGGCCAATGAACATTCATCACATCGGATATCTGGTGAAGCGGCTGGAAAAGGCGGCTGCCGCCTTCGAAGCCCTGGGCTACGGGCGGGAAGGGGACGTCACCCGGGACGAGCTGCGGGGCATCGACATCCTGTTTCTGGAAAAGGACGGCTACCGGATCGAGCTGGTGAGCCCGTACCGGCCGGATTCCGTGGTGTCGGGCCTTTTGAAAACCCATAAGAACGCCCCCTATCACATCTGCTACGGGAGCGGGGATTTCGCGGCGGATCTGGCCGCCCTGGAAGGGGGCGGCTATCTGCGCATGGGGGACCCCCAGGCCGCCCCGGCCATCGGAGGGAGGCGGGTGGTCTTTCTCATGCATCCGGCCATGGGGATGATCGAGGTCCTGGAAGAAAAGGTTCCGGAAGAAAAAGGAAAGGCGGTTTAGAGGAAAATGGACAGAAAGAGAATCTATCTTTCTTCCCCCACCATGTACGGGGAAGAGCGGGCGTTCGTGCAGGAAGCCTTCGATACCAACTGGGTGGCGCCCCTGGGGCCCAACGTGGACGCTTTCGAGCGGGAGATGGCGGCATATGCGGGCGTCGGCCATGCGGCGGCCCTTTCCGCCGGCACGGCGGCCCTGCATCTGGCCGCAATTTTGAGCGGCGTCAAACAGGGGGACGTGGTGTTCGCTTCTTCCCTGACCTTTTCCGCCAGCGTCAACCCGGCCTGCTACGAGAAAGCGGTCCCGGTCTTCATCGACTCGGAACGGGATACGTGGAACATGGATCCGGACGCTCTGGAAAGGGCGTTTGAAACCTGGCCCCATCCGGCGGCGGTAATCGCCGTACACCTGTACGGCACCCCGGCCAAAATCGACCGGATCCGGGCCATCTGCGACGCCCACCGCGTGCCCCTCATCGAGGATGCGGCGGAATCCCTGGGCAGCAGCTTTCGGGGGAAGATGACGGGCGGCTTCGGGGATTTCGGCGTCTATTCCTTCAACGGCAACAAGATCATCACCACCTCCGGCGGCGGGATGCTGGTGGCGGAGGATGAGGAGGCCATCAAACGGGCCCGCTTTCTGGCCACACAGGCCCGGGATCCGGCCCGCCACTACCAGCATTCCTGCATCGGCTACAACTACCGCATGTCCAACGTGATCGCGGGCATCGGCAGGGGCCAGCTTCTGCATCTGGAGGAGCATAAGGCGAAAAAGCAGGCCATCTACCGGCAGTATCGGGAAGCGTTTTCGGACATCCCGGAGATTTCCATGAACCCCATGAATCCGGACGGGGAGTCCAACAACTGGCTCTCCTGCATGACCATCGACGCCGCCAGCAAGGTGACGCCCATAAAGGTGATGGATGCGCTGGCGGAATACAACGTGGAGACGCGCCCAATCTGGAAGCCCATGCACCTGCAGCCGGTGTTCGCGGGCTGCGGCTTCGTCCAGACTGAGGAAGGCGTCAGCGTTTCCGAGGACGTGTTCAACCGCGGGCTCTGCCTGCCCAGCGATATCAAAAATACGCAGGAAGATATGGATCTGATCATCTCCGTGGTGCGCAGACAGTTTGGGAGATAAGATATGATATACAAAAAGTGGATCAAAAGGTTTCTGGACATCCTGCTTTCCCTGATCATCCTGATCGCCTTAAGCCCGGTTCTGGCGGCGCTGGCGGTCCTGGTGCGGGTGCGGCTGGGAAGCCCGGTCCTCTTTTCCCAGGAAAGGCCGGGGCTGGGGGAGAAGATCTTCACCCTGTACAAATTCCGGACCATGACGGACGAGCGGGATGAGGAGGGAAACCTTTTGCCGGACAGCCGGCGGCTGACGCCCCTGGGGAAATTCCTGCGGGCCTCCAGCCTGGACGAGTTGCCGGAATTTTTCAACATCCTGAAAGGGGACATGAGCTTCATCGGCCCCAGGCCGCTTCTGGTGAGCTATCTTCCCTACTATACGGAGGAGGAATCCCTGCGCCACACCGTGCGGCCCGGCCTCACCGGCCTGGCCCAGGTCAGCGGCCGGAATTTCCTTGACTGGGACCGGCGGCTTCAAAAGGATGTGGAATACGTGAAGGGGCTGTCCTTTTCCATGGACTGCAGGGTGCTGTTTCTGACCGTGAAAGCGGTGTTTTCCCGTTCCGGGGTGGCCGAGGATACGAACCGGACGGAGGGGAATTTCGCCCGGATCCGCCAGGAGCGGCTGGAGCGGACCGGAAAGCTGAAAGAGGACTGACGGGAGGCCGGTATGACCAATATTCTGATTTTGAGCGCGGGCACCCGCGACAAGGTGGTGCAGTATTTTAAAAAGGAACTGGCTGGGCGGGGAAAGGTGGTGGCCACGGACTGCAGCCCTCTGGCCCCTGCCATTTACGAGGCCGACGAGTACGCCATCGTGCCCCGGATCACGGAGGAAGGGTATCTGGATACGATCCTCTCCCTGTGCAAAGAGAAGGAAATTTCCGGCGTCTTTTCCCTCATCGACCCGGAGCTGAGCCTTCTGGCGGCCCATCGGGACGAATTTCTGGCCGCGGGAGCCGTGCCCATCGTGCCGGACGCCGAAGCCGTGGAGCTGTGCTTCGACAAGTTCCGGATGTATGAAAAGCTCGTGGAGCTGGGCGTGCCCGCGGGGAAATGCTACCGCACGCCGGAGGCGTTCTTCGCGGCGCAGGAAAGGGGGGAGATCGATTATCCCGTCTTTTTGAAGCCCGTCTGCGGCAGCGCCAGCTTAAACATCAGCAAGGTCTCCTGCCGGGAAGAGGTGGAGCTCTTTTGCCGGGAAAATCCGGATCTGATGATTCAGGAATTTCTGGACGGGCCCGAATACGGGGCGGATCTGTATGTGGATCTGATCAGCGGGGAAACGGTTTCCGTCTTCGTCAAGCAGAAGCTGAAGATGCGCGCCGGGGAAACGGATAAGGCGGTTTCCGTGAAGGACGAAGAGCTGTTCGCCTTTCTGGAGGATTTCGCCCGGAACATGGGATTTCGGGGGATGATCGACGTCGATCTGTTCCGGATCGGGGAGCGGTGGTATGTGTCCGAAGTCAACCCCAGGTTCGGCGGCGGCTATCCCCACGCCTATGCCTGCGGAGTGAACGTCCCCGTCATGGTGATCAACAACCTGGAAGGGCGAAAAAACGAGCCCTGCATCGGCGCGTACCGGGCGGGAGTGGTTATGATGAAATACAGCGAGATTATGATCCGGGAAGGGATCTGAAAAGAGGTGGCTGCGGTGCGAAAGACCGTATTGATCTTAGGAAACAGCGATTCCGGCCTGTACGATTTCCGCAAAGAGGTGCTGACGGCCCTCATGGAAGAGGGGTATGAGGTGCACGTCTCCGTGCCGGATACCGGCCATGCGAAGAAAATCGACGCCCTGGGCTGCGTCCGGCACGGGACGGATCTGGACCGGCGGGGCATGAACCCGCTGCGGGACGCGAAGCTGTTTTTCTTTTACCTGCGGCTGATCCGGCGGGTCAGGCCGGGGGCGGTGCTGACCTATACGATCAAGCCAAACATATACGGCGGCATGGCCTGCCGGCTTTTGCGGGCCCCGTATCTGGTCAATATCACCGGGCTGGGAACGACCCTGGAGCACGAAGGGCTCTTGCAGAAGATGATCGTGCTTCTGTATCGGGAAAGCCTGCGCGCGGCCGCCTGCATCTTTTTCCAGAACCGGCGCAACCTGGATTTCATGCGGGAAAAGGGTTGTCTGAAAAAGGGGGCGAAGACCAGGGTGATTTCCGGGTCCGGCGTCAATCTGCAGGAACATCCCTTCCGGCCCTGGCCCCGGGGAGAAGAGGTGAAATTCCTCTCCGTGATGCGCATCATGGAGGACAAGGGCATCGGGGAGCTGCTGGAAGCGGCCGAAGCGGTGCACGCCCTCCATCCGGAAACGGTGTTTCAGATCCTGGGCGCCTATGAGGAGGAGAGCCGGGGCCGTTACGAACCGCTCATCGAAGGCTTGCAATCCCGGGGGATCGTGCGGTATTATGGTTACCGGGACGATATCGCGGATTTTTACGAAGGCTGTCAGGCCGTGATCCATCCTTCCTACCACGAGGGGATGTCCAACGTGCTGCAGGAGGCGGCGGCCGCGGGCCGGCCGGTGCTGGCCAGCGATATCAGCGGGTGCAGGGAGATCTTCGAGGACGGGGTTTCCGGCATCGCCTTTTTGCCCAGGGACGCGGCCAGCTTAAAAGACGCCATACTCACGTTTCTGACCCTGTCCGGCGGGCAGCGGCAGAAGATGGGAGAAAACGCCAGAGCCTATGTGGAGCGGCACTTCGACCGGAAAGAGGTGGTGCGCGCCTATCTGGAGGAAATCCGGAGCGTGGACGGCCGGTGAGGAAGGATCCCTTTGCAGTGCGGATCCGGATTGAATGAGGAAAGCGAGGAGAATACCATGGGATTATATGAGAAACTTGTGGCGGGGGAAGAAAAGCTGTCTCTGGTGGGGCTGGGCTATGTGGGAATGCCCATCGCCGTGGCCTTTGCCAGGAAGATCGGAGTGATCGGCTACGATCTCAATGAAAAGAAGATCGAACTGTACCGTTCCGGCGTGGATCCCACACGGGAAGTGGGGGACGAGGTGATCAAAAACACCGGCGTCGAGTTCACCGCGGACGAGACCAGGCTGCGGGAGGCGAAGTTTCACATCGTGGCTGTTCCCACGCCGGTGAACGACGACCATACTCCGGATCTGACCCCCGTGGAAGGCGCCAGCCGCATCCTGGGGCGCAACCTGCAAAAGGGCAGCGTGGTGGTGTTCGAATCCACGGTTTATCCCGGCGTCACGGAAGAGATCTGCGTGCCCATCCTGGAAAAGGAATCGGGCTTAAAGTGCGGCGTGGATTTCAAAATCGGCTATTCCCCGGAGCGCATCAACCCCGGCGATAAGGTGCACCGCCTGGAAACCATCACCAAGATCGTGTCCGGCATGGACGAAGAGACGCTGGATACGGTGGCGAAGGTCTATGAGCTGGTGGTGGAAGCCGGCGTCTACCGTGCGGAATCCATCCAGGTGGCGGAAGCCGCCAAGGTCATCGAAAACAGCCAGCGCGACATCAACATCGCCTTCATGAACGAGCTCTCCATCATTTTCAATAAAATGGGCATCGATACCCGCAGCGTACTGGAGGCGGCGGGGACGAAATGGAACTTCCTGAAGTTCTTCCCCGGCCTGGTGGGCGGCCACTGCATCGGCGTGGATCCGTACTATCTGACCTACCGGGCGGAGCAGATGGGGTATCATTCCCAGATCATTCTGGCGGGCCGGAGGATCAACGACGATATGGGCCGTTACGTGGCGGAGAACGTGGTGAAAAACCTGATCCGCGCGGACGTTCCGGTGAAGACGGCGAAGGTGGCCATCCTGGGCTTCACCTTCAAGGAGAACTGCCCGGACACCCGCAACACGAAGGTCATCGACATCGTGAAGGAGCTGCGGGAGTACGGCATCGAGCCCGTCATCGTGGACGAGACCGCGGACCGGGACGAGGCGAAGCGGCTTTACGGCGTGACCCTGGAGGACAGGAGCGCAGTCACGGGAGTGGACGCTCTGGTGATCGCGGTGGCCCACACGGAGTTTTCGGATCTGGACAGGGAAGGGATCGACGCCTTCTTCAACCCGGCCAACGCCAGGAAGGTGCTGGTGGACGTGAAGGGCGTGCTGGATAAAAAGCAGTATCAGGATGAAGCGTACCTTTACTGGAGATTATAAGCGGAGAGGCTTATGACGGAACGGACGAAACGATTTACCCCCGTCTTTCTCATCCCCGTCCTGTTTTTCGCAGGGGTGTGGCTGCTGGGGGAGACGGGTATCTATAACGACAGCAACCAGTATATCGCCATGCACATCCACCGGGAGCCGCTCTATCCGTTCTTTTTGTGGGTTCTGCGCAGCCTGGCGGGGGAAGGCGCGTATCTGGAGATCGCGCGCTTTTTCCAGAATGTTCTGGCGGCCTTTTCCGCGGTGTGGCTGACGGCCTGCATCCGGAAACAGTTCGCTGCAGGGGGCGTTTTGACCTCCCTGATCTGCCTGATTCTGCTGGCTCCCCACGTGATCACCCCCCTCTTTTCCGCCAGCGGGCTGGTGCTGTCCAACGGCATCATCAGCGAGGCGCTGGGCCTGCCCCTGTTCTATCTCTTTTTCGGGCAGTGCCTGAACCTGCTGCTGGACGGCGGGAAAAAGGCCGGGCTGTGGGCGCTTTTGCTGGCGCTGGCGCTGTCCCTCACCAGGGGGCAGATGATGATCGCCATCCTGCTGTGGGCGGCCTGCGCCCTGTACCGGGCGCTGCTTCGTTCCGGGCTGCCCTTTCGGAAGCGGTGGAAGGGCGCGGCCGCGGTCCTGCTGTGCGTCGCCGCAGCCTTTTGCGGGCGGTCTGCTCTGGTGCGGACCTACAACCTGGCATTTAACGGCTATTTTATCAACAATACCTTCGGCAGCGTGGGGATGCTGGCCAACGTGCTCTACGCCGCGGACCGGGAGGACGGGGAGCGGATCGGGGACGAAAAGGCCCGGGAGCTGTTCTATCTTTCTTTCGACCTGGCCTGGGAACGGGAGGCCAACTACCGGTTCGCGCCGGAGGGATTTTTGAACCGGGCGGCCCATCTGGAGGGGCAGCACGACGCCCTGAAATTCGAAATCATCGAGGAGCCCTGGAGGGCCTGGCACGACCGGATGGGGATGAAGGAATACATCCCGGAAAACGTGGAGTCGGACCGGGTGGCGGGGGAAATCATGAAGAGCATCCTCCCGTCCGTGCTGGGGAGGTGGCTGTACGATTACCTGGCCCTTTCCGCCTGCGGGCTGATCCGCTCCGTGGCCGTGGTCCATCCCCTTTTAAACTGGTATGCCCTGGCGGTCTGGGCAGGGATGCTTTCGCTCATCGTCTTCGCTTTCCGGAAAAATCCGGGGTCGAGGGCGGCGCTGGCCGCGGCCTTCGCGGTTCTGGCCGCGGCGGCCAACGTTTACGCAACTTCCCTCATCATCATGTGCCTGTCCCGCTACATGATCTACGGACTGCCCCTTTTCTACATCGGCGGCCTGCTGCTTTTGCGGGAAGTCTGCTATAAGATTTACTTAAGATTCCATGAAGCCCATTGCTTAAAAAAGGAAAAAAGGCTATACTAAACCGGAAAGAAGCCTTGTGAAAAAAGAGGCTTGAAGGAGAGAGGCTTATGAGACGAGTATCCAAACAGATCTGCGCCCTGCTTCTGACCGGGGCGGCGTTGATGGGCACGGTGCTTTCCGGCTGCGCGGAAGGAACCGATTATACGGAAGAGATCAAAGAATACCAGGCGAAGCTGGAATCCCTGGCCGCGGAAAACGAGGAGCTGAAAGCGCAGCTGGGCATCGTTGAGACTGCGGAGAGCGCGGCGGAGACGGAAGAAGCGGCCGGAGAAACGCAGGAGACGGCTTCGGTCCAGGCGACGGAAACCGCCGTCCCCGGCAATGAGACCCAGACCGCTTCCGCGGAAACCGTCCCCGCACAGGAGACGCCGCAGGAGAGCGGGGAGGAAGAAGACGACGACCGGATGGAGATCCTGGTGCTGGGGGACAGCATCTGGGGCAACTACCGGGACGATACCGGCGTGGCGGCGAAGCTGGACGTCTATCTGGCCCGCCTGGGCGTGGACGCCACGGTGTACAACGCGGCCATCGGCGGCACCCGGGCGACCCTGGATCCGGAGGACAACCAGTATGAGTTCGGGCCGGCCAGCGAGAACTCCCTGGCGAAGATGGTTTCGATTTTAAACGGGGAAACGGATGTGGAGCTGCTGCAGGGCAAGCCGGCCTATGATGACATGAAGGCCGCTCTGGAGGCCAGAGGCGATATCGATGCGGTGATCATCGCCTACGGGATGAACGATTTCCTAAGCCAGGCGCCCATCAACGATTCGGACGATCCCTGGACGGGCTTCGGCACGGCGCTGACCCAGGGGGTTTTCGGCGTGCGCAGGGCCTGCCCCTCCGCGCAGATTTTGATCGCGGCGCCCACCTACGCATCCTATTTTTCCATCCCGGTGCAGAACATGGGGGAAAAGGCGCTGTACAACTACGCCAGCGTGGCCTGCGACGTGGCCAGGGGGCAGGAGACGCTCTGCCTGGACGCTTACGACAATCTGGGAATCGACGCCTACAACGCGGATGAATATCTGGAGGACGGCGTGCACCTGAATGAGGACGGAAGGGATCTGTACGCCAGGGCCGTGGCTTCCTGTCTGGTATACGGCCAGAAGGGGCAGATTTCCGGCAACGCTTATGATTTCGATCAGGAGGACTAAAGGATATGGGATTTCAACATCTGGTATTTGATCCGGACAGCGTATTTCTGGTGACGGGAGGCGCGGGCTTCATCGGCTCCAACCTGTGCGAGGCGATCCTGAACCTGGGCTATCGGGTCCGGTGTCTGGACGACCTTTCCACGGGAAAGAAGGAACACGTGGAGATGTTTGCGGACAACCCCAACTACACCTTTATCAGGGGGGACATCCGGGATCTGGAGACGTGCAAAAAGGCGTGTGAGGGCGCGGATTACGTGCTGCATCAGGCCGCCTGGGGCAGCGTCCCCAGGAGCATCGAAATGCCCATTTTCTACGCGGAAAACAACATCATGGGAACGCTGAACATGATGGAGGCGGCCCGGCAGTGCGGGGTGAAGAAATTCGTGTACGCTTCCAGCTCCTCCGTCTACGGCGACCATCCCGGGCTCCCCAAAAAGGAAGGGGTGGAAGGCAACGTGCTCTCCCCCTACGCCCTGACGAAGAAGGCGGACGAGGAGTACGGCCGCCTGTACTGCCAGCTGTACGGCCTGGACACCTACGGCATGCGCTATTTCAACGTGTTTGGCCGCAGGCAGAATCCGGAGGGCATGTACGCCGCGGTGATCCCGAAGTTCTTGAAGCTCCTGCTCTCCGGCCAGGCCCCCACCATCAACGGGGACGGGAAGCAGTCCCGGGATTTCACCTATATCGACAACGTCATCGAAGCGAACCTAAAGGCCTGCCTGGCGGACAAAAAGGCGGCCGGACAGGCGTACAACATCGGTTCGGGCGGAAGGGTCTTCCTCATCGACCTGTACCGCGGTCTGTGCGACGCGCTGGGCGTTTCCATCGAGCCCGTATTCGGGCCGCCCAGGGCGGGGGATATCCGGGATTCCAACGCGGACATCTCCAAAGCCAGGGAACTGCTGGGATACGATCCCGATTACGACTTCGAAAAGGGAATCGCCCTGGCCATCGACTGGTATAAGGAAAATTTATAAACGGACAGAAAAACTGCCGCCCTGCGCCGGCTTTTGCGGGGCGGCTCTTTCCATCGATGAAAGGAACGCGCCATGAATTACAGGCTGGTGATTTTCGGGGTCAAGGATACCACCGAAGAAATCGTGAAATATGTGCAGGAAAAGCTGTGCCCGGTGGACCTGGTGGTGACCATCCATCCGGACGTGCTCAAAAAAAATCAGGTGTCCGGCTATCAGGGGCTGTCCTCTCTGACGGATCGATACGGGATCCCGGTTTATGAAGCCAGGTCCTACGGTCTTACGGACGAAGAGACGGCCCGCTTTTTTGCGGAAAATACCTTCGAACTGGGCATTTCCATGGGCTGGCAGAGGCTGGTGCCCAAAGCGGTGCTGGACCGGTTTTCCCAGGGGGTTTTCGGCTTTCACGGCAACTGCGGCTATCTGCCTTTCGGGCGGGGACGTTCCCCCTTAAACTGGTCCATCATCCTGGGGGACACCCGCTTCATCCTGAACCTGTTCCGATACGATGAAAAGGCGGACAGCCCCAACGTGTTCGCCAACGAGATGTGCGAGATCACGCCCCACGATACGGTGCGCACCATGCAGTACAAGAACATGCTGGTGAGCAAGCGGCTCATCGCCAGGCTGGTGGCGGCCTGGAAGGAGGGGGAAATCGGGGTGCGGACGGATTCCCGCGACTTCGACAGCTGGTACGAAAAGCGCACGGCCGCGGACGGGCGGCTGGATTTTCATAATCGGACCCGGGATCTGTACAACCTGATCCGGGGCGTGACCCGCCCTTTCCCCGGGGCATTCTGCTACTGCGGGGGGAAACGGATGACGGTGTGGAGCGCCCAGCCCTTCGACGGGATCCTGGATTTTTCCGGATGCGCGCCGGGGGAGATCGTGGACGTATTCGACGGGCAGCTGATTGTGCGCACCGTGGACGGGTCTTTGCTGATCCGGGAGTATGAGTACGACGGGGAGCCCGCGCCGGGCATGATCCTCGGGGAGGAAACGGCATGAAGGCGGCGGTGCGGCTGGACGACATCACGCCGGATATGGACTGGGACAGCTTTTCGGCCTTCGAGGAGCTGTGCGGCCGGTACGGGATCCGCCCCCTTTTGGGCGTGGTGCCCGAAAACCGGGATCCCAAACTGTCCGCGGGCGAAAGCCGGGCGGACTTCTGGGAGAAAATCCAAAGCCTGCAGAAAAAGGGCTGGTGCGTGGCCATGCACGGCTGTTATCATCAGTACCGGACGAAGAGCGGAGGGCTGTTTCCCCTAAACGGCCAGTCGGAATTCGCGGGGCTTTCGGAGGAAGAACAGCGCGCCCTTCTGCGCCGGGGAAAGGAAATCCTGGCTTCCCACGGCCTTTCGCCGGAGATCTTCATGGCCCCGGGCCATACCTTCGACCGGGCGACGCTGAAGGCGCTGCGGGAGCTGGGCTTTCGCTGGGTGACGGACGGCTACGGCAGAAGGCCGTATGTGAGGGAAGGGCTGACCTTTCTGCCCATTTCCTTTCTGCGCAGCCGCCTGTTTTCCGGGAAGGGCTACACCACCCTGGTGCTGCATTTAAACGGGGCTGACAAGGCGGAGCTGGAAGGATATGAGCGGCTGTTTTCGGCCCATGCGGGGGAATTTGTGACCTGGCAGGAGTATATGGCGGCGAAGGCCAGGAAGAGATCCTTCGCGGGATGCGCGGCGGAGTACGCCATGGCCGCCGGAAAGCGGCTGGCCGGAAAACTGAAGCGGCTGCTGCGCAAAAAGCGCTGAAACGGGAGAAAGGACGGGGAGGAAGATGGAGAGAGAAATCCGGGTGTTACAGGTGCTGGGGGGGACGAATCTGGGCGGCGCCGAGAGCCGGGTGATGGATTTGTACCGGAATCTGGACAGAAGCCGGATCCAGTTCGATTTCGCCGTGCACGGGCAGCAGGAAGGATATTTCGACGGGGAGATCCGTTCGCTGGGCGGGCGGATCTACCGTCTTCCGAAATTCGTGGGGACCAACTGGATCGCCTATCAAAAGGCGTGGCGGGACTTCTTTTCGGCCCATCCGGGATACGCCTGCGCGCACGGCCACATGACCAGCACGGCTTCCATCTACCTCCCGGAGGCGAAACGGGCGGGGGTGCCCCTGACCATCGCCCACGCCAGGAGCGCCGGGGTGGACGCCGGGCCGAAGGGATGGCTCACCAGGCAGCTGCGCCGGCCCCTCTGGAAGCGGGCGGACCTCTGCCTGGCGGCGTCGCGGGAAGCCGGGCTGGCGGTCTTCGGGGAAAAGGCGGTGAAGGCGGGCAGGGTGACGGTGGTGCCCAACGCCATCCGGGCCCAGGCTTACGATTACCGCCCCGCGGTGCGGGAAGAGATGCGCCGGGAGCTGGGGCTGTCCGACGCCTTCGTGGTGGGACACGTGGGCCGGTTCCACCCCTGCAAAAACCACCCCTTTCTGCTGGAGACGTTCGCCGCGCTGTGCGGCCTTCGCCCCGACGCCAGGCTGATTTTGCTGGGGGAGGGGGGCGGCATGGAGGCCCCCCGGGCCCGGGCGCAGGAGCCGGATCTGGCGGGCAAGGTCCTGTTTCTGGGCAACCGCGGGGACGTCTGGAACTATTATCAGGCCATGGACCTGTTTTTGTTCCCCTCCCTGTACGAGGGGCTGCCCGGCACGGTGCTGGAAGCCCAGACTTCGGGGCTTCCCTGCCTGGTTTCGGACAGCATCACGAAGGAAGTGAAGATTACGGACCTGGTGGAATTTTTCCCCTTGAAGGAGACGGCGGAGGAATGGGCGAAGAAGGCTTTGAAAATGGCTCAGGAAGCGGGATCCGGGGAGAGGAGCAGCCGCCTGGAGCAGGTGCGAAAGAGCGGGTTCGACGCGGCCGTTCAGGCGCAGCGGATGGCCGGCCTGTACGAGACCGGCGTCTGGAAGTGAGGAGAAGGATCGGATGGTTATCTGTTATCGAAAAAAAATGATCCGGATCGCGCAGATCTGGTTTGAGGAGACCGGCGCGGGCGGCGGGGAAAAGGCGGACATCGCCTTTTGCCACGGGATCCGGGAGCCGCAGAAAGGGCCCTTTCGCCTGGTGCAGACGTTTCACAGCCGGTTCAGCGACCTGACCCTGCCGGAGGAAACCCTGTTTTTGCAGATTTCCAAAACGGGGCGCAACGAGGTGCGCAGGAGCGAAAAGGACGGGACGCAGCGGGAATTTTTCGACAGCAGGGCGCTGACGGAGCGGCCGGACGTCCTGGAGGGCCTGGCGGAGATGTACCGCAGGATGTACGCTTCCAAGGGCAGGGAAGCGTCGCTGAACGCAGAACAGATGCGGGCCTACGCCGGGACGGGGGCGCTGTACTGCTCCCGCGTCAGAAAGGACGGGGAGGATCTGGTCTACCACTCCTATCTGGCGGACCGGACCTGCGCGCGGCTTCTGCACTCCGTTTCCGATTTCCGGGAGAGCGGGGACGTGGCCGTCATCTCCCGGGCGAACCGGGGCCTGCACTGGGAGGACATGAAGCGCTTCGCCGGGATGGGGCTGTCGGTGTACGACTGGGGCGGGATTTCCGATCCCGAACATCCCAACGGGATCGATCAGTTCAAAATCAAGTTCGGGGGCGAACCGGTGACCTATTACAACGTGATCGAAGGGCGGACCCTCCTGGGGAAGCTGGCCGTCCTGGCGCTGAAGATAAAGGGGTTTTGAGGAGAGATGGAGAAGAAGAATCTTTTGCTGATCGTGCCGAAACTGGATCAGGGAGGGCTGGAGCGGGTGTGCGTCCGGACGGCCCGCATCCTTTCGCCGCGGTTTCGCGTGACCATCGCGGCCTTCGACCCCTCCGACCCGGCCTACGACCTGACCGGGCTGGACGTGAGGGACTTAAAGGCGCCGGCCCTTCCCGGAAGGGCCGGCAAGGTCTGGCGGCTTTTGCAGCGGGCCGTGCGTCTGCGCCGCTTGAAGAGGGAGCTGGGCGCGGACATCTGCTACAGCTTCGGCCCCACGGCCAACCGGGCCAACGTCCTCTCCGGAGGGCGGGGAAAACTGTGGTGCGGCCTGCGCAGCTGGGCGGATGTGTCGTCCCCCCGGCAGCTGGCCTGGACCGCCGCCCGGGCGGACGAGATCATCTGCTGCAGCCGGGCGCTGGCGGACCGGCTGCGGGAAACCTGTCCCGGCGCCCGCGCCAGGGTTCTCTACAATCCCTATAACGCCGCGAAGATCGCGGAGAGCGCGGCCTGCCCCGACGGGGATCTGCCGGACTGGGAGGGGTGCCGGGTGCTGGTTTCCGCGGGCCGGGAGGACCCGGTGAAAGGCTACTGGCATCTGATGAAGGCTTTCTTTCTGGTGCACGAAAGGATGCCGGAGGCGCGGCTGGCCATCGTGGGCAGCGGGGATTTCGAAAAGTACCGGAAGCTGGCCGAAGCGCTGGGGATCGCGGACGCGGTCTGCCTGCCGGGGCTGAAAAAGAACCCCTTCCCCTGGCTGGCCCGGGCGGATCTGTTCGTCCTCACCTCCCTGTACGAGGGATTTCCCAACGCCATGACCGAGGCCATGACCCTGGGCTGCCCGGTGGTGGCGGCCAACTGCATGACCGGCCCGGCGGAAATCCTGACGGCGGATTATCGGAAAGCCCAGGATATAGAGGGCGTTTGGGAAGGGGAATACGGGATCCTCGTCCCGCCCCTGGATCCGGAGGAAAATCTGGATCCGACCCGCATCACAGAGGAGCAGGAGCGGCTGGCGGAAACGATCTGCGGCCTGCTCTCCGATCCCGGAAAGCTGCGCGCTTACGGGGAGGCGGCCCGGCGGAGGGCCGCGGATTTCAGGGAAGAGGCCTACGGCGACCGGTTCTGCGGAATCGCGGCCGGGACGGCCGGGGACTGAAAGAAGGAGAACGACCATGCACAAAATCGCATTTCATTTAAACTGCCTGGCCAGGGCCGGGGCGGAGCGGGTGGTGACCAACCTGGCCGCCCAGTTCGCGCAGGAGGGCTACGAGGTGGTCATCGCCACGGAGTGGAAGGACGCGGTGGAATACGAACAGGATCCCCGGGTACGGCGGGTGATCGTGGGGCCGGAAGGGGAGGAAGAAAAGAAGGGCAGGATCGCCAAAATCCTGCTGCGCTACTCGAAGCTGCGCCGCTTCGTGAAAGAGGAGAGGCCGGACGTGCTCATCGCCTTCGGAAGGAAGGCCAACTACCGGGCCCTCACCGCCACCCTTCTGATGAAGCAAAAGGTGGTGGTGTGCGTGCGCACCGACCCGGTGAGCCATTACGACCGGCCGGCGGATCAGATCCAGATCCCCCTGCTGTTTCGCAGGGCTTCGGGATTCGTCTTCCAGACGACGGGACAGCGGGACTTTTTCCCGCCCTTCGTGCGGAAGAACTCCACCATCATCTTAAACCCGGTCAATCCCAAGTACCTGGGGCTTCCCAAACCGGAGAAGCGGAAGAAGGAAGTGGTGCATTCCGGGCGGCTGGTGGACTTTAAAAACCACCCCCTCCTGATCCGGGCGTTCTGCCGGGTGCACGAAAAGCATCCGGACTACGCGCTGAAGCTCTACGGGGCGGATTCCGGGGACGGCACCCGCCAGATCATCGAAGCGCTGATCGAAGAGCGCCATGCCGGGGAGTGGGTGAAGCTCATGGGCGGAGGCGACGAACTGGAAAAGCTTTTGCCCGACGCCGCGGTGTACGCCTTCTCCTCGGACTGGGAAGGGCTGCCAAACGGCGTGCTGGAAGCCATGGCCATGGGGATCCCCACGGTGGCCACGGACTGCCCCTGCGGCGGGCCGGCCACGGTGATCCGAAACGGGGAAAACGGCCTGCTGGTGCCCATCCTGGATGAGGAAGCGCTGGCGGACGCCATCTGCCGCCTCATCGAGGATCCGGCGCTGGCGGAGCGGCTGGGGGACAACGCCAGGAAAATCGCGGATCTGACCAATCCGGAGGCGGTGTTCGCCCAGTGGAAGGACTATCTGGAGTCCCTGTAAAAAAGAACGTTCAATTTGGAGGAAATATGTTTTCATACGACGATTACCGACAGATCATCCGCCTCGTTCAGGAGACGGGATGCGCCATGGGATATGAGGAAGCGATGGGGAAGGAGCGGTTCGCCATCATGCGCCACGACGTGGAGTACAGCGTGGAGCGCGCCTTCGCCCTGGCGCAGGTGGAATGCGAAATGGGCTTTTCATCCACCTGGTTTTTCCAGTGGACCAACAATTCCTACAACATCCTGTCGCGGCGCAATCAGGAGATGATCAAAAAGATCAGGGAAATGGGGCATCATGTGGGGCTGCACTTCGCCTTAAACGGGCTGACGGACATGGAGGAGGTGCGCCGCCAGATCCGGAAGGAAATCCGGATCCTCTCGGAGATGTTCGGCTTTCCCATCACCCAGTTCAGCATTCACCGGCCCTCCAAAGAGGTGCTGCGGGAGAACATCAAACTGGCCGGCGTCCTCAACGCCTATCAGGACGACTTCTTCACCTTCGCGGAGGAAGTGGACGGGAGTACGGAGCTGAAGGTGAAGTACATGTCGGACGCCAACCACATCTGGCGTTACGGCTATCCCGACCGGGAGAACGTGCTGGGACACGATAAGGTGCAGATTCTGACCCATCCCTTCGCCTGGACCGAAAAAGGCTACGACAACCGGGACAACTACGCGACCCTGGTGCGGGAAAAATACGCGGAGATGATCGACAGCATCGACCGGGAATGCAAGGATTTTTGCGAATACCGGGAGGAGTTTTTGCAGGCAGACCTGATTTCTGAAAGAGAGAAGTGATCGCCCATGTGCGGAATTTGCGGGTTTTATTCGAAAAAGGACATCCGGATCGGGCAGCTCAAAAGGATGAATGACACCATGGTGCACCGGGGGCCGGACGACTCCGGGGAGGAAATTTATGACGCGGGGGGAGGATACCGGGCAGGGCTGGCGCAGCGCCGGCTTTCCATCCTGGATCTCTCCCCTCTGGGCCATCAGCCCATGAGCTCGGCCGACGGGCGGGTCAGCCTGGTCTTTAACGGCGAGATCTACAACTTCGAAGAGCTCAAACGGCAGCTGCCCGATTACCCCTTCCGTTCCCGGTGCGACACGGAGGTTTTGCTGGCCGCCTATGAAAAATGGGGGATTTCCTTTGTGGACAGGTGCAACGGCATGTTCGCCATCGCCCTGTACGACCGGAAGGACGGGGCCCTGTACCTGATCCGGGACCGGATCGGGAAAAAGCCCCTCTATTACTGGAGCGAAGGGGGAAATCTGGCCTTCGGTTCGGAGCTGAAAGCCCTAATGGCCTGCCCGGAATTTCCGCGCAGGATCCGGCGTGACGTGCTGCCCCGGTACCTGTTCCAGCAGTATGTGCCGGAGCCCGACACGGTGTTCGAAAACGTCTTTCAGCTGCGGCCCGGGGAAATCCTGCGGTTTTGCCGGGGGGAGACGGAAAAGAGCCGCTACTTCGACCTGGCGGAGCGGTATCGGGAAGGGATCGCCCACCCGGTGACGGATTATGAGGAAGGGAAGGCCCGTTTGAAGGAGCTGCTTCTGGCGGCGGTGAAGCGGCGCATGATCGCGGACGTGGAACTGGGGACCTTTTTGAGCGGCGGATACGATTCTTCCCTGGTGACCGCCATGGCGGCCTCCCTTTCCGCAGCGCCGGTGAAGACCTTTTCCATCGGCTTCGAGGAAGAGGCCTACGACGAGTCGGAATATGCGGCGAAGATCGCGTCGTATCTGGGCACGGACCACACGGGGCGGATCATCACGCAGCGGGAAATGTTCGATCTGGTGGACAGCATTCCGGAGTATTACGATCAGCCCTTCGCGGATTCCTCCCAGATTCCCACCATGCTGGTGTCCGCCCTGGCCAGGGAGAAGGTGACGGTGGCCCTGTCCGGCGACGGGGGGGACGAGTTTTTCTGCGGTTACGGGATGTACGACAGAATCCGCCAGGCCCAGCGGCTGGACGGCCTGGGCGGGCTGGTGTACGCAGTCTGCGGCCTGCCGGGCCTTCGTCAGGCGCGGATGCTGGAAAAGCTTCCCCTTAAGGTGCGGGCCATCGCGGAAAACCGGGACGCCCGGTTCAAGACCCAGCTGTGCTCCCCACGCTATCTGGACTGCGTCCGGAGCATGGCCGGGGAAGGGGAAGTCCGCTTCCTCCAGGAGCAGGGCTACGGCGCGGCGGACTGGCAGGTGCGCCGGATGCTGCTGGATATGGAAACCTACCTTCCGGGGGACATCCTGTGCAAGGTGGACCGGGCCTCCATGAAATACTCCCTGGAAGCCAGATGCCCCATCCTGGACCGGGACGTGACGGAATACTCCTTCCGCCTGCCCCAGCCCTTCAAATACGGAAACGGCGTGAAGAAGAAGATCCTAAAGGAAATCGCCTGGGAATACCTTCCCAAAGAACTGCTGGAGCGGCCCAAAAAGGGGTTCTCCGTCCCCATGGACAAATGGCTTGCGGGTCCGCTGAAAGAACGGCTCTGCGACTATGCGGAGACGGGATTTTTGAGGCGGCAGGGGCTGTTCGACCCGGAATACACCCGGGGGCTGGTGGAAGGCTGGCTTCGCCGGGGAGACGGCGGGGCGGGCAGCGGCGCCAACGATTCCAGAATCTTGTGGGCGTTTTTCATTTTCCAACAATGGTATGAACGGTGGATGGAGCGATGAACGACGGGAAAAACAGGCACGTGGCCTTTTATATCGGATCCCTGAAAAAGGGAGGGGCGGAGCGGGTGTTCGTGAACCTGGCCCGCTATTTCGTCTCCCGGGGATATCGGGTGACGCTGGTGACGCAGTATGAAAAGGAAAACGAATATCCCCTGCCCGAAGGGGCGGGCCGGGTCATTTCCGACCTGACGCGGGAGGAAGAGGGGAACCGGATCCAGAACCTGTTTCGCCGGTACGCGAAGCTGCGCCGGATTTTTAAGGAGCTGCGGGCGGATCTGGTGCTGTCCACCATCGGGAAGAACAATTTCATGGCGATCCTGGCCAACCTCCTGACCCCCACCCGGGTGGTGGTTTCCGTGGTGGCGGAGCCCACGGAGGAATATCCCGGCGCCGGGATGCGCTTTCTGGCCAGGACGCTGTTTTATCTGGCGGACGGGATCGTCATGCAGACCCGGGACGCGGTGCGTTTTTTTCAGCCCTCTTTGCAGAAAAGGTGCACAATCCTGAAAAACTCCGTCAATCCGGCCTTTTTGCGCCCCCGCTACGAGGGAAGGCGGCCGCAGGATCTGGTGGCCGTGGGGCGGATGGACGAAAACAAAAATCAGGCCATGGCCATCCGGGCCTTCGCCAGAGTGGCCGGGGAATTTCCGGAAAGCCGCCTGATCCTCTACGGGGACGGCCCCCTGCGGGGACGGCTGGGGCAGCTGGCCCGGGAGCTGGGCCTGGAAGACCGGGTGCTTTTGCCGGGGGCGGTGGACGACGTGGCCGGCCGGATCGAACGGGCATGGGCCTTTTTGCTCACCTCCTTTACGGAGGGGATGCCCAACACCCTGCTGGAAGCCATGTCCCTGGGGCTGGCCTGCATTTCCACGGACTGTCCCTGCGGGGGCCCGAAGGACCTGATCGAGGACGGGGTCAACGGCTATCTGGTAAAGCCCGACGACGACGAAGGGCTGGCGGCCCGGCTTCGGGAGCTGCTTTCGGACCCGGAAAAGGCGGACCGGATGGGCCGGGAGGCGGCCCATTTGCAGGAAAGTTACAGCCCCCAGCGGGTCAACCGGGAATGGGAGGCGTATTTTTCGGGTATATGGCTGGCATAACCCGTCGTTTCATGTTATACTAATACGATGATATCAGGAGGTAGTCTGAATGAGCAGAGAAGAAGTTTTTGAGAGATTGAACGGAGTATTCCGGGACGTATTCGACGACGATTCCATCGAGGTGAACGATCGGACCACGGCGGACGACATCGAGGACTGGGATTCCCTGGAGCATATCAACCTGATGGCGGCCGTGGAGAGCGAATTCGGGGTCAAGTTTTCCATGGGGCAGGTGGTGACGATGAAGAACGTCGGGGAAATGGTGGACATTATCCTGCAGAAGGTCTGAGAAAGGGCGAGGATGAGCGTTACTTCCTTTTATTTCCTGTGCCTTTTTGCGCTGGCCCTTCTGCTGTATTACGCCATTCCCAAAAAGGCGCAGTGGGCGTTTTTGCTGCTGCTTTCCATCGGATATTTCATGACGTCGGATCCGGTGACCCAGAGCGGCGGCTGGTATGTGATTTTCTATCTCCTGGCCGCGGTGGGCGCGGTCTACGGGGCGGCTGTTTTCATCGGCAGGACGGCGGAGCAGAGGAAAAAGCGGGCTGCTCTGATCTGTGCTGTCCTTTTCTGTCTGGGGCTTTTGTGCGCCCTGCGGTTTTTCGGCCTTCCGCTCCTGGCCCCGCTGGGGATTTCCTTCTATACGCTGACCCTTCTGGGCTATCTGTTCGACGTCTATTACGAGATCGGACAGGTGCAGACCAGCTATCTCAAACTGCTCCTGTTCGGAGCCTATTTCCCCACCATGATTTCCGGCCCCATCCTGAAATACAGGGAGATGGAAGGGCAGCTGTACGGAGGGCATAAGCTGGACTACCGGCAGGTGACCTTCGGCATGCAGCGGATGCTGTGGGGATTTTTCAAGGTGCTGGTGATCTCCGAACGGGCGGCGGTCATCGCCAACGAGATTTTTGACAACTACGACGATTACGCCGGCCTCCCGGTCTGGTTGGGGGCCGTGGCCTTTACCGCCCAGCTGTACACCAATTTTTCCGGCTGCATGGATATCGTGCTGGGGATTTCCCAGTGCTTCGGCATCGGGCTGCCGGAGAATTTCGACGCGCCGTTTCTGTCCCGGAACATATCCGAATACTGGAGGAGATGGCACATCACCCTGGGCACCTGGCTGAAGGAATACCTGTTCTATCCGCTGCTGCGGACCCGTTTTTTCATGCAGCTGCCCAAAACCCTGAAGCCCCGGCTGGGCAAGAAGAGGGCGAAGCAGGTCACGACCTTTCTGGCCATGTTCCTTCTGTGGTTCGCCATCGGATACTGGCACGGGGGCACCTGGAACTTCATCATCGGATCCGGCCTGCTGCACTGGTTCTACATCGTGTCGGGAGAGCTGCTGGAGCCGTTTTTTTCCAGATGGAAAGCGGCCTGGCACGTCCCGGACGAAAACCGGCTGTTCATCTTCTTCCAGCGCCTGCGGACCTTCGCCCTGGTGACGCTGGGCCTGATTTTCTTTCGCAGCCCTACGGTGCCGGATGCTCTGCGCATGATCGGCAGGGGATGCTCGGCCCTGAACCTGCGGATCCTCTGGGACGGCTCGCTGTTTTCCTACGGGCTCAACTGGATCGAGTTCACCATCCTGGCCGTATCCCTGTTGTTCTTCGGGTGGGCCAGCGTGCGGCAGCAAAAGGGCTGGCTGCGGGAACGGCTGGAGAAAAAGCCGCTGATCCTGCGCTGGGCCATCCTCTACGCCCTGCTGTTCTACGTGATCCTGCTGGGGCAGTACGGGCCGGAATACAGCGCGGCGGAGTTCATCTATCAGAATTTCAGGGCATGAGACGCACCTGGAAATGGAAGGAAACATGACGATCAAACAGGCAGTCAAAGCCGCGGCCTTTCTGGCCGGCTTTGTGTTCATCCTGGTCACCGTGACCTACATCATCCGCACCAACGGCGGGGTGAAGGACCGGTTCACCGGGTTTTACGCGGAAAAAGAGAATACCATCGACGTGGTTCTGGCGGGCTCCAGCCCGGTCTACCCCTATTACAGCGCGCCGAAGCTGTACGGGGAGCAGGGGATCGCATCCTATCCCCTTTCCACCAACAACCAGAGGCCCAAAGCCATCAAATACCTGTTCCGGGAAGCGCTGAAAACCCAGGATCCTTCGCTGTTCATCGTGGAGCTGAGGATGTTCACCATGCCGGACGAGGAGTGGGAGGATACCATGGTATTCACCCGCGGGGTCACGGACAACATGAAGTATTCCGTCAACCGCATCCAGGCCATCAATGCCCTGGTCAGCGATAAGAGCGAGCGCTACACCTATTACTTCGACATCTTCAAATACCATTCCAACTGGAAGACCATGGTGATGCCGGAGCAGCTGGCCTGCTGGAACTACGAAAAGGCCCATCCCCTGAAGGGGCTGGAGATCAAGACCGGGGTGGGCCCGGCGGAGCAGGTGGACCTTTCCGGCGTTACGGGGACGAAGGAGCCGGCCGCGGAGCAGGTGGAGGTGCTGTACGACCTGCTGGACTGGATCGGGCAGTCCGGAAAGGACGCCCTTTTCCTCATTTCCCCCTACGCCATGGAGGAGGACGCCCGGCTGCAGTATAACTGGCTCATTTCGGCCATCGAAGAAAAGGGATATCCGGTGCTGGACTTCAACGCGCACGCGGAGGAAATGGGGCTGGATTTCGCCACGGACTTTTACGACTACGGCAGCCATGTCAACGCCCTGGGAGAGCGTAAGTGCACGGAATTCCTGGGCCGTTATCTGGACGAACACTACGACCTGCCGGACCGGCGGGGGCAGAAAGGGTATGAGAGCTGGGACGACGCCTTCGCCCTCTATGAGGAGCAGCAGGCGAAGGCGGAGGCCTCCTGCCTTGCGGACATCGAGAACGAGAACTGGGCGCCCGAAGTGGTGGAGGACTGAACCGCCCCGCCCGTGTCCGGGACGGAGAGTTTGACGAGGAATCAATATGTGCGGGATTGCTGGATTTTGTAACAGGCAAAAGGACTGGAAAACCGATATCGAGACGATGAAGCGCCGCATGGTCCACCGGGGGCCCGACGGGGAGGGAACCTGGGCCTCCGAAGAGGGCGATGTGGTGCTGGGCCATCGCAGGCTGTCCATTCTGGATCTGTCCGATTCCGGCGCCCAGCCCATGATTTCCCACAGCGGGCGGTATGTCATGGCCTTCAACGGGGAAATTTACAATTATCGGAAGATCTCGGAGCTTCTGAAGGAAGAGGGAAAGCTCCCACGGCTGAGAGGGAGCAGCGATACCGAGGTGCTTCTGGAAGCGCTGGAAGCCTGGGGGGTGAAGGAGGGGATTTCCCGGTGCAAGGGGATGTTTTCCATCGCCCTGTACGACCGGAAGGAAAAGGAGCTGTGGCTTCTTCGGGACCGGGTGGGCGAAAAGCCCCTCTATTACGGATTCGTGGGCAACAGCTTCGTCTTCGCGTCGGAAATCGGCTGCATCGCGGCCCTGCCGGACTTTTCCTGCCCGGTGAACCGGGATGTGCTGGGGATCTACATGATTTACGGATACATCCCAGCGCCCCATACGGTTTACGAGGGCATTTTCAAGCTGGAACCCGGAAAGCTGCTGCGCGCCAGGGCCCCTTTCCGGGAATTCGTTCAGGAAACCTGGTGGTCCATGGCGGATGTGGCCGCCCGGGGACAGGCCCATCCCTTTTCGGGAACCCTGACCGACGCCTCCCTGGAGCTGGAGCGGCTGATGATGGAAGCGGTCAGAGAGCAGATGGTGGCGGACGTGGAGCTGGGGGCCTTTTTGTCCGCAGGCATCGACAGCACTTCGGTGGTGTCCCTGATGCAGGCCCAGTCGGACCGGAAGGTGAAGACCTTCACCATCGGGATGGAGGAAGAGGGGTACGACGAGGCGAAGGCGGCCGAAGCCATCGCCCGGCATCTGGGCACGGAGCACACCACTTTGTATATCACGCAGGAGGACGCCAGACGGGTACTGCCCGGCCTGGCCCGCATGTTCGGCGAGCCCTTCGCGGATTCCTCCCAGATTCCCACGTATCTGGTCAGCAGCCTCACCAGGCAGCACGTGACCGTCTCTTTGAGCGGGGACGGAGGGGACGAGCTGTTTTGCGGCTACGGGACCTACGCTTCCGTGGGGCGGGCCTGGGAGCGGATCCGCAGGATCCCGGCCCCGCTGCGCAGAAAGCTGGGGAACGCGCTGGCGGAGGGCGCTCTGTCCGGATCGGAGAAAAACCGGATCCGGGGGATGCTTCTGGGCGCGGGGACGCCGGAAGAGCTGTACCGCCGTTCCCAGCTGTCCGAGCCCTTCCTGGCGAAGCTGACCAGGGAGCCGGGAAACGCCCGCTGCGCTTTCGACGATTATCCCGACGGGCTGCTGCCCGGCGCGCACAACAACCTGATGCTGATGGACCTTCTGATGTATCATCCCGACGATATCCTGACGAAGGTGGACCGCGCCGCCATGGCCGTTTCCCTGGAGACCCGGATCCCCATGCTGGACCGGGACGTGGTGGAATTCGCCTGGAGTCTTCCGCCCTCCTTCAAGCGGGCGGACGGCGAGGGAAAGCTGGTGCTGAAGGAAATGCTGTACCGTCATGTGCCAAAAGAGCTGATGGAGAGGCCCAAAAAGGGATTTTCCATCCCGGTGAAAACCTGGCTGACCCAACCGGGGCTGGCGGAATGGGCCCGGGAGCTTCTGGACGGGAGGAAGATCCGCCGGGAAGGCTATTTCGATCCCGCGGCCGTAAGCCGGCTGTGGGAGGATTTTTCGCAGCGCGGGATCTGGCGCAGGCAGATCTGGTTTTTGCTGCAGTTTGAAGAATGGCTGGAAAAGGAGAAACGGGGCTGATGGAAGAGAAGAAAACGTTGATTCTGGGAGCGGCGGGCTTCATCGGGACGAATTTGAGCCGCCGGCTTCTGGAAAAGGGAAAGAGCCTTTTGCTGTTCGACCGTCCCGGCGTTTCCTTCGCGCCCTTTGTGAGGCAGGCGGCGGACGAAGGCAGGGCGCGGATCCTGGAGGGTTCCTTTTCCGGGCTGGCGGAGGAGAAGACGGAGGAGGAAATCCGGGCGCTGCGGCTCTCCGAAACGGATACGGTCTACCATCTGATCAGCACCACCTGTCCCTCCAATTCCAACCGGGACGTGGCCGGCGAGATGGAGGAAAACCTCATCGCCACCATCCGGTTTCTGGACGCCTGCGTGAAGGCCGGGGTGAAAAAGGTGGTGTTCCTCTCTTCGGGAGGCACGGTTTACGGAAGGGAACATACGGGGATCTGCCGGGAAGAGGAGGAAGCCTTTCCCATCACCTCCTACGGGGTGCAGAAGCTGGCCATCGAGAAAATCCTCTATCTCTACCGGGAAATGCACGGCCTGGATTACCGGATCGTCCGGCTGGCCAACCCTTACGGCCCCTGGCAGAAGCCCGACGGGGTGCAGGGCGCAGTCACCACCTTCACCTGGCGTGCCCTGACCCAAACGCCCATCGAAGTGTACGGGGACGGCTCCGTGGTGCGGGATTACATTTATATCGACGATGCGGTGAGGGGCATTCTGAACGTGGCCGAAGGGCAGGGAAAGAGCCGGCTGTATAATCTGGGCTGCGGGGAAGGCCACACGGTGCTGGACGTCATCGACGCCATCGAAGCGGTTCTGGGACGGCGGCCCGAAGTCCGCTTCCTGCCGGGCCGGCCGGTGGACGTGCCGGTGAACGTGCTGGACGTGAGCCGCTACGAAACGGATTTCGGCCCCTTATGCCCGCTGCCGCTGGAAGAAGGGATCCGGAGGCTGGCGGAATTTTACGGGAAAGGAGGGCTCGCCCCTTGCAGGTAATACAGGACTATCGGCCGAAGCCGATTCCCGCACAACGGCAGACGGAGGTCATCTCCGTGGCGGTGGCGGTATACAACAGCGACGCTTATCTGGAACGCGCCGTGGAATCCATTTTGAACCAGACTTACCGCAACCTGGAGGTGATCCTGGTGGACGACGGATCCACGGACCGCTGCCCGGAAATCTGCGACCGGTATGCCCGGCAGGATCCCCGGGTCCGGGTGATCCACAAGAAAAACGGCGGCCTGTTCTCCTCCCGCAACGAAGGGATCCGGCAGGCCACGGGAACCTATCTGGCCTTTGTGGACGGCGACGACTGGCTGGAGCCAGACATGTACGAGAAGATGCTGTCCGCCCTGGAGGAATGCAGGGCGGATCTGGCGGTATGCCAGTACAGGAGGATCTATCAGGACGGGACGGTGGACCGCTCCACGGGCCGTCTCGTGGTCCTGGAAGGCCAGGAAATCCTGGAGAAATACCTGGAGGAGGAAGAGGAGCTTCCCATCCAGAACGCCGCCTGGAACAAGCTGTATAAACGGTCCATGCTGGGGGATCTGACCTTTCCGCCCCGCTGGTACGAGGACATGCTCTACACCATTCAGCTGCTGACCCTGCCGCAGCGCAGCGTCTTTCTGGACCAGGCCTGCTACAACTACGTCTGCGACCGGAGCACCAGCATCATGAATAAGGGGATCAACCCCAGGATCTTCACGGACCTGATCCCCAATCTGTACGACCGCAGCGCCTATCTGCGCGGCATCGGCAGGGATGATCTGGCCCTGCTGCAGGACTATTCCCTGTACAAACGGCTGATGCTGTTCTACACCCAGGTGGTCCGCAGCCGGGATCCGGAGAAAAAGGCCCATCTGGAGGATCTGACGAAGCGGCTCCGGGAAGGGAAGGAACGGTATCCGGAGATCTTTTCCATCCCTCAGGCCAATCCCAACGAATACCGGAAGCTGAAGCTGTTTCTGGCTTCCCCGGCGCTGTACCGGGCGGCCATGGCGGTCAACGACCGCTTCGTTTTGCCGGCCAGGCAGAGGCTGAGAAGGGGGTGAAACGATATGCTGGAAATTTTACTGCTCTGGATTTATCTGCTCTTTATCAACGCGGCCGCGGGGATCGGCGTCCTGCGGGTTCTGGGAAGGCTCGCCGGGCGGAAGGGATCGTCCGTGGGCCTGTCGTCCGCGGTGCTGGCCGGCACGGTGTCCATCACGGCCTTCGCGGAGTGGTTCAGCATCTTTTCCAACGTGGGGATGGTCTGCCACCTGATCCTTCTGGCCCTGGCTTTCGTCTCGGTCTTCGCCTTCCGGGATTCCTTTCTGGAGCTTTTGCGAAAGGGAAGGAAAATCGCCTTCTCCTGGGAGGGGGTCCTGTACCTGATCTTCGTGGTGATGACGGCCTATTTCGCTTCCCGGGGGCTGCAGCATACGGATACGGGAATCTATCACGCCCAGGCCATCCGCTGGTATGAGGAATACGGGCTGGTGAAGGGGCTGGGCAACCTGCAGCAGCATTTCGCCTACAACAGCGCTTATCTGGCCTACGCCGCTATCTTTTCCATGAAATGGCTGCTGGGGCAGTCCCTGCACGTCACCACGGGATTTTTCCAGGCGTTTTTGTGTGTCTGGGCCCTGTACGGCTTAAAAAATGCCCTGCGGCATAAAAACCATACGGCGGACGCCTGCCGGATCGCAATTCTGATCTACGCTCTGGTCAACGCGGAGGGCACCATGTCCCCGGCCACCGATTACGGGACCATGTGGCTGGTGCTGTTCGTGGTGACCCGCTGGGCCGCCCTGTGCTGCGAGGAAAAGCCGGAGGATCTGACGGACCGCACGGCCCTTTTGTCCGTGGCGGCGGTGTGCGTGGCCACCTATAAGCTGTCCGCCGGGCTTCTGCTCCTTCTGGCGCTCTATCCGGCTGCGTTGCTGATCCGGAAGAGGGAAATCAAAAAGATCCTGGTCTATATCGGGGCCGGGGTTTTGGTGCTGGTGCCCTTTTTGTGGAGAAACGTCCTGATTTCCGGCTGGCTTCTCTATCCGTTTCCGGCCATCGACCTGTTTTCCGTGGACTGGAAGATCCCGGTGCAGCACGTCCAACACGATTCCGACCAGATCAAGGTCTGGGGGAAGTGCGTTTTCGACGTGGCGCAGGCGGACATGCCCCTGAAGCAGTGGCTGCCGCTGTGGTGGGACGCGAAGGACCGGTACGAGCAGATGCTGATTTACGCCGTGGCGCTGGCCGTCCCCCTGGAAGCGCTGGCGGCCTTTAAGGGGCTTCGGGAAATTGCGGGGCGCCGGAAACCGGAGCAAAGGGGAACGCCGGGGCAGAAGATCGCCTGGGAGCAGATCCTTTTGCACGTTTCCGTCTTCGCCTGCATCTGCGGATGGTTTTTCCTGGCGCCCTTCATCCGCTACGGGCTCGCCTTCCTGCTGATCTTTCCGCTGATGGCCCTGGGGCTTTGGATCCGCCCGGAGAAGATGGGGCCGGTGCGGATCGCCGGCGGATTTCTGTGCGCGGCGGTCTTCTTTTCGCTGAGCGATTACTGGGACTATTACGTGCTGTCGGACCTGGTCTGGATCAAACACCATCTGACGGATCCCTCCTACCTGATCCAGCAGGATTACGACCGGGTGGAAACGGGGGAGATCGCGGTGGGGAACCTGACGGTCTATTATCCGTTAAACAGCGACAACATCAGCTATCACGCGTTTCCGGCCACGGCCTATGAGATGATGGCGGAACGCACCACGATGCGGGGAGACGACATTTCGGACGGGTTCATGCCGAAGTGAGGGGACTTCCCCCATGACGAACGGACGGGAGGAAAAGATGGTCATCGTGCAGTTGTCCGGCGGGCTGGGCAATCAGATGTTTGAATACGCGCTGTATTTGAGGCTCAAGTCCATGGGGAAGGAAGTCCTGGTGGACGATACCACCTGTTACGGGCCGGGGCAGAGGACGAAGCAGCTGGACGTTTTCGGCGTTTCCTACGGGGCGGCGGACGAAAGGCAGCTGCGCCGGATGACGGATTCCGCCATGGATCCCCTGTCCCGGGCGCGCAGGAAGCTCTCCGGCAGAAGGGATCTTTCCTACCGGGAGGCGGGCTGCGACTTCGACCCGCTGGTGCTGGAGAAGGACCCGGCGCTGCTGCAGGGTTGCTTCCAGTCGGAACGGTATTTCGGGGAGATCCGCGATCAGGTGAGGGAGGCCTACCGGTTCCGGAACCTGGTCACGAACCGGAGGGTGGAGGAATACCGGCTAAGGATCCTGGAAAAGAAGGGCGCTTCCGTGGCGGTGCACCTTCGGCGGGGGGATTATCTGGATCCGAAATACGCCGGCCTGTATCAGGGGATCTGCACCGACGCCTGGTACGGGGAAGCTATCCGGCTCATGAAGCAAAAGGTGCCGGGAGCCGCGTTCTTCTTTTTCTCCAACGATCCCGACTGGGTGAAAGAGCGCTACGGCGGCGCCGGGAACGTGACGGTGGAGGGCGGGAGCGAGGACGCCGGATACGAGGACCTGTACCTGATGAGCCTGTGCGGCCACCAGATCATCGCCAACAGCTCCTTCTCCTGGTGGGGAGCCTGGCTGAACGAAAATCCGGATAAGACGGTGATCGCGCCGAAGCGGTGGCTCAACGGCCGCAGCTGCCGGGATATTTATACGAAGGAAATGACGTTGTTGTGAAAGGAATTGGGACGAGATGACTGCAATATTCAAGAAACTGATGCACATCCTGAACCGGGAGCAGAAAAAAAAGATGGCCGGCCTGGGCCTCATGATGTTTTTCGGCGCCCTTTTGGAAATGCTGGGAGTAGGGCTCATCATGCCGGTGGTGGAAGGCGTCATGGCCGGGGACGCGCTGCTGGAGAAGTGGTATATTCGGCTGATGGGAAACTTCCTGCCCTTCGAGACGGCCAGCCAGTGGATCCTGTTTCTGATCGCCGCCGTCATCGCCGTCTTCATTCTGAAAAACGGCTACCTGCTTTTGCAGACCTGGGTGCAGGCGAGATTCGTCAACAAAAACCAGTCCAAAACCATCAGTTATATGCTGGAGGAATATCTGAACCGCCCCTATGAATACTACCTGAACGCGGACATCCCCACGGTCTTTCGGACCATCGACGGGGACGTGCCGAAGATGTTCACCACCCTGATGGAGTTCATCCAGCTGGGGACGGAGGGCATGGTTTCCGCGGTGCTGGGGCTGACCCTTCTGATCACCAACCCTGCGATGACCCTGATGCTTCTGGTCATCGCGGTGGGCATGACCGTGATCGTCATCCTGGTTTTAAAGCCCACCTTAAACCGCCTGGGCCGGACTTCCCAGAAGATCCAGAGCCAGATGGGAAAGTGGAAGCTGCAGTCCATCTACGGCATCAAGGATGTGAAGATCCTGAACAAGGAGAACTTCTTCGCCGGAAGCTTCGGGAAGTATTCCGAGCGCAACGCCAGGCTCACCACGAATTACACGGTGCTCAACAACACGCCCCGGCTCCTCATCGAGACGTTCAGCATCTGCGGCATCCTGGGGTATCTGGCGGTGTGCGTCTCCAACAGCCGGGATCTGACCGAACTGGTGCCGCAGATTTCCGCCTTCGCGGTGGCGGCTATGCGCCTCATGCCCTCCATCAACCGGATCAACACCCATCTGACCAACATCGCCTTCTACGAGCCCAGCGTCAACTACGTCTACGAAAACGTGGACTTCACGTCCTATAAGCTGAAAGGCAGGTACGAGAAGGAGGCGACGGCCGCAGGAGAGCCCATCCGCCTGGAAAAAGAAATCCGGATGGAGGGCATCACCTATCAGTACCCGGAATCCGATAAGCCCGTCCTGGTGGACGCGCAGATGGCGGTGCCCGTGGGGAAATCCGTGGGGGTCATGGGCCCTTCCGGGGCGGGAAAGACCACGGCCGTGGACATTCTGCTGGGGCTTTTGAAGGTCAAGAGCGGGAAGATCCTCTGCGACGGCAGGGATATTTTCGAGAATTACGAATCCTGGCTGTCCCACATCGGCTATATCCCCCAGACCATCTACCTGACGGACGACAGCATCCGGGAGAACATCGCCTTCGGCGTGGCGAAGGAGGAAATCGACGACGCCAGGGTGTGGGAAGTGCTGGAGGAAGCCCAGATGAAGGAATTCGTCAAGGGGCTGCCCCAGGAGATCTGGACCACCATCGGGGAGCGGGGCGTGCGCCTGTCCGGCGGGCAGCGGCAGCGCCTGGGGATCGCCAGGGCCCTGTATCACAATCCGGAAATCCTGGTGTTCGACGAGGCCACCAGCGCTCTGGACACGGAGACGGAGAGCGCCATCATGGAAGCCATTGACAGCTTCCACGGGCGAAAAACGCTGATTATTATCGCGCACAGGCTGCGCACCATCGAGAACTGTGATATCATCTATAAGGTGGACGGGGGCAAAATCAGCAGGACCGACCTTTCCGGGGAACGATGACAGGGAGCGTTGAGACGAGATGAAAAAATTGTGGACGAAGATAAAAAGAGATCCGGACCGGTGGATGTTTGGGGCGGCGCTTACGGCCTTTCTGGCCAGCATGATCCCCCTCTGGGCCATGGGCTTTTACACGGTGCCGGGCTGCGACGACTATACCTACGGGGTGAAGACCCACGCCGCCTGGAAGGCCGCCGGTTCCCTGGGGGCCGTGATCGGGGCCGCTTTCGAAACCACGGCGGAATACTGGCACGAATGGCAGGGAACCTATTCCTCCATTTTCCTCATGACCCTTTCCCCGGGGATCCTGGATGAAAAATGGTATTTTCTCACCGTCTTTCTCATGACGGGGATGCTGGGGGGCAGCCTGTGCGCACTGATACACGTGGTGCTGAAACGATACGTGGGGAGCGCGTCCCGGCATCAGCGGGGGATCTGCGCCCTGACGATCCTCTTCCTTTCCTTTCAGACCATGGTGTCGCCCGCGGACGGGCTCTTCTGGTACAACGGCGCCCTGCATTACGTCTTCATGCAGTCCGTGCTGTTCTTCCAGGCGGCCGCTCTTTTGTCCTTTTGGAAGGCGCGGCGGGGGCGCCGGGCGGCCTTTCTGCTCCTTTCTGGCTTCCTGGCCTTCGTGCTGGGCGGGGCGAATCTGCTCACGGGCCTTCAGTCCTGTATCCTGACGGCCTTTCTGCTCCTGTATACGCTGTACGACATCCGGCGGAAGGGGAAGGAAAGCGGGCCGGAGGAAAGATGGCGGCTCTGGGCGCTCCTGCCGCTGGCCGTGAACCTCATCGGCTTCGCCTTCAACGTGCTGGCGCCGGGCAATTCGATCCGGGAAACCACGGCGGAGGGGATGGGAGCGGCCGCAGCCATCGCTCTGTCCTTTTACTGGGCGGCGGTGTACGCCGCAGAGTGGACGACCCTTCTGGCGCTGGCGGGATTTCTCCTGCTTTTGCCGGTGATCCGCCGGATGGTGGAGGCGGCGGAAACGCCCTTTTTCCGGCCGTGGCGGACGGCGTTTCTGAGCTTCTGCGTGTTCGCGGCCATGTTCACCCCCACTTTGTACGCGTCCTCCAGCGACGGGCCGCCCCGGTGCAAGAACGTGATGCGGGTGACCTACTACGTGCTGGTCTTTTTCAACCTGGTCAACGCCATGGGCTGGTATTCCCAGAAGAAGCGGGGAAGCCTGTTCTTCCGCCTGAACGAAGAGGTGCAGAAGAGTTACCCGGCCTGGCTGGCCGCGCTGGGCGCGGTGCTGTGCGCCGTCTTTTTGCTGCCCGCGGACAAAAATACCTACACCTCCGTTTCCGCCATCCGCTCCCTGGCCAACGGGGAGGCCGCCCGTTACTACGAAGAAAACGCCAGACGGCTGGCGCTGTATAACGACGACGGCTTAAAGGACGTGACCGTCACGTACCTCACCGCGAAGCCGTATCTTCTGTTCAAGGCGGACGTGGGGAACGAAGGGAGCCAGGATTACTGGATCAATATTTCCATCGTGGATTATTACGGGAAGGACAGCCTGACCGTCACGGAGGAAGAGTAAAAGAGGAATGAAGGAAAGATGATCGGAACCAGACTATCCAAAGGGCAGGGGCTGGGCAATCAGCTGTTTTGCTACGTCACCGCCCGCTGCATCGCCGAAAGGAGAGGGCTTCCCTTTTCCGTCCTGGGAGGGGAAACGCTGGCGAATAACATCCACAGCCAGTGCGGCCTGTATTTCATGGATCTGGACCTGGGCGAACCCGCCCGGGAAGAGGACTTTACGGGAGGCGTCTATCAGGAACGGGAGGACAGGCTGTACACGGGCAGCTCCCGCCACGACATGACCCACGGCTGCTACGTGACGGGAACGGACGCAAAGATGTTCGACGTGCCCGACAACACCCTGCTGATGGGGAACATGCAGGCGGAGGACTATTTTTACGAATACCGGGACCGGATCCGCCAGTGGCTGGCGGTGAAGCCGGAGTACGACTGCCGGGAGTTTTCCCGGGACCATCTGTGCGTGCTGCACCTGCGGTGCTCGGATTACATGGACTTCCCGGAGCTCTTTTTGCGGAAAAAGTACTGGATCGACGGCATGAAGCAGATGAAGCGGATCGACCCGCAGATGGAATTCATGATCATCACCAACGAGGTGAAGGAAGCGCAGAAGATCCTGCCGGGCATCCCGGCCTACAACTTCGATCTGGCGAAGGACTATTCTATTTTGAAAAACGCCAGGTACCTGCTGCTGGCCAACTCCTCCTTCGCCTATTTCCCGGCGCTGTGCAGCGAGACGGCGGCGTATATCCTGGCTCCCAAGTACTGGGCCAGGCACAACGTGTCCGACGGCTACTGGGCGTCGGAGCAGAATATCTACGAAGGCTGGCACTATATGGACCGCAGGGGCAGGGTGTTCACCGCGCAGGAATGCAGGGAAGAGCTGGAACGCTATAAAAAGGCGTCCCCGAAATACGCCCGCTTAAACTGCCCTCCCACCCCGGCGCAAAAGCGGCGGTGGAAGGTCAGAACCGGCCTGCGCCAGGGGGCCTACCGGGCGCTTCGCCTGTACCGGGGCGGGAAGCGAAAGCTCAGGGCGTATCTGACGGGCGCAAAATAGAGGAAACGGAATCGGAGGAAAACGAAAACATGGAATGGAAAGACGGCAGGCTGCAGCTCCCCCAGGTGACGCTGGCGGCCATGACCAGCGTGAACGTACGGCAGACCGTGAAAGCCATGGAATACAGCATGCGGGGGATCGACTTCGGGGACTGCGTGCTCATCACCCACAGAAAGCCCCTGTTTCTGCCCAAAACGATCCGCTACGCCCACACGTCGAAGCTGAAGAATATCGACAGCTTCAACTATAAGATGCTCTACGAGCTGGGGGACTATCTGCATACGGATTTCGTCATGATCGTCCACGCGGACGGCTTCGTGGTCCATCCGGAGCAGTGGAGGGACGAATTTCTGGACTACGATTACATCGGCTCCCCCTGGCCGCTGCCCAAAGACGATTTTTCCTATCGGGACAGGGACGGGAACATCTGCCGGGTGGGCAACAGCGTGGGGATCCGCAGCAGGCGGCTGGTGAACTTCCCGAAGGAGGCGGACCTGCCCTTCGAGGCGGACCACGGCTATTTCAACGAGGACGGATTTCTGTGCGTGAAAAACCGCCATCTGGTGGAGGCGGCGGGAATGCGGATCGCCCCGCTGGAGGTGGCGAAGTATTTCGCCCACGAGAGCATGATCCCGGAAATCCGGGGGATCACGCCCTTCGCCTTTCACAAGTGGGCGGGCACCAACGCGGGCTATCCCAGATTTTAGGGGGAGCCCTGCGGCAATTGATCAGGAGGCGGATATGGTATACGATTGTTTTCAGTTTTTCAATGAACTTGACATCCTGAATCTGCGGATGCACGTTTTGAGCGGCGTGGCGGACAGGTTCGTGGTCAGCGAATCCACGGTCACTTTTTCCGGGGACAAAAAGCCGCTGTATTTTCAGGAAAATCAGGAGATGTTCGCGGAGTTTTCCGACAGGATCATCCACAAAGTCGTGGATGATACCCCCATGGACGTGAGCGCTTTTCTGCGGGACAGCCATCAGAAGTGCGCGGTGGCCAGGGGGCTTGCTGGGGCGAAGGACGACGACGTGGTGATCTTTTCCGACGTGGACGAGATCCCCAGCCCGGAAGCGGTGAAATGGGTGCTGGAGCACATGGAGGACGATAAGATTTACGCCCTGGCCCAGCGGAATTTCTACTGCTATCTGAACATGGAGGAAACCTCCGGCAACCTGCTGTCCATCACCGGCGAGTTCGACGGCTTCACCGGTTCCGACCGGCGCTGGCTGGGCACCAAAATCTGCAGGTACGGCATGTTGAAGCGCTTCACCACGGAGCAGCTGCGGGATAAGGAGCAAAAGCCCCTGATGGTGCGGGTGCCGGACGGCGGCTGGCATTTTTCCTATATGGGAGGCGGCAGGGGCGAATCCGCGGCGGACCGGGTGAAGTACAAGATCAAAAGCGCGGCCCATCAGGAGTACAACAACCGCTCCGTCCTTTCCAAAGTGAAGAAGAACATCAAAAACCATCAGGATATCCTGGGGCGGGAGAGCCGGTTCGAGATCGTGCCCATCGACGACAGCTTCCCCCTCTATCTGCGGCAGCATCTGAAGGAATACGAATACCTGCTGTACCCGGAGAAAAAATCCGTGCTGGACAGGCTGCTGGGGAAATAGCGGCCGGCAGGGGAAAGGAGGTCGGCCATGCCGAAGATATCCATCTGCGTGCCCGCCTACAAAAATCCGTCCGGGATCGCCCGGCTGCTGGCCTCGGTAAAGGCCCAGACCTTTTCGGACTACGAGGTGATCCTGACGGACGATACGCCGGACGACAGCGTCCGGGAGGCGGCCATGGCGGCGGGGCTTTCGAATCTGCGCTATGAGAAAAACCAAACCCGGCTGGGAGCTACCGGAAACTGGAACGCGGCGGTCCGCCTGGCGCGGGGGGAATGGATCAAGATGATGCACCACGACGACTGGTTTTCGGGCCCCGAAAGCCTGGGCCGCCTGGCGGAGCTGGCGGAGAGCGATCCGGACGCGGACCTGGCCTTCTGCGGCACCTGGCAGGTGGCGCTGGAAAACGGCGGAGAAGGGGAGCGCTTCGCCCGGGGCATCGGCGCCCAACGGGAAGCGCTGATCCGGGAGGATTTCCGGAACCTGTTTCTGGGCAATTACATCGGGGCGCCCAGCGCCACCCTGTACAAAAACCGGGGGCTGGAATATGAACCGGCCCTGACCTGGCTGGTGGACATGGAATTTTATATGCGCCTGCTGGCGCAAAACCCCCGCTTCGTCTGCACTGCCGACCCGCTGGTCTGCATCGGCGTCAGCGAAAGCCAGCTCACCGAACGCTGCAGGACGGACGGGGATCTGAATCTGTACGAATACGGCTTTTTGTTCCGGGAATTCGATCTGAAGGGCGAAGAGCGGTTTTGCGAAAAGCTCTCGCAGATCGCCCTGAAATACGGGCTGCCCTGGGAAAAGGTGGAGCCCTACGGCGTCCCCCGGGCGATCTGGAAAAGGACGGCGGGGAAGAAGCGCCTGTCGGACCTGCGGTGTCTGGGAAAGGCGGCGCTGCGCAAGCTGTCGAAAAGAGGGTGAAGGAAGAATGAATCGGGGAATGTTGAAAAGGGCTGGGGAGATCAGCTTTTATCTGGGGCTTTTGCTGGAAGTCCTCATCGTGATCCTGGACAAGAGCTCCTGGATCAATCCGGTGGAGGGGCAGCTGTTTCGCGTCAGCTTTCTGTTCTTCGCCGTCAAGCTCTCCCTGACGGAATACACGCGCCGGGAGTGGGCGGCCATTCTGGCCGCCGGGATCATCGCCGGAATCTGCTATCTGTGTTCCACCCGGGACGAAGCCGTCCGCTTCGTGGTGTTCGTAGCTGCGATGAAGGGAATCGATCACAGAAGGGCCATGAAGACCGTGTTCTGGACCACCCTGGCCGGGCTGACCGTCCTGGCAGCCCTGGCCTTCGCCGGGGTCCTGGGAGAGGTCTGGGACGCGGGAGCGGGCTACGGCAGCAAGGAAGGGGTGGCAAGGCTGTGCCTGGGCGTGGGGAACAGCAACGCCCTGGCCTGCATGATCTGGGCCCTGATGACGCTGGGCCTGTATCTCTGGCAGGACAGGCTGAAGATCTGGCATTTCGCCCTCCTGTTTCTGCTCACCTGGCTGACGTATGCGGCCACCCGGACCCGCACCGCGCTTCTGGTCATGGCCGGGACGATCCTTCTGGCCGCCCTGTTCACATACGGGGAAAACCTGCGCCGGGCGGCCTGGATCTACCTGGCCGGGATCGGGGCCGTGCTGGCCGGCGTGGGCTTTTCCGTCTACGCGGCCTACATTTCGGACTGGTACGAATTCCTGCCGGGCTGGGTGGTGAAAATCGACCGGGCGCTCACCGGGAGGATCACCAGCATTTACGCCTTTGAAAACGGGGGCGGGGTGCTGGAGAACTGGAAGCTGTTTTCCGCCCCGCAGTATACGGAATACTTCGATATGGGCTACGTGCGCCTGTTTTTCTGGTACGGGATCATCCCGGGAATCTGCTGCGTGCTGGCCGTCTGCTGGCTGATCTGGCTGTGCAAAAAGAGAGGGGACGCCATGGGCTTCGTCCTGGTCCTCTCCTTCGCCCTCTATACCGTCATCGAGGCGCACGCGGTCTCCGTTTACCTGGCCAGGAACTACGCCCTTCTTTTGCTGGGGGCCTACTGGGCGGAGGGCGTGAACGGGATCGGGCGAAAACGTGCAAAAACGGAAGGCCCGGATCCCTGCGCCTACTGGTGGACCTTACCGAAACTGCTGAAAAAGGGGTCAAAAACGATATGAAAGAACGGCGCTTCTCCTTCGAGAACAACAGCCTGGACGCGATCCGCCTGTTCGCGGCGATCCAGATCGCCGCGACGCACTATCTGAACCTGCAGCTTCTGCACTTTCCCGCCGGGGGATGGCAGGACGGCCTCCTGCTTTCGGCCAAGCGGGCGCTGACGCTGTTCCCGGGTCTGATCCTGCTGTTTTCCATCAGCGGTTTTCTAATGGGGGCGTCCATGGAACGGAGCAAAGGGCGGCTGGAATTTCTGAAAAAGCGGGTCCTTCGGATTTATCCCGGCCTCTGGGCCGCGATTTTGGCCATGGCGGCGCTGGCCGTCCTCATCGTCCGCCCCGGCGGGGAAGAACTGCGTTCCCTGGGGATCTGGATGGTCGTTCAGGGGCTGGGCCTGGCCTATACCCCGGGTTTTCTGCAGGATTTCGGCACCGGAAGCATGAACGGGACGCTGTGGACCATCATGGTGGAAATGCAGCTCTACCTGCTGCTGGTTCTGTTCTGGAAGCGGATCGGCCGGATGAAAGAGGCGGGCTGGGGCTGCCTTCTGGCCCTGGCCCTGGCTGCCAACCTGGCCTGCGGATGGGCGGAGCGGGAAGGCAGGATTCCGGCGGGAGCCCTCTCCCTGCTCTCCAGGACGTTTCTCCCCTATGCGGTCTGGTTCGCGGCGGGGCTGTGTCTGTACCGGTTCCGGGAAACGGTGCTGCCCGCCCTGGAGAGGGGCTGGGTCCCGCTTCTGGCCCTGTACGCGCTGTATAAGGGGAGCTGGCAGGCGTTTGGATGGAACGTCCCGGGCTATTACGCGGATTTTGTGACCAGCCTGGCGCTGCCGTGCCTTGCCATCGTCCTGGCCTATGCTTGGGGAAAACACCGGTTTCGGCAGGATTTGTCCTACGGGATTTTTTTGTACCACTGGCCGCTGATCAACCTGATTTTCGCCTGGAGGCTTCCGGAACGATGGGATCACATCCCGCTGTTTCTCGGATATGCGGCGGCCTTCCTCCTGCTGGGGGGCGCGTCCTGGTTTCTGGTGGAGCGGCCGGCGTTTGAGCGCGCGAAAGCGCTTCCGGCGCTCTGGAATGGAGGGAAGAAATGAAGATCGTGATGATCGGGGCGGACCGCAGCGTCAAAGGCGGCGTGTCCGCCATGGTGAACAACCTGTACGAAGCGGGGCTGGACCGCCGGGTGGAGCTGACCTACATCGGCACCATGGTGGACGGGAGCCGGGCCAGAAAGGCCCTGCAGGCCGTCCTGGCCCTCTGGCGTTTCCTTTGGGCGCTTCCGGGGACGGACCTGATCCATGTGAACATGGCGGCGGACGCCAGCTGCTTTCGGAAGCTGATCTTCATGCGCATCGCGGCGCTTTTTGGAAAAAAGATCCTGCTCCAGGAGCACGGCGGCGACTTTTCGGGCTTCTATTATGAGCGGTGCGGGGACAAAACCAGGGAGCGGGTGAAGCGGGGGCTGAATCTGGCGGATCTGTGCCTGGTGCTGTCGGAGGAATGGAAGGATTTTTTCTCGGACATCCTGCCCGCGGAGAAGATTTTCGTCCTGCACAACGGAGTGCCGGTGCCACAGGAGGGCAAAGCGGACTATTCCGACCACAGGGCGCTGTTTCTGGGGCGTCTGTGCCGGGAGAAGGGGGTCGAAGAGCTCCTGGAGGCCGCCGCGAAGGCGCGGTGGGAGGTGCCGGATTTTCAGCTGATCCTGGGAGGAACCTGGGAGAGGGGAAACGAAGAGCTGAAGCGCAGGGCGGAGAGCCTGGCGGATTTCGTGACGTGTCCCGGCTGGGTTTCGCCGAAGGAGCGGGAGGAGCTGTTCGCCCGGTGCAGCCTTTTCGTCCTGCCCACCTGGTTTGAAGGCCAGCCCGTCTCCCTGCTGGAAGCCATGGCCGCGGGGCTGTGCCCGGCGGCCAGCGCGGTGGGCGGCATCCCCCAGGTGCTGGAAGGGGACCGAAGGGGGGAAGCTTCCTCCCTGCCCCGGGGATTCGACGGCTGCGGCGTGCTCCTTCCCCCGAAGGATCCGGAGGCCCTGGCGCAGGCGCTGATCGGACTGCTGAAGGACGAAGAGCTCCGCAGGGGGATCGGGAGCCGGGCCCGGCAGCGGATTCTGGAGGAGTACGACATCAAAAACACGGCGGAGCGGCTCGTGGAATTTTATGGGAGTATCTGCAAAAAAGAGGGAAGATGAAAGCGAGAGTGAGCGTAATCGTGCCGGTCTACCGGACCGGACCGTGGCTGGATCGGTGCGTGTCCAGCATATTAGCGCAGACCTTTTCCGGGATCGAAGCGATCCTGGTGGACGACGGTTCCCCGGACGAATGCCCGGCCCTGTGCGACGCCTGGGCGAAGCGGGACGAAAGGGTGCGGGTGATCCACAAGGAAAACGGCGGCCTGATGTCCGCCTGGATGGCGGGCGCAGGGATCAGCGAAGGGGATTATCTGTGCTTTGTGGACAGCGACGACTGGATCGACGAAAGGATGATCGAAGAAATGCTCTGCGCCGCTTCGGACTGCGGACGGGAGGTCATCTGCGGCAACTACGTCCAGGAGGAGAAAAGCCGGAGCTTTCCGGTGATCCAGTCCCTGGCGCCCGGGATCTATGAGGGGGAGGCGCTGCGGGAGAAGGTCTTTTGCAGGCTGGTGGGCGAGGAAAAGCGGCCCGTCACCCTGTCCCGCTGCATGAAGCTCTTTTCCCGGACGCTCATCGAAGAAAATCTGCATTTCTGCAACCTGGCCATCGTCATGGGGGAAGATATGAACATCACCCTTCCGGCCCTGCTGGACGCGGAGCGGATCGTCATCCTGCCGGACGCCTGCTATTATCACTATCTTTTTCTCAACAGCTCCATGGTGCACCGCTACAACCCGGGGCTTTTGGAAAACCTGTTTTTGCTGGACGACAAAATCCGGGAAATCCTGGCGGCCAAGGGGGCGCCGGACAGGGAAGGCCAGGCGAACCGTGAATTTTTGCTGCTGCTCCTTCTGGAGCTGAAAAACCAGGTCAGGGGCGGGGAAAAGGGATGGAGGCGGCGGCTTAAGGAGCTGCGCCGCGCCCAGAGAGTCCGCCGGGCGCTGGAAGGGGAGAGGCCCGCGCTGTCTGCGCGGGAGAACCGCATCCTGTTCGGGACGCTGCAGAGGCCGGATTTCTGGCGGCTCGCCGGGCTGAAACTGCTGTTTTGGATTTACGATTTGAGGAAACGCTGAAAGGAGGAGGCTGTATGGAACGCAGGAACAGGATCATCGCCGTCTACGGCGTCTGGTTTGCGGACCTGGTCTGCATCGTGGTCGCCTATGCGCTGGCCAACTACATCCGCTTCGGGAACTTCGTGGACATGGAGGATAAATCCGTGCACATTCTGGTGTGCATCCTCTTCGTCCTCTTCTCCACCATGTACGGCTTCTTCCTGGACTGGAACCGGGATTTTCTGAAACGGGGCTACCTGCAGGAGCTGTGGGCGGTGATCCGCTTCAACGTCCTGATGGTGCTGGTGGTGGGCTTCTTCCTGTTCATGATCCAGAAGGCGGAGGTCTTTTCCCGGCTGGTGATGGGATATTTTCTCGTCCTGGACATCCTTCTGGTCTACCTGGTCCACCTGGCCCTGAAAAAATCGCTACGCTCCCTGTTCGCCTCGGAGCGCAGCGTGATCAAGGTCATGGTCATCGGCTACGCCGCCCAGCTGGAAGAGCTGGTGGGGAGGCTGAAAAAGAAGCTGGGGTTCGAATACGAAATCTCAGCCCTGGGCTGTCTGGACGACTCCGGCTGGCCGGAAACGGCGGCGGGCATCCCTGTGGCCGGCGGCGGGGAGGGCCTTCTGGAAGCCTGCCGCCAGATGGCGCTGGACGAGGTGTTCATCGGCTCCGCCGACTATCCGGAGGAAAAGAAGGGGCAGCTGATCCGCGGCTTTGAGGAGATGGGCGTGACCTGCCATTACAATCTGGGGATTTTCGACGGGACCTCCACCAAAGGGGAGGTGGGAAACTTCGGGGACTTCACCGTTGTGACCTACAGCGCCTTTCACAGCAGCTACAAGCGCCAGCTGATCAAGCGCTGCATGGACATCGCCGGCGGCCTCGTGGGATCCGCCCTGACGCTGATCCTCATGCCCTTCCTGGCCGCAGCCATCAAGCTGGACTCCCCCGGGCCGGTGCTCTTTTCCCAGACCCGGATCGGCCGCAACGGGCGCCGGTTTAAAATATACAAGTTCCGTTCCATGTACGTGGACGCGGAGGCCCGCAAGAAGGAACTGGAGCGGGAAAACGAGGTGAAGGGCCTCATGTTCAAAATGGAAAACGATCCCCGGGTGACGAAGGTAGGGCGGTTTCTGCGCAAGACCAGCCTGGACGAATTCCCCCAGTTTTTCAACGTGCTCATCGGTGACATGAGCCTGGTGGGGACCCGTCCGCCCACGGAGGACGAATTCGAAAAGTATAACCTCTACTACCGCCGGCGGATCAGCATGACGCCCGGCCTCACCGGCATGTGGCAGGTCAGCGGCAGAAGCGACATCGACGACTTCGACGAGGTGGTGAAGCTGGATCTGAAATACATCGACAACTGGTCACTGACCCTGGATCTGAAGATCCTGGCCAGGACCGTGGCGGTGGTGCTGTTCGGAAAGGGAGCGAAATAGGGAAAATGGCCATAAAACGGGGAACGATCAGCGTGATCATACCGGTGTACAACGGGATATCCTGGCTGGAATGCTGCGTCCGCAGCGTCCTGGCCCAGACCTGGATGGACCTGGAGGTGCTGATTCTGGACGACAGCTCCACAGACGGCACCGGGCAGCTGGCCCGGAAGCTGGCCGAAGAGGACGGGCGCATCCGGGTCATCTCCAGGGAGAAACGGGGCGTCTCCTCCGCCAGAAACCAGGGGATCGAGGAGAGCCGGGGGGAATACGTGACCTTTGTGGATGCGGACGACAGAATTGACAGAAAAATGCTGGAAGTCCTGCACGAAGTTCTGAAAAAAACGGGCTGCGACCTGGCTTTGTGCGGATACAGGGCGTGGGACGGAAAAGAAGGCGGAAAAACCGGAAAAGACAGAATTGCCGGAATTGCCGGAATTGAGGAAAAATCACCAGAAATCCGGAACTATTCTGCAAAAACAGCGTCGCCCGACGAATATTTGTCGGACTATTTGCTGCGGGGAAGCGCCCGCTGCTGGAGCGTCCTCTACCGGAGGGAAGCCATCGGAGGCGTGCGGTTCCGGGAAGATCTCACCATCGGCGAGGACATGCTGTTTTTGATGGAGCTGCTTCCGAACATCCGCCGGGTGGGAATCACCGACTATCCGGGATACGATTACCGGATCAACCCGGCCGGAGCCATGCTGCGCCCCTTTTCCCCCTCCTATATGGATGAAATCAAAAGCTGGCGGCGGGCCAGGGAGATCGTGGCAAAAAGAGCCCCTTCCCGGCTGCCCCGGGCGGACGCCATCCTGGCCGTTTCCGCCATGCTGGCGGCGGGCAAGCTGGCCTGCCTGCCCGCCGGGGAACGCCGCCGGTACGCGGACTGCGCAGCCGAGTGCCGCAGCGCCGTGAAGGCGGCGCTGAAGACCCCGGGGGCCAGGCGGGAACTTCCCCCCGGCTACGGGGTGAAGACGGCCCTGTTTTCGGCCTGCCCCCAGGGCTACCTGAACCTGTACCACCTGTGGAAGAGAGGATCGACGCCATGAGAGAAGACGAGATCGTATTGTATATGCACGCCGGCAGCGGCAATCACGGCTGCGAGGCCATCGTCAACAGCCTCTGCCACATGCTGGGCCGCCCCGCCGTGCTGGTGACCAACCGCCCGGAGGAAGACAGGCGCTACTCCCTGGGCGGGCTGTGCCGGGAGATGGTGGCGGAGAAGAGCATCGAGAAGAATTTCTTCGTCCACGCCTGGTATTACGCGAAAAGGGCCCTCCTGCGGGATCCGGAGTGCTTCATGCGCTACCGCTACGGGGACGTGACCGGAAAAAATCTGCGGAAGCTCAACATTTCCATCGGCGGGGACAATTACTGCTACGACAATATGCTGGATCGACTGATGCAGAGCAACCGGATGTTCCATCGCCAGGGCGCAAAAACCGCGCTCCTGGGCTGTTCCATCGAGCCGGAGCTGTTAAAGCGGCCGGAGATCGTAGCGGACATGCGCCTGTACGACGCCATCATCGCCCGGGAGAGCCTGACCTGGCAGGCGCTGCGCGACGCCGGGATCCGGGACAACGTCCATCTCTGCCCGGATCCGGCCTTCCTGCTGGAAAGCCGGACTCTGCCCCTGCCCGAGGGCTGGAAGGAAGGCCGGATGCTGGGGCTGAACGTCAGCCCCATGATCGTGGACAACGAAAAGCGGGCCGGGATCACCATGGAAAACTACCGGGCTCTCATCGCCTGGGCGCTGGAGCATACGGACCTGTCCGTGGCCCTGATCCCCCACGTGGTCTGGGACTCCAACGACGACCGAAAGCCCATCCGTCGGCTGTACGAAGCGTTTGCTGATTCCGGGCGGGTGATCTGCCTCGGGGACGCTTCCGCCCCGGAGCTCAAAGGCTATATCAGCCGCTGCAGGATGTTCATCGGCGCCCGCACCCACGCCACCATCGCGGCCTACTCCACCTGCGTCCCCACCCTGGCGGTGGGATATTCGGTGAAGGCCCTGGGCATCGCCAGGGACCTGTTCGGCGATTCGGATCATTACGTCCTTCCGGTGCAGACGCTGGAGCGAAAAGAGGACCTGATCGGGGCCTTTTCCTGGCTGATGGAACGGGAAGGAGAAATCCGGGAGCATCTGGCCCGGATCATGCCCGGATACCGGGAAAAGGCGAGGGGAGCGAAGGCCCTGATCGAAGGGCTGCTGGACTGAGGAACGGAGGAAACGCATGGAACGAGCCGAGAGACGGGCGAATTTAAGCGGCCTGACCGCCGCCGCGCAAAACGGGATTCTTTCCTGGCCGGACCCTGGCCGGAAAACTGCGCTTTTGCAGGCGGCGAAGAGCCTGGCGAAGGGGAAAAAACCGGTTCTTCCGGACCGTTTTTCCTGGCCCAACGCCCTGCTGGGGGAAGGGCTGCTGGCGGTCCGGGAGAGGGACGGGAGCCCAAAAGCCCTGTCCGCTGTGGAAACTTACCTGGCCCGGTGGAAAAGCGCCGGATTTCCCATCCGCTATGTGGATAACCTGATGAACGGGATGCTGGCCCTGCGGATCCCGGGATCCGCGCCCGGGGATTTTGGGGAGCGCCAGAATCCGGGAGGCCCGCGCGGCGCGCGTCCGGGGCAGGAGTGCCCGGGGCAGGAAGGCCCGCGCCGGGAACATCAAAATCTGCGCGGCCCATATCCGGTTTCGGCGGATCTGTATCGCCTGTGCCGGGAGGCGGCCGACGCCTGCGCGGCATGGGCGAAAGGCGCGCCGCGGACGGCGGCCGGAATCCTCGCCTATCGGGCGCAGCATCCGGACTGGATCTTCGCCGACGCCGCGGGCATGGTCAGCCCGTTTTTGTGCCGGTATGGGGCGCAGGAGGGGGAGCGGGAGCTGACCGACCTGGGCGCGGAGCAGCTGCTGGGGTTTTTGGAAAACGGCATGGACGCCCGGACGGGCCTTCCCTACCACGGATACGATGAGCGGACGGGCACGAAGTACGGGATCATCGGCTGGGGCCGGGCCTGCGGCTGGCTGCTGAAAGGGCTTTCGGAGAGCCTTCCCTGGCTTTCGGGCGCGGCTGATTTCGCGCCGGGACGCGCCGGATCCGAAAATGCCGGGGCGAAACAGGCCGGATCAGAAAATGCCGGGGCGAAACAGACTGGATCCGGGCGCGCCGCCGGGCTGGGGGACGCCTTCGAAGCCCTCACGGACGCGGTTCTGGAGTGGCAGCGGCCGGACGGAGGATTTTCCTGGCAGCTGCAGGCCTTGGACGGGCCCAGGGACAGCTCCGCGGACGGGATGATCGGCACGGCACTGGCAAAAGGCCTGGCGGAAGGGCTGTACGGCGAGGAGCGCGCCGCCCGGGTGAGGCGGGCGCTTTCGGCCCTGGCAGAAGGCCTGGAAGCCTGGGCGAAAGCCGGACAGGTGGGGAGCTGCTCCGGGGAGTGCCTGGGATTTTCCGAATACCCCCAGACCTACGGCGTCTATCCCTGGGGAACCGGGACGGTGCTGGAATTTTTAGCGATGACGGATGGAGAAATCGAGTGGGAAGAGTAAGATACGCGACGAAAAACATCATCTTCGGACTAACCGGCAACGTGGTGACCATGCTGCTTCGCTTCGCCCTGCGGTACGTGTTCATCATGAAGCTGGGGGATACCCTCACCGGCGTGGAGGGGCTTTACACGGATATCCTGACCATGCTTTCCCTGGCGGAGCTGGGCATCGGCACCGCGGTGAACTACAGCCTGTACGGGCCGGCCGCCAGAGGGGAAAAGGAAAAGATCAAATCCTACATGCTGCTGTACAAAAAGGCCTACCGGGTCATCGCCCTGGTCATCGCGGCCGCAGGGCTGATCCTCGTCCCCTTCCTGCCGGTGATCGTGGGGGATCCCGGCTACCTCACCGTGGAAGAATTGCGGCTGTACTATCTGATCTACCTGTTCAATACGGTGAGCACGTACTTTGTCGCCTGGAAATACAGCCTGGCCAACGCGGAGCAGAAAAACTATATCCAGACCAACGCCATCACCATCACCAAGATGGTGACCGTGGCCGTGCAGATGGCCGGCCTGCTCCTTTTGCCCAACTTCCTTTTGTATCTGCTGATCCAGGCGGGGGTGGAGCTGGCCCAGAAGATTTTCGTCAGCCGCTATCTGGACAAAAAATACCCGCTGCTTAAGGAGAAGGATATTCAGCCTTTGAAAAAGGAAGAGCGGGAGGGCGTGGTGAACAACACGAAGGCGCTGGTGCTGCACCGCATCGGTGACATGGCCCGGCTGCAGACGGACACCATCATCATCTCCGCCTTTCTGGGCGTGGTGTGGGTGGGGCTCATGGGCACCTACAAGCTCATCATCAATTCGATCTCCAACTACGTCAACGTGATTTTCAATTCCGTCATCTCCAGCTTCGGAAACCTGATCGCCACGGAGGGGAAGGACCGGCAGTTCGAGCTCTTTTCGGTATACCGCTTCTTCGCCATCTGGGTGTACGGCTTTTCTGCGGTGGGTTTTTTCCTGCTGCTGTCGCCGCTGGTGGAGCTGTACGTGGGGGCGGAGCGGGTGCTGCCCGCGTCCATCATCAGCTGGTACCTCATCGATTACTTCTTCAAGGGGGAACGGGTGGTGCTGTCCAACTTCAAAACCGCGGCAGGGGTATTCGAGCAGGATAAATACCTGACGCTGATCCAGGGGCTGGTGAACCTGGTCCTCTCCCTGGCGCTGGTGACCAGGCTGGGAATGGCGGGCGTCTACATCGGCACCGTGGTTTCCGGCATCATCGCCAATATCACCAAGCCCGTCATCATCTACCGGGTCTGCTTCGGGAAAAAGGCGGGATCCTATTTCCTGGATTCCGTCAAATATCTGGCCGTGATCGCGGCCGCCCTGCTGATCCTGATCCCCCTCCAGGGGGCGGTCATGCCGCAGGTGACGATCCCGAAATTTATCCTGATGATGCTCCTGATCACGGCTGTGTTCAACGGGATCTTCCTGCTGGTCTTCGGAAGGTCCCGGGAATTTCAATACCTCTGGCGGATGGGGAAAGGGAGGATTTCATGCTTATTGTCGAAGTGATGGGAGGGCTGGGCAACCAGCTGCAGCAGTACGCCCTGTACCGGAAACTGAAATCCCTGGGCAGGGAGGCGAAACTGGACGTATCCTGGTATGAGCAGGAGAAGCGGCAGGAAAACGTGCTGGCGCCCCGCCGCCTGGAGCTGTCCTTCTTCGAGAACCTCCCCATGGAACTGTGCACGAAGGAGGAAAAGGAAAGGCTCGCCGGCGGGGACGGGCTGGCCGGGAAACTGCGCCGGAGGCTGGCCCCCAAAACGGTCCGCCGCTTTCGGGAAACGGACCTCTACCACCCGGAAATCTTTTCCCTTACGGACTGCTATCTCACTGGCTTCTGGGCCTGCGAGAAATACTATGCGGACATCCTGCCGCAGCTCAGGAAAGAGATCGTTTTTCCAAAACAGGAGGAAACGCACCGGAATAGTCTCACAATTCGGAAGATGAAGGAAGAAATGTCCGTCAGCATCCACATCCGGAGGGGGGACTATCTGGATCCCGAAAACGCGGCCATGTTCGGCGGGATCTGCACGGAAAGCTACTACGACGGCGCCGTCCGCCTCGTGCTGGAGCGCTGCCCGGACGCCCATTTTTATCTGTTCTCCGACGACCCGGACTACGCCCGGGACCGCTACCGGGGCGACCGGTACACGGTGGTGGACTGGAACGCGGGCGCGGACAGCTTTTACGACATCCTGCTCATGAGCAGCTGCCGCCACAACATCTGCGCCAACTCCACCTTCAGCTTCTGGGGGGCCAGGCTCAACCCCAACCCGGACAAAATCATGATCCGCCCTGCGAAGCACAAAAACAGCCAGCGGGCGAACCCCGAAGAGCTGCATGAGCTGTGGCCGGGGTGGACGATCGTGGATGGGGGAGGGAAGGAGATCTGAAGGGCCGGGTTGTCAGTTTTCCGAAATAATGATATCATGAAAAGCGGGTATAATGAGAAAACAGGAGCCGATAACAGGAAGGATAAAAAATGGGAATCGCAGATTTTTACCGTGGAAAAAGAGTGCTGGTGACCGGCCACACCGGATTTAAGGGAAGCTGGCTGAGCGAAATTCTGCTGGAGGCCGGGGCCGAAGTGACGGGCTACAGCCTGGAAGCGCCCACGCAGCCCAACCTGTTCGGAATGCTTCGGCTGGAGGACAGGATGGATTCCGTGACGGGCGACGTGCGGGATCTGAACGGCCTGGAGCGCGTTTTTGAGCGGGTACGCCCGCAGGTCGTCTTCCATCTGGCGGCCCAGCCCATTGTGCTGGCCTCCTATCGGGATCCGGTGGGAACCTACGGCACTAACGTGATGGGGACCGTCCATGTTTGCGAATGCGTCCGCCGGACGCCGGGCGTGGAATCCTTTGTTAACGTCACCACGGATAAGGTCTACGACAATCGGGAGTGGGTCTGGGGATACCGGGAAACGGATCCGCTGGACGGCTTCGACCCTTACTCCAACAGCAAATCCTGCTCCGAGCTGGTGACGCACAGCTATGTCCGGTCGTTCTTTTCCGGCGGCGGGCCCGCGGTTTCCACGGTCCGCGCCGGGAACGTAATCGGTGGAGGAGATTTTGCCGGGGACCGGATCGTGCCGGACTGCGTGCGTGCCGCGCTGGAAAAAAAGCCGGTTTTCGTCCGCAACCCCGGTTCCGTGCGCCCTTTCCAGCACGTGCTGGATCCGTTATGGGTCTATCTGATGATCGGGGCGAGGCAGGCCGAAACCCCTTCTCTGGCAGGCGCTTATAACGTGGGGCCCAAAGAAGAGGACTGCGTCAGCGCGGGGCAGCTGGCCGGGCTCTTCTGCCGCTTCTGGGGAGAAGGGCAGACCTGGAGCGGCCCGGGATCCGAACCGGCGGGGGCGAAGCCGCACGAAGCCGGCTTCCTGAAGCTGGACTGTTCCAGGCTGGCGTCTGCCTTCGGCTGGCGCCCGGTCTGGGGAATCGGGGCGGCGGTGGAAAAGACCGTGGAATGGGCCAAAGCAATCCGGGACGGAGAGGACGCCAGGGCCCGGACCATACGGCAGCTGCACGAATTTCTGGAGGACGCCGGAAAAGGGGGAAACGATTATGTTTGAAAAACCGTTTGAGAAAATGAGCGAGCAGGAGGCCAGAGGGGCAATCCTGGAGCTGGTGAAGGAATACTGCGAAACATATCACGAATCCAAAAAGGCGTTTGAACCCGGGCAGAGGATCCCCTATGCGTCCCGCGTTTACGACAGCGCGGAAATGGTCAATCTGGTGGATTCCGCCCTGGAATTCTGGCTCACTTCCGGCCGCTACACGCAGCAGTTCGAAACGAAGCTGGCGGATTACCTGGGCGCGCGCTACTGCTCTTTGGTCAATTCTGGATCCTCCGCGAATCTGCTGGCCTTTATGGCCCTGACCTCCCCCCTTCTGGGGGAACGCCGGATCCGTCGGGGAGACGAGGTGATTACGGTGGCGGCGGGATTTCCAACCACGGTTTCCCCCATCGTCCAGTACGGGGCGGTGCCGGTCTTCGTGGACGTGACGATCCCGCAGTACAACATCGATCCGGATCGCCTGGAGGCCGCCCTGTCTCCCAGGACGAAAGCCGTCATGCTGGCCCATACCCTGGGCAATCCCTTCGATCTGAAGGCGGTGAAAACGTTCTGCGACCGGCACGGGCTGTGGCTGATCGAGGATAACTGCGACGCCCTGGGCAGCGTCTACACCCTGGACGGACGGGAAAGGCTGACGGGAACGGTGGGCGATATCGGAACCTCCAGTTTCTATCCGCCCCATCACATGACCATGGGGGAAGGGGGAGCGGTGTATACCGACGACCCTCTGCTGCACAAGTGCATCCGGTCCTTCCGGGACTGGGGCCGGGACTGCGTCTGCCCTTCCGGGCAGGACAACCTGTGCGGACACCGGTTCGACCGCCAGTACGGGGAGCTGCCGCTGGGCTACGACCACAAATACGTCTATTCCCATTTCGGCTACAACCTGAAAGCCACGGATCTGCAGGCGGCCATCGGCTGCGCGCAGCTGGATAAATTCCCTTCCTTCGTGGAGAAAAGAAGGCGGAACTTCGACCGGCTCAAAGAGCGGCTGTCAGGCCTTGAGGACCGGCTGATCCTGCCGGAGCCCTGCCCGGGCTCCAGGCCCAGCTGGTTCGGGTTCCTGATCACCTGCCGGGAAGGGGCGGACAGAAACCGCATCGTACAGCGAATCGAGGCGGCAGGCGTTCAGACCCGGATGCTGTTTGCGGGCAACCTGATCAAACATCCCTGCTTCGACGAGATGCGCAGTTGTCAGGAAGGGTACCGGACGGCGGGAAGTCTGGAAAATACGGACCGGATCATGCGGGATTCGTTCTGGGTTGGCGTTTATCCGGGCATGACGGACGAAATGATCGACTATATGGGACAGGAGATCGAGAAAGCGGTAAGAGAAGGAGGAGACGGAAGATGAAGCAGAGGCTGTCGGACTACGTTGCGGATTTTCTGGTGGAGAAAGGCGTCCGGGACTGTTTCATGGTCACCGGGGGCGGGGCCATGCACTTAAACGACGCGTTGGGCCACAAAGAGGGGCTGCGCTGTATTTTCAACCATCATGAACAGGCGTGCGCCATGGCGGCGGAGGCCTATGCCCGCGTGGAAAACAAACCGGCGGTCTGCTGCGTGACCACCGGACCGGGCGGCACCAACGCCATCACCGGGGTGGTGGGAGGATGGCTGGATTCAGTTCCCATGTTCGTCCTCTCCGGCCAGGTGCGCTACGACACCACCGCGCGGTACGGGGAGCGGTTCACGGAAGGGCTGCCCCTGCGGGCCGTGGGGGATCAGGAATTCGATATCCTCAAATCCGTTTCCTGCATGTGCAAGTTTTCCGCCATGGTGGAAGATCCCATGCGGATCCGGTATCTGCTGGAAAAGGCATGGCATCTGGCAAACACCGGGCGCAGGGGGCCCGTCTGGATCGATATCCCGGTCAATTTCCAGGGCTGCACCATCGAAACCGACGATCTGGAGGGATATGATCCGGCGGAAGACGAAGGGGAAATGCCCCTTCCCGTGCCGAAGGAAACGGTGAAAACGATCCTCAACGAGATCCGTCTGGCGAAACGCCCCGTTTTCTATGCGGGAAACGGAATCCGCCTGTCCGGAGGATGGGAGCAGTTCCGGGAAGTCGTGGACGCGCTGGGCGTCCCGGTGGTCACCTGCTGGGATTCCATCGACCTGATCGAGGACGCCCATCCCCTGTACGTGGGGCGGGGCGGCGGCATGGGGGACCGCGCCGGCAACTTCGCGGTGCAGAACGCCGACCTGATTCTGGCCGTGGGAAATCGCCTGTCCATCCGCCAGGTGGGATACAACTGGGAAACCTGGGCCAGGGAAGCCTTTGTCATCATGGTGGACGTGGATCCCGCGGAGCTGAAAAAGCCCACGATCCACGTGGAACTGCCGGTTTGCGCGGACGCGAAGGATTTCCTTCATACGATGGCGGAGTGCCTGAAAGAACAGGCCGGGGACGGGCCCGCCGAAGGCCCTCTGTTTTCGGGAAAGGAATGGCTGGAGGCCTGCGCCGCCTGGAAGAAAAACTATCCCGTAACCCTGTCCCGGCACTGGCAGGAAGACGGGAAGTACGCCAACGTCTACGCCTTTATCCGCCATCTGAGCTCCCGGCTTCCACAGGGGAACCTGACGGTGGTCTCCAACGGCAGCGCCTGCGTGGTGGGCAGCCATAACTACGTGATCCAGAAAAACGCGCGCTTTCTCATCAACAGCGCCATCGCCAGCATGGGCTACGGCCTTCCGGCGGCCATCGGCGCCTGCGCGGCGGCGGGCGGAAAGGAAACCGTCTGCATCGAGGGGGACGGCAGCCTGATGATGAACCTGCAGGAGCTGCAGACCGTGCTGACAAACCGCCTTCCCATCAAGCTGTTTTTGATCAACAACCAGGGCTATCATTCCATCCGCCAGACACAGAACAACCTGTTCTCCGGTCATAGCAAGGTGGGGATCGGGCCGGAGAGCGGCGACCTTTCCTTCCCGGACTACGAAAAAATCGCCGACGCCTTCGGCTATCCGTATTTCAGCGCCCACAGCAACGAAGGGATGAAAGAGGCGGTGGAACAGACCCTCGGGCAGGAGGGCCCGGCGTTTTGCGAGATTTTCGTTTCCCCGGATCAGGTTTTCGAGCCCAAGAGCGGCACCAGAAAGCTGGAGGACGGTTCCCTGTTCTCCCCTCCGCTGGAGGATCTGGCCCCGTTTCTGCCCAAAGAGGAAGTCCGGAAAAACCTGTTCATCGAACCGCTGAAGGAGTATCTGGAATGACGCGGATGAAACGGGCCGTGGTTTCCGGCCCCACCGGGGCGGTGGGGCGGGCCCTGGTGGACAGGCTGCTCTCCGAAGGGATTGAAGTGCTGGCGCTCTGCCGTCCCGGATCCCGGCGCAGCGCACAGCTGGAGGATCATCCGCTTTTGACGAAGCTGGAAGCCGGACTGGAGGATTACCCCGCCGTAACAGCGCTGGAAAAACGGTGGGACGCTTTTTACCATCTGGCCTGGAAAGGCACCGTGGGCCAGGAGCGAAACGACGTGGATCTGCAGCTCTCCAATGTGGCCGGAACGCTGGAAGCGGTTCGGCTGGCGAAACGGCTGGGCTGCAGCGTCTTCGTGGGAGCGGGATCCCAGGCAGAGTACGGTCGCTGCGAAGGAACGCTGGGGCCTGATACCCCGACGGCCCCGCTGACCGGCTACGGCATGGCGAAGCTGGCGGCCGGGCAGATGAGCCATCTCCTCTGCGCAGATTTGGGAATGCGGCATGTCTGGGTCCGGATATTGAGCGTCTACGGCCCGTGGGATACGGAGAAAAGCATGGTGATGAGCGTCATCAGGGCGCTGCTGACCGGGAAAAAGCCGGCCCTGACCAGAGGGGAGCAGCGCTGGGATTACCTCTACAGCGAGGACGCCGCCGAAGCGCTGTATCTGCTGGGCGATGGGGGAAAGGACGGAACCGTATACTGCCTGGGCGGCGGAACTGCGAAAGAGCTGCGCGATTATATGGAGCGGATCCGCGACGCGGTGGCCGGGCTCAACGGAATCCCGAAGGAGGAACTGCCGCTGGGAATCGGCGAGCTTCCCTATGCGAAGGACCAGGTCATGTATCTGTGCGCGGACATCGATGCCCTGCGAAGGGACACCGGATTCTTCCCGCGCTGGACTTTTGAAGAGGGGATCCGGAAAACTGCGGAATTTGTAAAGCGACAGGAAGAAGGTCAGAAAAGAACATGAAGAAAATCAGCATCGTGATACCGTGTTTTAATGAAGTGGAGAACGTCTGCCCCATCAGCGAAGCCGTCATCGGCATGATGAAAAAGGATTTGCAGGACTACGATTACGAGATCCTCTTCATCGATAACTGCTCCACGGACGGCACCCGGGATAAGCTGCGCGGCCTCTGTAAGGAAAACAAAAAGATCAAGGCGATCTTCAACGCGGCCAACTTCGGGCAGTTCAACTCGCCCTTTTACGGAATGTGCCAGTCGGACGGCGACTGCACCGTCCTCCTGTGCGCGGATTTCCAGGATCCGGTGGACATGATCCCGAAATTCGTGGCGGAGTGGGAACGGGGACACCGGATCGTCAGCGGCGTCAAGACCTCCAGCCGGGAGAACGGCTTCATCTATTTCCTGCGCACCGTCTATTACCGCATCATCCGCTCCATGTCCCAGACGGAATTCATCGAACACTTCACGGGATTCGGCCTCTATGACAGAAGCTTTATCCTGCTCCTCAGGGAGTTGCACGATTCCAGCCCCTTCCTGCGCGGCATCGTGGCGGAATACGGCCACAGCTTCAACCGGATCGAGGTTCCGTACCGCCAGGAAAAGCGCCGGGCGGGAAAGACGAAGAACAACTTCTACAGCCTGTACGACGCGGCCATGCTCTCCATCACATCCTATACGAAGGTGGGCCTGCGCCTGGCGACCTTCGTGGGCTTCATTTCCTCAGGCCTCAGCCTGGTGGTGGCCCTGATCTACCTGATCATGAAGCTGATCTGGTGGAACCGCTTCAGCGCCGGCAGCGCTCCCATCGTGCTGGGCATCTACGTGATCGGTTCTCTCCAGCTCTTCTTCATCGGCCTGCTGGGAGAGTACATCCTGAACATCAACTCCCGCGTGATCAACCGTCCCATCGTGGTGGAAGAGGAACGGCTGAACTTCGGGGAGGGGGAAGAAGGGGAGAGGGATTAGTATTAGAATTAGTGTTCAGCCTCGGAAATGGGAATAGATTGAGAGGCAATTATCCGCATTTTCGAGGCTGTGCTATTTACTGAAACTCTGATAAGTTAAGGCCGGTATCTAACAGTATGGAATGGTTATTATTGCGATACCATATATAAACATCGGCGTTCTTCCAACTATCTGTTTTGAGGACACTTCTTGCAGAAAATCCAGAATATTCGTAGTCATACCCCGTACCAATTGCCGTTGCAACATCTTCCCTTTTTACCATTTCTGTATATATTGAAGCATAGGAGTTGAGTTCCCTGTTAAACAGGAGGACTTGTGTATTTACGGAACTTATGTATTCGTTTTCAATGAGAGCCCAACCGTTGATTTGCAAATTATTTTTTTCCAAATATATGGAATCAATATTGTAAATCAATCCATCCACAATTTCTTCTGAATTAATATTAGAAACTTTTGATGGAAAATGTTGTTGAACAAATAAAAAGAAAACATATAAAATTGCGACAATCAGGGAAACTGTAAATAATATTTCAGGTAATATGCTTTTAATTTTTTGGCCAATAAATAGTATCAATATTTTCTCCTTTCACGCTTTAACCATGAATACCAACAGCAACGAAGAAAATTTGAAAAAGATAAAGGATTGAACATCCAACAATCTCCGCTGAGCGTGCGAATTGTAATATTGCAGGATTTAGAATAAAATCATTTAATTTTTCGACCAGAGAAATTAAGCCGATGACAAGAAACATGTTAATATAAAAGAATATTCTCGTGGAACTTGCGAAAATGGTGGGAGAGAAGCCCATAATGAAACAGGTTAAAATACATAAACAAAAAAGAAAAATAAGTCTAAATGTTATCGTATCATATTCATATATTGTAAATATTGCATATATAATGCAAATGAGAACAAGTAAAGTACAAAATACAATTGCATAATAGATTAAGCTGTCGGATCCATTATAATTTAAATAGTATTCCATAACTTCTGAATAATTAATATTTGCATTCAGTGGCCAAGTGGAAATATTTCTGATTAAGAAGAAAAAGGACGAAAAAATAAGTGGAATACTTCCAATAAAACGACATAAATGAGTTATTTCTTTTTTTAGACACAGACACATGAATAGAAAAAAGGAAAAAAGAAAGAATAATGTATTTGGTTCATATAACAGGTATTTAAAAATAGCGATGATTCCTAATCTGATTTTTTCAAATATAGTAAGCATTTCAAAATTTTTAAACCAGGAGTCGGCTTCTAAAATTTTTCGCCTATAATTGCCGGAGCATGTTAGAATATAAAATAAACTCATAATATTAACACAGATTACAATATATAGTTTTAAATTGTATTTCCGATGAAGATATACGACATAATACAAAAAGAAAGCCATGCAACAGATAAAAATGATTACGGTTACTAATTCTACATTACTTGCATACGCCGTCAATACAATTAGGAAAACATAGGAGAAAATTGTTTTGGATTTATTTTGAGTTGGGTTCTTTTTCTGATAGTGCCTGATTAAAAGACTTATTATAATCAAAGCAGCAGTAAAAGGATACCAGTAATTTCCGAAAGTAGGAATCCATCCGGCCGTACACATATCCCATATTGGAAACAGACAATACATTGCTAAAACGGAATATTTGTTGGTTGAC
>DWXE01000023.1 GCA_019119355.1 Candidatus Eisenbergiella merdigallinarum
GCTCCACCTGTTCTCCTCCCAGCCAGGCGATCTCAAACAGGTTGATCCGATAGTCGTTGACGTACCCGTCCAGTTCCGGCGGGATCTCCAGACGCTCCTTTAAACGCAGCGGCTTATCCCAACGCCTGTTATGCCCAAAGTACAGCACCAGCGTCACCACCGGATACCGCTTCCCCCCGGTCATCCGACGCCACCACTTCTTTTCCGTTGAACAAAAGGACATTCACAATGTCGGAAAACACATCGTTGTAGGATTCCAGTATTTTTTCCGTAACATCTTTCCCTGCCACGCCGTCATCACCACGTCTTTCCTCATCATTTCCGGCGGGGATCCGTCCCATCCGCTTCGCCCCGCTGCCGAAATTTTCTTTGACAGCCCCTGCCGGGCCGCTTCCCTCTCCTTTCTCTCCGGCACGTCAGCCTGCCCGGGAATCGTTACGGATATTTTAGCACATTCCTTCTTTTGCGGTCAACGGGCACAGTTTTGCTACGCCCTTCACCATTTGTCGGTCGTACAAAAAACACCATCCGGTTTGCAGTTTCCCACAAACCGGATGGTGTTTTGTCATGCCCGATTGCCGCCTGCAATCGAAGGCTTATTTGTAGTTTACGATCTTGCCGAAGTCGGCTTTCAGGGAAGCGCCGCCTACCAGGCCGCCGTCGATGTCGGGCTGCGCGAACAGCTCGGCAGCGTTGCCCGCGTTGACGGATCCGCCGTACTGGATGCGAACCGCTTCAGCGGTATCCGTATCGTACATCTCGGCGATGCAGTCGCGGATGCCCTTGCAGACCTCTTCCGCCTGTTCGGTGGTAGCGGTCTTGCCGGTGCCGATAGCCCAGATGGGCTCATAAGCGATGACGATGCCCTTCACCTGATCGGCGGTGACGCCGGCCAGATCGGACTTGATCTGCAGTCTGATCCAGTCCATGGTAACGCCCATTTCCCTCTGCTCCAGGGATTCGCCGCAGCAAAGGATCGGGATCAGGCCCGCTTCCAGAGCCTTCTTCACCTTCTTGTTGAGCATGCAGTCGCATTCCTTAAAGTAGTCGCGCCTCTCGGAATGTCCGATGATCACGTACTTCACGCCCGCGTCCACCAGCATCTCCGCAGAGATTTCGCCGGTGTAAGCGCCCTTGTCCTCAAAGTACATGTTCTCGGCGCCCACTTCCACGTTGGTTCCCTTCACCGCTTCCACAACGGGAACGATGTCGATGGCGGGTACGCAGTAAACCACGTCCACATCGTCGGATTTCACGAGATCCTTTAAGGTATTGCACAGTTCTACCGCCTGGCTGGGAGTCATGTTCATCTTCCAGTTGCCGGCAACGATTTTCTTTCTAGCCATTTTTCGCTGGTCTCCTTTATTTTCGATATGGTTTTTATTTGTCGTCCGCTGCAGCAACGCCGGGCAGTTCCTTGCCTTCCAGGAATTCCAGGGAAGCACCGCCGCCGGTGGAGATGTGGCTCATCTTATCCGCAAAGCCCAGCTGGTTGACAGCCGCTGCGGAATCGCCGCCGCCGATGATGGTGGTGGCGTCGGTCTCAGCCAGAGCCTTCGCTACCGCGATGGTGCCTTTCGCCAGAACGGGATTCTCGAATACGCCCATGGGGCCGTTCCATACCACGGTCTTCGCTGTCTTAGCGGCTTCCGCATACAGTTCCGCGGTCTTGGGACCGATATCCAGGCCCAGCTGATCCGCAGGCATATTCTCCACGTCCACATAATCCACTTCGATCTGCGCGTCGATGGGATCCGGGAACGCGGGAGCGATGGCGGTATCCACGGGAAGCAGCAGCTTCTTGCCCAGCTTCTCGGCCTTCTCCATCATCTCCCTGCAGTAGTCCAGCTTCGTGTCGTCCACCAGGGATTTGCCGACTTCCATGCCTTTGGCTTTCAGGAAGGTATAAGCCATACCGCCGCCGATGATCAGGGTGTCGCACTTCTCCAGCAGGTTGGAAATCACGTTCAGCTTGTCCGCTACCTTCGCGCCGCCCAGGATGGCTACGAAAGGTCTCACCGGATCTTCCACCGCATTGCCCAGGAAGTTGATCTCCTTCTGCATCAGATAGCCGACCGCGTTGGAGCCGCCCTTTTCGGAGATGAATTTCGTCACGCCTGCAACGGACGCGTGCGCTCTGTGGGAAGAACCGAAAGCGTCGCAAACGTAATCGTCGGCCAGTTCAGCCAGCTCTTTGCTGAATTCTTCGCCGTTCTTCGTCTCTTCCGAGCCGCGGAAACGGGTGTTCTGCAGCAGAACAACGTCGCCGTCCTGCATCGCTGCAACCGCTGCGGTCGCTTCCTCGCCGGTCACGTGATAATCGGAAACGAATTTCACTTCCTTGCCCAGCTTCTCGGACAGTCTGGCCGCTACGGGAGCCAGGGACTCGCCTTCGTTGGGGCCGTTTTTCACCTTGCCCAGATGGGAGCAGAGGATCACCTTGCCGCCGTCGTCGATCAGCTTCTGGATGGTGGGCAGAGCCGCCACGATACGGGTTTCGTCGGTGATCACGCCGTTCTTTAACGGTACGTTGAAGTCACATCTGACCAGGACTCTTTTGCCCTTTACGTTGATATCATCAACAGATTTCTTGTTTAAGCCCATGATGGGAACCTCCTTAAAATGGTTTTATAAACTTTCCTATCCTATAAAATGTGAATTAAAATAGTGTGCACGGGCGCATATATGCGCCTGTGCACACTCGCGCCGAGCGCGGTTGCCCTCGGGCAACAACATTCCCTGCGCGCGAGTGCGCATCCTCAGCGGAGCGTCCTTTTTTATAGGATAGGAAAGGAACTTTCCTATCCTATAAAAAAGGGTCCGGTCCTCAACAGACCGGACCCTTCAATGAGCCTGTGTCCACAGCCCGGACAAAGTGCCGATTAAGCGTTCAGCAGTTTGCCGAAGTGTTTGATGGTGCGAACCATCTGGCTGGTATAGGAATTCTCGTTGTCGTACCAGGAAACAACCTGTACTTCGGACAGCTCGTCGTTGATGGGCAGAACCATGGTCTGGGTCGCATCGAACAGGGAGCCGTATCTCATGCCAACGATATCGCTGGATACGATTTCATCTTCGTTGTAGCCGAAGGACTCATTGGAAGCTGCCTTCATCGCTGCGTTGATGGATTCCTTGGTAGGATTGCCCTTCACAACAGCGGTCAGGATCGTGGTGGATCCGGTAGGGGTAGGAACGCGCTGTGCAGCGCCGATCAGCTTGCCGTTGAGGTCGGGAATAACCAGGCCGATTGCCTTCGCTGCGCCGGTGCTGTTGGGAACGATGTTCACAGCCGCCGCGCGGGATCTTCTCAGATCGCCTTTTCTCTGAGGGCCGTCCAGAGTCATCTGGTCGCCGGTGTAAGCGTGAATGGTGCACATGATACCGGACTGGATCGGGAAGGAATCGTTCAGCGCCTTCGCCATGGGAGCCAGGCAGTTGGTCGTGCAGGAAGCAGCGGAGATGATGGTATCTTCGTTGGTAAGGGACTCGTGGTTAACGTTGTAAACGATGGTAGGAAGGTCGTTGCCCGCAGGAGCGGAGATAACGACGTGCTTAGCGCCAGCGTCGATATGAGCCTGCGCTTTCGCCTTGGAGGTGTAGAAGCCGGTGCACTCCAGAACTACGTCAACACCGATCTCGCCCCAGGGCAGCTCAGCTGCGCTCGCCTTCGCATAGATCTTGATTTCCTTGCCATCAACAGTGATAGAATCTTCGCCGGCCGTAACCTTGTCAGCCAGTGCATATCTGCCCTGTGTGGAGTCATATTTCAGTAAGTGAGCCAGCATCTTGGGGGATGTCAGGTCGTTGATCGCAACGATCTCAAATCCTTCTGCTCCGAACATCTGTCTGAAAGCCAGACGACCAATACGGCCAAAACCATTGATTGCTACTTTTACTGCCATTTTAGTTTCCTCCTGAAAATGATTTTTACTCTTTTGTCAGGCTGCTCCTACTTTTGGGCAGAGTGCTTGACAAAATTTTATCAGCACAATTATTCTACCTAATTTGTGTCCAAATATCAAGATGTAAATTCAAAATTATTGGAAAAGCCAGGGAACTTTTCCCTGTTTTTGTGATATACTTACAGTCGCAGGATGAAACGGCGTTTGCCTCCCTGCGATTTTTTGCAAAAGGAGAATTTGCCATGCCAATCAGAGCCGACTATCATCTTCATTCCCATTTTTCCGGGGATTCCGAAGCGCCCATGGAGGATATGATCCGGCGCGCGCTGGAGCTCGGGTATACGGAAATGTGCTTCACCGAGCACATGGATCCCGACTTTCCCGTGCGGGAGGACATTCCCGCGGGCACCTTCGAGGTCAACACGGATTCCTATCTCTACGATCTGCTCAAATACCGCAAAAAGTACGAGGGGAAGATCCGGGTCAACTTCGGCGTGGAGCTGGGGCTGCAGCCCCATATCGCCCGGGAAAACGCCGCCTATGTCCGCTCCCACGATTTCGATTTCGTCATCGCCTCCACCCACATCGTGGACCACAGGGATCCGGGATATCCGGAGTACTACGACGGCATTTCCGACGAAGAAGGCTACCGCGCCTATTTCCGGGAGATCCTCCGGTCCGTCCGCACCTTCTCCGACTTCGACGTCTACGGGCATCTGGACTACGTGATCCGCTACAGCCGGTCCAGGGACAGGGATTATTCCTATGAAAAATACGCGGATCTGTTCGACCCCATTCTGGAAACCCTCATCGAAAACGGCAAGGGCATCGAGCTCAATACCGGGGGCTTCCGCAAGGGGCTGAAGGAATTCCATCCCTGCGACGGCGTGCTCAAAGCCTACCGCGCCAAAGGCGGGGAGATCATCACCGTGGGCTCGGACGCCCACCGTCCCGAAGACATCGGCAGCGACTTTTCCCTGGCCGCGGAGAGGCTGAAGGAATGCGGTTTTTCCTATTACTGTACCTTCGAAAAGAGGATGCCGTCCTTCCATAAGCTCTAAACCGGACGCCCTGCGGCTACTGCGCCGTGCAGCTGCGGTAATCGTTCTCCAGCGCCGAGAGCCTTTCCGAAAGGCGGTTTGCGCTCAGCCCGCCGCCGTCCCTGCGCGCCTCCCCGGCGTGCAGGATGAAGGCTGCGTCCTCCGATTCCCGCCAGGCCAGATCGCAGGCCTCCATCCGCTTTTCAAATTCCAAGGAAATCTGGTAGAGGTCCGGCGTGTTTGCCAGAAACGCCACATACCCCTGTTCCCCCAGCCCCAGCCGTTTGGCGGCCAGAAACTGCAGGGCGCTCTCCTTTGTCCGAAGCAGCCGCCATGCCTGCCAGAAGGCGTCCGCGGCGCGCTCGAACCAGAACAGGCCTGCGCAGGCCACGCCCAGATTATGATAGACCCTTCCCAGGAAAGCGGGGTCCATGCCCTTGAATTCCCGGATGAGGCCGTCGTATTCCCGGATGGCGAGTGCGAATTTCCTGCTCTCCAGGAAATAGTCCCCCCTCGCCCCGGCCCGCTGTGCCTCGCCGGAGCTTTCGTTGATCCGCAGGATTTTTTCCACCTGCTGCTCCTGCTGCTTCGTGCAGTAACCGGTATATTCGAACAGCGTTCCCACGAAGGCGGTCACCGGCTCCTTTTCCCGGGACGACGCGAAGAGCTGACGCGCCAGATCCGGAAGGCCGCACTGTTCCCCAACCCAGGCCGCCAGTTTTTCATCCAGCACATCCGGCTCCAGGAGCCACGCGTTTTCCTGAACGAAATAACACAGCTCTTCCACATTCCAGATATGAGCCCTGGCCCGTTCGAAATACCACGGCACTTCGGCGTTTTTTCCCAAACACAGGTATACCCTTCCCATCCGCTTCTCCTTTCTGCCCTCAGGCCAGGGAAAACGTTTCTTCCCAGAACTGATGCGTGGCCGGATAAAACTCCCCGAATCCCAGATCTTCCATATTGATCCGGACCGTGCTCACATCCGTCATATCCACGCGCATGCGGATCCGCGTCATCCGCGGCGGCCGTTTGGCCAGCCCGTTGAGCGAAACCAGCACTTCCCTCACTTCCTTCCCGTTCAGCGGGGTGATCCGCAAAGAAAAGCTGTTTTCCTCCTCCAGCAAAAACTCGCATTCCTTTTTGGCTTCATACCAGTTGGTTCCCGCGTCCAGCAGCGCCAGGTAGGCGTCCTGCCCGCGCCGCAAAACGTGCATCCCCACGTTGGCCCGGATCATGTCCCTGCCCAGAAAGGCGTAGTCCGCGGACAGCCTGGAGCCCGACAGCCTCTCTTTCGCCGCGTAGCAGGCCCCCTTGCTGTAGAGATTGTTGCCCAGAAACACCCTTCTGCCCTGGCAGAGCAGCTTCAGAGATTCCTGATACCATTCCCCCTGAAAGCCTTCGCCGATGAGATAGACCGTGGAAACGGTCCTGTCCTTCATCAGCTGGCCCACGGCGTCCGCGAAGTACCGGTCCAGCTTCTCCAGCCTCTCCCTCCGGCGTCCGTCCTCCTCCCCGCTTCCCGCATCCTCCGGACGGCGCACATGGGGAAAGGACGCTTCCTCCACGAACGCCGCCACGGGCGTGGTCCTTCTGTTGAGCGTAAAGAGGAACGTCTTCAGGCAGGGCCCGGAAAAATCGCACAGAAGGACGTCGTGCACCCACAGTTCCGCCGGCTGGCTGATATTATAATAGAAAAAGCTTTCTGCCCTCCCGATCACATACAGCTTCGCCCCTTTGAGCCCCAGCAGGGAGACGGACTGGGTCAGCGCTTCGATGACCGGCCCGGTCACTTCTTCCACGGTGAAGACGAACGCGCGGATCCGCCCCAGCGGCAGGATGGGATTTAAGAGGGACAGCGTCCGTTTCAGAAACAGGGACAGAAGGGCTACGGGGTCGAAGGGCTGCCCGTCCAGAAACACCGTCTCCCTGCGGACCGCTCTTTCCAGAAGGTCCGTCACCGCCGCGGCCTCCCCTCTCTCCACGCTCTCTTGCGCCTCTTTCCCGAAGAGCCACAGATCCCTTTCCGCACACCTGGCCAAAAGCGCGGGGATGAGGAACTGCTCTTCTCCCGCAACCAGGCTGACGGTCTCCGGCTGTCCGGATCCCGGCAGGCAGTAGCTGATCTGCGCGGTCCGGTCGCTGAAATCATATCCGGCCACAGCCCCCGGCGCGCCCGTTCCCATTTCCCGCTCTCTGTTTCCCAGAAACATGTCATCTCTCCTTTTCGTTTTCCTGGCTTCCCCCGCCCCTTTCCTCCCAGCGGCGGCTCAGTCCTCCTTCATGGGGCGAAACAGCTGATTTTCGCAAAAATCCACGTAGAGATAGCGGTTCAGAAGCTCCAGCCCCTGCCAGCTTCCCGACAGCTGCCGGGAAGCGGCCGCGCACAACATCCCATAGCGCCCCGCCGCGTCGGAATCGATTTCCGCCGCCTTCAGGATGCCGCTCTCCACTCTCGTTCCCGGATTCTCTTCCTCCGCGATATAATACTGAAGCGATTCTCCCGGGAAGAGGACGAAGGAAGAAGCGTAGATCCCTTCGTATAGATGCGGCATCGAAGCGCCCGCGTATTCGGTCTCCCCGCCCTTGCCCGACAGGATGCGCCAGTACAGGCAGACCCGCTCCTCCGGCGTTCCGCAATAGACCACGAAGGTCTTGTCCAGCAAAAACTCCGCTCCCGGGATCAGCCGGGCGAACTCCCGCAGCACAGGCAGATGAATCCCCTTTTCCAGAAGGCGGCTCCCCATGCGGCCTACGGCCTCCTCCACGGCGGCGTCCATGGCCCCCCTGTTTTTCGCGTAATACTGCAGAACCGCAATCCGGCACAGGTCCGTCAAAGGTTCTCCGTTTCTTTCCGTCCGCAGCATATCGTGAATCATATAGCGGTGAACCGGCTGGCCTTCCATCACGCCGCTGTAGGCGCACCGGTGCAGAAAGGCCTCTTCCAGCCCGCTCCTGCCGCCCTCCGCCACGTACTGGCGCAGCAGGTCCATCCGCTCGGTCACATCCTGCCCGGTGTAAAGGAGCTGTTCCATGATCCGCTCGCACAGGGGATAGGTATCGATTCCGAACCCTTCTGCGGCCGATTTTAACGCCTCCATTTCCCGGACGCTGCCCTCGTAGCGTTCCGTCAGCTGGCGCAGCACGCAGGCGTCGTATTTGCCGTGCACCGCGGCCGCGTAGCACAGCCGGGTCATTTCCGGTTCCTCCCGATACAGCCCCTGATCCAGAAGGCGGCTGCACAGGCGCAAGAGCACTCTGGGATCCTGGCGGTCCGCATCCAGCTCCTTTTGCCACTCGTACGCTTTCTCATACATCCCCTGCAGCGTCAGGCAGTGGACGGTTTCCGTCCGGTCCCCGGGCTCCACGTCCTCCGGGGCCAGCCGTTCCAGCAGGCTCCTGAGCCGGTCCGGACGATCCTGTTCTTCGAAATACCGCAGCAGGGCGATCCGCAGCTTCCTGCCGAATCCCTCTTCCAGAAACGGTTCCGCCGCCACGATCAGGCTGGCCCGCTCGTTCTGCGGGCGCACCTGCGGATCGGCCGGATCCGTGGCCGCCAGCGCCAGGCCCACCGTATCCCCGGCCCTCTCCGCCAGCTCCCGTTCGAATTCCTCCCCGGGATCCGCGAAGAGCGGGGTCATGGAAGCCGTCCCGTTGAGCAGCTCCCTCCCCCCGGACTCGTCCTCCCAGAAGACCAGATCCATGCGGCTGTAAAGATCCACGCAGGTCTTTCCGTCCTGCAAAACGTAGATCTTTTCCCCTTTCAGACGGGGGTGAACCACGGCGATCTTCCCCTTCGGCCTCTGCGGAACCTCCACTTCCACGCTACACAGCAAAGAAGCGAGCTGCGCCGTCAGCTCTTCGGACAGCTCCCCCGGCTTTAATACCCGGCGGTACAGCCAGGCCAGATCGCGGTTGATCCTTCCCCGGGAAAGCTGGTCTTCCACAAAGCGGTCGATCTGGGGGCGATAGGCCAGGTATAGCTCCGTATCCTCATCCCTGAGCCTTTCCACGCTGGCGTACAGCCAGGCGGCGTGCCCGTAATCCAGATTGCTCTGATAGGCGAAGTACAAAAGGACCTGTCTGGGGATCCGCTCCTCCCTCGTCAGATCCACGCTCATCAGATAGTGCTCGTAAAGCCGGGCGATGCGCAGCTCCTTTTTCACTCCCCTGTAATACCAGGTATGCCAGGCCGTCCCGGTTTTCCCTCCCTTGATCAGCAGGGTGCAGATGGCCTGCAGCACCTCCACGTCGGGCCGCTTCTCCCACGCCAGCTTCAGAATCCGAAAGAGCGCGGGATCGTAATATTTTTCCCGGGCGATGAGGTCGGCCGCATGGCCCGCCAGCTCTCTGCCCAGGATCCGGTTTCTGGCCCCGTACATCAGCACCCGTTTCCCGATTCCACCCACTCTGTTCAGGAGCACGGGGCGGCTGTTCATCAGCTGCACCGCCTCAAGGTACAGAAGGGGGCTGGTGCACCCCTCCGAAAATCTTCGTTCCAGGAAGGCCCATTTTTTTGCGGGGCTGCGGTCGAATTCCGGCGTCAGGAACAGAAGGAGCCACGCGATCCGCCATTCTCCCGGATTCTGATCGAACAGCTCCTCCACCTTTTTGCGCACCTTCTGCCCGTAGGCCTCTTCCCGGTTATACAGGGTGGTCAGATACAGGTAATAGCAGAAAACCGCAGGCTCGTCCTGTCTGGATCTGAGCTGCACGTGGTTCAAAATCCAGCCCGCCTCCTCCATCTTGTCCTCCGTCATCAGAAGCTGCGCCGCAAAGAGGCGGGGAATCGGGCTCTGAGGGCTCAGGCCGGAAATTTCCTCCACGCATTCCCTCGCCTTCGCCCGCCATTCCTCCAGCCCGAGCCGCTTCATCCGAAGCTGTTCGTACAGGCGCACCAGCCGGACGTTGGCCTCCTTCAGCGCCTTTCTCTGTCCGTCCCTTTCCTTCATCCCGGGCGCCAGGCGGACGGCCTCGATCTCCACGGTAAAGCTTCCGGAAAGGGAAGAGAATTCCACCTGGCCGAAGTTGCGGCCGGCATGCATCCTCCCCTCATCCAGAAAGACGGGAACCCTGCACAGGTTTCCCAGGAAATCGTCTTCTCCGATCCAGCTCTTTTCCACGGAGAAAAAATCCCCTCCGGCCTTCACGGACAGCCGCACCGGTCCCCAGCCGGTCTTCAGGATCTGGATCTCCTCGCTGACGTGCCCCCGCACGTCTTCCGAAACGATCCGGCGGCGGACGGGCTCGAAGGCGATGGGCTGCTTTTTGTTCACCGCTACGAGGAAGCGTTCCACATTGTCCTCATTGCCCGCATTGGCCCCGAACCCGCGGTACAGCGCAAACAGCTCCTCTCCCTGCTTCCGGCAGAGCCGGCGCATATCCCCGCCATAGAAGAACCTGACGGCTTCCTTCCAGGACGTGCGGGCCAGGTTGGCGAATTGAAACAGGTCTCCGATCTTTCCCAGGGAACTCTCCCCTTCCCGCTCCAGAACGGAAACCGACCAGGGCAGCTCATACTCCCCGCAGTTGGACACAATAAAAAAACGGCCGCTGCGCTTCTCGCCTTCCTGCATGCCGCCCGTGTCGAACCGGAATCCGATCTGCTCCGCGCCGCCGTTAAAAAACGGGGTCAGGCACTGCATCCTTTTGTCGGAGGATAAGACGTATCCCTCCGTTCGCCCTCCGGCCGTGCTCTCGATGGAAAAATGGCCTTCCAGCTGCTGATCCGGCAGCCCCGCGAGCTCCACCTGCTTTGTGGAAAATGTCAGCTGCCCCTCCGTCTTTCTATAGCCTTCTGCCAGAATCCGATCCCGCATTTCCCGCATTCTACCGCCTCCCGTAGCCAAACACCTGTTTTCTGTTGTTTTATTTTACTCTATTTTAAATTTCCGCGCAACCTCTGCTTGACTTTCTGCTCATCCAGCAGTATCATTGTATTAAGTTAATAATACATTCGAGAAAGAAAGGAGCGAAGAGAATGGCATGGACACTGCAATCGGATCGTCCCATCTACGCGCAGCTGGTGGAGCGGCTGAAAACCGAAATCGTTTCCGGCATCTATCCGCCCGGAGGACGGCTTCCCAGCGTCCGGGAACTGGCCGCCACAGCCAGCGTCAATCCCAATACGATGCAGAAGGCGTTCGCTGAACTGGAGCGGACGGGACTGATTATCACGATGCGCACAAGCGGCCGCATCGTCACGGAGGATACATCCATGATCAATGAAACGCGCAGGGAGCTGGCGGAGGAACAGATCAGCCAGTTTCTGACCCAGATGAACAATCTCGGCTTCGACAGGGCGGAAATCATCCAGCTTCTGTCCGAGCACAAAGGAGGGGACGGCCATGAATGAAATGCATAGCGGCAGCCTGGTTTCCATCCGGAACCTGAGCAAAAAATATGGGAAGCGCGCGGCTCTGGACGATATCAGCCTCGACATCCCCAGGGGGCGCATCATCGGGCTCTTGGGCCCCAACGGCAGCGGAAAGACCACGCTCATCAAGCTGATGAACGGCCTTTTGACTCCCGGGCGGGGCCAGATCCTCATCGGCGGGAACCTCCCTGGCCCCGAAACGAAGGCCTGCGTTTCCTATCTGCCGGAACGCAGCTATCTGCCCTCCGGCATCCGGGTGGATCAGCTGATTTCCTATTTCACGGATTTCTATGCCGATTTCGACCGTGAAAAGGCGCTGGCCATGCTGGACTCCCTGCAGATTTCCCCGGATCGCCCCTTAAAGACCCTTTCGAAGGGGACGAAGGAAAAGGTTCAGCTGATCATGGTGATGAGCCGGAGAGCGCAGCTGTATATTCTGGATGAGCCCATCGCGGGCGTGGACCCCGCCGCCAGGGACTATATTCTGAAGACCATCATTCAGGACTATAACGAGGAAGCGACCATCCTGCTCTCCACCCATTTGATCTCAGACATCGAACCCATTCTGGACGACGTGATCTTTTTAAAGGAAGGCAGGATCGTCCTCACGTCCAGCGTGGAAGATATCCGCGATACCTACGGCAAGTCCGTGGATTCCTATTTCCGGGAGGTGTTCTCATGTTAAAAAAACTGCTTCGCCACGAATGGCTGGAGTCCTGGAAGGTCCCTGCGCTGATCGGAATCATCGTTGCGGTCCTTTCCGCCGCCAGCGCCGTATACTTCCGTTTCGCCCCGCCCCTGACCTCCGATGTGGAGCTCCACGTGGGGAACCTGATCCTGTTTACGAGCTATACGCTGGTCGTCTGCTCCGTCGGCCTGATCCTCACCATCTATCTGGGCGTCCGCTTTTATAAAAATCTGTATACGGACGAAGGGTATCTGATGCACACCCTGCCCGTAAAGCCCTGGATGCTCCTCGCGTCGAAAGGCCTGGTGGCTTCGGCCTGGCTGTGGATTTCCAACATCCTGCTGCTGGTCTGCGTCCTGCCCGTGACCTGCTTTGCCCTGCCCAAAATGGCTTATTTCGAACCGGAAGAGCTCCCGCAGCTGTTCGATGCCCTGACGAACACGCTGGGCGGAGGCATTCCGGAGACGATCTTCTATCTGTTCCCGTATCTGATCGTCAACTGCGCGTTTTCCGCCCTCACGCTCTACGCCGCCGTCTGCCTGGGGCAGCTGTTTAACCGCCACAGGGTGATGGCCGCCGTCCTGTGCTATCTGGGCATCAACGCGCTGATTTCCACCGCGTCCTCGTTCTTCGTTCTGCCCGGCATGACGGGAATGATCATCACCCATGCGGACGATTTTTCGCTGATCCTGCCCGCCTTCATGCGGACGATTTTCTTCATCAGCTTCTTTGTGGAAATCGCACTTTCCGCAGCGCTCTTCTTCCTGTCCGACTATATCATGAGAAAGTGCCTGAATCTGGACTGACCGGTCCTTTTCCGGTTTCCTGACAGGCACCGTAAAAAACCTCCGCGCATATACTGTAACACAACAGAAATGCGCGAGGTTTTTTTATGTCCAAATCCCTTTTTGCCGCCCAGGAACCGTCGGGGAGCCCGTATTCGGGGACGCTTCAGATCAACGTCACCTCTTCCGTGGGCTTTTTCCCCGTATCGGGCGCCACCGTATCGATATCCGACAGCGACACCCCCGATCAGGTCATCGAACAGCTCACCACGGACGAATCGGGGCAGACCCGCCCGGTGGAGCTGCCCGCTCCCAATCTGGCCTGGTCCCTGGAACCCTCCCAGCCCCGTCCCTATACGGACTATAACATCGAAGTGACCGCCCCCGGATATGAACCCGTGCGCATCGTGGGATCCGAGCTCCTTCCCGACGAAATCAGCCTGCAGAACGTTTCCATGAAGCCGCTGGAAGTTTCCGGCACGGATGCGGAAGAGGATATCAATATTCCCGATCATACCCTGTACGGCGAATACCCTCCCAAGATTCCGGAAGCCGAGATCAAGACCGACCCGGAGACCGGGGAAATCATTTTGAGCCGGGTCGTCATCCCGGAATACGTCATCGTCCACGACGGCCTGCCCAACGATTCCAGCGCGCCCAATTACTACGTCCGCTACAAGGATTACATCAAAAACGTGGCTTCTTCCGAAATCTATGCCACCTGGCCGGAGAGCAGCATCTACGCCAACATCCTGGCCATCCAGTCCTTCACCTTAAACCGGGTTTATACGGAGTGGTACCGCTCCAAAGGATATCCGTTCACCATCACTTCCTCCACGGCGTACGATCAGAAATTCATCTACGGCAGAAACATATTCAGCGACATCGACCGCCTGGTGGACTCGGTTTTCGCCAATTATCTCTCCCGTCCCGGAGTCCAGCAGCCGATTTTCACCAGTTACTGCGACGGCGAACGGGTCACCTGCCAGGGGCTTTCCCAGTGGGGTTCCAAATATCTGGGCGATCAGGGCTATTCCGCCATCGAAATCATCCGCTATTATTACGGAAACGATATGTTCATCAACTCGGCGGTAGCCATCAGCGGCGTCCCGTCCTCCTGGCCGGGATACAACCTGAACGTCGGGGCTTCCGGGGCAAAGGTGCAGCAGCTTCAGGAGCAGCTCAACCGGATCGCCCAGAACTTTCCCGCCATCCCTGCCGTGACCGCGGACGGCATTTACGGAGAACAAACCGCCCAGGCTGTGGCCGCCTTCCAGCGCATTTTCGATCTGCCGCCAAACGGGATCACGGACTATTCCACCTGGTATGAAATTTCCTCCATCTACACGGCCGTAACCCGGATCGCGGAGCCGTGAGATCCCGCAATTTGTACAGTTCAGCCATGCAGGCACATGTGGCAAAATGCCGCGCGGGAGCTTGCTCACGAAGCTGTATTTTGCTACATGTGCCTATAGGGCGGACGCCCGACAGGAATCATTTGACGGCCAGTGGCCTTTTGCGCAGCCAATTCAGTGGAATCCGTCAAATGATGAATGGCATGGTTGAACTGTTACCGCAATTTTCGGAATATTTTCCATGTATCTTGCGTTCAAAACCCGCATATGCTATAATGCCAGTAGGCAAAAGGATATAGCTATTCCATGTGATGTGGAAAAGCGAAAACCCCAGAGGTCGCAACTCTGGGGTTTTCTATTCCCAATTCAGACGCGGCAGGGCTTATGGCCGCAGGCCAGTTACCGGCTATTCGTCACCGTCCAGCCATTTGCAGATGAGATGGCAAATCACACCTGCCACAACGGTGAAGATAAAGGATATAGCATCTTCCATGTAATGCACCCCCTTTCCTTACCGGTATAGGGGCGGTAACGCAGACATTATAGCATAGTCAGGATTATCACGCAATTTCCGGTTTCGATCCCTTCCCTTTATTTTTGCCAATGCCCTTTTTATGCAGGCGTACAAAAAAGGCCGGAGTTGGTTGTCACTCCGGCCCTTTTCGCAAAATTATATTCCGGGAGCGGCTTTCCCGCTCTCCCGTCCGATCCAGTCCGCCGCCAGAGCCGGCCAGACCGCGCACTCCGGAACGATCTGGGTTCCGGTTCCGTTGTCCGTCTGCGCATCCGCCAGGCTCAGCCCATGGCCGCCTTCCGGAAAAATGTGCAGTTCAAACGCCACTCCGGCCTCCCTCATGGCCTGCGCCAGCAGAAGGGAATTCTCCACCGGCACCGCGTCGTCCGCAAAGGTATGCCACAGAAATACGGGCGGCATGGCGGGCGTCACCTGCTTTTCCAGGGATAAAAGTTCCAGCTTTTCCGCATTCCGGCAGTCATCCCCCAGGAGGTTGTCGAAGGAGCCCCTGTGGGCGAAGGTTCCGGATGTCACCACCGGATAGGAAAGGATCAGCCTGTCCGGCTTCATCTCCTCCGCAGAAAATCCGGTCAGCTCCCGCAGGAAATCCCTGTTCCAGAAAACGCCCAGGCATCCGGCCAGATGCGCTCCCGCCGAAAACCCGCAGACCACGATTTTATCCGCATCGATATGATACTCTTCGCTGTGCTGTCTCAGCCACGCCACGGAAGCGGCCAGCTCCCACAGCGCGGCCGGAAAAATCTCCGGGCTCACGCTGTAGCGCAGCACGCAGGCGTGGAAGCCCATCCCGCACATACGAAGGGCCACGGGTTCCGCCTCCCGGTCGGATACGAAGCCATAGCCTCCGCCCGGGCAGATCAGCACCACGGGCCGCTTTCTGTCCAGCCCCAGTTCCGGGGAGGCATCCTGAAAATAAGCCGTCAGCCTGGCCGTCGTATGATCCGTCCGGATCGGGATCGTTTCGGAAAACATGGGGCTTATTCCTCCTGGCTGCCGGATTTCGCTTCCCCGGCCGCCTCCGTTTCGGCATCCGGAGCCGTTTCTTCTTTCGCCCCGCTGTCCGCTGCGGATTCTTCCTTTGTCAGGAGCATCATGATCTCGTTGGAACGCGCCACGAATTTGGTCATGGCTTCCGGAGACAGGGGCGCGTTCTGGATTTTAGCCAGATCGTACAGCTGCTCGCAGATCATCTTCGCGTTCGACTCGTCCTCGTGGCCCGTGATATAGCCCACCAGAGGATGGCCGGCATTGAGCACCAGGGTTTCCCCTTCCGCTCCGAACATGCCCATATCCATTCCGCCGCCGTACATCTTCATCATATCCTGCATCCGGCGGGATTCTTCCGAAACGGTGAGAACTGCGGAAACCTTCTTATTTTTCAGCTTTTCCACGCTGACTTTGATCTTGTCGTTCTTCAGGGCCTTGCGCATGAGCTTCTCGATCTTCTCCGCCTGCGCCTTTAGCTCCTCCTGGGTCTTTTTGCCGGTTCTGGCTTTGAACGCGTCGGTCAGATCCGCGTCGATGCGGGCGAAGTGGATCCCCTCGTTCTTCGCTTCCAGCTGGGAAATGAAGGGCTGGTCGATCCGTTCGGGCAGGATCACCGCATCCATCTTCGCCGCCTTAAACATGTTGATGTACTGGCTCTGCTGCTGTTCGTCGGTGACGTAATAGATGGTCTTTTCCTTCTTCTCTTCGGGCTCCTGCGTCGCTTCGCCTTCCGCCTTCTCCTCCACGACTTCGGCCTCCACCGCTTCGCCGTTCTCGTCGACCGCTTTTTCTTCCGCCGCATTTTCGGTCTCGTCGGGATCCACCTTGTTGACCTCCAGGCATTCGGGCAGGGTCAGGTATTTCCCGTCCAGATTCTTAAAGAGGATATAATCCGTCATCTTCTGGCAGAATTTTTCATCCTTCAGGCAGCCGAACTTGATGAAGGGCGCGATATCGTCCCAGTACTTTTCATATTCTTCCTTCTGCGTCTTGCACATGCCGGAGAGCTTATCCGCCACCTTCTTGGTGATGTAGTCGGAAATCTTTTTCACGAAACCGTCGTTCTGCAGCGCGCTTCTGGACACGTTCAGGGGCAGATCCGGGCAGTCGATGACGCCCTTTAACAGGAGCAGGAATTCCGGAATCACTTCCTTGATGTTGTCCGCGATGAACACCTGATTGTTGTAGAGCTTGATCACGCCCTCGATGGACTCGTATTCCATGTTGATCTTGGGGAAGTAGAGGATTCCCTTCAGGTTGAAAGGATAGTCCATATTCAGGTGGATCCAGAACAGCGGCTCCTTATAATCCGCAAACACCTTGCGGTAGAATTCCACATATTCTTCCTTCGTGCATTCGCTGGGATTCTTCATCCAGAGCGGATGGGTGTCGTTGATCAGCTCGGGCCTTCTGGCGATTTTGATCCGGTCCGGATCGTCGTCCTTTTCCTTTTTAACCTCTTCGATCACCCGGTCGGTATCCAGCTTTTCGCTGGCCAGAATGGTCTGAGTCTCCGGGGTATTTTCCCTGGAAACGTAAATCTCCGTAGGCATGAAGGAACAGTATTTCCCGATGACTTCCTTCGCCTTATATTCGTTGCAGAACTGCAGGCAGTCTTCGTTTAAGAACAGGGTGACGCAGGTGCCGGTCTCCGTGCGGTCGCCTTCCGCCATGTGATATTCCGTGCCGCCGTCGCATTCCCAGTGAACCGGTTTCGCATCGGGCTGCCAGGAAAGGGTGTCGATGTGAACCTCGTCCGCCACCATGAAGGCGGAATAAAAGCCCAGACCGAAGTGTCCGATGATCTGATCGTCGTTGGCCTTATCCTTATACTTCGCGATGAAATCCGTGGCGCCGGAAAACGCGATCTGGTTGATGTACTCCTCCACCTCATCCGCCGTCATGCCGATGCCGTTGTCGATGAACTTCAGCGTCTTCTCTTCGGGGTTGACGATGACGGAAACCCTGGGCCTATAGTCCTCAGGCAGCGCGTACTCGCCCATCATATCCAGCTTTTTCAGCTTCGTGATGGCGTCGCAGCCATTGGAAATCAGCTCCCTGTAGAAGATGTCGTGGTCGGAATACAGCCATTTCTTGATAATGGGAAAAATATTTTCGCTGTTGATTGATAAATTGCCATGCCTTTCAGCCATGAAAATCACGTTCCTTTCTTTTTTCATTCAGCTTTTTGTTTCTGAACAACAGTTTAGTCCTGCCGGAGCGAATTGTCAACAGAAAATTAGCACTCATTTAAAATGAGTGCTAACAGTTCACGCCGTTTGAAAATACTGATTATATACGGTAAAAAAGCTGTCCGTGGTCACGTTCTCGTCGCGGATCATTTCCACGCTGTCCCAGAGCTCCTCGTTCAGCCGCCGAACCAGGGAATTGACGAAGCTGTCGTATTCCCGGTTGAAGGCTTCGTTCCTGCGCTGATTCGCGATTTTTTCCTTGTTGAGCTGGGTCTGGGCCTCGTCGAAGGTGCTGATGCATTTCAGGATGTAATAGCCGTCCTGCGCCTCGATCACGTCGCTGACCTCGTCCTTTCCCAGATTGAAGGCGGCGGATTCGATGGCCTCTTCCCGCTCTCCCTTCCCGAAGGAATAGCTGATGGCCGTGTCCTCGCTGTACTGATCCGCCAGAGCCTCGAAATCAGCCCCCTCTTCCTTCGCCTTCCGGCATACGTCCTGCGCGTCCGCTTCGTCTTCCATCCGGATCGCCAGCACGGTAATCGTGCGCGCCTCGTCGTCGCTGATTTCCGGATTGACGTTTTCCACGATCTGCCGGTAAACCTTGCCGGCCAGCGCGTACTCCCGGTACATCTGGGCGATGAGCGCCTCGTCCACCCCCAGCGCCGTCACCTCCGTCTCGTTGAGAGAACCGAAATATTCCGCCGCCGCCGCGGTCACCCGCTGTTCCTCCTTTTCGTCCAGAGTCACTTCCCGCTCCCCGGCCAGAAGAGCCATGGTTTTCACCTGCGCCAGCTCCGCCAGCACCTGTTCCCGGGCCTCTTCTTCCAGAGAGGTTCCCTCCGTCTTCGCCCCCCAGATCTCTTCTCCGTATACCGCTTCATACCGGTTTTGCAGATTGGTCAGATAGACCATGAGCTCCGGAAGGGTACAGGACATCTTTTCGATCCGGAACACCTCGTTCTTTTTCAGCCCGGTGGTCAGCACCACCGTAAAATCCTTTCCGCAGCCCGCCGCGCCCGCCAGAAGGGCAAAAACGCACAGAAAAGCCGCGGCCTTTTTCATCCATCTTCTCATCTCGCTCCGCTTTCCGTTCTCCTTTCGGAATTCAAAATGCTTCTGGCCACGGACAGGCCGTTGGCGGATGCCTGCTGCAGCCCTCTGGTCACGCCCGCGCCGTCCCCGATGGCGTACAGCCCCCGGACGCTGGTTTCGAAATCCCGGTTCACGATGACCCGGTTGGAATAGAATTTCACCTCCACGCCGTACAGAAGCGTTTCGTCGCTGGCGATCCCCGGCGTCACCTTATCCAGCGCTTCCAGCATTTCCTCGATGGCGACCATGATCCGGTGGGGGAAAACCAGGGACAGATCCCCAGGGACCGCGTCCTTCAGCGTGGGGACCAGATTGTTCCTGCACAGCCTCTCCTCCGTCGTCCTCCTGCCCCGCTTGAAATCTCCCAGCGTCTGCACCATGATCCTGCCGCCGCAGAGCATGTTGGACAGCTCCGCGATCTTGCGCCCGTACTCGATGGGCGTTTTGAAGGGGCGGGTAAAATTCTTCGATACCAAAAGCGCGAAATTGGTATTGTTCGTCTTATGCTCCTTCGCCTTATAGGCGTGACCGTTCACAACGGCAAGTCCGCCCTCGTAATACTCCGCCGCCACTTCTCCGGAAGGGTTGGTGCAAAACGTCCTCACCTTATCGTCGAAGGTGGGCGTGTGATAGATCAGCTTCGCCTCATACAGGTTGTCGTTCAAAAACTGCATGATCTCGTCCCGGACTTCCACACGCACCCCGATATCCACCGTTCCCGGCGTGGTCTCGATCCCGATTTCTTCGCATTTCGTCTGAAACCAGTCCGCGCCTTCCCGTCCCACGGCCGCCACGATCCGCGATGCGAAGAGGAGTTCTCCCCGGTCCGTCCGGACGCCCTCCGCGCGGCCGTCCTTCACCAGGATTTCCTCCACCATGGTGTGAAATTTCATCTCCACGCCCGCATCCAGAAGATGCTGCTGGATCCTGGCGTAGATTTTGTACCCCTCTTCCGTCCCCAGATGGCGGATGGGGCACTCCACCAGCTTCAAATTGGCCTGAATCGCCTTTCTGCGGATCTCGCGGATTTCCTTTTCCCGGTCCAGCCCGTAGACGCTGCGGTCAGCCCCGAACTGCAGATAAATCCCGTCCGATTCCCGGATCAGGCGCAGCGTATCGTCATATCCCAGAATCTCCGGAAGATTGCCCCCCACGTCCGGCGACAGGGAGAGCTTCCCGTCCGAAAAGGCCCCCGCTCCCGCGAATCCCGTGGTGATGGAACAGGGCTTGCACCCCACGCAGACCCCCGTGGTCCGCTTCGGGCAGACCCTTTCCCCGATAGGCCGACCCTTTTCCACGATCAGGATCCTGGCGTCCGGCCGGCGTCCGATCAGCTCATAGGCGCAGAAAATCCCTCCCGGCCCTGCGCCGATAATAATCACGTCATACTCACGATGCTCTTCCATATCGAATCTCCAATCCAAAGCGGCTCGAATTCCCGCTCCATTTCCAAACCGTTTTCCATTGTATCACATTCCGGAGAACTCCCGCAACTGCGAAAGCCGCCGCAAGCTGCGACGGCCTCCCTTTTATTCCTGTTCGCGGTCTTGCCGCGAACGCCCGACATGAATCATTTGACGGCCAGTGGCCTTTTACGCAGCCAAATTCAGTGGAATCCGTCAAATGATGAATGGCATGGCTGAACTGCTACGATTTTAGCATGTCCTCACTGCGCCGTAATATTCACCGCGTGCAGATAGGCGTCCGATCCGTACCCGCACGCCACGGAAATCTTCTTGCCCTCCACCAGCACTTTGCAGTTGTTCAGGCTCTGCACGGAATCCAGCTTCAGCTCCATCTGCCCCTGCGCCGTATCCAGATAGAGCATATTCTCGTTGGATTTTCCATTGACCGTTCCGGTCACCGTCACGGTGGAAGAAGTGTTCACGGAGGCGGAAGAGCTGCTCTTGTCCCCGTACAGTCCCACCGCGTGCAGATAGCCGTCGGAACCGTGATAGAAAGCGACGGTCAGCTTATTGTCCTCCATGAGCATCATGCCCTTCATGGTGTCCGCGCTGTTGTCGATGACGAACTGCATCGTCCCTTCGTCCGTGGAAAGGTACAGCAGGCTCTCCTTCGTGCGGTCGTCCACCTTGCCCGTCACCGTGGGGTAGGCGGAATTGCCCGACCCGGTTCCGGAGGAAGGAGCCGTGGAGGTCCCGTCCGAAACGTCGGAAATACTCACAGCGTGCATGTAGGCATCGGATCCCCTGGCGCAGGAAATCTGATAGCTTCCGCCGATCACCAGCACGGAACAGCCATCCATCCTTGTGGAGTCATCCAGCTTAATCTGCATATCCCCCTGAGCGGTCTTGAGATACAGCATCTCCTCCGTGGTCTCCTTCTGCAGCGTCCCTTTCACGATCGCTGCGGAATCCGTATCCACGGTCACCGTCTCCTTCTTCTGCTCGCTGGTGATCCTGGCCGCATGCAGATAGTTGTCCGATCCCGCGGTCACGGCCACGCTGATCTCCTTCCCGGGAAGCAGCACCTTACAGGCGCTGGCGTCCGTCCCGGAATCCAGCTTGATCTCCATCTTCCCCTCGTTCGTGGATAAAAGGAGCAGGTCCGACGTGGTTCCAGACATCACGCTCCCATATACTGTAGCGATCACCTCCGCCGCTCTCGCCCGCATCGAAGCTGCGGGCGCAAGGAGCATCCCCATTGCCAGACACAGCGTCAGGCCCGTTCTCCAGATCTTTCGTTTCTTCATCGCCTTGCCTCCGTCAGGTATTCTCTCCTGTTGCAGTTTCATGACGTCCAAAAGGCCGACCTTCGGCGTCACGGATTATGTAAATCCATCATATAATACCTGGTGGGGAAAAGCAAGACTCGTTTTTTCCTTTCTGTTTTGGCAGTTCTTTCCTCCTATTCCTTCACCCGATAGACGCTTCCGTCTTTCGACCGGTCCATAAACCCGTACTCGATCAGATACCTTCGGATCGTCGGATAATCCTGAGCGTAGATCCGCTCCAGGATTCTGTTAATCTCTTTCTCGGAATACTCCCGGTCGGGCTTAAAATTCTTCATAATTTCCCGCAGGACGACGATTTTCTTCTTCTCCCTTGCCGGAAACCGGAGCAGCGCCCCGTTTTCGTCCATATAGGTGCGGATGACCTTTTCCCGCTCCTGCGGGGTAATGCTGTAGCGGTCGTCCAGCATGGTGGCGGAAGCATGCACCTCTTCCATCATTCCCTGATCGCTCTTTCCCACCGCGTTCTGCGTCTTTTTCTCCAGCGCTTCCATCATCGCCAGAAAGAGCCGGGCCTGTTTTTCCTTTTCGCGCAGCTTGAATCGATGGTTGCGGACGGTGGACTGCGCGATCCCCATGCTGCGTGCGATTTCCCCGTCCTCCATTCCCCGGGATAAAAGCTGCAGCAGCTGCTTTTGTATTTCCGTCACCCCCGTGAGCGAGGCGGGCTGATTCAGCAAAAAATCCGCCGTATTTCCATGCCGTTGGCGGATGTGGCAGCGCACCGCTCCCCCGGCGTCATACAGCTCCCCGTCCATCTCGTAAATCCGCCCCCGCTCGAACTGCTTTCCGCACAACAGGCACGCGCACTGCGTCTCCGATTCGGCATATCCCTTTGCCAGATCTTCAATCTCCATATTCCAGTCCATTTCGATTCCTCCTTTTCTTCTATAATAAGATACTATTTTGCATTTGTCTATATATAAACAAACAATATATATTTTAGTTTGCATATAATCCCCTCTCATTTTCATTGACAGGCTTCGGGGACATGCCATATAATGAAGAAAATCCGAAAGACGGAGGAATATGACGATGAATTTTCCCAGAGAAGAACTGATCCGGCGCATGCGCTCGGGGCAGCTCTATTTTTGCGACGATCCGGCTCTTGCCGCCGAACAGCTGATCTGGCTGGATAAAGTGCACGATTACAACGCCTTAAAGCCGAGCCAACAAGAGGAGAAAAAGAAGCTGATGCGGGAAATGTTCGCCGAAGTGGGCGAAGGCTGCTATCTGGAGACGCCCTTTTACGCCAACTGGGGCGGAAAAAACGTCCATCTGGGCGCGGGCGTCTACGCCAACTTCAACCTGATGATGGTGGACGACTGCGATATCCATATCGGAGATCACGTGATGATCGGCCCCAACGTGGTTCTGGCCACCGGTACCCATCCCATCAATCCCGGGCTGCGCGATCAGCAGGCCCAGTATAATCTTCCCATTCATATAGAAGAGAACGTCTGGATCGGCGCCGGGGCCATCGTTTTGCCCGGCGTTACCATCGGCAAAAACTCCGTCATCGGAGCCGGATCCGTGGTGACGAAGGACATTCCAGCCGACGTCGTGGCCGCTGGAAGCCCCTGCCGCGTCCTCCGTGAAATCGGGGAACGCGACCGGAAATATTACCGCGGGGATCTGGAAATCGATCTGTAGGGTTCCCGCGATACCCCGCGCGTATCGCGCAAAAATGCCCGCCCCTGGACGGATTTTGTTTCCGTCGAATGGGGCGGGCTTCGCTTTTAGACCGGAACGATCCTTCCGGAATCGATCTCGCGTCCGTCAGTCGTGAATCCCTGAAATCTTTATCCGTTCATTTTCGCCAGTTTTGCCGCCTGGTCCGCCGCGGTCAGATGATCGATCAGCTCCTGGATATCTCCGTCCATAATGGCGTCGATCTTATACAGCGTCAGCTTGATCCTGTGATCCGTCACCCTGCCCTGCGGGAAGTTATACGTCCGGATCTTTTCGGAACGGTCTCCGGTTCCCACCTGGCTCCTCCTCAGCTGCGCTTCCTCGTCGTGGCGCTTCTGCTCCTCCAGGTCGTACAGCTTCGCCCGCAGCACCTTCAGCGCCTTGTCCTTGTTTTTGAGCTGGCTCTTCTCATCCTGACAGGAAATCACGATTCCCGTGGGCAGATGGGTCAGCCGCACCGCGGAATCCGTGGTATTGACGCACTGCCCGCCGTTTCCGGAAGCCCGGAACACGTCGAACTTACAGTCGTTCATATCGATTTCCACATCGAAATCCTCCACCTCGGGCATGATGGCCACCGTGATGGTGGACGTATGGATCCGCCCTCCGCTCTCCGTTTCCGGCACCCGCTGTACCCGGTGCACGCCGCTTTCATATTTCAGCCTGGACCAGGCCCCCTGTCCGGAAATCATAAAGCTGACGAACTTCATGCCGCCGATCCCGATTTCCTCCAGATCCATGGTCTCCACCTTCCACCGCTGCCGCTCCGCGTAACGGACGTACATGCGATAGATTTCCGCAGCGAACAGCGCGGCCTCGTCTCCGCCCGCCCCGGCGCGGATCTCCACGATAACGTTCTTCTCATCGTTGGGGTCTTTGGGCAGCAGCAGGATCTTCAGATCCTGTTCCAGCTCCTGCGTGCGCTCCCTGGCCGCGGTCAGCTCTTCCTTGAGCATGGCCCGCATCTCTTCGTCGTTCTCTTCTTCCAGCATGGACAGGCTGTCCTGCACATCCTGCACGCACTTCTTATATTCCCGGTAAGCTTCCACGATAGGGGTCAGATCGCTCTGCTCCTTCATCAGCTTCCGGAACCGCTCCTGGTTTTCCGTCACGTTGGGCTCGTTGAGCTCCCCCATGATCTCTTCGAAGCGGATCAGCAAATCTTCCAGTTTATCGAACATATTATAATGAATCTCCATTCCGCAGGGAGGGAAGGATGCCGTAAACCACCCTGTCCTTTCCCGCATAATCCTTCACAGCCGTCACCTCTTCAAACCCGGCTTCCCGCATCAGCGCCGTCACCTCTTCCTTCTGGTCATATCCGATTTCCAGATAGAGGCGGCCTCCGCCGCACAGATAGTCCGGGCTTCTTCTGACGATTTCCCGATAGAAAAACAGCCCGTCCTCCCGTCCGTCCAGCGCCATCATGGGCTCGTGCAGCCGCACTTCCTCTTCCAGAGAGGCGATCACCTCCGTCCGGATATAGGGAGGGTTGGAGACGATGATCTCGTACTTTCCCTCCACCTTCCCGAACAGATCGCTTTCCACAAAAACCGCAGCTTCCTCTCCCAGCGCACGCGCGTTGGCCCGGGCCAGCTCCAGGGCCCGGGGGGAGAGATCGGTTCCAACGCCTTCGCAGCCGTTGGAATAGTGCAGGAGGCTGAGCAAAATACAGCCGGAACCGGTGCACAGATCCAGGATCCGGAATCCGTCGTGCAGCTCCCGCATCACCTCTTCCACCAGGATTTCCGTATCCTGCCGGGGAATGAGAGCTTCCGGGCCGACCTGAAATTCCAGCCCCATGAACTCCTGCACGCCGGTGAGATGCTGGAGGGGAATCCGTTTGGCCCGCCGGGCCAGCAGCTCCCGGTAGCGTTCCTCTTTCTCCCGCTCCACCGGCCGGTCCCCATGTGCCAGAAGATCATGGCGCTTCGTGCCGCAGACGAATTCCAGAAGCAGCCGGGCGTCCAGGGCAGCTTCCCTCACGCCCGCCTCCTCAAGCTCCTTCTTTCCCGCTTCATAAATCCGGGCGTACGTCATCCTGATCCTCCCATGCGTCCGCGGCATAGCCGAAGTTTTCCGTCAGATACGCTTTCCAGTCGATCACCGCTTCCACGGAGGCGATGGCCACCTCGATCATGGAATCGTCCGGCTCCCTGGTGGTCAGCCGCTGCAGCCACATCCCCGGCGCGGAGATGGCGCGGATCAGCAGATTGTCGCTGCGCCCCGCCAGGCGGATGATCTCATAGGAAACGCCGGCGATCACCGGCACCAGCGCCAGCCGCAAAACCAGCCGCAGGGCGGGATTGTCCACCCGGATGAACATGAACAGAATGACGCTGACCACCATGACGAACAAAAGGAAGCTGGTGCCGCAGCGTTTGTGCAGCCTGGAACTCTTGCGCACGTTCTTCACGGTGAGCTCCCTGCCCCGTTCGATGCAGTTGATACATTTATGCTCCGCGCCGTGATACATATACACGCGCCGGATATCCTTCATGGCGGAGATGGCCGCCACATAGCCCACGAAAATCAGGATGCGCAAAAGCCCTTCGAAAATCGCCAGCAGGGACGCGTTCCTGACCCAGGACGCCAGCAGCAGGCTCAAAAAATAGGGCAGCGCGATGAAAATCGCCACCGCCATGACGATGGAAAAGGCCACCGTGGCCCCCATAACCAGCTTTTCCCCGCTGTCGCCCGCGACCCGGTCGAATTTCCGATCCGCTTCGGATTCTTCTTTCCCGCTCTCCTCTTCCTCGAAAAAGCCTGCGGACCAGGTGAGGGTCTTCATGCCCAGCACCAGGGAATCCACGAAATTGAAAATCCCGCGCAGAAAGGGAATGCCGGAAACCTTTTTCGCCCCGCGGATCCCCTCATAGTCCTCCGCCATCACTTCGATCTGCCCGTCCGATTTGCGGACGGCCACCGCATATCTGTCTTTATTCTTCATCATAACGCCCTCCAGCACGGCCTGCCCGCCGATGCCGGAATAGCATTTTGTTTTCTTCCTCTTCATGATCCTTTTTCTCCGCGCAGGCTGATGCCAAATGCCTCAGCCGTTTCATCCAAAAAGAGCTGCCCCACGAACGCAGGCCCGGAAATCAAACTCCGGTGGCAAAAACTGCAGTTCGTGTGACAGCTCCTCTCTCACTTTCTTATTTGCTTTCCACGCCGTATTTCCTGTTGAACTTATCGATACGTCCGCGGGCCTGAGCAGCCTTCTGCTGGCCGGTGTAGAATGAATGGCACTTGGAGCAAACTTCCACGTGCAGTTCCGGTTTGGTGGAACCGGTCACAAACGTATTGCCGCAGTTGCAGGTCACAGTGGCCTGATAGTAATTCGGATGGATTCCTTCTTTCATCGCTTTTCACCTCTTCTATATCCCGTTTTCCAGTTTCAATTCGTTCTCATCCACAGGGTCCTTCGACCCGCTGTCCATATCCGCATATAAACAGCTTATTCATTGTAGCACAGCATTTTTCAGGATGCAAGTAGTTTTTCAGTTTTCTCATTCCGGATCTCCCAGATCTCCCAGAACTGCCCGGCTCCCCAGCAGGATCGCCTTCGAATCCGCCCCGTGCCCGATCTGTGCGGTACGGGCCACCGGCAGACCGCTGGGCGAAAGCTGCAACACCATCTCCTCCGCCGAAGGGCTCTCCCCTTCCCGCTCCATTTCGGTAAAGGTGCCCAGCAGCACGCCGGCCGCCTGCAAAAAAGCGCCCGTCTGGGCCAGCTGGCAGAGCATGGTCTCGATCATCGCCGATTTTCCGCTTCTGGCCTCCAGCACCAGGATTTTTCCCCGCAGATCCGGCCAGTAGGGCGTGCCCGCCAGCTTCAGCAGGCACCGGAGATTTCCGCCGACCGTCTCCCCCTCCATCCGGACGCCCCGCAGCATCCTGCATTCCGGGGCGAAAAGGGATCTGTCGCCTCCCAGCGCCGATTCCAGGAAACGGGATATCTGGATTTTCCCCATCTCCCCGCCCTGCACCAGGTTTCTCGCCTGCCAGAGGACCGAAGGCCGCCCCGCCCGGCTCAAAATCGCGCCCATGACGGCGGTGAGATCGCTGTATCCCCAGAAGATCGTACCGCTCTGCGCGATCTCCCCGAAATCCAGCCACGGCAGGACTCCGTTGGCCAGATTCCCTCCGGAGAGGTCGAACACGGCCCGCACCGAAGGATCCCGGTAAAATTCCATCAGCTCCCACGCCCGATCCTGTGCTGGAGCGGTGCGGCTGCCCTTTCCGAACAGAAGGCGGCCGCATACCGGTACCAGCCCCGCATCCCGCAGAATCCGGCACAGCCTGCCGACTTCTTCCCGGCCCGATTCCGGCCGGGCGTCCGAGCAGGCCACAAGCCCCACCCGATCCCCCTTTTTCAGCCTGAAGATCTCACTTTCCTGCCAGAGAACCGCCACGTCCGCCTTCCTCCTTCGCTCCGGATTCTTTTTCCGGCCCGCTCTTTTCCATGGCGAAATTCGTCAGCAAAATGCCATGGCGCTCCACCTGCTGCTCATAAACCGCGGCGTAGCCCCTCTTTTCGAAGAAGGGCCGCGCCGTGATGGATGCGTGTACGCGATATTTCGGAACCGGATTTCCGCTCTCCAGCTTATCGCAGAGAGCGGAAGCGATCCCCTTTCCCTGAAAATCCCGGTGGACATAGAGCCGGTCCAGGTAACCGTTTTCATCCATATCCGCAAAGCCCACGATGGTTTCCCCGATCAGGGCAACCCGCGTATCGTGCTCCAGAAGAGAACGGTTCCAGGCTTCCCGGTCCGCCCTGCCGTCCGCCCATGCGTCCAGCTGCTCCGGCGCGTAATCCCGGGCATTGACCGCATGGACGGTATCATAAAACAGCTGCAAAATTTCGTCCAGATCCTCCGGCCGATAGCTTCTGATCGTCATCCTGAGCTCCTACAGAAACCGTTTCAGCTCCAGCGCCTTGCCCAGGTCGCCTTCCACCCTGAGTTTCCCCATGGTGAAGAGCAGGACGGGATCCGCCTTCCTCTCCATGAGTTTCAAAAAGTTCGCGTCGCTGACGGTGATGGCCACATCCCTGTCGTTGTACGTATAGGGCTCGATGGACAGCTTCTTATCCTTCACTTCGATATAAAAGGCGCCGGCCGCTTCTCCCGTCAGATTGATCTGGATGGCCAGTTTCCCCTCCACCCCGCTCACGTCCGTGGCGATAAAGCGATCCCTCACCATGCTGAAAAATTCCTGATAGTTCATCTCTCTCCTCCTTCACTCATCCCTTCCTGGCGCAGGGTTTCCCCACCAGCTCATAAATATCCCGCCCGGCCCGGGCTTCGAACTCCCCGCGAAGTTCCAGATTCTTTCTCCTTTTTTCCTCCGGATAGCTCCCGTAGCGCTCTCTGACATCCTCCATGCGAGCCTCCATATCCACCACGCCGTCCGGCCCCGCCAGACAGTCACACAGCTGGATCAGGCGATCGTACTCGTCGTATTCCGTTTCGGCCAACACGTCCTTCAGTTCTTCCTGCTGCTTTGGCGAAATGTCGAACCTGCCCACATAGGTTTCCAGATCCGGGACGGAAAAGGAATGGGTCAGGCAGATTTTTGCCGCCTCATCGTAACCCAGTTCCTTCATATACCGGTAACCGTCGTACACGTGCCCCAGATGTTTGATACCGAATTTTCTGCCGATGTCGTGCAAAAGCCCCAGCGCATACGCCTTGGCAGGATCCATCCCGCAGGCTCCGGCGATCCTTTCCGCGCATGCCGCTGTCACCCGGCTGTGATCCGCCCAGGGGCCGGGATTGCACCCCCAGGCTTCCTCCAGAAGGCGTTCCGCCTCTTCCCTCTCCGGATACATCCTATCTCATCCCGACGGTCACGATCCCGTACTTTTTCACCGGGATTTCGTACCAGCCGTCGGCGCCCGCCTGCAGCGCGCCGCAGTCCTCTTCGATCACGTTGGAAAGATAGGCTTCCCTGGCATCCATCTTCGGGCAAAACCGCAGTACGGTATCCCTGCCGGACAGGTTCACGAAGCGGGCCATCCGGTCCGTTCCCTCCGCCTTCGCTTTCAGGTTGGAGAACATGATCCCTTCGCCGGCCCAGTCCAGCCAGGTCTTTTCCGCGGGCATCGTCCCCGCGTGCACGGAGGTCTGCCCCACAACGGCGGGCACCTGGAACTGATAGGCTCTGTGGTAAGCGCCGCTTTCCACCAGATCGCCGGTAAAGAAGGTCAGCTCATATTCCGCCGTCATATGGCGAAGCTGCTGAGAGAGCTCCGTGGGGAAGTAACCCCAGTCTCCCATCTCTCCCACGCTGCGCAGGATCGTCACCGCCACCGCGTTTTTCTCCTGCGGAAGGATCTCGTATTCATACAGGCCGATGTTGGCCACCAGAAGGCCGCCCTTTTCGTCGTTGAGCCCCACAAAGCACTGCTGATGCTCGCATTTGCTGGGGTTTTCCCAGAGGCTGCTGTGCTCGTTGGGACGCTTTACCGCTTCGAAGACCGCGTCCGCATAATGGCAGGTGCAGTCGATGCCCGTGGGCACGATCACGCGGATCCTGTGATCCCTGGCCGTGTTGTCGAACTCGGTCCGCATCCTGATGCTGCGGCTTCCCTTTTCCAGCGTCACGAAGGTGTGCAGGGCGATCTGCGTGGTCTCCGCGCTCCTGCGGCAGGTGCGCTTCATGAATTCCACGATGCCCTCCTGCTCCTCTTTGAGCTTTTCGTCCGCCGAAACCGGAACCGTCATGGTATTGACGATCTCGTAGACCGCTTCGAAGGGCAGGTCCTTCACCAGCTTCACTTCCGCCTTCCCTCCCCGGGTCAGGATGGCAGGATTGCCTTCCGGACAGAAGTAAATGTACTCGTTGCCGGCGTCCATCATATCCTCAAAATAGCAGAGGTTTTCATAGCTCTTTCCGGTTTCCTTATCCAGCACGTTCAGCGTGCCGTCCTCCTGAATGGCCACGGAAAGGAATTCGTTCTCCATCCGGTTCGCGCCACATACCAGGCTGCCCGTTTCCGTCTCCTGCTCCGGTGCCGGCACCAGCGCATATGCCCGATAGCCCATGGCGGGAACGTCCTTCGTAAAGACCGTTACCTTCGCCTGCCTCGCCATATAAGGCTGGCGGAACTTATCGCCGGGAAGGTCGTAGTCGAACCTTACGCCCGCATCTTCCACCTGCGCTTCCACCGGATTGCCCCCGGCGTCCACCACGCGCCAGGCGGGGAAGGGCCATGCCTTCATGTCACGGTGGCCGTCCCAGATCCATTTGTTGTAATCCCGCTTCACATCCAGAACTGCCGTTGCCGCGCCGGTCCGCACTGTCCCGGTGGTGTTGAATACCACGAAGGGAACCGCGTCTTCCCCGTATTTCTCAAACGCCGACGTATCGATGCGGTCGGTCAGGAAGGAAGCGGAATCCTCGATGACGGTTTTCGCCACTTCCGTGCTCCGGTCGAACCGGACTTCCATCTCCTTGTTGACCTGATCCACGCTGCAGCCGCAGATGCTGTCGTGAGGATGGTTCTGCATCAGGATCTTCCAGGCGTACTGCAGCCTGTCGTGAGGGTACGCCCTTCCTTCCTCCAGAGCCATAACCGCCAGAGGCTCCGCCATGCGCTCCAGGGAAACCTCGTTGATCCGGTTCAGCCTCTTGAGATAAATGTGGGCGGAGCAGGTATTCACCAGCGTATACCAGCCGTTGGTCTCCTGGCTGATCAGCTCCCCTTTCACCGTGGAGAGCTGCGTCTCCACCGATTCCTTCACGCTTTTGATATAATCCTCGAAGTTGGAATGTTTGAATTCGATATCGGGATAGAGCCTGCGCGCCGTCTCGATGGCAGCGGAAAGGTCCTTCTGCACCGGCTGATGATCGCAGCCGTTCATGAACAGCAGCTCATCCGTAGCGGCGAACGCTTCCGCCTTCTCCAGCCGTTCGTCCCAGTACGCCTTCGCCTCCGCCTCGTCCACCGGGATCTCCATTCCGTTGTTGTACCAGTTGGCGAACAGAATGCCCAGCAGCGCGGAGCCGTCGGGAGATTCCCACATCATCTCGGAATAGGCCGACTCGTACTGGCCGCCCTCCTTCAGCTCGTTGTTAAAACCGACGGGCTTCACGCCTCGCCCGAAGGCCACGGCCTCCATGCCCGCCTGCTTCAGAATCTGGGGCATCTGGCCGGCGTTTCCGAACGCGTCCGGGAAATACCCTACCTTCGTCAGGTTTCCGTACCGCTTTGACTCCCGGATTCCCGTCTGCAGATTGCGCACGTTGGATTCCCCGCTGGTCAGGAATTCATCCTGAAGGATGTAGAACGGCCCTACGCGGAAACGCCCTTCCTTCGTATACTTCTCCACCACTTCCCGTTTCTCCGGACAGATCTCCAGATAGTCGTCCAGCACGATAGTCTGGCCGTCCAGATGGAACGTCTGAAAATCCGGATCCTTTTCGAACAGCTCCATATTGTCGTCGATCAGATCCAGCAGCTTCATCTTATGCCGTTCCAGCGGCATGTACCACTCCCTGTCCCAGTGAGAATGCGAAATGATGTGTACCGTTTTTTTCTTCATCTTTTCCTCCATTCCGAAGCGCTTTTGCGCTGAGGAGCGCGCGCCAAATCTCAAATTTGGCGCTGCGATTCACGGATTTGTGACGCTTCGGCACAAATCCTGAGTGAAAAATAAGCCATCGGGCTTATTTTTCACTCTTTCCTCCATTTTGATATTGATATCGTTATCTGGATACGCATGCCTTTCTGCTTCCATCTTCTCTTATTTTCGTCAAAAAAGCAATACCCAAAAAGCGGCGGCGTCGCGGGGAACTTCCCGCGATGCCGCCGCAGTCCGAAAATACCGGTCCGTATCTCCGGGAAGGGTTCAACGCGATTAGATTAAAGAATTCTGCGGATCCAGCCTTCGGGCCCTTCGACGGTGCCCATCTGGATGCCGGTGAGGGTATCGTACAGCTTCTGGGTGACGGGCCCCATCTTCTCCATGCCGCTGGCGAAGCAGATCTCCCTGCCGTGATCCACGACCTTGCCCACCGGGCAGATCACCGCAGCGGTCCCGCAGACGCCGCACTCCACAAAATCGTCCAGCTCGGACAGCTTCACGGGGCGCTCGGTCACCTTCATTCCCAGGATGTCCCTGGCCACCACCACGAGGGACCGCCTTGTGATGGAAGGAAGGATGCTGTCGGATTTCGGGATGACGATCTCCCCGTCGCGGTTCACGAAAATGAAGTTCGCCCCGCCCGTTTCCTCCACGTAGGTCCTGGTGGCCGGATCCAGGAACATGTTCTCGTCGTAGCCGTTGCTGTGCGCCGTCACGTGGGCGTGCAGGCTCATGGCGTAATTCAGCCCCGCCTTGATGTGGCCGGTGCCGTGGGGCGCCGCGCGGTCAAAATCGCTGACGCAGATGGTGATGGGCTTCACCCCTCCCTTGAAATACGGCCCAACAGGCGTCACGAACATCCGGAACTGATAGCCGTCCGCGGGCTTCACGCCGATCACCGGGCTGCTGGCGAACATATACGGCCGGATGTAGAGGGTGGCGCCGCTGCCGTAGGGCGGAACCCAGGCGGCGTTCGCCTTCACCACCTCGTCCAGCGCCTCCAGAAAACGCTCTACGGGAAACGGCGGCATCTCCAGCCTTTTGGCGCTGTCCACCATCCTCTGAGCGTTTAAGTCGGGGCGGAAGGTCACGATATGCCCCTCTTCCGTGGTGTACGCCTTCAATCCCTCAAAAATCTCCTGGCAGTACTGCAGGATGCCCGCGCACTCGTTCAGCGTAACCGTGGAGTCCGTGGTCAGCCTTCCCTCGTCCCACGCTCCGTCCTTATAGTCCGACACATAGCGGTAATCCGCCGCCATGTAACTGAATCCGAGATCTTCCCAGTCCAGATTTTTCTTCTCCATGTTGTCCACACTCCTCACTTTAGTACCCTGATTCGGTATTGATTAAAAGTAATTATAGCTCTAAACTTCTGGCAGGAAAAGACTTTTTTCTCTCGTACTTCACAAAGCGATAGGTCAGATCGAAATAATACTGTTCGTCGCTGTCCGCCGTGATCTCCCACTCCGGATCCCGGTCCAGGTCGGGGAAGCGGGCATCCGCCTCATAAACGTGATCGATCCGGGTCACATGGGCCGTATCGCACCATGGAAGCAGCTGTTCGTAAACGCTGGTCCCTCCGATGACGTACACGTCCCGGCTGTCGTAGGCCTTCAGCGTTTCCAGCAGCTCTTCCAGGCTGTGCACTGTGACGGCATCCCCGTTTTGATAGGACGGATTTTTCGTCAGGACGATGTTCGTCCGGTCCTTCAGCGGCCGCCCGCCCGGGAAGGTGTCCATGGTCTTTCTTCCCAGAACAACCACCTTCCCCACGGTCTCCTGCCGGAACATCTTATGGTCCGCCGGAATGCGCACCAGCAGATCCCCCCGGTTGCCGATCCCCCAGTTTTTGTCTGCCGCAACAATCAAATTCATGCTCTCCTCCTCAAATCGCGACGGGAATGTCCAGAACCTGTTCCCCGGTCCGGTAGTTTTCCAGGCTCACGTCGTTTCTCGTAAATTCGTAAAAATCCTTCACTTCGGGGTTGAGCCGGAATACGGGCGCCGGGAAAGGCGTCCTTTCGATCAGCTCCCGGACGATGGGAATGTGCCGGTCGTAAATGTGCGCGTCCGCGATCACATGGACCAGCTCCCCGACCTCCATGCCGCACACCTGGGCCAGCATATGTACCAGCACCGCGTACTGCGTCACGTTCCAGTTGTTGGCCGTCAGCACGTCCTGGGAACGCTGGTTTAAAACCGCGTTCAGAGTCAGCCTGTCGTGCCCCTTTTTCTGCGTCACGTTGAAGGTCATGCTGTAGGCGCAGGGGTAGAGGTTCATCTCGTGCAGATCCTGATGGACGTAGAGGTTGGTCATGATCCTCCGGGAGAAGGGATTGTTTTTCAGATCGTAAATGACCCGGTCCACCTGATCGAACATCCCCTCCCGATACAGATGCTTAACGCCCATCTGATATCCGTAAGCCTTTCCGATGCTGCCGTCCTCATCCGCCCACTCATCCCAGATGTGGCTGTGCAGGTCGTGAATGTTGTTGGATTTTTTCTGCCAGATCCAGAGCATCTCGTCCGTAGCGCTCTTGATCGCCGTCCGGCGCAGGGTCAGGATCGGGAACTCCCGCGAGAGGTCGTAGCGGTTGACCACGCCGAACTTTTTGATCGTATAGGCCGGCGTTCCGTCCGGCCAGTGGGGCCGTACCTTCTCTCCCTCCGTGCTGGTCCCGTTTTCCAGGATATCCCTGCACATCTCGATAAATATCGTGTCTGCCATGCTCATGTTGTTTTCCGTCCTTTTAACTCCATTTGTCGCACAGGGAATTGATCTGATCCGCGAACTTCGCCAGATCCTTATTCGCCATGCCCTCGCAGCGTCTGATGATTCCCACGAGCCGCTGTCCCGCTGCCACCAGACGGCCGTAAACTCCTTTGGGCGCTTCCGTCCTCGCCTTCTTCTCCAGCAGGACGGGCTGCGCTTCGTATTCGAACCGGTCGGCCGCCAGATCGAACCGGGTGCCGCTGTAGGGCGCGTGCGCCCGCTGGCCGTATTCGTCGTGCAGGCAGGCCGCAAAGGACATGGTCACGCTGTCCTCCCCGTGGACGACGAAGATGCGGGACGGCTTTCTCTCAAAGCCCTGCACCCAGGCGATGAGGCCGTTCTTGTCCGCGTGTCCCGACATGCCCTGCAGCACGGCGATGTGCGCCCGCACATCCACCGTCTCCCCGAACAGCCGCATTTCCCGGGCCCCTTCCACCAGAGCCCGGCCCGGCGTGCCCACCGACTGATAGCCCACGAACAGGATCGTGCATTCCGGCCTCCACAGATTGTGCTTCAGGTGATGGCGAACCCGCCCCGCGTCGCACATGCCGGAAGCGGAGATGATGACTTTGGGCGTGTCGTCGAAGTTGATGGCCTTCGATTCGTCGCTGGTGATGGACAGCCGCAGCCCCTTAAAGGAAATGGGGTTGATCCCCTGGCGAACCAGGCCCAGCGCCTCCTCGTCGAAACAGCTCCGCTCGTTCTGCGTAAAAATCCCCGTGGCCTCCACGGCCAGCGGGCTGTCCACGTAAACCGGGAAATCCGCATGCCCGGGAACGAGCCCCTTTTCCTTGATGATCCGCAGAAAATAGAGCATCTCCTGGGTCCTGCCCACGGCGAAGGACGGAATGACCACGTTTCCGCCCCGGTCGAAGGTTTCCTGCAAAATCCGCGCCAGCTCCCCCACGTAATCCGGCTTTTGCTCCCCGTGCAGCCGGTCCCCGTAGGTCGATTCCATAATGACATAATCCGCTTCCGCCGTCAACTGCGGATCCCGAAGCAGGGGTTGATTGACGTTGCCGATGTCCCCCGAAAAGACCAGCTTTTTGCTCACGTCCCCTTCCTGCGCCCAGACTTCTATGCTGGCGGATCCCAGAAGATGCCCCACGTCCGTAAAGCGGATCCGCACTCCCGGGCAGACGGAAACCGTCTCCCCATAGGGGCAGTCCACGATCAGGCCGATGGTCCCCACCGCGTCCTCCATGGTATAGAGGGGTTCGTGCGGCTCGTTCCCCGCGTGCCGCTTCGCCTTTCGGTTTTTCCACTCCGCCTCCTGCATCTGGATGTGCGCGCAGTCACGCAGCATGATGCTGCACAGATCCGCCGTGGCCTCCGTGGCGAAAATCCTGCCCCGGAACCCTCTCGCATACAGCTGCGGAAGCATGCCGGAATGGTCGATGTGCGCGTGTGTCAAAAAGACGGAATCGATGGCGGATTCTTCCACCGGGAGAGGGCAGTTTTCAAAGGTATTGACTCCCTGCTCCATGCCGCAGTCCACCAGAAAGTGCCTTCCGCCCACTTCCAGATAGTGACAGCTTCCCGTCACTTCATGTGCCGCTCCGATAAATTGCAGTTTCATATAACCTCTCCTTTCCCTGTCACCATTATATCATCCCGGCGCGGGTTAGAGAGCAAGAAAATGAAAAATCTGATACAGATACAGCACGTCCTGGGGGGCCAGTTTTTTCACCAGCTCCACAGCGTCCCCACGGTAATACCGCGGATCCATCAGCCAGATGGTTCCGTAGTTTTCCGTCAAAAACGGGGCGAAGCAGTTGGCATAGGAATCCCTGATGAGCAAAATCGTTCTTTCCTCCGGACCGTCCCCCGAAATCCGGACCAGCGGATCGTTTCCGCCCAGAAAAAAGGCGTAGGCGTCCTTCGTATTAAGCCTGTCGTAAAAATAGCAGGAATCCGCCGTTTCCCCGGATCCCGGGAACGCCGTTTCGTGTTCTCCTTCCCCCGCCCTTTTGAAACGCTCGATGACGTCCGCCGCCGCAGGCAGGTTCACCCGAGCCTGCAGCGTTCCGCGAAAATCCTCCTTCACAGGGATCCGTTCATAATCCTCCCGCTCCGGCCTCCGGCGTCCCATCGCCTCCTCAAAGGCCCGATATCCGTAAAAGGCACCCAGCGTGGTCCAGTGGTGGTCCGTTCCATAGTAAATGGTCTCCCGTCCGTGTGGCGTCAGGATTTTCGCCCCGTCCAGAAAAACGGCCCCCGCCTCCGACAGCCGACGCCCCGTCTCCTCCAGCCACCCGGCCTGGTCGAACTCCGGCGCGAACGGCGGCAAACGCCAGCTCTGGACGGCTCCTGCGGAGGGGACCAGCAGCACGGCGACGCTCCCGGGAACGACGGACGCGATCTCCTCCGCCTGATCCGACAGGGCCTGCACCTTCCGGGCGGCCGCTTCCGCATCCACGCTCCCTTCCTCATGCCGTTCCACCAGCGTGTTCCCCGGAGCGAAATAGACGCCGTTTTCGTCCCGTTTTCCCATCAGCCGCAGCGCGATGTTCCTGACCGCGATCCAGCCGTTTCGCCCCGGGAACTGATCCGTCACCCAGGCTTCGAAATCCCGGCCATAGGATCCGTCCAGCAAAGCCCCGGCCGACAGCCCGGGCTTTTGCGCCAGAAGCCTGTTTTCCTGCGCCGAAAACAGCCTGTCTTCGGACAGGGCGTCAGCCGCGAGAATCCCTGCAAACAGCGCGATCGTGGCCGCCAGCAAAACCGCCCGCCTCATTTTCCCGCTTCCTCCCTCCTCTCTGCCAAAATGCATCAAAACCGGAAATACAGGAAAGGATTGTAGCTGTCCTCCACCAGAAACGCCACGGACAGGAGGAACGTCCCCAGCAAAAAGGCCGTTTCCCAGAAAGCCCCTCCCTTTCCTTTCGCGATTTTCCTCCCCGCCGCTGCCGGAAGCGGCGTACAGCCCGCTGCCAGGGCCGCCAGCAGCGCGCCCTGGCTGATGAGCTCGTACGTCAGGAAATCGTCCCATCCCCAGCCGAACCGCCCGGCCAGCGAGGACGCCGCAAACGCCAACGCCCGGGCCCCGGTTTGCAGCGCCGGGTCTGCCCGGGCCGCCAATCCCGCCAGATCCGGGCCGCAAAAAAGAGCCCATCCCGAGAAGACCGCGCCCAGGGTCCAGGCGCGTCGAAACGGCGCGGGCAGCCTTTCCAGCAGCCCCTTCAACCAGAATTTTTCCAGAATCAGAAGGCAGAAAAACCACAGCCCCCACAGGACGAAATTCCAGGCCGCCCCGTGCCAGATTCCGGTCAGAATCCAAACCGCCAGCAGGTTAAAAGCATGCCGCAGAGTCCCCTTCCGGTTTCCGCCCAGCGGAATGTACACGTATTCCCGAAACCAGCCCGACAGGGTCATGTGCCATCTTTGCCAGAATTCCGTCACGCTCCGGGCCGTGTAGGGATACCGGAAATTTTCCGGGAAGGAAAAGCCCATCATCCGCCCCAGCCCGGAAGCCATATCCGAATATCCGCTGAAATCGAAATAGATCTGGAATCCGAAGCACAGCACGGCCGCCCAGAGGACGGCCGCCCCAGCCTCCTTCCGGGCCCCCAGCAGCGAAAAAAGGGCGCCGGCCTGATTGGCCAGAAGGGTCTTTTTCCCCAGCCCGATCACAAACCGCTTCCATCCCTCTCCCAGCCCTTCCGGCGTGATCTTCCTTTCCTTCAGTTCCTTCTCCACACAGCGGTAGGAAACGATGGGCCCAGCCACCAGCTGGGGGAACATCGTCACAAAGGCTCCGAACGCCACCGGATCTTTCTGCGGCCGGACGTTACCCCGATAGACGTCGATGGTATAGGACATGGTCTGGAAGGTGTAAAAGGAGATTCCCACGGGCAGCGGCAGGCCCGGCGTCCCCCACCGCGTTCCGGCCAGCGCGTTCACCGTTTCGACCAGAAAGTCCGCGTACTTGAAAAACCCCAGCAAGCCCAGGTTCACGGCCAGAGAAACGGCCAGCGTTCCCCTGGCCGCCCCTCTTCTGTCCTCCCGTCGAAACCTTCCGATGAGCCTGCCGCAGCAGTAGTCCGAAGCCGTCGAGACGAGGAGCAGCAGCACATAGACCGGTTCCCCCCAGGCGTAAAAGAACAGGCTTTCCAAAAACAGAACCGGATTTTTCCACCTGCCGGGAACGGCCAGATAGACGAGCCAGAACGCCGGCAAAAACCGGAACAGGAAAATCAGGCTGGAAAAGACCATCGCTTTCCTCCATTTTGCTGGTTTTGCTGGATTTGCTGGATTTCCTTTTTCAGGATTGCCATTCGCCGGATTCCTTCCGGAGCGCTCACAGCGCCAGCATGTCTTCGATGGCCGCCAGCGCCCTGGCGTTTTCCTCCCTGCAATGGGCGATGACCGCCTCGTCGCTCTCCTCCGAAGGCTCCGTAATATCTCCGCCCAGCTGCGCGAAACACACATACCGCCCGAACCGTTCTACCTCCGCGGCCTGGATTTTCCCCAGATTCATGGGATACTGCATGGCCGATTCGGCCTGACGGGCCCGGTAGGCCTCCAGCGCTTCCAGAACCGCATCCTCCTGGCCTTCTTTCGCCTTCACCACGATCAGCGTATCCACATGGGCGGAAATCATGGGCATTTCCGCTGCCGCTTCGTCGTAGAGATCCTCCGAAACCCCATAGACCTCCTCCAGGGTTTCCGCCGGAATCTGCGCGTTTGGCCAATAGTTTTCCCCCAGCTCGTCCGCCGCCGCCTTTCGCAGATCCTCCGCGGACACATCCTCCCGATAACCTTCGGCTCCGTTATCCGTTTTGGAACAGCCGGACAGCCCGGCCGCGCCGAACCAGACGGCCGCGGCTAAGACCGCCGCGCCCGCAGCGGCAGAAAAAAATTTCTTTTTTTTCATGCGCGTCTCCTTTCTGAAGACCGCGCGCAGCTTCCGTTCCCGGACCGGTTCCGGACGCGCGCCGCCCTTTTCTCTCTATTCTGAGCGCGCAGGCGAATTTTATGTATCCCTTTCCCACGGGATTGACACCTTTTGCTTATATCTACCGTGAAGAAGGCTTCGCGCAGGTTGCGTCCATGGCGGAAAGAATGGTTTTATGACAGGGAAACGTTCTGGGGGATGTGAAATGAATAAATATGGTTTTAAAAAACTTCTGAAAACTTTTTAAGCGGATCCCGACTCACGGAATCCGCTTAAATACTGGTTTTTATGAGAAGCGACAGACGGGGCTCGAACCCGCGACCTCCACCTTGGCAAGGTGGCGTACTACCAACTGTACTACTGTCGCATTCGTCCACCGCGCTGATGGACGAATATTATATTACCTCCTTGCAGGGATTTTGTCAACTACTTTTTCAGGAAATTTTGTCCTTCAGCTTGACGCGATAAATTCGTTTCAGCGAATCGTCCACCCGCTCCTGGCTGATGGTCCCGTCCTGCACCGCCTCCAGCACGCCTTCATAGGCCTGCTGAAAATCCTCCGGCATCAGGATCATGTCCGCGCCGGCCTTCAGCGCCATAATCGCCGCCACATCGGCCTCGTAATAATCCGTCACGGCAGCCATGTTCATGGCGTCCGTAATGATGATCCCGTCATATCCCAGTTCCTGGCGCAGGATCCCGGTGATGATCTCTTCCGAAAGGCTGGCCGGGATCTTCTCCCCACCCGTCAGGGCGGGCGCGCTGATATGCCCCACCATGACCATATCCGCACCGGCTTCAATCCCGGACCGGAACGGCAGAAATTCCGCACCGTCCATTTCCTCCTTCGTCCGTTCCGTCTCCGCAGCGCCCGTATGGGAATCCCCCGCCGTGTCCCCGTGCCCCGGAAAATGCTTCAGGCAGGCGCTGACCCCTGTGGACTGAAGCCCTTCCACAGCCGAGGCAACCATGTCCGCCGCCGTCTGGGGATCCTCGGAAAAAGCCCGGTCTCCGATCACAGTATTATCCGCGTTGGTCAAGACATCCGCCACAGGGGCGAAATCCACATTAAACCCATAGGAAGCGAGATAGGATCCGATGGTCTGGTTCGCGGCATAAGCCGCCTGGGCGTCTCCCGCGCTTCCGATCTCCGCCATGGGGCCCACATTTTCCAGCCCCAGGGCATCCGCCACCCTGGCCACGCTTCCGCCCTCCTCATCCACGCCCAGGAAAATCGGAAATGTAGAATACGAAACGGTATTGGCGAGCATCTCCGTGAGCTGTTCTTCGGACTGAATATTCTGTTTAAAGTAAACGAGTCCGCCCACCGGCCAGGCGGCCAGCGCCTCCTGCGTCCCCTCTCCGGCCTGCACCGCCTGCCCCACTCCGGTCAGCTGCTCCGGCGTCACAAAAAACAGCCCCGCCACCTTCTGCTCCAGCGTCATTCCTGCAACGCTCTCTTCCACCATCTCGTTGAGGGCATCTTCGGGCGTATACACCGTCCCGGTCTCCATCTCCGTACTCTCCATTCCCAGCAGCTCCTCCACGGCGGACTGCGCTTCCGCCGACTCTTCCGCTCTGGCCGACTCCGACGCTGCCTGAATGGACGCTTCCCTGGCCTCTTTCCTTTCACGGATGCTGCCTGCTGCTGCCCGGATTCCCACCGCGCATCCTGCGATCACCGCTACCAGAACGACCGCCATCACGCTGTAAGAGATGATCTGGCTGCGCATTCTTCTTTTTCTTCTGTATTCCCTGTTCGAATCTCTTCCCGCCATGAGGAAAAACCGCTCCATTTCCTGATTTCATTTCCAATAAGTTATCAATAGACTAACACAAACGGAAGCGGGTATCAATCATCTTTTTGATCAATACCCGCTTCTATGCTACGCTATCCAATGGTCTAAACCTCCGTTTTTCTGTATCTTTCCAACCTTTCGATCTGTACTTACGTACTGTAACGGTTTCCTGACATCCTACAACGACTTTTCCGTTCCATCGTGTTTCCCTGTCGTCCTAAAACATCTTTCTTCTTTCGTTACTTCATTCTGTGTACTCGATAACTTTTGTCACGTTTTTTTGGATAATTCTTTAAAGTGATGGAATTTCTCATTCCCTTTAAAGACTCTCTATGAAGTTTTGGCTTGTACCCTTATCCTTTCCGGCGGCTTTCAGATCGGTTTCAACTTCTATCTCCGGCTCCTTGCACCTTCGATTCCGTCTCTTCCCTGATATCTGTCAGGATAACCGGTTTTCAAAGGGTGGTTTCGATTATGCTTTCGGCGGAATTACCTCCTTTTCTCTTCTTATTTTTTTGTTTTCTCTTCTCTCTTGTTTATGGCTTTATTATAAAAGAGGATTGTACTCCTGTCAATACATTTTCCGACTTTTCTTTTTATATATTCTTTTTTTCTGTTTTACACAATAGATATTTTATATTTTAAGTTATTTTATCTAAATTAGTTTGAATTTTCTGATAATTTGTCTTTGCTTCCATTCTTTCCATTCTGTGCTATACTATTTTTATCAACAACTTTGCAGGGAGGTATCTTTATGAATTACAAACAGCAGGCTTTCGCGAAGGCCGCTCCCGGGATCATCAAAAACCTGGAAAAGCGCGGCATGGAAGGGTACTATTTCGAGGACTGCGCGTCCATGGTGAAGGCGGTTCTCTCCATGATGCCGGAGGGGAGCGTCCTGTCCTGGGGCGGCAGCGCCAGCCTTACGGAATCCGGCATGATGGATGCGATCCGGAAGGGGAATTATACGCTGATCGACCGGGCGACCGCTCAAACGGAACAGGAGCGAAGGGAAATTTACGCGAAAACCGTGATGAGCGATTTCTATTTCTGCAGCACCAACGCCATGACGCTGGACGGTCAGCTGGTGAATATCGACGGAAACGGGAACCGGGTGGCGTGCCTGATCCAGGGTCCCCGGCACGTCATGCTCCTCGTGGGGATGAATAAGGTGGTCAGGGATCTCGACTGCGCCGTCAAACGGGTGCGCACTCAGGCCTGTCCCGCCAACGCGATCCGTCTGAACATGAACACGCCCTGCGCCCTCACGGGGACCTGCGCGGACTGCCTTTCTCCGGAATGCTTCTGCAATCAGATCGTGGTGACACGGCGTTCCCGCCATGCCGGAAGAATCAGGGTCTTTCTGGTGGGTGAAGAACTGGGCTTCTGATCGAAGGGGCCGGCCGTGCGGGCGCTTGCCGGCGCCCTGTGTTTCCATCGTTTCACCGTTTCTGCCGCTGTTTGTGCCGGAGCGCCGCGGACAGCGTTGATCCCCTCCATACAGGCGCTCCGGAACGGAGATTTTCATGCACAATTTCAGATCTTATACCATCTACAAGGCGATTTTCAGCCCTACATACGGGACCGCGCACGCGGCCAGCATTCTGGCCGAGCAGTTGAGTCTGAATATCGCCACGGATAAAATACGCAAGCTCGACCTCACCCTTCCTTCCGCCCGGGAAACTCAGCACTATTTTTCCGACAGCGATCTGGTCATCGCGGGCGCGCCCGTTTACGGAGGCCAGCTTCCCCCCGTACCGGGGCTGTTTGAGAACCTGCACGGCAATCAGACCCCCTGCGTTCTTCTGGCCGGGTACGGGAACCGGCATTATGACGACGCGCTGGCGCAGCTGAAAGCGCTGATGATCCGCCAGGGCTTTCTTCCGGTGGGGGCCATCGCCTGCATCATCCCCCACGTCTTTTCGGAAAAGGTGGGCGCAGGGAGGCCCAACGTGGCTGATTTAAGCGCAATTACCGGATTCGCCAGCGCGCTGAAGGGCAAATTTGAATATGACCGGTTCGAAATCGCAGACGTTCCCGGAGATCCGAATCCGGCAGCAAAGCCCAAAAAGGATATCCCCAAATTCCTGGACGGATCCCTTTGCACCGGATGCGGGCTGTGCGCCGCATCCTGCCCCGCCGGGGCCATCGATCCGCAAACCCTCTCCATCGACGCGAAGCGCTGCATCAACTGCATGCGCTGCAGCTATGTCTGTCCCACGAGAGCCCGTTCTTTCCAGGCCGACGATACCAGGGCCTGGCTGGAATCCACCTGCCTGGAACCCAGAAAGATCGAATTCTTCCTGTGACGCTGACGGAGAAAAAGAGCCATGGCGCGAAGGGTTTGTTCCTTTACGCCATGGCTCTTTTCATCTTAAGGCTGCGGTTCCTGAACATCCAGGCTTCCCCAGTAATTGATTCCGTCGTAATCCAGTTCGACAACGCCGTAAAACGCCTTTCTTTGTTCATCGAACAGATAGTCCGTGATCCGATACCGCGCGGTCCGAAAGTCCCGCACCACGACGTGCAGGCGGTTCTGCTCATCCGTCCACACGTCCGCAGCGGGCGTCCCCAACTGCACCCGATCATCGAAGAAGCAGTATTCCCCTTCCGGAGAAACCGCCCTGATGAAGAAGCGGCAGCTGTCGTCCGGCGCGAATGCGCCCGCAGCCATCGCTTCCCGGCTCACGAAAATCTGAAGCTCCCATTCCCCGTCGTTTCCGGAGAAGGGAAGGCTGCTCCAAAGGCTCAATTCGTCGGGAACGGGCTGTTCCTCCCGCATTTCCACAACCTCCGAACTCCCGCGCTCCCCTTCCGCCTCCGCGGCCGGCGAAGCGGACGTCTCTTCTGACTCTTCCGTCTCTTCCGATTCCGTTTTGATCTCCCCTTCCGAAACGTCTTCCGGCGTCTGTTCTGCGGACGCCATGGTTTCCGCTCCGGAACCATTCCGGGAAATATCTTTGGAAATATCCTGAGAAATGCCGCCGCATCCTCCGGCAATGCCCGCTACCAGAAGGACGCCCGCGCAAAGCAGTCCCGCTCTTTTCATCCTCTTCTCCTCCCGAAATTTCTATTCGTTCCGGATCGCAGCCAGAGGGCTCAGCTTCATCGCCCGCCGGGAAGGGAAAAATCCCGCCACCATGCCGATGATCACCGCGAAGATCACCGACGCTCCGGCGAGCCAGACCGGGATATAGGAAAGGTTCGTCATATTCCCGCTGGCCGCCACGGCCTTATTGATAATCGCGGAAATTCCAAAGCTCAGGCCCAGTCCCACCACCCCGCCGATAAAGCCGATGTAGGCCGCTTCGATCAAAAACATGGCCTGGATATTCCGCATATCGCATCCCAGTACCTTCATGACGCCGATCTCTTTCGTGCGCTCATAAATGGACATCATCATCGTGTTGGTGATCCCGATGGCCGCCACCAGGAGGGAAACCGCGCCGATGCCTCCCAGCATGGCCTGAATGTTGGCGTACTGCTGCTGGGTAGACTCCACCCATTCCACATTGCTGTACGCCTCATATCCCATGCTCTTGATCAGCTCCTGCACTTCCTTCACGTGATCGATATCGTCCACGTACACGTCCACCTCATTGTAATAGAGATCCTTGTAGGGCTTTCCGCTGGACGTGGTGGGCTGCCCGGGAATCGCCTTGTTTCGGAATACCCTTTTTAAGGTGGTCTTTAAGGCGTCCAGATTGCACAGCACCCGATAGCCGTAAGAGCTCCAGCTGTTTTCATCGTTGGGCTTTTCCACGCCCGCCGTGGGAATAATGTACTTTTTGGGCGGCTGCACCGACGTGCCGCTGTCCTGCCCGGGGTTCTGGGACTGATACTGGCTGGAGTAATAGGCCTGCTGATCAAAAATGATGAAGACCGTATCTTCCATGAAATCGACCGCGTACTCCCCCGTGCTGTAGTAAGGATAATCGTAGGTTTTGGGATTATAAAAATCCGCCGCCACCTGATTGCCGTAGAAGAACTGAAGCTCCGAGGAATCCATGGGCAGCTGGCCTTCTCCCACCTTGACGTTCAGCTGCTCCAGCCCTTCCGCCGGCATTCCGTAGATATTCAGATAGCACTCGTAAGGCCCATATTTTCCGATGGCGCTGACCCGCAGGATCGGCACCACGCTCTCCACGTATTCCAGCCCCTTCAGCATTTCCACCGCGGCATCGTCCAGACGGTTGACCTGATCGTCAGAGGAAGAGGATCCGGAGGACATGATCGCCATCCCGCCGTTGGAATAGGAGATGGTCCCGCCACGCCCCTCGCTGACCTGTATGGTGGTCAGGCCGCCGGACTGCTCGATCTGCTCCATGGTCGCCCGGTTCAGGCCCAGCCCCAGGGAGATCATCACCACGATGGAAGCCGTGCCGATCACCACGCCCAGCACGGTGAGCACGGTCCGGAATTTTCTTTTCCACAGGCTGCTGGAACTCATCCGCAGCAAGTCCAGAATTCTCATAACGATTCGTCCTTATTCAGGTCCATCAGATCCTCTGCCAGAAGCTTCGCGGCCTTTTTCTTTTTCCGGATTTTGAGCGCCGCTACCACCGCCACGGCTGCAACCGCGATTGCTCCCAGGACGATGCCGATCACCACGCCCGCCCCGGGTCCGGTTTTCTCTTCTTCCACCGGGAAGGGATCCATCATCATGCCGTCGTCCACCACCATTTCGGAGACGAAAATCGTGATATCCTTTTCTTCTCTGGTCTGGTTCCCCGCTTCATCCTCGTAGGTGATCACCGCTTTCACCGTGCCGTCGTCCATGGTAGCAGCCACGCCGCTCACCATGGCGTCCACGTTTCCGGTGGCTCCGGGCTGCAGGTTCCCGATAAAGGTATCTCCGCCCTCCACGCTGTCCGCTTCAAACTTCACCTGCACGTTATACAGGGTCGTCTTCCCGGTATTGTAAATCTGGAACATAACGTTGGACTGCTCGCCCACCATGATACTGGAAGGATTGATTTCCGGCGTGCTGGAATCGTATTTGGATTCCTGTTTCACCGGGACGGAAACCTTCGCCTCATCCGTCAGATCCGCTTTCAGATCCGTATCGTATTTCATTTTCACCGTCACCACATAGGGCTTCTGGGACAGATCCGCTTTGGCCTGCATCTCGATTTTCAGATCGCTGGTGCTGCCGGCCGGCATCCTGTCGATGTAGATGGAGCTGGATCCTGAGGTGGGCAAAAACGCCGCATAGCTGTTGGTCACGGTGCCGCTGCTGCTCTCGGTCCCGCCCTCCACGGCTTCCAGATCGAAGAGCACGTTGTTCACCGCCGTATCCGGAGAGGTGTTCTTCACGTGGATGTTGAGCAGGAAGGTATCTCCCGCGTAAACTTCCGCAGGATCCGTTTCAAAGCCCGTCACCACGATCCTGGGCTGGGAAACGTTGGTCTGCTCGCTCATGCCGATGCGGCCGCTGCCGGGCTTGCCCTGACAGTAAACATAGACGGAAACCTCCGCCGGTTCCTCGCAGCGGATGCCGTCCTTGGAATACCAGACCTTAAATTTCAGCGGATAGTATCCGGTCAGCACGTCTTCCCTGGCGGTGAAGGTCCAGGTCAGTTCCCTGCGGTTGAATACGGCTTCCTCGTATAACCTCGTGGCGCATCCCGGAATCTCGTTGAAATTCTGGGTGTACCCGGTGCTGTCCGGCGCAAAGGGCCACTCGTTAACGTCATTGGATACTTCCGGCTCCACCAGAAGGTCCGTCAGCCATTCCTCCCCCAGGTTGATCAGGGGCAGGACGATGCTGACCTGCTGTCCGTAAGACACCACAGGAGTCTGCCAGTTGTCCGCTAGCGTCAGAAATTCCGTGGTGGTAGTGACGGAGCCGCTCTTTTCCACGGCCGCGTCCATCTGTCCCTTAATCGTTCCCACATAGGCCCACAGCTGTTCTTCCGTCAGCGTTTCGGAGTTGGCGATGTAGCGGTTCGCGCTGTAGAAAATGTCGTCCAGCTCGTCCAGGATGTACTGCTCCGGATTCTCCCGAGTGATCAGGGAGTCCTTGTAGTTGATCAGCTCCACATAGGCGTCTTCCCGCATATCGTCGTCGATATAGTCGTCCTCATCGCTGTCGGAAGAGCCTGAATTCCCGCTGTTGCCGGAGTTTGAGCTGCTGCCGGTGGAAGGAGGGGTGGACGGCGCAGTCTGAGCGCCTAAAATCTGGACATACTCCGTCGTATCCTTTACAAGCTTATCCAAATCGGTCTTAGTCATAGATTCATTGTTTATTTTCCAGACCGCATTCTCAATTCTTTCTTTTACAGCATCGCCTGAATACTTTTCCAAAAGTTTCATTAGGCTCTCTTTTGCTGCTTGTACATCGCTGTCACTCGCTACCGTCTCCTGTTCCGTCTCTGCCGACGAAGATTCCTCAGCCCGGACCGCCAGCGTCCCCGGCAGCACAGGCGCCGCCAGGCAGAGCGCCAGTCCCGTTACCAGTATGCGTCTTCCAATTCTGTTCATCGTCTTTCCCCTTCATATGTCGTATTTTCGGCGGTCATCCGTGGATATCCGCCGCGTCTTTGTGCTCCGCGTTTTCTTCGATCTGTACGATCTTCCCGTCGATAATATGAAAAATGCGATCCGCAAAACCGGCCAGGTGATTGTCATGGGTGACCATCACCAGCGTCTGCTTTTGCTCCCGGACCACCTTCTGCATCAGCTCCATCACTTCTTTGGATGTATTGGAATCCAGATTCCCGGTCGGCTCGTCCGCGAAGACGATCTGCGGGCTCACCACCAGCGCTCTCGCCACGCCCACCCGCTGCTGCTGCCCGCCGGACATCTGGGTCGGCCTGTGGCTTTTATACTTCTTCAATCCAACCAGATCCAGAAGCGCCGCGGCCTTTTTCAGCCGCACGTCTTTGCTCATGCCCTGAAAAGTCAGCGGCAGCGCCACGTTCTCCACCGCCGTCATGGTCGGCATGAGGTTGAAGGACTGAAAAATGAATCCGATGTGCTCCCTGCGGAATTTGACGAGCTGATTTTCCGTCTTGTTTTCGATATGTTCTCCGGCGATCACGATCTCCCCTTTGGTGGGCTTTTCCAGGCCGGCCAGCATGTTCAACAGCGTTGATTTTCCCGATCCGGAGGTTCCCACGATGGAACAGAACTCCCCTTTATAAATGGTGAAATCCACTCCGTTTAAGGCACGAACCCTGGTATCGCCCACCCGGTAGATCTTGTACAGGTCCTTCACCTGGATCACCGGTTCTCTCGCTTCGGCCATAATTTTCGATTCCTTTCCGCAATATAGGTCAGTATATCATATTTGCCCTGTGAAATCATTAAGATTATTTTAAGTTTTCTGTTTTGACAAAGCCTTTATTTCCGGGGTTCCTGCAAAAATTTGTCACTAACCTGTCGCTAACCGTAAACTACCGCAGGCGCTTATACATGATCTTTTGCTTCCAAAAAGGCCGGGCATCCCCGAAGGGATCCTGGCCCGTGTATTATTCCAGAATCTGTACTTTGTGCACCACGCCCTGTATCCCAATGGCCGCCAGCTGACGCTGTACCTCTTCCGCCTGGGCCCGGGTCCAGACGTCCGCCACGGACACCGTGTGGATCACGCCCGCTTCCTTCTCATCCTCCGACCATTCCACCGGATCCTGATAGCAGACGTTGAAGTCCACCGCCCCGCGGATCCCCGCTATCCTGCCGTTGCTGGTCCACTGCCAGCCCCAGATCGCGCGGCCCACGGACGGCTTGTAGCGATCCGACGGGCTTTCGGCC
>DWXE01000024.1 GCA_019119355.1 Candidatus Eisenbergiella merdigallinarum
GAGGCAGCCGGACAGGGCAACAATTCGATTATACAGGATATTTCAGAAATAATAAATTCCACCCCCGAAGTTGTAATGGTAAATTCCACATCTGATACAAAAAGGGTGGAATTTAGTTTTGCAATCGAGACTTCATTTCTGAAAATTCAAAAGTCAAAAATTTTTGTTGACATCGGAAAACGAAAATGGTAATATACTTCATGCAGCGATCAACTGCAATGCGGAAGTGTCGGAACTGGCAGACGAGCAAGACTAAGGATCTTGTGGCAGCAATGTCGTGTGGGTTCAAGTCCCATCTTCCGCATTCGGTTTCATCGATCTGTTATGCAGGAATGGCGGAATTGGCAGACGCGTACGGTTCAGGTCCGTATGGTAGCAATACCATGAGAGTTCAAGTCTCTTTTCCTGCAGGATTGCAACAAAAAACAGCTTCCCCTTACGGGAGGCTGTTTTTTGTTTTTTGTACGAAATGCGCCGGAGTCCGCACTGCGGCGGCGCTTTGGCGCATCGTCCTCACACGTCCTCTTCCACAAAATGCACGGCGCAGGTATCCCAGTACTTTCTGTAAACCCGTTGTTCATTTCCGTCCAGGTTGAGCTGATACATCCGGAATATGACCGGGATATCCTTCGGCTGCCACTGTTCCTCATAGGAATATCGATATTTCATCCCTATGTTTTTCATCACGCCGCCGCTGCGGGGGTTGTTCCTGTCGTGGGTCGCCGTGATATACAAAAGCCCGTCCCTTTGCACCTGCCCGACGGCCGCCTTCCCGGCTTCCGTCACGATGCCCCGATGCCAGAACTCCTTTCGCAGCCCATATCCGAAATCGTGGTGCTCTTCCATGTCGACTTTTATGTAGCCGATGGGGACATCGTCCTCTTTCAGGCAGATCGCCCAGGCGTATCCGTCGGGTTTCGCATAGACCGACGCATATCGTTCCTCGAAGAACGCCCTCGCCTCATCCCGGTTTTTGAGTGGGAACCAGGGCAAAAACCGGTTCACCTCTTCATCGCTGTAAATCCGGTACAGCGCTTCCAGATCGTTCTCCGTAAATTTTCTCAGGATCAGCCTGTCCGTTTCCAGTCTCGGGGTATTCATTTCGTTTCCTCCATTTCCGATTCCCTGCAATTCTTTCAGAAACAGCCCGGGTTCTTCCGCAAATTCTTCCATATAGGCGATTTTCCTGCAGAAAAAAGGACCCGCTTCCCGTGAAGCGAGCCCTCTTCAATCGATGCAGGAAAAGAGACTTGAACTCTCATGGTATTACTACCATACGGACCTGAACCGTACGCGTCTGCCAATTCCGCCATTCCTGCGCGACAAGATGTAGTATAAAGGAATTCTCCCGGATTGTCAACCTCATTTTTACATTTTTTGCTTTTCTTCGCACAGCTTTTTGATTCGTTCGAACTGGTCCATGATCCGTTCATAGTTCTCGCGGCGATGGGGCAGGGTGCACCGGCTGCAATCCTTTATCCCGTTGACATGCCGGTAGTTTCCTCCGCAGGTTTCGCCCAGGCAATAGAGCGGGCAGAAGCAGAACAGGCAGTTGAGCTCCTCCGCTTCCATGGAATGGCACGGATAGTATTCGCACTCCCGGTGATTGAAAAATCTGTAATTTTGACTCATTCCGGATCCTCCCTTTCTCCCGGCGATTCCACATCCTCAGGGTCTCCCTCCAAAAAAGGGAATCGCAGTCCGCGACACGCCGCACAGCGCGGGGAGCTGCCCCCTTCCCCAAAAAGTAAAAAAACCGCAGAAATAAAGACAGCGGTATCCGCAATGATACCGCCGCCTTTCGCTATGCAATGCAGGAAAAGAGACTTGAACTCTCATGGTATTGCTACCATACGGACCTGAACCGTACGCGTCTGCCAATTCCGCCATTCCTGCACGACATGATTTATTATACCTGAATTTTTCCAAATGTCAATCTTTTTTTTCGCGAACAGATCTTTCGCAGCGGTTCGGCCGGGGGCGGAACCGCTGCGACGTCCGGATGCGGCCCGGGGGCGCGCCCCGCGCATGGTCGTGCCAAAAAGTGCGCGTCCCGGAACGCCCGCGCCGGGCGCGGGCGCCGTCAGCCCTCCGTTTCCTTTACGATCCAGCGATACTGATAAGGCGCCAGGGGCACTCCGGAAGGGGACACCCTCTCTTTTGTAAAAAGATCTTCGTATTCCCCCGACAGCGAAGGCAGGTGCGCGTGCTGCTGCTCCCCGGAGAAATTCGACAGGCAGACCATCTCCCGTCCGCGGACGGTGCGGCGGATGGCGAAGACCTTCGGGGTGAGGGTATCCCAGGTGGAAACTTCCGCGTCCTTTCCGAAACAGGCGTCCTTTTTGCGCAGGGTTTCCATCCGTTTCAGCCCTTCCCAGATTTCATGCTGCACCGTGCCCGGTCTGGTGCGCAGGGCGGCGTTTTCCCAGTTGAACCGGCTTCTGTGAAGATATCGGCTGTCCGCTGCGGTGTCCGGGTTCTCCTTATAGCTGTAATCGTTGACCTGTCCGATTTCGTCGCCTCCGGAGAGCATGGTGAATCCCTCCAGGCTCATGCAGGCCGCGTGCATCAGCAAATCCCTCCGGATTCCCATTTCCACCTGGGCCGGATCCCCTTCGAAACCGCCCTTCTCGATTCCGCAGAGGCTGGCCGTCGTCCCGCAGCTTCTGGCGTCCCGGGTCACCGGATCGAAATTGTACAGCTCTCCCCTGGCAAAACTGTTGGGGAACGTCCCTTCGAAAAACCGGTACAAATATTCCTTATGGAGCAGGGGATCGATCATCAGCCGTTTTTCCTCCTCCTCGTCCAGCCCCCATCCGATGTCGTCGTGACAGCGGAGATAGTTCACGAAAAAGCAGTTTTCCGGCAGGCTGTGGATCACATCCATCTGATGCTTCAACAGGCGGGTGTCCTGGGTGGCCAGGGCGGCCCACAGGTTCACCATGCTGGAAACGCCGTAGAGCATATGGCACTCCGGCCGCTCCGGGGTTCCGAAATAGGCCGGGAGTTCCCTGGGCGCCATCACCACTTCCCCTTTTAAAATCACCGCCGGGCAGACCGTCTCCAGAATGATCCGCAGCATCCGGACGATCCGGTGCACCTGAGGGAGATTGCGGCAGTTGGTCCCCAGTTCCTTCCATATGTAGGGAACCGCGTCGATCCGGAAGATCTCCACCCCCAGGTTCGCCAGAAACAGGATGTTTTCCGTCATCTCATTGAACACCGCCGGATTGTGGTAGTTCAGATCCCACTGATAGGGATAAAAGGTCGTGAGGACGTACTTTTTCATCTCTTCGCACCAGGTAAAATTGCCGGGCGCCGTGGAGGGGAACACCTGGGGCATGGTCCGCTCGAACTGGGACGGGATCTCATAGGTATCGTAGCACTGATATCTGTCGATGTACTCCTGCTCCCCCGCCCTGGCCCGCACGGCCCATTCGTGGGAATCCGCCGTATGGTTCATCACCACGTCCAGGCAGAGGCTGATTTTTCTCCTGCGCAGCTCCTTCGTCAACTCCTCCAGCTCTTCGTTGGTGCCGATCTCTTCGTCCACCGTGCGGAAATCCTCCACCGCGTATCCCCCGTCGTTCATGGGGTGGGGCATTTTCAAAAGGGGCATGAGGTGCAGATAGGTGATGCCCTGCTCGGACAGATAATCCAGCTTTTCCATCAGCCCCTTTAATCCGCCCGCAAAGAGCTTCGGGTACATGGTCACCCCCAGCATCCCGCTGCCCCTGTACCAGTCCGGATCCTTCTCCCGTTTGCGGTCCAGGTTTTTGAGCTGCGCGGACCGCGAAAAGCTGTAGCGCTCCATCATCTCCACCAGGCGTCCGTAGGCTCCCCCGTCGTGATAGAGCCCTTCGTAAAGTTCCTTCAGCTCGGCTTCGTGCCGCAGCATTCTCTGTGAAAAAATCCCTTTTCCCGTCATTCTTTTGTTCCTCTCCTTCTGTCGTTTTCTCCGTTCCGTTCCCCCACGGGAATGCAGAACGTCACCATCGTACTCTCTCCGGGAATGCTCTGGATGTTCAGTCCATACTGTTCTCCGTAAGTAAGGTGAATTCGTTCATTTACATTTTTCAGACCATACCCTCCGGATTCGGTCTGCAGCAGATTCCCAATCTTCTCCGGAGGAATCCCCACTCCGTTATCCAGAATGGTAAAGCGGAGCTGCCCCATCACCTGGGTCACCGCCAGAAACAGCCGGCCCTTCTTCGGCTTATTGGGCAGGATTCCATGTACTATCGCATTTTCCACAAGCGGTTGCAAAATCAGGTTCGGCAGCTCGGTTTCCGGGAGAGCCGGATCCACCTGCCAGACTACGTCGAACAGCCCGTCGTGAAGCATCCTCTGGATCTCCAGATAGGATCTCACGTTTTTCAGCTCGCTTTCCAGAGTCGTTTCCGATTTTCCGCGGTTCAGGGTGGTCCGGTAAAAGGTGGACAGTAGCTGGGACATCTGGCTGATCTCCGACTGTCCGGACAGCAGCGCCCGGCTGTTGATCAGCGACAGGCAGTTATAGAGAAAGTGGGGGTTGATCTGGGCCTGCAGCGCTTTCAGCTCCGTCTCCCGCAACAGGATCTTGTTCTTATAATCCTGCTGAATCAGCTGATTGATCCGATCCAGCATTTCCTGAAACGTATTGGTCAGCGTTCCGATTTCATCCGGACAATCGTCGTGAACCTTCAGTTCCAGATCCCCGTTCTTCACTTCCTGCATGTGACCGAGAAGCTGGGAAACCCTCCGCACGAACAGGGAAGACCAGAACCCGCTGGTTACCAGAATCAGAACCAGGCAGCTTTCGATGATGAGCCAAATGACCGCCTGCATCCGGTTCACGGGCTCCAAAAGCTTTCGAAGCGGCTTCTCCATCAGAATTTCCCATTCCCCCGGGGAAGTGGTGCCCGACAGGGAATACCAGCCCGCTCCCTTCCCCTCCTGTTCAGGATCGATCCCGCTGGAATACAGAGTCTGAAGCGGCGTGGATACCTGAATCCTGCAATCTTCGGACACCGTTTCCAGGACACGGAAAAACGTTTTGGGCTCCAGGGTGATGCTGATACAGTTATCCGAATAGGATTCCACATACTTTTCGTAGGGGTCGGGAAGCCGCTGAATGGCACACAGCGTACCGTCGTCCTTCAGATACCAGGACGGTTTCGCCCCGATCACTCCCGGCGCATACCAGGATTCCTCCTCCAGATCGAACAGAGGGCGCAGCTGCCTGCCGTGGGACAGAGGGGACTGCGCGTTGTACACGGTGATCTGCAGCACCTCCGGATGCAGCACATAGATGCTGTTGAGAAACGTATCGAATTTATAATTGAGCTGTTCATACGTTTCATAAATCTGATCCGTATCCTGAAAGGAAATATCGATGATGATTTCGGAGGACGCCAGATAGGTGAGCAGCCCTTCGTATACCCGAATCTGGGTATCCATGGCCGCAGTGGCTGTGGACACCGCGGAATCCATGGCGCGGTATTCCTGCTCGAACAGGAGCTTCTCCGTCTGCCTGTAGCAGAAGATTCCCATCACCGTAAGGGGAAGCAGCCCTGTCAGGAAGCAGATCATCGCCAGTTTCCTGCGATAGCTCAGCCTCTGAAACAGATTCAGGATCTTTTTCCGGCGCTCGCCGGGCTTTCGTTCTTTTCCCCCATCTTTCATACCGTCTTCTCCTGTCTGTAGCGGTCCGGCGAATTCCCGAAATATTCCCTGAAACTCTGACAGAAGTAGGAATAATTGGGATATCCCACCTCCCGCCCGATCTCGATCACCTTGCGGTTCGTCCCGGTCAAAAGAGCCTTCGCCTTTTCCATCCGAAACTGCCTGATGTACTGGGAAATGCTCTTGCCCATGGATTTTTTGAACAGCCGGCTCAGATAGTCCGGCGTCAGATAGACCACGGAGGCCAGCTGCTCCACGGAAAGCTCCTTCCCGTAATTTTTTTCGATATATTCCGTCACCTCAAGAATTTCCTTCCGGATGGACGGCCCCTGGGAAAAATTCCGGATAATCCGTGACGCCATGTTCTGCACGAGTTTCACGATTTCAAAAATGTCGGGCTGCAGATACAGGCTGGAAATCATGGAATCCAGCGAAGGATTCTCCCCGCCTTCCTCCGGCTGGACGTAGGGATAAAGCGTGGTCAGCAGGTTGGAAAATACAAATTTCACGTAAATCTGGGACTGATTGGATCGGGTCCTGTATTTCGAGAACAACAGATCCAGCCCTTCCTGCAGGGCCGCCCCATCCCGGTTGATGAGCGCCCGCCTGATCTGTAACATCTGCTGATTGTCATCCGACTCATCCGGATCCTCCCCCCGCTTCTCTTCTTCCCCATCCCAGAAAAGATACTGCTCCGGGGTCCAGAAATGCCGTTCCAGCTGCCCCTCTACCGCCGCATAGGCATCCTTCAGGGAAGGGTAGGCTTGCATGGGACGGCTGACGGCCAGATAGCAGACAGCTCCAAAAGCTTTCCTGATATGCGCCAGCAGCGCCTCTCCCCATTGCTGCGGATCCGTTACCGAAGCTCTCAAAAGCAGCAGCGCCTGCGTGGGCGAAAGATTCAGCGACTCCATGTCCAGCTTCAGGTCAGCGCGCAGGCTTTCATACAGGAAAAACGAATGGTTTTCAAGGAAATTCCCCTTGAATTCCAGCAGGGCCATGGTCTGAAAGGCGCTGATCTGTTCCAGCGTCGTGTCCCCGATCCTGTCGTTTTCAAAATTGCCGGAAATGGAGCGCTGCAGCGCATATTGAAGAAGAAAGGATTGCTGCCGGTCCCTCTTTTTCCGGTAATCCCGCTGTTCTTCCAGCTGTCGGATCAGCTCCCTGAGGCTCTTCTCCAGCTCCTGAGGAACCACGGGCTTCAAAATGTAGTTTACCACGCCGAGCGTCAGAGCGGTACGGGCGTATTCGAAGTCCGCGTAGCTGCTGAATATGATGATCTTCATATCCGGAAATTCCGCTTCCGCTTCCCGGATCAGCTCCAGACCGTCCATCAGAGGCATCTGCACATCGGTGAACAGAATATCAGCTCCCTGCATCCGCCGCAGGACATCCATCGCTTCCCGTCCGTCTCCCGCCTCCGAAATCTCCAGATCCATCCCTGACTCCTCGATCAGGAAGCGGATACACTCCCGCTCCGTTTTTTCGTCATCTACAACGAGTATCCGATACATTCCCTCATCCTCCGTCACTTTGTACACAAACAGTATAAGGCATAATTCTTTTCCTGTAAAATATATCGAATACTTTTTTCGAAAACAGGGCGGATATCCCACATGTTTTCCGGATTTTTAATATATACCCGATCCGGGCAATTTGCTATGATGAGTTCAGAAAGCAAAGCGCGATGCCAAAATCCAAAAATCCAAAAAGAAAGGAATCAGAATATGAAGAGGAAATCCTTAAGTCTCCTGCTGGCGGCGGCGATGGCTGCCACGATGCTGGCCGGGTGCGGCTCCAAAGATCCCATGGCCAACATGTCCGACGAGGAAAAGGCGGCCTGGGAAGCCGCGGCCAACGATCCCTATGGGAAATATCCCGAAACGGTGGTCTACACCACGGGCTACAACCTGACCAATCAGGGCGCAGACACCCTGGCCGGAACTCCATATGAAAACGATACGCCTTCGGACAACGCTTACACGCGCTATTTGAAAGAGGTCCTGAACGTTCAGAACGAAAACGAGTTCGAAGCCATCACCGGCCCCGATTACGATCAGAAGGTTTCCATGGCCATCGCCAGTCAGGACATCCCGGATATCATGTATATCTCCGATTATGGCACCCTGGTGGAACTGGTGGAAAACGACCTGATCGAGGATCTGACGGATGTTTACAACAATCTGGCCTGCGAAACCGTGAAGTCCTCCTACGCCAGCTACGGGGAAGATAATAATCCGCTCAACACCGTAACCTTCGACGGCAGGATCATGGCGATTCCCAAAACGCAGCTCAGCGACGGTCAGGATTTCCTCTGGCTGCGCAAGGACTGGATGGATAAGCTGGAGCTCGAAATGCCCTCCACCCTGGATGAAATGGCAGACGTGCTGCGCGCGTTCATTTCCCAGGATCCGGACGGAAACGGGCAGGCGGACACCATCGGCCTGGTCGTCCACAATGAAGTTTATGGCAGCTATCCCAACAATACCTTCGCCGTGGACAACATCTTCACCGCTTTCGGAGCCTATCCCACCGTCTGGATGACGGACGAATCCGGAAACGCGGTATACGGCTCCGTCCAGCCGGAGATGAAGGACGCCCTGCAGCTGATGCGCGACTGGTATGCGGAAGGGCTTCTGGACAGGGAATTCACCACCCGTACCTATGACGATATCGTGGCCCTTCTTTCCAGCGGACAGTGCGGCGCCTACATCGGTCCCTGGTGGTCCCCGTTCAATCCCGCCCAGACCTCTACCTACGCTTCTCAGGACGCGGAATGGATCAACGTTTCCGCGCCGACAGGCCCCGACGGAAAAATCAATGCCATCAACACCAAATCCTACGGCGGTTTCGTCGTGGTGCGCAAAGGCTATGAACATCCGGAAATCGCCATGAAAATCGTAAACGTGAATTCGGAATATTCCATGCAGGACAAATCCGATGCAGCGAAGGAAATTCTGGAAAATCAATCCATCGCATACTTTAACTGGCCTCTGTACTGCCAGGTACAGCCCGGCAACAACGCGGAGCTGATGACTCAGCACGTCGAGGCCGTCATGAACGGCAGCGCCGACGTATCCACTCTGTCCACCGAAGAGCTAGGGTATTACGAATCGGCGGTCCGTTATCAGGATGCAGAAGCTGCAGGGCAGAAAGCGGACAGCGCGGATTATTCCCAGTACGTTTCCCGGATCGTTGCCATGAACCGCATGATCGACGAACCGGCCAGCTTCCTGACTCCCGCCTTTTTCGAGACCACGGATACCATGAAGACCAGATGGGCGTCCCTGGAGAAAATTGAGATGCAGGCGATCTTAAAGATCATCGTCGGCGAGGAAGATCTGGATTATTTCGATCAGTTCGTATCCGAATGGACCGGCGCAGGCGGCGATATCATCACCGAAGAGGTCAATGAAGCGATCCGGCAGTAACATCGATCCGCAGCAATCGAACGGGCGGCCGCGCGGCAGGCGCAGGCCGCCTTTCCAAAAGGAGGAAATCATATGAAAGCCAAGACCGAAACGGCCGTCAGGCGCCATGGTCTGACGAAGGAAGAAAAAACGTTCCATCTGATGCTGCTTCCCGGCATGGTCATTCTCTTTATCTTCGTATTCGTTCCCCTGGTGGGTTCCCTGATGGCATTTCAGAACTATATCCCCGCCAGAGGGCTGCTCGGATCCGAATGGATCGGGCTGGAAAACTACGAATTCATCTTCAGCCTGCCCGACGGCAGACAGGTATTTTTCAACACCCTGATCATCGCGTTCGCCAAACTGGTGCTGAACATCTTCGTCCCCGTCACGTTCGCCATCCTTCTGAACGAGATCCGGGTAAAGGTGTTCAAGCGTACTTTCCAGACCATCGTCTATCTTCCTCACTTCCTTTCCTGGGTGGTGCTGGCCACGGTGGTCACCAACATGTTTTCTCTGGGCGGCCCCTTCAATGCGGTCATCTCCCTTTTCGGCGGAGAACCGATCCAGTTCCTGGCGGATAACCGGTGGTTTCGTACCGTGATCGTTGGCACGGACATCTGGAAAGAATTCGGATACAATTCCGTGGTCTATCTTGCCGCCTTGACCGGCATCGATCCCGGTCTTTACGAAGCCGCCAGCATCGACGGCGCGGGCCGCTTCAAGCAGACCATGCACATCACCGTTCCGGCGCTGCTGCCCACCGTAGTGCTCATGACGGCGCTGAATCTGGGAAACATCCTCAACGCCGGCTTCGATCAGATTTTTAACCTGTACAATCCCATCGTATATGAAACTGCGGATATCATCGACACCTATGTGTATCGAATCGGTATGGTGGAGCGCCAGTACAGCATCGGCGCCGCAGTAGGCCTGCTGAAATCCGTCATCAGCTTCATCCTCATCCTGGGCGCGAACAAGACGGCGAAAAAGATCACCGGCTCGGGAATTTTCTGAGTGAAAGGGGAATCCGCCATGAAAAGAAAAATGAAACCCGTTACCGTTATTTCCCAGTGCATAATCTGGATCATCGTTATCGCCCTCACCCTCAGCTGCCTCCTGCCGCTTCTGAACATGGTTGCCATCTCCCTGTCCGGGAGCAATGCGGTGGCTGCCAACGAAGTGGGGCTGATCCCGAAAGATTTCAACGTGTCCACCTATCAGAAGCTTCTGGGGGACGGCCAGTTCTGGAGATCGTTCCTGATTTCCATCGTCCGCGTTGTCCTGGGGACTGCCATCAACATGTTCTTCACCGTCACCATGGCCTACCCGCTCTCCAAAAGCCACATGCGTTTCCGGGCCAGGGACGTTTACATGAAGGTCGTGATCTTCGCCATGCTCTTCACCGGCGGCATCATCCCGCTGTTCATGGTGGTCAGCAGACTGCACATGGTCAATACCATCTGGGCTCTGGTCCTTCCTGGAGCCGTGCCCGTATTCAACGTAATTTTGCTGATCAATTTCTTTAAGAGCGTTCCCGAATCTCTGGACGAGGCGGCGCGCATCGACGGGGCAAGCCCGCTGGATATCCTGGTCAAGGTCTATCTTCCCGTATCCCTGCCCGCCCTGGCCACCGTGGCGCTGTTCGCCATCGTCAACCACTGGAACGACTATTTCACCGGCCTGCTCTATATGAGCAAGGCGGATATGTATCCCCTGCAGACATACATTCAGCAGCTCACCGTGGATATGACCCAGATCACGGACGCCAATCAGCTCAAACAGCTGGCTTCCATGAACAACCGCACGTTCAACGCGACCAAAATCGTCGTTTCCACCATTCCGCTGCTGCTCATTTATCCGTTCCTGCAGAAATATTTCGTGTCGGGCATCGTCATCGGCGCGGTAAAAGAATAGCATATTCCGGAGGTAATTATGGCGATCCTGATCTCTCAAAACGGCCGGCTTTTCACCCTTCAGACCAGAAACAGCAGCTATCAGATGCTGGCAGATTCCTGCGGCACGCTGCTCCACCTCTATTACGGAAAACGAATGGACGGAGAAGATCTGTCCGATCTGATTTTGCGCACAGACATGGGGTTTGCCGGCAATCCTCCCCAGGCGAAGGAAGACCGGACCTATTCTCTGGATTATCTTCCGCAGGAAGCGCCCTCCAGCGGAGTGGGCGATTACCGGGACGATATGATCCGCCTGTGCGGCGCGGACGGAAGCCGTACCGCGCAGTTTCTCTTCGAATCCTTTTTTGTTTCCGACGGAGCGCAGCCAGTTCCCGGAATGCCGGCCCTCTACGACACGGAAGAAGAATCCGGCCAAACGCTGACCATCACGCTGCAGGACAGCTGTTCCAACGTGCGGCTGAGGCTGATTTACGGCATTTTTGAGAGGGAGGATATCATCACCCGATCCGCCTGCATCGAAAATTCCGGGACTTCCCCCATCGTTCTGGAAAAAGCGCTTTCCATGAGCATGGATATCCCCTTCGGCTCCTATGAAATGCTGTATTTCGCGGGACGTCATGCCATGGAGCGCACGGCTCTGCGCACCCCTGTCGGGCGCGCCGGGGTCCGGATCGGAAGCATCCGCGGCACCTCCAGCCATCAGTACAACCCGGCCATGATCCTCTGCGATCCTGCGGCTACGGAAACCTCCGGAGACTGTTATGGCTTCTGTTTTGTATACAGCGGGAACTTCCTGGCTTCCGCCCAGAAGGATCAGAGGGAGCAGACCCGGGTACAGATGGGAATCCATCCCGACCAGTTCCGGTTTCGCCTGGAGCCCGGAGAGGTATTTCACACCCCCCAGGTCATTCAGAGCTATTCTTCGGAAGGTTTCTCCCTCCTCTCCCGCAATTATCATCACATCCTGCGGGAACATATGTGCCGGGGCGCCTATAAACACGCGCGTCGCCCGGTCCTGATCAACAACTGGGAAGCGACTTACTTCGATTTCGATCTGGAACGCATTCTGTCCATCGCACGGCAGGCGGCTCAATTAAAAATCGAAATGCTCGTTCTGGACGACGGCTGGTTCGGGAAGCGGGACAATGACAACAGCGGACTGGGAGACTGGTTTGTCAACGAAAAGAAGATGGGCGGCACTCTGGCCGCCCTTTCGGAAAAAATCCACGATCTCGGAATGAAGTTCGGGCTGTGGTTCGAACCCGAAATGGTTTCGGAGGACAGCGATCTGTACCGGGCGCATCCGGAATGGGCGCTGGCCGTTCCGGGCCGCGAACCCAACCGCGGGCGGAATCAGCTGGTTCTGGATCTTACCAATCCGGAAGTGCGGACCTATCTGCTGGAACGCCTGACGGACATCCTCTCCCATGCAAAGATCGATTATGTAAAATGGGATATGAACCGCAGCATCTGCGATGTTTATAGCCATTATCTCGGGCCGGAAAGAACCGGCGAGGTCTATCACCGCTACGTCCTTGGGGTATACGATCTTCTGGAACGCTTTCTCTCCCGCTTTCCGGATATCCTGCTGGAAGGCTGCAGCGGAGGAGGCGGGAGATTCGATGCAGCCATGCTTCACTATTCGCCTCAAATCTGGTGCAGCGACAATACGGATGCCGTCAACCGGCTCAGCATTCAGTATGGGACGTCCTTTTTCTATCCCGTCAGCTCCGTCGGTTCACACGTTTCCGCCTGCCCCAACCATCAGACCGGCAGAAGCGTGCCGTTTACCACCAGAGGCCATGTGGCTCTGTCCGGCTCCTTCGGCTATGAGCTGGATTTAAACAGGGCGTCGGATGCGGAAAAAGCGGAGGTTCCGGCTCAGATCGAAGCGTTTCGGCGATACTATGACCTGACGCACGAGGGCGACTATTACCGCCTTGCGGCCCCTGGAGAAACCGGCCATATGGCCTGGGAGTTCGTGTCCAAAGACCGTTCCCGGGCGCTGATTACGGCGGTGAAGACGGAGAGTTTCGGCAACCCTCTGCCCATGCACCTTCCGGTCAGGGGACTCGATCCGCACAGGACCTATCGCTGCAGCATGAACGGAGCGATCAGAAGCGGCGCCTCCTGGATGGGCGCCGGCCTTACCGTCAACCGGATCCTGCCCCAATACGAAAGCATCCTCATCGAACTGAACGATCCGGATCCATCCGCTCCCTGCGCTTCTCCCGGTTGAGGCCGCCGCCCGTGGGGGCGACCCCGCTTTTCAGAAAGCTGGCCCGCATGACGGCGTCCTCTCCGAACCGGGCGCGAATGCTGTCCATGGCGCGGTCAGCTTTCTCCAGTTTCCCGTAATCCACCCGGTCGAACAGATCGTACTGCCGGTATTCTTCTTCCGTCAGCCGGGTGGCCGTCACGTTCAGAAGGCGCAGGGGCTTATGGCCGTCCCACATCCGCATCAGGAGCGAACAGGACGCCCGAAAGAGCTCCTCCGTCACATCCGTGGCGGAGTCCAGCTGCATCTGCCTGCTGCTGTTCTCAAAATTTCCCGTCCGCATCCCGACGGATACCGCCCCCGCTTTTTTGTGATCCGCCCGCAGCCGGATCCCCACCGTTTCGCACAGGGACAGCAGAATCTGCCGGGCGTGCCCTTCCTCCGTCACATCCTCCGCCGTGGTGACGCTGTTGCCGTATCCCTTGTTTTCCGTATGGATGCCGAACAGATCGTCCGGCTCCCTTCCCCAGGCATAGTTCCAGAGCGCTTCGCCGTGCTTTTTCATATGGGCCTTCAGCATGGCCGGATCCGCATTGGCCAGATCCCCGATGGTATAGATGCCCAGCCCCCTGAGCTTCTCCGCTGCCGCGCGCCCCACAAAGAGAAGCTTTCCGACGGGCAGGGGCCAGAGCTTTTTTGAGATCTCGTCCGGAAACAGGGTATGGACCAGATCCGGCTTTTTGAAGTCCCCCGCCATTTTCGAAAGCAGGCGGTTGGTGGAAACGCCGATGTTCACCGTGAATCCCAGCGTTTCCCGGATTTCCTCCCGCAGGCGGTTGGCAAATTCTTCCGGATCCCCGTACAGCCCTTCGAACCCTTCGAACTCCGCCCAGGCTTCATCGATGCTGTAGGGGATCACCTGGTCCGTGTACTTTCCCAGCAGCTCTCTCAGGCGGTTGGACTGTTTCACATATACCTGAAAATCCGGCCGGATGACGATCAGGCCCGGGCACTTGCGCCGCGCCGCGGCCAGAGGTTCCCCGGTGGTCACCCCATACTTTCCGGCGGGCGTGCTTTTGGCCAGCACAACGCCGTGCCGCGCCTCTTCGTCCCCGCCCACCGCGGAGGGCACCGTCCGAAGATCGGTCTCATCGATGCCCTGTCTCAGCCGCTCCATAGCGCTCCAGCTCAAAAAAGCGCTGTTGACGTCAATGTGAAATACGATCTTTCCCATCCCGATTCCGCTCCGCCTTTCTCTCCTGTCCTGCCGCGCTTCTGTAAATTCCGATCAGCTCCCTGAGAATCCGTCGCATCCGTTTTCCCGTCTCCTGGTCCATGCCGCGGATCTCCTTCAGGCAGATGCGCAGGTTCTTCCCCCAGTTCTCCGCAAATCCGGTGAGGGTGGCCGCCCCCGTCTTTCGCACAATCCCGAAAAGGGCGTCCACGAACAGCTCCCTTTCCTCCTCCGGCAGCGAAAAGATCCACCGGTTCAGCACGTCGTTTCGCCGCCTTTGCCTCTCCTCCACATCCTTCGCCAAAACGAACCGCCCGTTTTCGATTTCCCAGCTGAAGCTGTCGTGCTGCATTACGCCCGCCGCCCGGCTCCGGACGGTTTCATAAGGGCCCGGATTCTGCAAAAGCATTCCGATGATGGAGGAGGCGGGAAGAATCCTCCGGATCCGCCCCTTCATCTCTTCGTACGGCCCCTCCGGCAGAGCCTTTGGCAAAAATCCCGGGCCGTCCAGGCTGTATACGGTCCGGATCCGGCGGCGGATCCCGGCATTCGCGCAGACGGACGCGTAGATCGCCAGGTTCCCGCCTTTGGAATGGCCGCAGACGGAAAAAGGCCCCCTGAATCCGGAGCCTGCCTGGTTTAAATAAGCCGCGCTCATCCGCTGAGCGGGGACGGGGTTTTGAAAGGACAGATTGAAATCCTCCTTCCAGCCCACCAGGGAATCGTCCGTCCCCCGAAAGACCGCCACGGGCTCGCACCCTTTCGGGAAAAAGACGATGGCCGCGAACTGCGTCTCCTCCTTTTCATCCAGCCGCGAGCGGTAACATCCGCATTCCACATCCAGAAACCGGGGGCTTTTGGACACCATGTCCCACAGTTCCCGGTTCTGCCTTTCGTACCAGCGATCAAAAAACCGCTCCGGATCCATCCGCTCTCCCACCTGGCGCAGGGTCGGGCGCTCCGCCGCAGGGCCCTTCCGGCTCCGGACGTTCTCCCTGCAGCTCCATCCGCCCCTGAAGCTCCATCCGCCCCTGCGGCGCCTTCCTTCCGGATAAAGGCCCCAGCCGTTTTGGCGCCGGCGCCCCGGGCCCGGCACCAGGCCGTCGAACCGCAGATAGGACAGCTGCGCCAAAATCAGCGCGTCCGCGTCGCAAAACGGAACCTCCGCGAAAGAGAGGCTCCCGTATTCCCGCAGATAATCGATGCTATTTCCCGCCATCCGTTTCCAACACCTTTCCGGCCTCCGCCAGCCTGCAGCGGTCTTTCAGCGCCAGCTTCATCTGAGCGATGGCCATAATTCCGGTACAGTGCACCGGCACCAGACAGTCCGGATCCAGCTCCCTGACCGCGCGGATCGTAGCGTCCAGCCGCTCCGCCGAAACGCCGCGAAGGTGCATCCCCGCCAGCACCATGCCCAGCCGCTTCTGCGGAAAGAGGGAAACCGCATGGCGCAGGCAGCTGACGACGCCAACATGGCAGCAGCCCGCAACGACGTGCAGGCGTTCTCCTTCCACGACGCACAAAAGCTGCTCGTCCTGCATCCCGTCGCGTTCCACGGCGTCTCCCGTCCCCCGCACAAAGAGGGCGGGCACCCCTTCAAAATCCGCCGCCTGCCGGATCCCCGACGTCAGAAAGACGTCGGGAAACAGTTCCAGAAACCCCTCGTTTTCCCGAAAGGCCGTCCTGTCCTCCGGAAGCCATGGAATCCCGATGTCCCGCAGGGTTCCGTCCCTTTGGACGCACCGTTTTTTTTCCAGCGCGCCCTTTCCCACGAAGACCGGCGGCAGGGGCCCCTCCTGGCACAGGCGCTTCAGCCCGCCGCAATGGTCATAGTGGCCGTGGCTTAAGACCACCGCGTCCAGATTTTTCAGGGAGATGCCAAGGGCGCACGCGTTCCTCCAGAACACGTCGCTCTGCCCCGTATCGAACAGGATCCTCTTTTCCTTCGTCTCCACCAGCACGCTGAGCCCGTGCTCCGCCAGCATTCCCCTCCGATTCGCCGTGTTCTCCGCCAGAACCGTCAGCCTCATTGCGTCCTCCTCTCCCTAAGCGTTTCCCGCCGCCTGCGCTTCATTCATATCCGTAAAAGATCTGGGCGATGGGCGAGCTCTTGTCCAGAATCAGCGTGTTGTCCCCGTCGGTGAGGGCAGCTTTCGCCGCGTCCAGAGAACGCACGAAGTTATAAAAGTCCGCCTTGCTCTCGTCGTTGTACGCTTCCGACAGGATCTGCATATACTGCGCTTCCCCTTCCGCCTTGATCATTTCCGCTTCCGCCTGCGCCTCGGATTTCATCACGGAGATTTCCTTGGAGGTGTCGTTGATGATCTTCTGCGCGGAGGACTGGCCCTGAGCGGTATAGGACGCCGCGATGTTATTCCGCTCCGAAATCATCCGTTCATAGACGGACTGTTTGTTGTCGTCGGGCATATCCAGAGACTTGGTTTCCACGGCCAGCACCTCGATCCCGTAGCCGTCCAGCGCGCTGCCGATGTTGGCCTGGATATCCAGCGCCAGCTTTCCGTCCCGGTTCTCGATGATTTCGGACTGATCCATATTGGAAATCACCGACTTCAGGGAAGAAAAGACCGTGGCCGAAATCCTGGACTGCGCCTGAGCCACCTGACCGTTCAGATGGCGCGTAAACAGAACGGGATCCGAAATCTTCCAGAGCACGAAAGCGTCCGCGATCATCGTCTTTTTGTCCTTCGTGATCACGTCCGACTTCGGGATATCGTACAGCTGCAGCTGCCTGGGAACCGACGAACTGCTCTGGATAAAGGGCACCTTAAAGGAAACCCCCGGCTCCTCCACCACCTTCACGATCTCCCCGAACTGTTTGACCAGCCTGTATTCGTCCGGATACGTCACCACCATGGACGACAGCAGAACCACCAGCGCCGCCGCGACCACACCGGCCCCGATCAGAATTCCCGATTTTTTCATTGCGCTTCCTCCTCCCCATCCGTTGCCGGAGACTTCTCCGCTTTCTGTTCCGTTTTGTTTTGCTGCGCCGCCGAATCCTGCCCGTCCTGCGCGAAGCTGTCCAGCGGAAGGAGCTTCTGCGTGCCGCTCTCGTCCACGATATAAATGCGAAGCGAAGGGAGCACTTCTTCCATCGTCTCGTAGAACATTCTCTGTTTCGTGATCAAGGGATATTTCATGTATTCCGCGTACATCTGCTCGAATCTGGAAACCTGACCCTGCGCTTCATTGATCCTGGCTTCCTTTTCCGCCTCCGCGTCCTTGATGATCTGATCGCATTCCGCCTCCGCCAGCGGGATCTTCTCGTTCCTCTCCTTGTTGGCGTTGTTGATGGCCGTCTCCTTGCCCTGCTTGGCGTTTTCCACGTTCTTGAAGGCGTTGAGCACTTCGGTGGTGGGCGGGAACGCGTCCTGAATGGTCACGTTGACCACGGACAGTCCGATATCCTCCGCGATCATGCGTTCCGTCAGCTTTTCCTTGATCTCGGACTGGATGGTGGCCTTCCCCGTGGTGATCACATCGTCCACATTGTAAACGCCCACCGTATCCCGTATGTAGGACTGCGCCAGCATCTTCAGCGTCCCTTCCGGATCCTGAGACGCGTACAGGTATTTCACCGGATCGCTGACCATGTATTCCAGATAAAAATCCGTGTTCACGAAGTTGAAATCCTTGGTGATCATCACCGATTCCTCCTCGATGGAGGCCCCATCCGACGTATAGCCGATAGGCATCCCCATGATCACCTTCGAAACCTTCTGCACGTTCTGAATGAACGGAATCTTAAAGTGCAGCCCCGCCTGGGATACCGCTTCCGGCTTGCCCAGCGTGGTCACCACCGCATAATTGTCCTCATCCAGCACATAGTAGGCGTTCATCCCCACCAGCGCCGCCAGTATGACCGCCGCGATCCCGGCCGCGGCTTTTCCGGGGAATTTTTTCCGCGGCCTTCCCGCCTGTGCCCCTTCGCCCCCGCTCTGCCGTCCGCCCCCGCCGAACGCGCTTCCAAAGGGGTTCTTTCCGTAAAACCTCTGATTCCAGCTCATGTTCTCCTCCATTCCATAGCGTCACGTTTCCTTCCGGCCGACGGCCAGCCTCCAGAGACGAAATACCTGCTCCGCCGCATCGGCCAGGTTTTCCCTGGCGTTTTCCTTCTTCATCGCTTCCTCCAGCGCCACGGGGCCCCGCACCGCGGGGAACCAGACGTCGATCCCGGCATCCCGGCAGCGGCCCGCATCCTTCGCCACGCTCCCCGCCAGCGCGATCACCGGCTTTCCCAGCCGCTTCGCCGCCGCGGCCACCGTTCCCGGCCCTTTTCCCATGGCGGTCTGCCCGTCCAGCCTGCCTTCTCCCGTGACCACCACGTCCGCGCCGCGGATCCCGCGCTCGATGCCGGTCTTTTCCGCCACGATCTTCGCCCCGGGCTCCAGCTCCGCTTTCAGAAACGTCCGCAGGGCGAAGCCCAGGCCTCCTGCGGCCCCGCTCCCTTCCTCCCGGGGATCCGCCTCCGGCACGGCCTTCTGCGCCAGCGCGGCATACCGCCGCATCCATCCGTCCATCCGCTCCGCCGTCTCCGGATCGGCCCCTTTCTGCGGCCCGAACACCGCGCTGGCCCCTTCGGGACCGCACAGCGGGTTCTTCACGTCGCAGGCCGCCCGGAAACGGCAATCCCTCAACGTCGGCAGCGCCCGGTCCGCGGAAATCCGGCAGAGCCGTTCCAGCCCGGCCGCCCCGTCGGCCACGGGATTTCCCTCTTCGTCCAGAAAATCCCAGCCCAGAGCCCGGAGCATCCCGATCCCTCCGTCGTTGGTGGCGCTGCCGCCGATGCCGATCACAAATTCCCGGCATCCCTGCTCCAGGGCGTCCCGGATCATCTCGCCCACGCCCCGGGTGGTCGTCCTCAGCGGATTCCTCCGCTCCGGGTCTACCAGGCAGAGCCCCGCTGCCGAAGCCATCTCCATCACCGCCGTCCCGCCCGCAATCCCGTAGGTGCATCCCACCGGCTCTCCCAGCGGGCCCGTCACCGTTATGCTCCGCCGCGTCCCGCCCAGGGCTTCGATCAGCGTTTCCGCGGTTCCCTCTCCTCCGTCCGCCAGAGCGCAGACCTGTACCCGCGCGTCCGGCCATGCCCTGCGGACCCCTTCCGCAGCGGCCTCGCCCGCTTCCAGAGAGGTCAGGCTTCCCTTCATCGAATCGATGGCGATCAGCACCTTCATCCGGCTCCCCCTTTCCTTTTCCCCATTATAGTATAAATCATCGCCGGTGTACAGCGCCGCCCGTTTACCTTATGGCGTTCTTCATGGATTTGACGTATTCGCCTACGTGCCGGGGCGCTTCCCTGCCGTATTTTTCGAGCAGCTTTATAATCGCCGAGCCGACGATCGCGCCGTCCGAGATGTCCGCCATTTTCTTCGCCTGCCCGGGCGTGGATATGCCAAAGCCGATCGCGCAGGGAATGTCGGTATTTTCGCGCACAGCCCTGACAATAGATGCCAGGTCTGTTTTGATCTCGCTCCTCGTGCCCGTCACACCCAGGCTGGAAACGATGTAGAGAAAGCCCTCCGCTTCCCCCGCGATCCTGGCGATGCGGTTTTCGGACGTAGGCGCAATCATCGATATCAGATCCACGCCGTACCGCCTGCAAAGCGGCTGAAATTCCTCTTTTTCCTCAAACGGCAGATCGGGCAAAATGAGGCCGTCGATCCCGATCTCCTTACAGGAGAAAATAAACTTTTCCGCGCCGTAGGAAAAGACGACGTTGGCATAGGTCATAAACACCATCGGCACTTTCACGTCGCGGCGAAGTTCCTTCACAAAAGCGAAGATCCCGTCCGTTGTAACGCCGCTGTTCAGCGCGCGCAGATTGGCTGCCTGAATGACAGGCCCCTCCGCCGTGGGATCGGAAAACGGGATGCCGAGCTCAATGAGGTCTGCGCCGTTTTCCACGGCGGCGCGGACTGTGGCTGCGGTCGTTTCCAGATCGGGATCGCCGCAGGTGATGAAGGCGATGAACGCCTTGCCGTTTTCAAATGCTTTTCCGATATTACTCACGGATATCCTCCCCTCTGTAGCGGGCAATGGCGGCGCAGTCCTTGTCCCCCCTGCCGGATATGGTGATCACGATGATCCGGTCCTGATCCATGGCCGGCGCGAGCCTGATGGCCTCTGCGACGGCGTGAGCCGATTCGATGGCCGGAATGATGCCCTCTGTCTTCGCCAGATATTCAAAGGCATTCACCGCTTCCTCATCGGTAACGGGCACGTATTCGGCCCTGCCGATGTCGTGAAGGTGCGCGTGTTCCGGCCCGATGCCGGGATAATCGAGGCCGGCGGAAATCGAGTAAACGGGAGCGATCTGCCCGTATTGATCCTGACAAAAATAGGATTTCATACCGTGGAAGATACCGACTCTGCCGACAGCGATGGTGGCAGCCGTTTCAAGGGTATCGATCCCTCTGCCCGCCGCTTCACAGCCGATGAGCCGCACGCCTTCGTCCCCGATGAAATGGTAGAATGAGCCGATGGCGTTGGAACCGCCTCCCACACAGGCGATGACCGCATCCGGCAGCCTGCCCTCTTTTGCCAGAATCTGCTCCCTGATCTCTTTGGAGATGACCGCCTGAAAATCGCGGACGATGGTCGGGAACGGATGGGGCCCCATTACCGAGCCCAGGCAGTAGTGGGTATCGGCGATGCGGGAAGTCCATTCGCGCATCGCCGCGGAAACCGCATCTTTCAGCGTTGCCGTTCCCGTCTTTACGGGAATGACCTCCGCGCCCAGAAGCCGCATGCGGTAGACGTTGAGCGCCTGGCGGACGGTATCCTCTTCCCCCATGAAGACCACGCATTCCATGCCCATCAGGGCGGCGGCGGTGGCCGTGGCGACGCCGTGCTGGCCGGCTCCGGTCTCGGCGATCAGCCGTGTTTTTCCCATCTTCTTCGCGAGCAATGCCTGCCCCAGCACGTTGTTGATCTTGTGCGCTCCCGTGTGGTTCAGATCCTCCCTCTTCAGATAAATCTTCGCGCCGCCCAGGTCCTTCGTCATCTTTTCGGCATAGTACAGCCGCGACGGCCTGCCCGCGTATTCGTTCAAAAGTCCGGTCAGCTCCCGGTTAAATTCCGGATCGTCTTTATAGCGGTTATACGCTTCTTCCAGTTCGATGACCGCATTCATCAGCGTTTCGGGAATATACTGCCCGCCGTGAATCCCGAAGCGCCCCTTTTGATTCGTCATATCCTGTCTTCCCTCCTGACAGCGGCAACAAAGGCCGCCATTTTTGTTTTATCTTTCACCCCGTCGGTTTCAATGCCGGAGCTGACGTCCACCGCAAAGGGACGCAATGCCTCTACAGCGGAGCCCACATTATCGGTGCCGAGCCCTCCGGCGAGGAAATACGGCCGCTCTACGTTTTGAAGCAGCCTCCAGTCGAACGCCGTACCCGTACCCGCCCCCGAATCCAGCAGGATGTAATCCGCGGTGCAATGCCCGGCATTTTCGATATCCCCGCCCGCTGAAATCCGAAATGCCCTGATGATCGGCCTGTGGGTGAGTTCGCGCAGTTTCGCGATATATGCTTCGTCCTCGTCGCCGTGCAGCTGAACGATATCGATGATGTTCTGCCCCGCCATTTCGGCGACCGCCTCCAGGGGTTCGTTTACGAACACGCCCACTGCCCTGATATCGGGCGAGAGCATGGCCTTAAGCCGCCTCGCTTCGTCGGTCGTCACATACCGGCGGCTTTTCGGCGCGAACACGAAACCGATATATTCCGGTTTCAGTTCGTTGGCAGCCTCGATGTCGCAGGGTCGGGAGAGCCCGCACAGTTTGATTTTCGTCATACCCCGCCCCTCAGTTCCGCCAGCTTCGCCCTTTTATCGGCGGCCCGCATCAGCGTTTCCCCAATCAGCACCGCATCCGCGCCAATCTCCCTGAGCTTTGCCACATCCTGCGCACACCTCACACCGCTTTCGGAAACGAACAGCACATCCTTCGGGATCAACTCGCGAAGCCGCCGGCTGTTGTCCGTATCCACGGTAAAATCGCGAAGATTCCGGTTGTTCACGCCGATCATACGAGCTCCCGCATTCACCGCCGCCCTCACTTCCGCCCCGTCGTGCGCTTCTACCAAAGCGGACAGCCCCAGCTCGTCGCAAAGGCGAATGGAATCCCGTATCTCCTCTTCAGTCAGGATGGAGCAAATCAGCAGAACCGCCGATGCCCCCAGCGCCTTTGCCTCGTAGATCATATATTCGTCCACCGTAAAGTCCTTACGAAGGCATGGAATCCTGACGGCGGCCGCAATTTCTTTCAGGTATTCGTCAGAACCCGAAAACCACTTCGGTTCAGTCAGTACGGAAATGCAGTCCGCGCCTGCCGCTTCGTACTCCCCGGCGATCTCGAGATACGGAAAATCCGGTGCGATCAGCCCTTTGGAGGGCGACGCCTTTTTGCACTCGCAGATAAAGGCGATATCGGATTTTTTGAGGGCGTTTTCAAAGGCGAAGCCGCCTTTGGGAAGCGACAACGCCCGCCGCTTCATGGTCTCCGCCGGTATTCTCTTCTTCGCCTCCGACACGCGCTTTCGGGCATGATCGGCAAGCTGATCCAAAATAGTCATAATCACACCTCCGGCCGGTTGCTGACTTCAATCAGTTTGTTCAGCGTTTCCAGCGCTTTGCCCGAGTCGATCATCTCAGCCGCCAGCGCGACGCCGTCCTTCATGCTGTTCGCCTTGCCCCCGATATAGAGCGCAGCGCCGGCGTTCATGAGCACCGCGTTTCGCTTATGCCCCTTTTCTCCGCCGAGAATCGCACGGGTGATCTCCGCATTTTCTTCGGGAGTACCGCCCTTCAGATCCGCTTTGGTACAGCGCGCGAAGCCGAAATCTTCGGGAACGATCTCGTAGGATTTGAACCACCCGTCCCTTATCTCGCAGATGGCCGTAGGCGCGCTCATGGAGATCTCGTCCAGCTTTTCCCGGCCGTATACCACCATGCCGCGCCTGACGCCCAGGTTGATCAGCACCTGCGCCAGCGGCTCCACCAGATAATCGTCATACACGCCGAGCAGCTGCAGCGACGGCGTGCCGGGATTCGTCAGCGGGCCGAGGATATTGAATACGGTTCTAAACCCCAGTTCCCTGCGGATGGCGCCCACGTATTTCATCGAGGTATGGTATTTCTGCGCAAAGAAGAAACACATCCCCACCTCGTTCAAAAGCTCCATACACTTTGCAGGGCTCTGGTCGATGTTGACGCCCAGGGCTTCCAGGCAGTCCGCCGTTCCGCATTGGGAGGACGCGGCGCGGTTTCCGTGCTTTCCGACCTTCATGCCTCCCGCCGCCGCGACGAGGGCGGAGGTGGTGGATATATTGAAGCTGTGCGCGTTGTCGCCGCCCGTTCCGACGATCTCGAAGAGCTCCATGCCCGTTTCCACCCTGGTAGCGTGGGCCCGCATCGCCGCGGCGCAGCCCGCGATCTCATCGGTGGTTTCGGCTCTCGCACTTTTGGTGGAAAGGGCTGCGAGGAAAGCGGCATTTTGCGTGGCGGTGGTCTCCCCGCTCATGATTTCGTTCATGACGGCGTATGCCTCATCATAGGTCAGGTCTTCCTTGTTCACGATCTTTACGATGGCTTCTTTAATCATGGCTCATGTCTCCTTTGATAAAATTTTTCAGCATCCGTCTTCCGTCCGGCGTCAGGATGGATTCGGGATGGAACTGTACGCCGTAGATGGGGTATTCCCTGTGCTGCACCGCCATGATCTCGCCGTCGGCAGCGAGGGCAGTGATCTTCAATTCTTCGGGTATGGTGCCGGCATCTCCTGCAAGGGAGTGATATCTTGCCACAGGGGCGACTGCGGGGCAACCCGCGAACAGCGGGCAATCCGGATCGAATTTCACATCCGATTGCTTTCCGTGCATCAGTTCCTTCGCATAGGTGATCGCCGCTCCGAATGCAGCACAGATTGCCTGATGGCCAAGGCAAACGCCCAAAATCGGGATATCGTGAATCCGTTTTGCCACATCGACGATGACTCCTGCGTCCTCCGGTCTGCCCGGACCCGGCGAGAGGATGATGCGGGCGGGGTTCAGATTTTTGATTTCCTCTACGGTCATTTCATCGTTGCGGATGACCCTGATATCCGGGTCGATCTCCCCGACGAGCTGATAGAGATTATAGGAAAAACTGTCGTAGCTGTCGATCAGAAGAATCATGGTTCCACCTCCTGTGCGAGCTCCAGCGCTTTGAGCGAAGACTTCGCTTTGTTCAGGCATTCTTCAAATTCCTTTTCGGGTACGGAATCCGCCACGATGCCGGCACCGCTTCTCACGAACACCCTGCCGTTTTTCTTATAGGCGATGCGGATGGCGATGCAGGTATCCATATTGCCCGAAAAGTCGATATATCCGATAGCGCCTCCGTAGATACCGCGCCTGTCGTTTTCGAGCTCTCCGATGATCTGGCACGCTCTGATCTTCGGCGCTCCCGAAAGGGTTCCTGCCGGCAATACCGCTTCGATGGCATCCAAAGCATCGCGGTTGTCATCGATTTCGCCGCGTACGGTAGAACCGATGTGCATCACGTGGGAGTAGCGCTCGACGGAGTGCAGCTTTTCTACCTGCACCGTGCCGAATCTGCTGATCTTCCCGAGGTCGTTTCGCCCGAGATCCACCAGCATATCGTGTTCCGCGAGCTCCTTATCATCGGCAAGGAGTTCGGCTTCAAGCCTTCGATCCTCTTCGTCCGTTTTGCCCCTCGGCCCGGTTCCGGCAAGAGGGAAGGTGTGCAGTACGCCGTTTTCCAGTTTCACAAGGGTCTCGGGGGAAGCGCCCGCAACCTCCACGTCCGTTCCCGAGAAATAGAACATATAGGGCGAAGGATTGATGGTACGGAGCACGCGGTAGGCATTTAAAAGACTGCCTTCAAAGGGAGCGCTCAAACGGTTGGAAAGCACGATCTGAAAGATATCGCCTTCACGGATGTAGCTCTTCGCCTTTTCTACCATACCGCAGAATTGCTCTCTGGTAAAAAGCGGCGTAACATCGCCCAGAAGCTTACCGCCTGTCTCATTCTTCTTTTCGCCGCAACGGAGCAGATGGACGAGCTGTTTCAGCTCCATAACAGCTTTGTTGTAGCCCGTCTCAGCATCGTCCAGCGGCATATTGACGATAAGAATAATCTTTTGGCGCAGGTTGTCGAAGGCGATGACTTTATCAAACAGCATCAGATCAACATCCATGAACGCTTCGCTGTCCTCCACATCGCATTTCACTGCCGGCTCACTGTACCCGAGATAGTCATAGGAGAAATATCCCACGAGTCCGCCCGTGAATGAGGGAAGATAGTCAAAACGCGGGCTTTTGTATTCGGAGAGGATCTGCCGTAGATAGCCGGACGGGTTATCCGTATCCGTCCTGACCCTGAGGTTCCCGATCTTCATTTCACCGTCAATGCAGGTGATCTCCAGTTTCGGATCAAAACCGAGAAAGGTGTACCGCCCCCACGTTTCATTCGCCTGCGCGGATTCCAGCATATAGCAATGGGTCGATACGTTTTTCAGTATCTTCATCGTTTCAATCGATGTGGTGAAGTCGGAAAAAATTTCACAACTGACCGGCAGCACATCGTATTTTGATGCTGCGGCAATTTCTCTGACTTCGGCTAAAGTTGGCTGAATTTTCATTTACCGTACCTCCAGATGAATTTCCCTTCATATCCCGGTCAAAGAAGTCTCTTAAAACAAAAAAACGCCCCTGACAGAAATATACTCTCTGTCAGGGACGAATAGCGCATACGCACAATCCGCGGTGCCACCCTGATTCACGGCATGACCCGTGCACTTAGCAGAATACCAACATATTCCCGGCAAGTTACGCCTGCCTGCAGCGTCGCAGAATACTCTGAACAAATTCATTTGACTGCGCCCTCAGCGGTCCATTTGACAACTTGTTTCCTGCCTGGCTCTCAGCGCCGCAGGCTCTCTGTAAGGGCATCATTGCCGTTATCTCCGCTTCAACGGTTTGAAGTATTAAATTATTTGTATGATACCCGATTTTCTCCGCTTTGTCAACGGGTATAAATCCGTTTATGTTATTCACTTGTGATAATGTCTCCTTAGGATTCACTTGAGATTCTGTCTCTTTTTGATATTCTATAAGAGCTATGAAAGAAGGTAAAATTACATTGTCACAGGAACAACTGAAAACGCTTACTGTCATCAACCGTTTCATCAACAAGTCTATTTCCAGACAACAGGCTGCTGAACTCTTAGGTCTTTCTACACGCCAGATCACACGCTTAAAGAAAGGAGTCCTTACCTCTGGCGCGGAATCCCTCATCCATAAAAATACTGGTAGAAAACCTGCTCACGCTGTTTCAGATGAAACGAAGGAAGCTGTCCTTAAGATCTTTTCCCGCACGGAATTCTCTGGGATCAACTTCCTCCATTTCAAAGATATACTCCTGGCAGATTTTGGAATCTCTCTTTCCTACTCTGCCATCTCCAGTATACTAAAAAATGCAGGTTTTGAAAGCCCTAAAAAGAAAAAAATCCGTCACCGCACCCACCGCCGGAAACGCAAACCTCATCCCGGCCAACTCATCCAGATCGATGCCACTCCTTATGAATGGTTCGGCGGCAGTGTTAAATACGCCCTCCACGGCGCCATCGATGATGCTACCGGGCAGGTCGTCGGCCTTTTTCTTACCCAGAATGAATGCCTCTATGGTTATCTGGAAACCATGCGCCAATGCTGCATGGACTTCGGCGTTCCCCAAACTGTTTATTCGGACAACCACACCATCTTCCGCTCTCCTAAGACGGGAAAGCTTACGGTAGATGAACTCATCGCCGGCAAAACCGTCCACCTGACCCAGTTCGGCCGTTCCATGCACGAACTGGGGATTGACCTCATCTTTGCAAAAACGCCTCAGGCAAAAGGTCGCATCGAACGCTTATGGGTGACTCTGCAGAGCAGGCTTCCTGTTGAATTCGCCAGGAGGGGCATCAAGACCCTGTCAGAAGCAAACCCTTTTCTGGAAACCGAATACCGGGAGCTCTTCAATCAGAAATTCTCTGTCACGCCAGAAGCAGAATCCATTTTTGTTCCTTTATCAAAAGGGATTGATCTGGATTCCATTCTCTGCGTGAAACATACCCGCAAGACAGATGGTGCCGGAACCTTTTCCTTCAAGAACCGCTGTTTCCAGATTTTAGACCAGGGCTTCCCAATCATCAATGCCCGCCGTGAGATCACTGTGTTGATAAACCCGCGTTTTGGTATCCGGGTAGCGTACAACGGTCAGAGTTACGACACAATCCGTTACCTGAAACCCCAAAATAAAAATGCCAGTAAAAAGGTTTCCAAAAAAGTACGGACAGCCGTAGAACCTCATTTGCAGCTGCGCCACAGCAGCGATGAATGGAAAGCCATCTGGTGGATGGAGGATTATAATCTTTCACTGAAATTTTTGTACGAACTGTTTTTTGAGAAGCAGCAATCAGCTTCATAAAAGGGCAAAAGCCCTTTTATGAAAGTGACATTTTCTCAAGTGAAACTTAATATTAAAAAGTGACATTTTCAAAAGTTATTGACACGGGTATAAATCCGTTTATCGGAATCGCGACTGCTCAACCAGCTCCGACAGCGTAATGCCATCGAAATAAGCATTTGTTATGTTGTAAAATTCCGTCCACATCGGCTGAGTCCTGCAATGTTCGGCGCGCTCACACTCCTTCGCGCCACAGCCGATACAGGCTACGGGCGCGAGATCTCCCTCGGTCAAACGAAGGATTTCACCGACCTTATATTCTTCGGGCCGCCGCGTCAGGCGGTATCCGCCGCCCTTTCCCGAAACGCCCTCGACGATCCTGTTCTGCGTCAGAACGGGCAGGATGCGCTCCAGATATTTCAGCGAGATCCCCTGCCTTTCCGCTATTTTTTTCATGGCAATATATTCGCCGTTCCCATTTTCGGCGAGGTCGATCATCACGCGCAGAGCGTATCTCCCTCTTGTCGATATGATCATAACGTCCCTCCTCCGGGAGCCACCTCTATCGGGCGCCGCTGCCCGTCCAGGCGCACCGGCGCGCTGCGGCTGGACGAAACTTCCATCAGTTCTGACAGCAGTGTCCGCAGGACGCGCAATCGGGGAAAATTTTGTGATCGTATTCGATGCCGTTTCTGTCATAGTAGTCCTTCAGCGCCGCCTTGATCGCTTCCTCGGCGAGTACCGAACAGTGAATCTTGTGAGCGGGGAGACCGTCGAGGGCCTCCACGACCGCTTTGTTGGTGAGCGCAAGCGCCTCAGATACGGGCCTGCCCTTGATCAGTTCGGTCGCCATGGAGCTCGACGCAATGGCGGAGCCGCAGCCGAAGGTCTCGAATTTCGCGTCCACGATCGTGTCGTTATCGATCTTCAAATATATCTTCATAATATCTCCGCACCTGGCGTTGCCCACCTCTCCCACGCCGTCAGCGTTCTCGATCGCGCCTGCGTTTCTGGGATTGCGGAAATGATCCATTACTTTTTCGCTGTATAATGCCATATTCTATTCCCTCATTTCAAAATAAACTCTTTTTTGCCGCTGACGAGATCGCGCCAAATCGGCGAGATGCTCCGCAGGTATTCTACGACCTCTTTTACGGACTCGATCATATATTCTATTTCTTCCCCGGTATTTTCCTCCGACAGGGAGAGGCGCAAAGATCCGTGCGCCACGTCGTGTACTCTGCCGATGGAAAGAAGCACGTGGCTCGGATCCAGCGAGCCCGAGGTACACGCCGAGCCCGAGGAGGCGCAAATACCTTTATCGTCGAGAAGCAGAAGCAGCGATTCGCCCTCGATCCCTTCAAAGCAAAAGCTGACGTTTGACGGCAGCCTGCGCTCATAATCTCCGTTGAGCGCGGAATGCGGAATCTGCGAAAGCCCTGCGATCAGCTTATCGCGGAGCGCGGTGAGCCTGACGGCGTTTTCGTCGATCCCGGCGCACGCTTCCTCCAGCGCAGCCGCCATGCCCATGATTGCGGGGATGTTTTCCGTGCCCGCACGCCTGCCCCTCTCCTGCGCGCCGCCCTCGATCAGAGCGGTCAGCGGGATTCCTTTCCTCACGTAGAGCGCGCCAACGCCTTTTGGGCCGTGGAATTTGTGGGCGGACAGGGAAAGCATATCGATATTCTGTTCTCTGACGTCGATGTGCAGATGTCCCGCCGCCTGAACTGCATCGGTATGGAATATCACACCTTTTTCTCGGCAGACCGCGCCGATCTCGGATATGGGCTGTATCGTACCGATCTCATTGTTCGCGTACATGACGGTCACAAGGCAGGTGTCCTCACGAATCGCCTCGCGCACCTGCCCGGCTGTAATCAGTCCGTTTTCGTGAACGTCGAGAAGCGTGACCTCAAAGCCCTGCTTTTCGAGCTTTTCAAGCGTATGCAAAACAGCATGATGCTCAAAGGCGGTGGATACGATATGCTTTTTCCCCTTTCTCCCGCCGAGTCCCGCAGCGGAGAGGATGGCCTGATTATCCGCCTCGCTGCCGCCCGAGGTGAAGGTGATCTCTCCCGGCTCGCAGCCGAGAAGCCCTGCGATTCTCCCGCGGGCATCCGTCAGAGCTTCCTTCGCTCTTTGCCCTTCACTGTGAAGGCTCGATGGATTTCCATAGATTTCATTCATATATGGTATCATTGCCTGAATCGCCGCTTCGCTCATTTTGGTCGTAGCGGCGTTGTCTGCGTATATTCTCATGAACGTCTCCTTTCAGTCGCAGCTTGCTTTCATGTGCCTGAGATCAGGCATGGCCGTTTCCTTCCGATATCTTTGACTGTTTTACAGCATCAAAGCCCTTTTGCAGATCGGCAATCATATCGTCGATATGCTCGGTGCCAATGGAAAGGCGGATGGTATTGGGTTTGATCCCCTGATCCGCAAGCTCTTCCCCGGACAGCTGGCTGTGGGTCGTGGTCGCCGGGTGGATCACAAGGCTCTTTACGTCGGCGACATTGGCGAGGAGAGAGAAAATCTCCAAACTGTCAATAAATTTATGGGCTTCTGCCTGACCGCCCTCAATCTCAAAGGTAAAGATGGAACCGCCGCCGTTCGGGAAATACCTTTCATACAGCGCATGGTCGGGATGATCGCGGAGAGACGGATGGTTGACCTTTTCGACCTGCGGATGATTTGCGAGGAATTCCACGACCTTCTTCGTGTTCTCCGCATGCCGTTCCAGGCGAAGCGACAGAGTTTCAATGCCCTGCAGAAGCAGGAATGCCGCGAAGGGAGAGATGCAAGCGCCGGTATCGCGAAGCAAGATCGCGCGGATATAGGTTACAAACGCCGCAGGGCCGGCAGCTTTGACAAAAGATACGCCGTGATAGCTGGGGTTGGGATCGGCGATGGAAGGATACCTGCCGCTTGCCGCCCAGTCGAATTTGCCGGAGTCAACGATGATGCCGCCGAGGGTGGTACCGTGACCGCCGAGGAACTTGGTCGCGGAATGGACCACGATATCTGCACCATGCCCGATGGGACGGATGAGGTAAGGTGTCCCGAAGGTGTTATCCACGACGAGGGGTAAACCGTACTCGTGCGCAAGCCCGGCAAGAGCGTCGATGTCTGGAATATCGCTGTTGGGGTTGCCGAGGGTTTCGATATAAATCGCTCTGGTGTTCTCCTGAATTGCCGCCTCCACCTCTGCAAGATCGTGAATATTCACAAAAGTCGCCGTGATTCCGAAATTCGGGAGAGTGTGCGCCAACAGGTTATAGCTGCCGCCGTAGATGGTCTTCTGCGCCACGAAGTGACCGCCGTTCTGACCGAGAGCCTCAAGGGTATATGTGATTGCAGCCGCGCCGGATGCGAGAGCCAGGGCGGCGACGCGCTGTTCGAGAATATCCTGGGTGGAGTTGGTAAGCCTGCCGTAGATATTGCCGGTATCGGCAAGGCCAAAGCGCGCCGCCGCATGAGCGGAGTCCTGAAACACATAAGAGGCAGTGGCGTAGATCGGCACCGCGCGGGCACCAGTGGCGGGATCAGGATTTTCCTGACCTGCGTGGATCTGTATTGTTTCAAATCTGTAGTTCGACATAATCGCTATCTTCTCTCGTTTTCAAATGATTTTTGTATGTTTCTGACGACGGGTTTCCTGAGATTGTTCTTCTGCCAGGGTCAGGCGACACAGGGGTTTGCTCCCCGGAGGAAGCGTACATCGGAAAGATGAGCGCAACAGATTGTACACATGCCGCAAGTCCATATGCAAATCTCCACCGTCATGGTACTGATGATCGCGTTTCGCTCCTTCATGGCCGTGTTCCCCTCTCTTTTCACCTATCTGTCAGGTTGGTCATAGTATATCGCGATTGACCTACTTTGTAAATAGGTGAATGAAAATTTTTCTAAATTTGGGGAACAGACAATATGTAATGACCTCCGATTTGTAGGTTCGTGGATTTACCTGTATACTATAAATCGGAACAATAAATGGTAACAGGGATTACCGCATACAAATGGAGGTCATCAAATGAATTATAACACAGTT
>DWXE01000025.1 GCA_019119355.1 Candidatus Eisenbergiella merdigallinarum
GGAGGGAAAGATACAGGGAGATCGGAAACGACTGCTGCACATGGCCGGGTACTAAAAAGAAAAGGAAAAAACGCTATTTCAACAAAAAGATAAATCAAGAAAAAAGTTGCCAACGATTACTTGACAGTGACTCTCAAAAAGTAAGGCTTGAAAATCCCGGGCATCTATGCTATGATAATTCTCGGCTGCAGAAAACGGCAGCCAGAGCGGAAGTTTCTGCCGGGACGGCAGAAAACCGGCCGGCGTGGCGGAATGGCAGACGCGGCAGACTCAAAATCTGTTGATGGCGACATCGTGCGGGTTCAAGTCCCGCCGCCGGCAGTATCAAAAACCCTTAAGAGACTCGATTTCAGACGGTTTCTAAGGGTTTTTATTTTTGTATTTCGATATAAAAATGAACCAAATGACATAAATTCGCAGGATCCTCTCATTTTTATGATTCTTGTATCGTATTGTCGAACTTTATGGTATCATAGAAGAAAAATGACGGAGGGGACAGGAATGAAAAAGATATTGTTAGTGTTGCTGTGCGCTGCCTTACTGGTGGGGTGTGGAGACGAGAAAGAAAACGCGAAAAGTACAGTTTTTGAGGTAGATGCAGAAACGCTTCTGGAAGATGGATACACAGAGATTGCAGATTTGGCGTATCTGAAAATTGAAGGTGATAGTCAACGGCCGGATATTAAAATCGTGTATTCTGTGAATAGTCCAGAGAATGCGTTTTATTTATTAAAGTCCATAATGGCCGTGACAGAAGGCGACTGTTATCTTACTATCGATTGGGGGAATAAAGAATATGTATTCGAGGATAGCCTGCCCGAAGATGCGGGCATCGATGAGATGCTGGACTATTTTCCAGAAGAATGGCATGAACTGATTGCAAAGATACAGTCAGCATCTGATATAGATAATTTTGTAAATAAGAGTTCGGCGGATGCTATCGATAAATCTATTGAAGACGTATATGGCAAATTTGAAAAGGAAGAGATTCTTTCTAAAGAAAGTACGGTCGGGGAAGAAGTAGAATCAGATAGCACGGATCAGGTTTTTACTCATACCATAGATAACTTTGAATATTCAGTTCCAAAAAAATGGGCAGATAATATGGAGGAAAAAGATGGAACGAGATATTATGGTGATGATGGTATGGGATTTCTGGTACAGGCACAAGATTTTTTAATAGAATCTTATGATTCATTAGAAGAAGATCAGTTGGAACTTTTTATGGATCGTTTTGTAGATGGATTCCAGGAATCTTTTTATAAATACGAAGAAATCTCTTCCGGGTTTTCGAAAGTCTCCGGAATGAAGGCATATCGTATTATAGCTATTGTCACTGCAGAACAAAGGCCTGATATTCATCAATATTTAAATCTTGTGGAGTTTGTGGATCACGGAACTCTATACACATTTGGGCTTGTATGCGGTCAGTTGGACAGCGAAAAATATATATCAGAATTTGAAAATATTCTGGAAAGCATAACATTGAAAGAAGATGTGAAAACGGAAGAAAGTGCTTCGAAATCAGATGATGAAAGCGAAATAAGTACAGATGATGAGAAACATTCTGAGACAATGGGGCAGTCCAATGCTTTGAAAAAGGCACTGTCTTATTTGAAATTTTCGGCATTTTCGAGAGAAGGACTTATTCATCAACTTGAATTTGAGGGTTTTTCTGAAGAAGAATCCGTATATGCTGTGGATAACTGCGGCGCAAACTGGAACGAACAGGCGTTAAAGAAAGCTGATTCTTATTTAAGCTTTTCATCATTTTCATACCAGGGATTGATTGATCAACTGGAGTTTGAAGGATTTACAATGGAAGAAGCAACTTATGGTGCAGATCATTGCGGAGCAGACTGGAATGAGCAGGCAGTCAAAAAAGCAAAGTCCTATCTCGATTATTCTTCTTTTTCACGTGATGGACTTATCGATCAACTTGAATTTGAAGGATTTACACATGAGCAGGCAGTGTATGGTGTAGAGCAGAATGGATATTGAGGAATAAGGCAGATACATATTAACGAAGTATCAGAGGGCTGTTGCACCAGGTAATTGAACTGCTCGCTGAAGAAATGAGCAAAACTTTTCACTATGCCCCTGATAAACAGACCGAAAGGGGACGGGCCCCGCAGATTCAGGCTAATTAAGGCCTGAATCCACGCGGGGATCGTCCCCTTTGTCATACCTTCCATGCGTTTTGTCTTCCGATGGAAGGAAGGTGAAACGAAACGCTCCCTGCCGCCGAAAGTGGTCGCCGGGATCCTGCCGTTCTTTCTATTAGCGTTTTCGGGCGAAGTATAGTATACTGATGTGGAAATGAATTGACGCATATGCCGCCGATACGGCGGAGAAACGGAAATTTCCATGAATGACCATCGCGACGCGCCCCAAAAAATCCGGGTTCGGGGCGCCAGAGTTCACAATCTGAAAAATATCGATGTGGAGATCCCCTTAAACGAAATCGTGGGGATTGCTGGGCTGTCCGGCTCCGGAAAATCCTCCCTGGCGCTGGGCGTCCTGTACGCAGAAGGATCAAGGCGTTATCTGGAAGCGCTTTCCACCTATACCCGCAGGCGTATGACGCAGGCCGCGAAGGCGGATGTGGACGAGGTTCTGTACGTGCCGGCGGCGCTGGCCCTGCATCAGAGGCCCGGGGTTCCGGGAATCCGCAGCACGTTCGGAACGGGGACGGAGCTTTTGAACAGCCTCCGCCTGATGTTTTCCCGCCTGGCACGGCATCGCTGTCCCAACGGGCACGAGCTGGAGCCTTCTTTGGACGTGGCGGCGGGAAAGCCGCTGGTCTGTCCGGAATGCGGGGCGCAGTTTTATGCGCCGTCGGCGGAAGAGCTGGCTTTCAACAGCCAGGGAGCCTGCCGGACCTGCGGAGGGACCGGGATCGTCCGCACGGTGGACCGGGACTCCCTGGTGCCGGACGAATCCCTGACCATCGACCAGGGAGCGGTAGCGCCCTGGAATTCGCTCATGTGGTCGCTGATGACCGACGTCTGCCGGGAAATGGGGGTGCGCACGGACGTTCCCTTCCGGGAGCTGACGGAGCGGGAAAAGGAGATCGTCTACGACGGGCCGGCGGAGAAGAAGCATATTTTTTATCACGCGAAGAATTCCAATCAGGCCGGGGAGCTGGATTTTACCTATTTCAATGCGGTCCGTACCGTGGAGAACGCGCTTTCGAAGGTGAAGGACGAAAAGGGAATGAAGCGGGTGGAAAAGTTCCTGAAGGAAGGGCTATGCCCGGACTGTATGGGCACCCGCCTGTCCGAAGCCGCCCGCGGCCTCAGGATCAGGGGAATCGGCCTGGACGGGGCCTGCAGGATGACGCTGGAGCAGCTGGCGGCCTGGGTGGAGGGCGTTCCTGACTCCCTGCCCGCGGCCATGCGCCCCATGGCCATAAGCATCTGCGATTCGTTTGGGACCGCGGCCGGGCGGCTGATGGAGCTGGGGCTGGGATATCTGACGCTGGATCGGGCGGCGTCCACCCTGTCCACCGGAGAAAGGCAGCGGATGCAGCTGGCCCGGGCGGTGCGCAACCGGACCACCGGCGTTTTGTACGTGCTGGACGAGCCGTCCATCGGCCTGCACCCGTCCAACATCGAAGGGCTTTTGGGCGTGATGCGCGATCTGGTAGCGGATGGGAATTCGGTTTTGCTGGTGGATCACGACGCGCAGATTTTGGCGGAAGCGGACTGGATCATCGAGATGGGGCCCGGAGCGGGAGCGGACGGCGGCCGGGTGGTGGCGCAGGGAACCGTAAATGAGCTGGCCCAAAATCCCGATTCCCTCATCGGTCCATTTCTGAAGAAAAAGGCGCTCGCCTTCTCCGGATCGGATGGAGAGGCGGGGGCAAAAGCGGCCGGGCGAATCCTCCTGTGCGCGGGCGCCATCCACACGGTAAAGCCGCTGCGGGCGGAAATTCCGAAAGGGAAGCTGACGGCGGTGACCGGCGTTTCCGGGTCCGGGAAAACCACCCTGATTCTGGAGAGCCTCGTCCCCGCGCTGGAGGCTCAAATCGCGGGAAGGCGGCTGCCGGAGCACGTGAAGTCCCTGGAGGCGGAGGGCATAAAGCGGGTTTTGCTCATCGACGCGGCGCCCGTCGGCTTGAACGTAAGATCCACCGTGGCCACTTACGCCAACGTCCACGACGAGCTGCGCAGGGTTTTTGCCAGGACGCAGGACGCCGTGCGGCTCGGATACAGGGCGGGGGACTTTTCCTACAATACGGGAAAGCTCCGCTGCCCGGCGTGCGACGGAACGGGGGTCATCAGCCTGGACGTGCAGTTCTTGCCGGATGTGGAGATCCCATGCCCGGAGTGCAGGGGATCCCGCTACGGAAAGGAAACCGGGGAGATCCGTTATCGAAATGAGGATGGGATCGCCTGCTCGCTGCCGGAATTGATGGCCATGGACGTCCGCGGGGCCATGGAGGTGTGCCGCGGTCTGAAAACCGTGTATCAGCGGCTTTCCGTCCTGGAGAGCCTGGGGCTGGGATATCTGACGCTGGGGGAAGCGACGCCCGGCCTTTCCGGAGGGGAAGCCCAGCGGCTGAAGCTGGCCAGCGAAATGGGCCGGATCCAGTCGGATACGGTGTTCGTTTTCGACGAACCAACCATCGGGCTGCATCCGCTGGATGTACGGACCCTTCTGGGGGTATTCCGCACGCTGAAAGAAAACGGTGCCACGGTGGTGGTGATCGAGCACGATCTGGACGTGATCCGGAACGCGGATTATGTGATCGACATGGGGCCCGGCGGCGGAGAGTCCGGCGGCAGGATCGTGGCCGCCGGAACGCCGGAGCAGATCGCGCGAAAGAAAGAGAGCCTTACGGGCAGATACTTATAAAAAAGACATGGGAAGAAAGACTGGAGGAAAGGGAAGATGGAACAGGAAAGAACGATCCGCGCCGCCCTTCTGGGGGCCGGGACGGTGGGGAAAGGCGTCTATAAGCTGGCGGGGCTTTTGCAGGAAGACATCGTCAAAAAGACCGGCGCGAGGCTGGTCATCGACAGGATCCTGGTGAGGGATAAAAACAGGAAAAGAGAGGGGATTCCTGCGGAAATTCTGACGGATCGCTGGGAGGAGATCGCGGAAGACGAAGGAATTGAAATCGTGATCGAGCTGATGGGAGGGATCGAGCCGGCGCTGACGTACATTCAGGAAGCGCTGCGCCGCGGAAAGCAGGTGATCACGGCCAACAAGGATCTGCTGGCGGAGCACGGCGCGCAGCTGTTCGAAGCCGCTGCCGGACAGGGATGCGACCTGCACTTCGAGGCTTCCGTGGCGGGCGCGATCCCCATCATCCGCCCTCTGCGCCAGAGCCTGGCCGCCGCGGGGCTGACGGAAGTGATGGGGATCGTAAACGGCACCACCAACTATATTCTGACGAAGATGTCCGAAGAGGGAATGGGCTATGAGGAAGCGCTGCAGCTGGCTACCCGGCTGGGCTACGCGGAGAGCGATCCCACTGCGGATGTGGAAGGATACGATGCGGGCCGCAAGCTGGCCATCATGGCATCCATCGCTTTTAATTCCAGAGTGACCTTTCCTCAGGTGTACACGGAAGGGATCACGAAGATCACGGCGGAGGATATCCGCTATGCGAAAGAATTCGGCTATGCCATCAAGCTCATCGGCATGACCCGGCTGACGGAGGAAGGGATTGAAGTCAAGGTTCATCCGATGCTGATTCCCGATCAGCATCCCCTGGCTTCGGTCAGGGATTCCTTCAACGCCGTTTTCGTCCACGGACAGGCCTGCGACGACGCCATGTTCATGGGAAGAGGGGCGGGGGAAATGCCTACGGCCAGCGCGGTGATGGGGGATGTGATCGACTGCATGCGAAACATCCTGCACGGCAGCTGCGGAAAAATCGGCTGCGGCTGCTATCTGAATCTGCCGGTGAAGCCCATTCAGGAAACCGCCAGCCGTTTCTTCCTCCGGCTTCAGGTGACGGACAAGCCCGGCGCGCTGGCCAACATCGCCGGGATTTTGGGGAACAACAGCGTCAGCATCGGGCAGGTGGTGCAGAAGAAGAGCCACAACGGCGTGGCTGAGCTGGTGATCATCACGGATTCCGTCCGGGAGCGCCATTTCAACGACGCCATCCGGATTCTGGAAGGGATGTCGGTGATCCGGGAGATCTCCGGGATCATCCGGGTTTACGGCTGAAGCTTCATGTCGATCCGGATATCGTTTCCGGCGCAGGAAACCCTTGCCAGGCTGCCCGCAATCAGCGGCATCATGGGCGGCAGATGGCCCAGATCCACGTCCATGATGACGGGGACGTCGTGGCGGGAGGCCGCTTCCAGAATCGCATGACAGGCGTCCAGCCCCATCATTTCCTGACCGTTTAAGGGGCGGCCGATGAGGAAACCGGAAGCGTGGGCGAACCACCCCGCCTGCTCCAGCTGCCACATGGCCCGGCGGATGGAAAATACGTTTAAGTCGCAGGCTTCCAGAAACCAGAGAACGCCGTCTTTCCGGTACTTATGGGCGAAGGCGGCGGTTTTGTCAAAGCGCGTGCCCGCCATGTTGATCAGGCAGTCCATGCATCCGCCCAGAAGGCGGCCGGAAAAGGAAAGGTCCCGGTCGGGGAATTTTTTCAGGATCCGGGGCTGCGTGACGTTGTAGGGGGCCAGCGGATTGTCCTCCGTTTTCAGGGATTCCTTCTCCCAGAGGGGATAGCCCTCTACCCGGGACTTTTTGCCGCGCAGAAGATCGAAAGCGTCCTGCAGGGAAGGGTGCCATGGTTCCATGCCGAAAGCCGGGGCGCAGGGGCCGTAAATGGAAGCGGTGTCGCAGAGCGTGGCCAGCAGATGGGTGAAGTGGGTGTTGTCGGAGTAGCCCATGTACCATTTCGGCGGGGCCGCAGCCAGGGCGTCGAAATCCAGATATTCCAGGATTTCGCACATGAGTTCCCCGCCTCCGCAGGAGATCAGGCAGTCGTTCTGATCGCTTAAGTAAAAGTCCATCAGCTCGGCGGCGCATTTCTGCGGCGCAGCGCTGATGCCCGTACCGTCGCTGGCGCGGCAGTTCGGCCCCTCCTTCAGGGAATATCCCATATTTTTCCATTTCCTTAAAGCGTTGTCAAAGGCCTCCCGATAGGGGGATGTGGCGCAGCCAAAGGACGGCGCTACGAATCCGATGGTGCCGCCGTCAGGCAGAAATTTTCCGTATCTCATCTTTTTCTCCTTTCCAACAGAATGATTCCGGACGGAATTATCCTATTTTAACGTTATCCCTCGGATCGATGAACCCCTCGCCGAATACCTGGCTGGTTTCGGTGAGCATGACGAAGGCTCCCGGATCCACCTGATGGGCCGCGCTGCGCACTTTGTAGGACTCCGACTTGGAGCAGGCGCACAGCAGCACCTGAAGATCCGCCAGGGTGTAGGCCCCCTGGGCCCGGATGATTGTGGAGCCTCTGGCGCAGGCGTTATCGATCTGGCGGGACACCTCCCCGCCTTTTGATGTGATGATGATGGCAAGCTTGCCCTCGTCCACGCCGTACATGATCTTATCGATCACCGTGGAGGTGATGAAGGTGGAGATCAGGCCGTAGAGCACGGCGTCCACATTGCCGAAGACGGGCCAGCCCAGCAGGATGATGAGCAGATCGATGACCATGGTGACCAGGCCGATGGACAGGTGGGGGCGGAGGGCTTTGATGGACATGGTCAGAAAGTCGGTGCCGCCGGTGGAGGAACCGCGCATGTAAATCAGCGCCAGGCCTGCGCCGAAAAAGAGGCCGGAGAACAGAGCGGCCAACAGGGGATCGCCGGAATAGGCCGGCGTGTGGGGAAAGACCAGGTCCAGCATCACCGTACAAAAGAGGATGGAGCGCACGGATTTGACCATAAACCTCCGCCCCACGATCCGGTAGCTCAACAGGATGAAGGGGAAATTCAAAAGCAGGGAAACCGTGCCGATGGGGAGCCCCCACAGATGGTTGATGATCAGGGAGAGGCCGGAAATGCCGCCCGGAGCGAAATCCGCTCTGGAAGCGAAGGTATAGATGCCGACGGCGTAGAGAACGCTGCCGATCAGATCGCTGGCCAGATCCAGCAGGAGATCGCGGGCGCCCCGCTTTTCCGATAGCCGTGTGAAAAAACGGGAAAAGGATGTATTTTTCATTGCCATGGAGGGTAATTCCTTTCTGTAAACCGTTGTATGTAGCGTTTCTTTTCCGCAGTATCTTTATGCAAAACGATGGCAGAACGGGAATCCAGTTCAATTTTTGCATAAGGGGCTGAAAAAGTCAAGGAGCCGGGAGGAGTGCCATTTTAGAAAAAGTTTATAATCGATTCTTTGCAATAGCGGGGGAATGGTGGTAACATGAAAAATATTTGAGAAAGGAGACGGGAGATGTTAAAGCTGCTCGGTTATCTGAAACAATGTAAAAAGTCGGTATTGGCCATCATCGCGCTGCTGATCGTCCAGGCCTGGTGCGATCTGGCCCTGCCGCAGTATACTTCGGACATCGTGGACGTGGGGATCCAGCAGGGCGGGATCGCCTGGGCCGCGCCGGAAGAAATGCGGGAAGAGACCTGGCAGGCGCTGCGCTTCTGGATGACGGAAGATGAGCTCCGGACGGCGGACAGCTATTATGTCCGGACTCAGGACGGCGTCTGGGAGCGCACGCAGGACAGCCAGGCGGCCCTGGAGGAAATTCAGGGCGCTTTCCGGATTCCCATGGTGCTGGTTTCCAGGCTGCAGGAGGCCGCGGAAGGGATGCCGGAGGGCGTGGGGCAGCAGCTGGGGAGCATGGATCGGGATCAGGTCCTTTTCCTCAGGGCATCCGCGCTGGAGAAGCTGGGGGAAACCAGCGATTCCATGCTCAATCAGGTGGCGGTTTCCTTCGTGAAGGCGGAATATGAAGCCATGGGGAAGGACCTGGGAGCGATCCAGACGCGGTATCTGCTCCTGACAGGAGCGAAAATGCTGGGCTTTACCCTGGTGATGATGGCAGCAGCGATCCTGATCAGTTTGCTGGCGTCCCGGGCGGCGGCTTCCATCGGGCGAAATCTGCGGCAGCGCGTCTTCGAACGGGTGCTGTCCTTCTCCAGCGGGGAGATGCACCAGTTTTCCACCGCCTCCCTGATCACCAGAAGCACCAACGACATTCAGCAGGTCCAGATGGTTTCCGTGATGCTTCTGCGGATGATCATCTACGCTCCGATTCTGGGAATCGGCGGTATCATAAAGGTTTCCGGAACCAGGACGGGGATGGGATGGATCATCGCGGTGGCCGTGGCGGCGATCCTCGCCCTGGTTTTGACCCTGGTGAATATCGCCATGCCGAAATTCAAGATCATGCAGAAGCTGGTGGACCGGGTCAATCTGGTGTCCCGGGAAATCCTCACGGGCCTTCTGGTCATCCGCGCGTTTTCCAGGGAAAAGTTCGAGGAAAAACGCTTCGATGAGGCCAATACCGATCTGATGAAAACGCAGTTGTTCACCAACCGGGTGATGAACTTCATGATGCCGGCGATGATGCTGATCATGAACGGCATTACGGTGATGATCGTCTGGTTCGGGGCGCAGGGAATCGACGCGGGCAATCTGCAGGTGGGCGATATGATGGCCTTTATGACTTATACCATGCAGATCGTCATGTCCTTTCTGATGCTCACCATGGTTTCCGTGATGCTGCCCCGGGCGGGCGTGGCGGCGGACAGAATCGAAGAGGTGCTGAATACGGAACCCTCCATCCACGACGATACCGCGCTTCTGGACGACAGGCTTTCGTCCTGCAGAGGGGTCCTGAGTTTTGAAGATGTGAGTTTCCACTATCCGGGAGCGGACGGGGATGCTCTGGAGCATATTTCCTTCACCGCGGAGCCGGGGAAGACCACGGCCATCATCGGCAGCACCGGATGCGGAAAATCCACGCTGATCAATCTGATCCCCCGCTTTTACGACGTATCGTCCGGGAGGATCACCCTGGACGGGATCGATATCCGCAAGCTCTCTCAGCATAAGCTGAGGGATCTGATCGGCCTGGTGCCGCAGAAGGGAATCCTTTTTTCCGGAACCATCGCCTCCAACCTTAAGCTGGCGGGAGAGGAGAGGGTTTCCGATGAAACCATGAAGGATGCGGCGCGGGTCGCCCAGGCCGAAGAATTTATCGCGGCGAAAACGGAAGGCTATGACAGCCCCGTGGCGCAGGGGGGAACCAACGTGTCCGGCGGACAGAAGCAGCGCCTCGCCATCGCCCGGGCCATCGCGAAGGATCCCAGGATCTATCTGTTCGACGACAGCTTTTCCGCTCTGGACTACAAGACGGACGCGCAGCTGCGCAGGGCGCTGAGCCAAAAGGCGGCGTCCGCCACGGTCATCATCGTGGCGCAGCGCATCAGCACGATCCTGCACGCGGACCAGATCCTGGTGCTGGAGGAAGGGCGGATCGTGGGGAAAGGAACCCACGCGCAGCTGCTGGAAAGCTGCCCGCAGTATCGGGAAATCGCGGGATCCCAGCTGTCTGAAAGCGAACTGAAAGGAGGCGTCGCAGGATGAGCCAGAACGCTCAAAATACGTCGGGACGCCCCGGGATGGGGCACGGACCGGGCCGCGGGCCGGGCAGGGGGATGATGCCCGGGGAAAAGGCGAAGGATTTTAAGGGAACGATCCGGAAGCTGTTTTCCTATCTGGGAAAATACAGGATCGCCATCCTGACCGTGATGGTGTTCGCGGTGGGAAGTACGGTTTTCAATATCGCGGTGCCGAAGGTGCTCAGCAGGGTGACAACGGAGCTCTTCAACGGCCTGGTGGCGAAGGTGGGCGGAACCGGGGGCATCGACTTCGAAAAAATCGCCCGGATCCTCCTTCTCTTGCTGGGGATCTACTGCATCAGCGCGGTTCTCAATTTTTTCCAGGGCTGGATCATGACCTGGACCACTCAGAATCTGTGTTATCGGATGCGCCGGGAGATTTCGGAGAAAATAAACCGGATGCCCATGAAATATTTCGAATCCAGAACGGTGGGCGAGGTGCTCTCCCGCATCACCAACGATGTGGATACGCTGGGCATGAGCCTGAATCAGAGCGTCACCCAGCTGATCACCTCCGTCACCACCATGGTGGGCGTTTTGATCATGATGCTGTCCATCAGCCCTCTGATGACGTTGATCGCGCTGGTGATCCTGCCCGTTTCCGGCGGCCTCATCGGCGTGGTGGTGAAGCATTCCCAGAAATATTTCACCGCCCAGCAGGCCGCCCTGGGGGAGATCAACGGGCAGGTGGAGGAGACGTATAGCGGACATAACGTGGTGAAAGCGTTCAACCGGGAGGCCGCCGTGCAGGAGCGGTTTCAGGCCACCAACCGGACCCTGTACGAGTCCGCCTGGAAGTCGCAGTTCATTTCCGGCATGATGCAGCCCATCATGACCTTCGTGGGAAATCTGGGCTATGTGTCCGTGGCGGTCAGCGGCAGCATTCTGGCCGTGCGGGGCGCCATCGAGGTGGGCGATATCCAGGCGTTCATCCAGTACGTGAAGAACTTCACGCAGCCCATCACGCAGATCGCCCAGGTATCCAACATGCTGCAGTCCACGGCGGCGGCAGCCGAACGGGTTTTCGAATTTCTGGGCGAAGAGGAGGAAGATCAGACGGTATCCGATCCGACGCAGATCGCCGGGCTGGAGGGGAGCGTGGATTTCTCCCACGTCCATTTCGGCTACAATCCGGATAAGATCATCATCAACGACTTTTCCTGCAGCGTAAAGCCCGGACAGATGGTGGCCATCGTGGGGCCCACGGGAGCCGGGAAGACCACCATGGTAAAACTGCTGATGCGCTTTTATGACGTCAACAGCGGATCCATCCGCGTGGACGGCCACGATGTGCGAAGCTTCAACAGAAGCCAGCTGCGGGAGCTGTTCGGCATGGTGCTGCAGGACACCTGGCTGTTCGAAGGGACGATCATGGAGAATATCCGTTACGGGCGGCTGGACGCCACGGACGAGGAAGTGATCGAAGCGGCGAAAGCGGCCCATGCGGACCGCTTCATCCGCACTTTGCCGGGCGGATATCAGATGGAACTGAACGAGGACGCCACCAACGTCTCCCAGGGGCAGAAGCAGCTTCTGACCATCGCCAGAGCGATCCTGGCGGACAATCCAATCCTGATTCTGGACGAGGCCACGAGCTCCGTGGATACCCGGACGGAAATCCAGATTCAGAAGGCCATGAACAACCTCATGAAGGGCAGGACCAGCTTCGTCATCGCGCACAGGCTTTCCACCATCAGGGACGCGGACGTCATTCTGGTGATGAAGGACGGGGATATCGTGGAGCAGGGGACGCACGAAGAGCTGCTGGCCAAAGGTGGTTTTTACGCGCAGCTGTACAACTCCCAGTTCGAGAAAGCCACGGCTTAAAACGTTTACAAAAAAGACACATTTTCCTCATGGTTTTCTCACATTTATCGCGTAAGATAAAAAATGTAAAAAGCAAGGCCAAAAAACTTTTTCATTTTTCTTCCTTTCTATTTATTAAATGAAAGAACGGGTTCCCGGTCAGGGGCCCGTTCTTTTTGCGATGCGCCCGGAGGGCGACCGCCGTGCCTGCCCGGGGTATATATTTAGAACATTTCAGCCGAAAAAAGGTTTTGTGATATTTTGCAGAAATAGGGATATGAGAGCGCAAAATTTGGTGCAATCATGACAAGATGGACTTGACAGTGCCGGAAGCATTTGGTAAACTATAACCAGTTGAGAGATGAATACGAAACTATCTTTTTGGATTGTTACTGTCAGGCAGGCAAAACCAAATTTTATAAGTTAATCTCAGATGGTGCTTGGTGGATTGATTTATAAAATTTGGTTTTTCTTATACGACAGGAAAGTTCTTTTCCTATCGTATAAAAACCTCCGGTGGATCGCACTGCGGCAAAAAGGGATGTTCGTTCCACAGAAGATGCCGTTTGCGCGAACCGCCGCGCAGAATCCCGCAGAGCGGGATTCTTTGTTTGAAACGGAATGCGGGATGACGTTTCGCAGGAGGGGAGGAGCACAGGTCGGGAATTATGAGAATTCAGAGGGTGATCAATAACAACGTCATCTCCGCGATGGATGAATACGGAAGCGAAATTGTGGTGATGGGGAAGGGGATCGGATTTCAGAAGAAGCCCGGCCAGGAAATTCCGGAGACGGGGACGGAGAAGATATTTCGTCTGGAGAGCCCGGATATTCTGGAACGCTTTAAGGAACTTCTGGCGAACATGCCGCTGGTGTGCATTCAGGTTTCCGACGAGATCATCTCACACGCCAGAAAGGCGCTGGCCCCTCAGCTGAGCCAGAGCGTGTATCTGACGCTGACGGACCACATCGATTTTGCGCTGACCCGGTTCCGGGAGGGAATGCTGTTCGAAAACGGCCTTTATGAAGAAATAAAGCGGTTTTATCCGGAAGAGTTTCAGGTGGGACGCCATGCGCTGGACCTGATCGAAGAAAAGACCGGCGTCCGTCTCCCGGAGGACGAGGCGGCGTCCATCGCATTTCATCTGGTCAATGCGGAATTCGGAATGAAGATGAAGGACGCCCAGATGATGACGGAGATGATCCGGCGGCTGATGGAGATGGTCACTGCGGCCTGCCCGGTCCAGGAGGACTCCCTGTACACGGACCGCCTGGTGACGAACCTGAAGTTCATTCTGATCCGGCTTCTGCTGCACGCTCCGGCAAAGATGTCCTGCGACGGAGCGTTCAACCGGTTTATCTGCGGGCACTGCGTCCAGGAGTATGAACTGGCCGGGAAAATGAAAGACTACATAGAGTCGGTCAGCGGCTGTGAGATGACGGAGGACGAACTGGTCTATCTGACGATACAGCTGCGGTATGCGACCAGGATCGATACAGAGACCCCATAGAGATTTTGGAGAGGAGGAGAAGAGGGTATGGGACTTTTTGATCTGTTTAAGAAAAAGGACAGCGGCATCGTGCTGGGAGCTCCCATGAAAGGGAAATGCGTCAGCATCCATGAGGTGCCGGATCCCACTTTCGGAGAGGAGATTCTCGGAAAGGGGATCGCCATCATCCCGTCCGACGGGCGCGTTTACGCTCCGGCAGACGGCGTGATCAGTACGGTCTTCCCGACCGGGCACGCGCTGGGAATGACCGCGGGGGATGTGGAGCTGCTGATCCATATCGGCCTGGATACGGTGGAGCTGAATGGGGAACCTTTTACCATCAGGGTTTCTGCGGATCAGGCCGTGAAGAAAGGCGATCTTCTGATCGAGGCTGACCTGGAAAAAATCCGGGCGGCCGGAAAGAATATCATCACGCCCATGGTGGTGTGCAATTCCGACGCATGGTCCGAAATCGAGTGCTTTTCGGAGCGGGAAGTGGAGCCCGGGGACGACGTGATGAAACTGAACCATTAAAAGGAGCTACAGGAGGAGAGCGAGATGATTATTTGTTCCGGTAAAAGCGTCCTGAACGGAGTCGCCATCGGAAAGATTTACCTGTACAAAAAGCAGGAATACGTTCTGGAACAGACGCAGGTCGAGGATGTGGAGGCCGAAATCGCGAGATTTGAGGCCGCGAAGGAAAAGGCCACGCAGGAGCTGGACGCCCTGTACCAGAAGGCGCTGACAGAGGCGGGCGAAGAACAGGCCATGATCTTCGATGTGCATAAGATGATGCTGGACGACGGCGACTATCTGGATTCCATCCGCGGCATGATCCGCGATGAAAAGGTGAATGCGGAATATGCGGTGAGCGCCACGGGGGACAGCTTTTCCGCGGTGTTCGCTTCCATGGACGACGAGTACATGAAGGCCCGTTCCGTGGATGTGTTGGACATCTCCAAACGGGTGGTGAACGTTTTGGCAGGCATCGTGGAGGGGGGCATCGCCTCCGAAGTGCCGGTGATCCTGCTGGCGGACGATCTGTCTCCCAGCGAGACGGTTCAGCTCGACAAGAGCAAGATCCTTGCCTTTGTCACGAAGAACGGATCGGCCAATTCCCATACGGCGATTCTGGCGCGTTCCATGAACATTCCGGCGCTGGTCAAGACGGACGTGGCGCTTCTGGAGGAATACAACGGGATACAGGCGGTTGTGGACGGTATCGACGGGACGTTCATCATCAATCCGGATGAGGAGACGACCCAGAAGATGATCCGTAAGAAAATGGACTATGAGAAGGAGCGGACGGAGCTGCAGAAACTCATCGGCAAGGACAACGTCACCACCGACGGGCGCCGCATCAACGTCTACGCCAATATCGGCAATACGCAGGACGTGGAAAAGGTTCTGGCAAACGACGCGGGCGGAATCGGCCTGTTCCGGAGCGAATTCATCTATCTCGGCAGGAACGACTATCCTACGGAGGAAGAGCAGTTCGAAATCTATAAGGAAGTGCTGTCCCGGATGGGCGGCAAAAAGGTCATCATCCGCACGCTGGATATCGGGGCGGATAAGCAGGTGGACTACTTTGAACTTCCGAAGGAAGAGAATCCGGCCATGGGTTATCGGGCGATCCGGATCTGTCTGGACCGCGTGAATATTTTCAAGACGCAGCTGCGCGCCATTTACCGCGCTTCCGCGTTCGGCACCGCGGCCATCATGTTCCCCATGATCATTTCCGTTTCCGAGATCCGCAGGATCAAGGAGATCGTGGAAGAGGTGAAGGCGGAGCTGACCCGGGAAGGAATCAGCTTCAACCGCGTGGAGCTGGGGATCATGGTCGAGACCCCCGCGGCGGTGATGATCAGCGAAGAGCTGGCGAAAGAAGTGGAGTTCTTCAGCATCGGGACCAACGATCTGACCCAGTATACGCTGGCCATCGACAGGCAGAATCAGAGCCTGGACAACATTTACGATTCCCACCATCCGGCAGTGCTCCGGATGATTCAGATGACAATAGAGAACGGGCACAAGGGCGGCGCATGGGTCGGCATCTGCGGAGAGCTGGGCAGCGACACCACTTTGACCAAAACCTTTATTGATATGGGAATTGATGAGCTTTCCGTTTCCCCCACCTACGTGCTGGGGCTGCGCAAGGCCATCAGGGAGATCTGAAAAAGCAACAGAAAGGGGTAAAACAAAATGAAACAGTTTCAGTACACGATCAAGGATGAGCTGGGGATCCATGCGAGACCGGCGGGGCTTCTGGTAAAGAAGGCGTCCGAATTCAAGAGCACGGTGTCCGTGGACAACGGCACGAAGAAAGGGGACGCGAAGAAGATCATGTCCCTGATGATGATGGCTGTCAAACAGGGCCAGACCGTAACCTTCACCATCGAAGGCGAGGATGAGGCTGCCGCGGCGGAAGCGCTGGAAGCTTTCATGCAGGAAAACCTGTGAAAATTGCCTGCACGGCGGCCGGCGGGGGCCGGCTGCCGCAGCGTATGGGCGCAGGGGAGGCGCCCATACGGATTCTTTTGTTATTCGTCGAGACAGAGTCTCGGGAATAAATAGCGATTGTTCCGACGCCAGGGAGGAACAAGAAGGGGGTAATTGTTTATGATGAAATATTTACAGAAACTGGGCAAGGCTCTGATGCTTCCGGTTGCCTGCTTACCGATTTGCGGCATCCTGATGGGCATCGGCTATCTGCTCTGCCCGGCTACCATGCAGGGCGGCGATGTGACCGGCGTTTTGCAGCAGATCGGCTTTTTCCTGGTGAAAGCGGGCGGCGCGCTGATCGACAATATGGCGCTCCTGTTCGTAATCGGTGTCGGTGTCGGCATGTCGGAAGACAACGACGGTACCGGCGGCCTGGCGGCGCTGGCTTCCTGGCTGATGATCACCTCGCTGCTTTCCACCGGCGTCGTGACTACGATCATGCCTTCCATCGCGGAAGATGAAGACGCGATGCTGGCGTTCGGCAAGATCGCCAATCCGTTTATCGGAATTCTGTCCGGTGTTATCGGCGCTACCTGCTACAATAAGTTCAAAGGCACGAAGCTTCCCGACTGGCTTTCCTTCTTCAGCGGGAAACGCTGCGTTGCGATCATCGCGGGCGTGGTCTCCATCGTGGTTTCCGCGATCCTGCTGTTCGTATGGCCTGTGGTATTCGGCCTGCTGATTTCCCTGGGCAACGGCATCGCCGGAATGGGCGCTTTCGGGGCCGCGATCTATGCGTTCCTGAACAGGCTGCTGATTCCTACCGGCCTGCATCACGCTCTGAACAACGTATTCTGGTTCGACACCATCGGACTGGGCGACCTGACCCACTTCTGGGCGGGCGAAACCTCTGCGGACGTTTCCTGGAGCCTGGGTATGTACATGTCCGGATTCTTCCCGTGCATGATGTTCGGTATCCCCGGAGCGGCCCTGGCCATGATCCAGACCGCGAAGTCCAACAAGCGTAAAGTCGCCATCGGTCTGGTAGCTTCCGCTGCGGTCTGCTCCTTCGTCTGCGGCGTTACGGAGCCTTTTGAATTCGGCTTCATGTTCCTGGCGCCCGGCCTGTACTTAATCTACGCGATCCTTTACGGAATTTTCACTTTCATCACCGTTTTGCTGGGATTCCGCGCGGGCTTCAGCTTCTCCGCAGGCGCTACGGACCTTCTGTTCTCGGCTTCCCTGCCGGCAGCGGCGAATACCTGGCTGATCATCCCTCTGGGCATCGCGGCGTTCCTCGTATTCTACCTGGTGTTCCGCTTCGCGATCGTGAAGTTCGATCTGAAGACGCCCGGCCGCGAAGACGACGACCTGGAAGCGGAAAAGAGCGCGACTCTGGCGAACAACGATTACACGCAGGTAGCGGCTGTCGTTCTGGAAGGCGTGGGCGGCAAAGCCAATGTGACCAGCCTGGACAACTGCATTACCAGACTTCGCTTTGAAATCAAGGATTACACGAAGGTGGATGAGAAGAAGATCAAATCCGCCGGCGTGGCAGGCGTGATCCGGCCCAGCAAAAATGCTGTTCAGGTCATCGTCGGCACGAAAGTGCAGTTCGTGGCGGACGAAATGAAGAAAATGCTGAAATAATGCACTGGCAGTCTCGCTTACGGGGCTGAGGACTCCATAACCTTGCCGCGTCAGCGGCATCTTTCCCTGGCACAAAATCGGAAGCCTTCTTCGAAAAAGGAGGCTTCCGAATTTAAATTTTTGGTTTGTGTAAACGCAGCGGATGTATTACAATAGGAGAAGGACGGGCATATTTGTTTTTGGCGCAAATTTGCCCGTGCGCAAAGAGAGAAGACAGGAGAGTGAAGAAAATGAGATTGATCAGAACGAAGGATTATGCCGATATGAGCAGAAAGGCCGCCAATATCATCGGCGCGCTCGTCATCACGAAGCCCGACTGCGTGCTCGGCCTGGCGACGGGTTCCACGCCCATCGGCACCTATCAGAACCTGGTGAAGCGCTATGAGGAAGGGGATCTGGACTTTTCCCAGGTCAGAAGCGTGAACCTGGACGAGTATAAGGGGCTCCCGAAGGAGAACGAACAGAGCTATTACTACTTCATGCACGACAATCTGTTCAGCCATGTGAACATCGACCCCGCCAATACCCATCTGCCGGACGGCACGGAGCCGGACAGCGAGAAGGCCTGCGCGGAATACAACGCGGTGATCGCTTCCATGGGCGGCGTGGATCTGCAGCTTCTGGGGCTGGGCCATGACGGGCACATCGGCTTCAACGAGCCCAACGATGAATTCGACAAGGAAACGCACTGCGTGGACCTGACGGAAATGACCATCGAAGCCAACAAGAGATTTTTCAATTCTGCGGACGAGGTTCCCAGACAGGCGTACACCATGGGCATCGCCACGATCATGAGAGCGAAATGCGTCCTCATGGTGGTCAGCGGCAAGGACAAAGCGCAGATCTTAAAGGATTCTTTCTTCGGGCCCATCACCCCCAGAGTTCCCGCTTCCATCCTGCAGCTGCATCCGAATTTCGTTCTGGTTGCGGATGAAGATGCGCTTTCCCTGGTAAAATAAGAGGATAGAATCGGCATTCAGGAGGTCGCGATGATTTTACAGAGCAAACGAGTTTGGATTGGCGGTCAGTTCGTGGCGGCTCAGCTGGAAGTGGACGGCGGAAAGATCGTCCGCATCCTTCCCTGGGGGGAGAGAAAGGCGGATGAGGACTACGGGGACAAAAGAATCGTTCCCGGCTTCATCGACGTGCACACCCACGGGGCCTATGGGTTCGATACCAACGACGGGGAACCGGAGGGCCTCCGGGACTGGATGAGGCGGATTCCGGAGGAAGGCGTGACGGGGATTTTGCCCACCACGGTGACCCAGATGCCGGACGTGCTCTCCAAAGCGATGGCCAATGTGGCCAGGGTCGTGGAGGAAGGCTACGAGGGCGCGGAGATTCTGGGGATCCATTTTGAGGGACCGTACCTGGATATGGAGTATAAGGGGGCGCAGCCGCCGGAAGCCATCGCAGAGCCTTCGGTGGAGCAGTTTCAGATGTATCAGGAAGCGGCGCACGGGCTGATCAGATACATCACCATGGCGCCGGAGCACGATCCGGATTTCGCTCTGACCAGATACTGCAGCAGCCACGGCGTGGTGGTGAGCATGGGCCATTCTTCGGCTACCTTCGAGCAGGCGCTGATGGGAATCGCCAACGGCGCCATGAGCATGACCCACGTTTATAACGGGATGACGGCCTATCACCACAGAAAGCCCGGACTTGTGGGAACCGCCTTCCGCGTCCGGGATATTTACGGGGAGATCATCTGTGACGGATGCCACTCCCATCTGGCGGCGCTGAACAACTATTATACGGCGAAGGGGCGGGATTACGCCATCATGATCAGCGATTCCCTGAGGGCGAAACATTGCCCTCCGGGCGGCGACTACGAGCTGGGCGGACACCCCATCGAGATCGGGGAGGACGGCCTGGCGCGGCTGAAAGGCACGGATACCATCGCCGGAAGCACGCTGTATATGAACCGGGGGCTGAAGATCCTGGTGGAAGACGCCATGGTGCCCTTCGACGCGGCTTTGAATTCCTGTACCCTGAATCCGGCCCGGGCTTTGCGGGTGGACGACAGGAAGGGGCGCCTTGCGGCAGGATACGACGCGGACATCGTGGTGCTGGAGGATAATTACGACGTGCTTCAGACCTGGTGCAAAGGAATTGCAATGCTTTGAGAAATATGCGATAATGAAGAGGCGTTTCGGGCGTTGCCCGAAAC
>DWXE01000002.1 GCA_019119355.1 Candidatus Eisenbergiella merdigallinarum
CTTACCGGCGTTTTTACCTGATGGGAAATATCCGATACAAGGGTCTGCAACTCCTGTCGTTCCTCGTCTACCCGGCGGCGGTTCTCCTGCATGATCTGGTAGAGCCTTGCCAGCCGATGTCCGATTCTGGCAAGCTGGGTTTCGCTGTCCTCTGGGCGCTGGGGCGCTTCATTCCCGGCGATCATGTGGTCTAAAGTCTGGCACAGGTCAGCGGTAAACTGCGACAGCCGCTTTCCAAACACCTGCGTCAGTACAAAAATCCCCACAAGGGCGCACAGCAGCAGCGCCCCGCCCGTCAGCAGCACCACCGTCTGTTTTGTCACAAGAAACAGGGCTATGGTGATCCCGGACATAGAGAGGGCAAACCCCATTGCCACCCGGCCAAACAGACGCTTTACCGAGAGATTTTGAAACTTCATTTTGCCTCGCCTCCCGTCCATTGATAGCCCATGCCGTAAACGGTCTTGATATAGGGCGCGCCGCCGTCGGATTCAATCTTGCTGCGAATCCGGCTGATGGAGGTTGTCAGGGTATGTTCGTCTACAAACCTCTCGTCTATATCCCACAACTTTTCCAAAAGCTGCCCACGGGTCAGCACTTGCCGGGGATTTTTACGGAACAGGTTCAGCATTTTGTACTCCATCGGGGATAGGAACAGAGGCTTGCCGTTTAAGGAAGCCGTCTGCTCCGAGAAGTCCAGAAACAGCCGCCCGTCGTCGTAAATGTCCTTGGCCGGTTTGTGGTGTTCCAGCATGGCGAACATAGCTTTGATTTTCCGCTGCAAGGTCCCGATCACAAAGGGCTTTGTGATGTAGTCCACCGCGCCCACCTCATATCCTCGTATCTGGTCGCTCTCCTGATCGTTAGCGGTCAGGAAGATTACAATGGTGTCTGGGTGCTGGGGCTTTATCAGCTTGCACAGCTCAAAACCGTTCCCGTCCGGCAGGTTGATGTCCAGCAGCACCAAATCAAATTCTCGCTTTCGGATGGCGTCGGCTGCGGTTCTGGCGTTTAGGACAGAAGTCACGCCGTAGCCGTCTGCGGTCAGGTTATAGGCCAACATCTTATTCAAAAAACTGTCGTCCTCGACAATTAAAATCTGCTTCATATTCTCACTTCCTTTGCTTTTTGCAGATAGTATAACAGGCAAATGTCCGCGAAATGTTACAGCGGACGGATTTTTTCAAAAAATCTATCAGCAAAATATAGCTCTATTAAAAAAGCAGCACCAAAGAAGATATTTTCATATCCCCCCGGTGCTGTTTATATATTATTTCAGCTTATCCTTATTATCTTCTTGTTTCTTTTTATCCCGATATTTCCGTATGAGTTTATTACGGATAGGAACGCCAACACCAATCAAAAGCACAACTGCCAAAATTGTAAAATCCATACAATCACCTCACATTTCCTTATTCTTCATAACCCGAATGGACAAGAAGATTGAAACCGCATACATCACGACAATAGCAAAAACCGCAAGCAAAACAAGAAGTATCGGAGAAGATTCAATGACTGAAATAATTGAGCTCCCGATAGCTGGCATTTTAGAGAGAAGAAGTAAAGTCACCAAAAAACCGGCCACTGGAATATACATAAATACCCGTCCTTTGATTGAGCCGTACTTGTAATATCCCGGAATCTGGAACACGGTATAGAGCGCAAATAAGAATACTCCTGTAATAGCGGCAGTCATAATGTCAAATACGCCAACTGTTTCACCCAGCACTTTCAAGACAAGCGGCTGTGCAATCAAAGAAATAATCAGGGAAAGAAGTCCCATTGTAAGGACGAAAACATATCGTCCGATCACAAGCTCGCTTTTACGAACAGGTAAAATACCAAACAGACGATCCATACTGTTTTTTTCTGTGATGGAAAAGGTATATCCCGTCGTCATGGCAATAAAGCACATAGCAAATGATACCCCTGTCAATAAGGAACGATTGATTGCGGCAAACACAATCGGCAGAAGCAGGGTAAAACAAATTGTCTTAAAATATGGTTTTACCAATGCAATATCTAATTTTGTGGATTTCAAAATATTACTCATAATCGTCACCTTTCTTGCTTGTAAACACTACAATTTCATCAATGGTGGCAGGCTCAACAGTCAGGTTTGAGAAACCGTTAATATCTTCGGTTTTCATCAGAGCCTCAAATCCCGTAGGGAATGTACGAATACCAGCCGCCTTATTTTTTAGATCATCGGACAGTTCCTCAATTCCACCTTTTACAATGCGGAACATATCTACAAAATCATCTTTGCTGCCAGTAAAGTACAGTTCGCCATAACTGATGTAGGTAATATAATCGGCTGCACGCTCCAAATCGCCTGTGATATGGGTAGAGAACAAAACACTATGCTCGCCATCTTCAATATACTCTGAAAGAATTTTCAAAAGTTCATCTCTGGAAACCGGGTCAAGACCACTGGTCGGTTCGTCGAGGATCAAAAGTTTGGCGTCGTATGAAAACGCACAGGCAAGCATTAACTTCATCTGCATACCTTTGGAAAGTTCTTTTACCTTTTTGGTTGGTGCAATGTGAAATTTCCGTAACATATCCGCAAATTTCTGGCTGTCCCAATTTGGATAAAATACCGAAATGGATTTTTCAACCTGCGACACTTTCCAATCATCACTGAAATAATTTGTATCGAAAACAACGCCAAGCTCTGATTTTACTTTTTGTTCTTCTGCGATATTATCCAGCCCCATCACTTTGACTGTGCCGCCGGTGCGCTTGAGCATATTTAAAATCAGTTTGATTGTCGTTGTTTTGCCAGAACCATTCGGACCGATCAAGCCCATAATATATCCCTTTGGCAAAGTAAAGCTGATATTGTGAAGCTGAAAAGAATCAAAAGATTTTGAAAGATTCGTTACCTCTAAATAATTAGTCATCTGTTTTTACCTCCGTTAAAATGTCCAAAAGGTGATGTAATTCCTCTGTGGATAGATTTGCCATTCTTGCGGCTTTTATTGCTTCGGTAAGATTGTTTTCTACTTTGCAAATAAGCTGCTCCTTAATCAGTTCTGAACCAGATCCCATTACGAAACATCCGCGCCCCTGCACATTTTTAACAAAGCCCTCTTGCTCTAATTCTGTGTATGCCTTTGTCACTGTTAAGACGCTGATCTTTAAGTCTTTGGCAAGTGTTCTAAGGGAGGGCAAAGTTTCTTCGGCTTGAAGCTCGCCAGATAAAATAGCCACCTTGATCTGCTGTTTAATCTGCTCGTATATGGGGACGCCAGTTACATTTGAAATAATCAGTTTCATTGCTGCATCCTCCTTATGTTTTAACTGTTATACTGTTATGCATAACAGTATAACATGACAAGAAAACAATGTCAATGAATGGATGTTTGTATTGTAAAGGTTAATTTAACTCATTACCATGTTTGACGTTTCAGTTGACCAATTTATTCATGCGGACGGAGGGGCAAGGTCAAGCTCTTGCAGAAAGCACATTGATGTACTTCTAGCCGATGAATTTTTAATTCTCTAATTTATCACAATTTGCATCAGATTTTCCTTGACCGCGGTTTTCACCGATGCTATAATACCACGGATGAACAAAGGCGTTCATGAACGGGGCCGTCCCTTCGGCCCTGCTCATGGGCGCTTTTTTTACGAAAGGGAGGATTTTATGCAGCAGACAGTATATCTCCAGCTGGAAGACGGCTCCTGCTATGAGGGGAAGTCCTTCGGCGCGCCTCTGGACGGCGATCGTGTGGGAGAGGTGGTCTTTACCACGGCCATGACCGGTTATCAGGAAACGCTGACCGATCCCAGCTATTTCGGCCAGATGGTAGTTCAGACCTTTCCCCTGATCGGCAATTACGGGATCAACGCTTCCGATTTTGAAAGCGAAAAGGCGCATCTGAGCGCCTACATCGTCCGGGAATGGTGTCCCCAGCCCTCCAATTTCCGGAGCAAAACGGATCTGGATACCTTCCTGAAAGAGCAGGGAGTCCCGGGCATCTTCGGGGTGGACACCCGTTCCATCACCCGGAGGATCCGGGAGCGGGGCGTCATGAACGGCCGGCTGACCCTGCGAAAGCCGGAAGCGCCGGACGCGCTTTCCCTGTCCGGGTGGAAAATCAAAAACGCCGTCTCTTCCGTGACCTCCCGATCCGTCAGACAGCTTCCCTCCGGCCTCTCCCGCTTTCATGTCGTGGTCTGGGATTTCGGCGTCAAGCACGGAATCCTTCGCCATCTCCAGTCTCTGGACTGCAGCGTGACCACGGTTCCCGCCGGCGCTTCGGCCGAAGAAATCCTCTCCCTTTCCCCGGACGGCATCCTGTTGGGAAACGGCCCCGGAGATCCCAGGGACAACCCTTCCATCGTCGCCCAGCTGGCCCTTCTGTGCCGGTCCCGGATTCCCATTTTCGGCATCTGTCTGGGGCATCAGCTCCTGGCGCTGGCAAACGGGGCGGATACGGAAAAGCTCAAATACGGCCATCGAAGCGCAAACCAGCCCGTCCGGGATCTTCTGACAGGGCGGGACTACATCACCAGCCAGAACCACGGCTATACGGTGAAAAACGACAGCCTCCCTCCCGGCTGTTCGCTGCGCTTTCTCAATCTCAACGACGGCACCTGCGAGGGGCTGTCCTACGAAGCTTTCCCCGGCCTTTCGGTGCAGTTTCATCCGGAAGCCTGCCCCGGCCCCATGGATTCTTCCTTTTTGTTCGAAGAATTTGTCGCCATGATGGCGGAAAGGAGAACAAGCATATGCCATTGAATCCCGAAATCAGAAAAGTGATGGTCATCGGTTCCGGCCCCATCGTCATCGGACAGGCCGCCGAATTCGACTACGCGGGCACCCAGGCGTGCCGCGCCCTGAAGGAAGAGGGGCTGGAGGTGGTGCTGGTCAATTCCAACCCCGCCACCATCATGACCGATTCCGCCATGGCGGATCACGTTTATATCGAACCTCTGACCCTGGATTTTCTGAAAAAAATCATACGCAAGGAAAAGCCGGACAGCATCCTGTCCACCCTGGGCGGACAGACCGGACTGACCCTCTCCATGCAGCTGGCGCGGGAGGGATTCCTGGAGCGGGAAGGCGTCCGCCTGCTGGGCGCCGATCCCGACACCATCGCCAGGGCCGAAGACCGGCAGCTGTTCAAATCCGCCATGGAAGCCATCCATGAACCGGTGATCCCCTCCCTCGTGACCCACACCGTCAAGGACGCGCTGGCGTTCGCCCACAGCGCCGGTTATCCGGTCATCGTGCGCCCCGCCTTCACCCTGGGCGGCACGGGCGGCGGCATCGCCCGGACCGAAGGCGAGCTGAAGGAAATCGCCGCCGGCGGGCTCCGGCTTTCCCCCATTTCACAGATTCTGGTGGAAAAATCCGTGGAGGGCTGGAAGGAAATCGAGTTCGAGGTGATGCGCGACAAAGACGGCAACGCCATCACCGTCTGTTCCATGGAAAATCTGGATCCCGTCGGCATCCACACCGGGGATTCCATCGTGGTGGCCCCGGCCCTCACCCTTGCGGACCGGGAATATCAGATGCTGCGCAACGCCGCCCTGCATATCATTTCATCCCTGGGCGTGGAGGGCGGCTGCAACGTCCAGTTCGCCCTGAATCCGGAGTGCTTCGCCTATGCGGTGATCGAGGTCAACCCCAGGGTATCCCGTTCTTCCGCCCTGGCCAGCAAGGCCACGGGATATCCCATCGCCCGGGTGGCCGCGAAGGTCGCTGTGGGCTATCGGCTGGACGAAATCAAAAACGAAGTCACCGGGAAGACAAAGGCCTGTTTCGAGCCCGCCCTGGACTATGTGGTGGTCAAATTCCCCCGCTGGCCCTTCGACAAATTCGTCTACGCTTCCCGCACCCTGGGCACCCAGATGAAAGCCACCGGGGAAGTCATGGCCATCGGCCGCAATTTCCGCCACGCCCTGATGAAAGCCGTCCGGGGGGCGGAAATCTCCCGGGACTGCCTGTGGGACGACGGCCTGCGCGGCCTGGACGAAGGCGCCCTCCTTCAAAAGCTGGCGCAAAAGGACGACGAACGCCTCTTCGCCCTCTACGAAGCCCTCTATCGCGGCATCTCCGCAGAAAGGCTGCACGCCCTGACCGCTGTGGACGAATGGTTTCTCCATCAGCTGCTCTCCCTGGCCGACCTAGAAAAGCGGCTGCGCACTTCCCCCCTCTCCCCCTCCCTCCTCCGGGAAGCGAAGGAAAACGGGTTTCCGGACAAAGCCATCGCGCGGATCTCGGGGACGTCGGATTTTCCCCATCTGCCCGCTTCTTACCGGATGGTGGATACCTGCGGGGCGGAATTTGCTGCGGAAACCCCTTACTTTTACGGGGTAAGCCAGGAAGAGGACGAGGCCGAAGAGTTTCTCTCCCATCGGAAAAATCCCCGGCCCACAGTGCTGGTGCTGGGTTCCGGCCCCATCCGCATCGGGCAGGGGATCGAATTCGATTACGCCTGCGTCCACTGCGTCTGGTCCCTGCAGAAGGCGGGGTATGAAGTGGCCGTCATCAACAACAACCCGGAGACCGTCTCCACGGATTTCAACCTGGCCGACCGGCTCTATTTCGAGCCGCTGACGCCGGAGGACGTGGCCGACGTCATCCGGATCGAACGGCCCGTAGGCGCCGTGGTTTCCTTCGGCGGCCAGACGGCCATCCGCCTCACCTCCTGGCTGTCCGAAAACGGGATTCCCATCCTGGGCACGCCCGCGGACAGCATCGATGCGGCGGAAGACCGCGGGCGGTTCGGCGCCCTGCTGAAGGAGCTGGGGATCCGCCAGCCCTCCGGCTGCGTGGTGCACACGGAAGCGGAAGCGCTCAGCAGCGCCGAAAAGCTGGGCTATCCCGTCCTGCTGCGCCCCAGCTACGTCCTGGGCGGCCAGAATATGATCATCGCCTTTTCCGAGGCCGACGTACGGGAATATATGGCCATCATCCTCTCCCACGAAAAGGACAACCCCATCCTCATCGATCAGTACCTGTCCGGCACCGAACTGGAGGTAGACGCCATCTGCGACGGGCGGGACGTGCTCCTGCCCGGCATCATGGAGCACATAGAACGGGCCGGCGTCCATTCCGGCGACTCCATCGCGGTCTACCCCGCCTGGAATCTGACCCCTTCCCAGACGAAACGGATCGTGGAATATTCCACCCGTCTGGCGCTGGCTCTGCGCACGAAAGGCCTGATCAACATCCAGTACGTGATCCACCGGGATGAAGTTTATGTGATCGAGGTCAACCCCCGTTCTTCCCGGACGGTCCCCTATCTGAGCAAGGTCACCGGCATCCCCATGACCGATCTGGCCACCCGGATCATGCTGGGAGAGCGGCTTGCGGACATGCCTTACGGAACCGGCCGGTATCCCGCTTCCTCCTGTTCTGCGGTAAAAGTACCGGTCTTTTCCTTCGAAAAGCTCTCCGGCCTGGACACCCAACTGGGGCCGGAGATGAAATCCACCGGGGAAGTTCTGGGCATCGCGCCCACCCTGCGGGAAGCGCTGTACAAGGGCCTGGTGGGCGCGGGCTATCCCCTCAGCCGGGAGGGAGGCGTCTTTTTGACGGTCCGGGATACGGATAAGGAGGAAACCATCGGTCTGGCCAGGCGCTTTCTGGAGCTGGGCTTCCATCTCTACGCCACCGCGGGCACCGCTCAGATCCTGCGGGAACACGGCCTGAGCACCACCCTGGTGCACAAGATCGGGGAATCCCAACACGATACCATCTCCCTTTTGGAGAGCGGGAAAATCAGCTATCTGGTGTCCACCTCCGCAAAAGGCAGGATTCCCTCCCGGGGCAGCGTAAAGGTCCGCCGCCGGGCCGCAGCCCTGGGCATCCCGTGCTTCACCAGCCTGGACACGGCGGCGGCTCTGACGGACCTGCTGCACGACAGCTTCGATCCCGACGCCGTGGAACCCGTGGATATCGTGGCCCTGCAGAACAGGTGACAGGGCCGGGGTCGGCATAATTTCCGCGTTATCCACAAAAGTACAGTTCATACTTTTTCTGGACATAAAATACCCCCAAGTAGGTTTTTTATATTTTAGTGTCCTACTTGAGGGTATCATATCAGACTGATCCTGCTGGGCGGGTGGGCTTTTTTTGATAGGTTAGGGGACGGGAAAAAGATAAAGGACACGGCGATACCTCCTGGACACCGCCGTATCCTTAAAAAAGGGCGACTTTAACACCCCCACCCGCAATCTCATTTTTGAAAAAAAACGGCGGCTTGAAATTTGCTATTTCAAAACCGCCTGCTTTCGGTTTGCAGCCATACTCAAAATAGCAGCGGTTTAGTTTTTCTGCTTAACCAGCAATCGTACAACGCAACCATTCTGAAATCACATTTTCTATATCAGTTATCCTCCCTGTCATAATACTGATTTTTAGGGAGTGTCTTTGTGAGAATAAAAGAATAAGCAATAGTAATTGCAAACAGTACCAACTGGAAGATGATACGCTTTTCTATCGTCAATCCTACCACATTTGCAAAAACACTTGTGATGTTAATTGCGGAGTGGGTAATTATGCAGGGGAACAAACTACCGCCAC
>DWXE01000026.1 GCA_019119355.1 Candidatus Eisenbergiella merdigallinarum
GCCTAAATCACTATTTATCTGATTCCTGGTTTGTCTTCTCCCCGCGGTTACATCCGTGCAACCGCCATCCCTTCCACGGCAGAAAGACCGGACAGTGCCCGGCCTGAAAAAAAAATAGATAAGGTTATGCTGACATATAGCGCCGATGGGATGCCCGCACCTGCTCGCGGGTCACTGTGCAGTAAATCCGCGTCGTCTCGATCTTGACGTGCCCCAGCAACTCCTGCACCTGTTCGATGGGCATCCCCATTCGGAGCAGATCGGTGGCCGCAGTCCGCCGGAAGCGATGCGGATGGACATTCTCCACGCCTGCGGCGCGCCCCAGTCCGGCAATAATATACTCTACTCCTGCCCGGGTCAGGCGTTCGTGCGGCGCCCTGGCAGTCACGAACAATGCGGAATTGTCGTCTTCCCGGGAATCGAGATACTGCCGCAGGTGCAGGTGTGCACGGGCGTTGAGATATACTTCCCGCTCTTTGTTGCCTTTTCCCAGCACCATAACGTCGTCGCTCTCCCACCTGATATCTTCACGGTTCAGGCGGGTCAATTCCGACACGCGAACCGCGCTGGAATACAAAAACTCCACGATTGCCAGATCCCGCTCCTGCTCACAGGCGCAGCGCACTTTTTCCAGCTCTTCCGGCGACAACGGTTTCTTGACTGTCTGCCGGTATTTAATCGGTTCCAGCCCGTCTACAGGGTTTCGAAGAATCACCTTCCGGCGCTGGAGCCACCGGAAAAAGCTATTGAATACCAGGCGCATATTATTGAGATAGCGCCCGGACACTTGCCTGATCTGCTTATATCGGTGGAGATAATCAATCAGATCATCATCCTCAATCTGTTGCACATCCTTTCCGATATATGCCAGCATCCGGCTGATATGGAGCTGGTATTGATCAATTGTCCCTTCCGATTTTCCGTTTTGACGGATCGTCTCCAGATAGGTCCGGAGATAATCCGGACCGTTCTGATCCACACACCGCACGGCCGTTTCTCTGCGCTGTATATCATAACTGCACAGGACTGCCCGCGCAGTCTCTTTCAGGGCCGCCAGCTGATCCTGATTCAGCAGCGCTGTCATTTCCCGCAGTATTGCCGTCACAATTTCATCTTTCACGATAGTCACCTCCTGCCATAATGATAGCAGGAGGCGCTGCCGTTCGACTACTCAGTCAGCGTGGCCTCAACCTTTGCGCGCCACAGCGCCGGAACACTATCCAGCTCCCACCCCTGATTTTTGATTTTGTCCACGTAAAACGCTACCATACTTTTTCTCCTTTCCCGGCGCTATGCGCCAATTTACTGTCGTTTCTGTGTGTTCTCAACGTTTCAATCTTGTCGGGCTTGGTGCCCTGCCCCTCACAGCGTTTCCGTTGCCATGTCGGAGATAATACCGGCCAGATCATTGATGGCCCCATCCTGGATACCCTGTCCGGCCTGCAGTTTCCTGATCGCGATCTCCACGGCGCTCTCCTGCTGCAGAGTCACCGTCACAATGTCGGCGGTCTCTTCCGTCACTTCATCCAGTACAACGTTCTTATCTTTCTGGATGCTCCGGAAAATATCATAGTTCTTGAACACACGCTGCATCTGATCGTCAGCGCTTTTCTGGGTGATCTTTTCCAGATCTTCCTGGTCACAGGAAAACATTGTCTCCAGCGCGGCCATATCGCCGTCATTGACGCTGATCTTCAGCAGACCACCGCCCTCGGAAATGGAATCATACTCCAGTGTCTGGGCTCCGAAAGTGATTTTTTCTTTGTTCATAAATTTTTCCTTTCTCCCGGCTATGGCCGGGTATAAAAATAAGACCCATTGGGCCTTGTTTACTTGAATAAATAGTGATTTAGCCGCGTTAAAAAATGACCTGAATCTCGGAACCAGTTCATCATCGGTGCCGTATTCCGGTTACACAATCGGCGGAGATTCCTATGTGCGCAAAAATAATCTCGGGGTGTGCGAACTGGGGCTAATAGCCGTCGGTGTGCCTTTGCAAAGCGTCAGTACGTTTCTGATTGCGTATATTCCAGAAGGCTTCAGGCCCAGCGCCATAAAGTGCGCCAGTGCCCTTGCTACCATAACGGGCGGGACGCAGAACAATCAGCTGGCGATGCAGGCGTATCTATATCCGAATGGGGATATAAAAGTGGTCACACCGACTGTAAGCGGACAGTACGATGTTTTCCTGAATGCTTCGTATTTACTGCAGTAGATTCAAACAACCACATATTATTATGCAATTCGTATAGCCGATAACCCTGTTACCGATGCCGCTGAATCAATGATACAGTTGCCTTCATTGAGGGTACGTGCTCGCAAATAATAGCGCGTTGTGCTGGTTACTGTTACGATACGTGCGATTTGACAAGTGCAATAATAACCATTACTGCAATTGGATGCCATACACGTTGTCCCATCGCTTAACGGGCCAAGATACAATCCAATAACGTCATTACTCCCTGTAGTGGTGCGAACATGACCTTCGATGAGATATGTCCCCGCCGGCAGACCGATGGAAGCTATTGTTGCATACGATGTCGATATGTTTTTATCTCCAGAGGCTGATCCTGTAATAATAGTACCAATGGCATCCAGCACACCAGCGATATCATCCAAATCACTACTTATCTCAGCAAAGAAAGGAAAATCATGCTCGACTTAATTGATAAAGCCAGTGCGATCGGATGGGGAACCGTCATATCCGTAATCGTACTGGCGATTCTATTGATTCCGCTTGCAGTTGAAGGCTGGAATCGGTTATTGAAATCCCTGGGCCTTGTGAAAAAGAAAACCCTCCAGGAATCTCAAAGAGAAAAAGAAATCGCGGAAATCTATCAGAAAATAAATAATGTGCAGGCGGATATTGTCGGGAAACAGGCGCAATACCACTTGCAGTCCGTTGAGATCCGGGACGGACTGGCGCGTGATCAGGCTGCACTGCGGGAAGAACAAAAAGAGATCCAGAGGGATATAAAACAGATGTCGGCCATGCTGCAGGAGTATATCCGGAAAGATAACAAGAGGACGATTGCGACACTGCGCACAACCCTCTGGCAGCTGCATAAGGGTTTTACGGATCAGGGTTATATTACTCCGGACAGCCTGAAAACCTTTAAAGAATTGGGAAAGGTTTATGAAGAGGCCGGCGGTGACGACATCTATCACGAAAAACTGGAACCGGAAATTCTCTCGCTGGAAATCAGATATCCAGACGGGAGCATATATAAAATGAAAGGATGATAGGTATGAAAAACAGAGACTGGAAAGAGTGGATCAAAGCGGCAGGAGTGAGGGCAGTGAAGACGGTGGCGCAGACCGCGGTCGCTACCGTCGGCACGGCAGCGGTATTGGGGGAAGTCAACTGGGCGGTAGTAGGCAGCGCGGCGGCGCTGTCCGGGATCCTGTCCCTGCTGACCAGTGTGGCCGGCCTTCCGGAATGCCCGGAAGCGGATCCGGATATGCAGAAAGAATAAGGTGAAGAGATATGGTAAAACTGTTCATTTCACAGCCCATGAAAGGCAAGACAGACGAGGAAATTCTGGCAGTAAGGGGAAAAGGCAATTGCCAGCGCAAAGGAAAATTTCCCCGACGGGGAGGAAGTGGAAGTTATTGATTCCTTTTTCCAGAACGCTCCCGCAGACGCAAGGCCGCTGTGGTTTCTCGGAAAATCTTTGGAACTTCTTTCCATCGCAGATGTGGCCTATTTTGCTAAGGGCTGGCAGGACGCAAGAGGGTGTCGGATTGAGAATACCTGTGCCATCGAGTACGGGATTGATGTGATCGAAGATTATACGGAGGATTGACCTATGTGGAAAGGAATCGATGTAAGCGACAATCAGGGCGTGATCGACTGGGGGCAGGTAGCCACCGCAGGCGTGCAGTTCGCGATCCTTCGCAGCGTACGCCGGTCCGGCAAGGCAGATTACCAGTTTGCGGCCAATCTGGCCGGATGCCGGAAGTATGGGATCCCGGTGGCGGTGTATAAGTACACCTATGCCACTACCGCGGCGGAGGTGCTGGAGGAAGTCGGACAGGTGGTGGAGCTGCTGCGGGCCAGCGGCCTGACCGGCACAATGGTCTGGTGGGATGTAGAAGACCGGGATACGCTGCAGCCGCTGGGAGCGGCGAAGTTGACGGAACTGATCCGGACGGCGCAGGCGGAGATCCAGGCGGATGGATACCGGTTCGGCCTGTATACGGGGCTGTACGTGTACCAGGAAGGGTGGTTCGATTTCAGCGCGTTCGCCTGCCCGCTGTGGATCGCGCGCTACCCCTCCATCGCGCAGAAAGCATGGGCCGAAAGCCCGTCGGATCGCTACAAGCCGTCCGTGGGCCGCGCGATCTGGGGCTGGCAGTGGACCAGCAATGGCAGGCTGCCGGGGATCAGCGGTGCGGTGGACTTCAACGTTTGCTATCAGGATCCGGAATGGACGGCGGAAAGAGAAACGGGCGTGATCTACACGGTGTCCGTGGCGGACGTGTGGACCCGGGCCCAGGCGGAAGAGGTACAGCGACAGCTGGCGGCCATTGGGATCCCGGGCGTGGTGCACAAAGTACAGATTCTGGAGTAATACACGGGCCGGGATCCCTTCGGGGATGCCCGCCTTTTTGGAAGCAAAAGATCATGTATAAGCGCCTGCGGTAGTTTACGGTTAGTGACAGGTTAGTGACAAAAAGGCCCACAAACGGCTTAAATACGTTGTTTCCGGCTAAAAATGTGTTAAAGTTTCCTCTGTGAAATCTTAAATGAAAATAAAAAAGAATCCCCCTCGTTGCCTTTTGACGGCCCGGATGGTAAAATAAAACAGACTACCCTCATCGGGTAAATTTTTATGCGTTCGAACGCTGAGAGAAGGGAATGTTTCATCGATGAACAGGCGAAATAATCTGAAGTGGAAACTCCAAAGATATGCGATACCGAATCTGACGCTGTATCTGATCATCTGCTACGGGATCGGTTACGTGCTGCAGCTGGTGGCGCCCTCCGTCTTTTCCTGGCTTCTGCTGGATCCGTTTCTGGTCCTGAAGGGGCAGATCTGGCGGCTGGTGACCTGGGTGCTGATCCCCCCTGAGAGCTCCAACCTCTTTTTTGTGCTGATCATGCTGTATCTGTACTATTCGCTGGGGAACCTGCTGGAGCGCATCTGGGGGACCTGGAAATACAACGTCTATCTGTTTTCCGGGATGCTCTTTACGATTCTGGGAGCCTTCGTCCTGTGCATATACTGCGCGGTTATGGGAGCGGAGCCGGTGAACGTGTCCGGCTATTCGGTTCAGGGGCTGTACCTGCTGCAGAATGGAAATGCGGTGTATTTCGGCATGTTTTCCACTTATTATGTGAATATGTCGATCTTCCTTGCGTGTGCGGCCAGCATTCCGGACGTGCAGGTGCTCCTGATGTTCGTCTTCCCCATCAAGGTGAAGTGGCTGGGAATTTTATACGGCGTGATGCTGGTGGTGAGCTGCATCCAGGGCGGGCTGGTCACGTGGATCGTGGTGGGCTTCTCCCTGCTCAATTTCCTGGTCTATTTCATCCGTTCCAAAGGGAAGATGCACCTGAACCCGGGACAGGTGAAAATGAGACATGAGTTCCGGCATAAGATGAGGTCCGCGGAGCACGAATCCCGGGGAATCACCCGGCATAAGTGCGCGGTCTGCGGGCGGACGGAGCTGGACGGAGACGATCTGGAATTCCGGTTTTGTTCCAAATGCAACGGCAACTATGAATATTGCCAGTATCATCTGTTCACCCATGAACATGTGAAATAGAGCGGAAGGGATTATGGAATGAACGAAGAACTCAAATTTGCAAAAACGCTGGAGGAGATCTGCGCCCTGGCCGGGCAGCAGGGCGGCGTGATCCGGGAAGAGCAGGTGAAGGAGCGGATGGAAGGGGCGGGGATCGACCTGGGGGAATCCCAGCTTTCTCTGGTCTATGAGTACCTGAAATCCAGAAAGATCGGGATCGGGGAGCCGGCGGATCCCTTCGACTATCTGACCCGGGACGAGATCGATTATCTGGAAGCGTATCTGAAGGAAACGGAGGCGCTGGCGGATGTTTCCGACGGGGAAAAGGAGGCGGTGGCCCTGTCCGCGATGGCCGGGGATCCGGACGCGAGGCGGAGGCTGATCGAAATTTTCCTGCCCCAGGTGGCGCAGATCGCCAGGCTCTACGCCGGGCAGGGCGTTTATCTGGAGGACCTCATCGGGGAAGGAAACGTGGCCCTGACCATGGCGGTGGAAATGCTGGACTGCGCGGAGAATGCGCAGGATGCCTTCGGGAGCATCGCCAGCGCCATCATGGAAGCCATGGAAACTTATATTGCGGAGAACGTCTCCCAGAAGAAGACGGGAGACCGGCTGGCGCAAAAGGCCAACGACGTTCTGGATCAGGCGAGGGAGCTGGCGGAAGAGCTGGGGCGGAAGGTGACGGTGCAGGAGCTGGCGGAGGAGAGCGGCATGACGGCCGATCAGATCCGGGAGGCGGTCCGGATCACAGCGGATCACATCGATTATCTGGATACGAAAGGGTGAAGGGAAATGGCGCAGGATCGCGATTTCAAATACGTTTTGCAGGATTTCAGCAACCTCTATATCGGCGCCCGGTTCACTTACGGGGAAATGCTGGAAAACGACGATATCCCCTTTAAATGGCGGGCGATCGTCAGACACTATCTGCTGAAGGAGGTAAATCCCGAAACCACCATGGAAAATCACATATTTTTCATGACGGAACGGGATTTTTCCTACGAGACCCTCCGGGAGCTGAAGGCGAAATTCAAAATGAGCGTCTGGGTTCCGCCGGACGGGAAGCGGCACAGGACCGGCCATTATGAGAGCCGGGAGTATAAAATAGAAGAGATCGTAACCAGCGAAGAGCTGCACCGGCAGATGGACAGCATCATCGTGGAGGAGCTTCATCTGACGAAGCTCGCCCTGATGACCTTCGCGGTCTGAAAAGAGGAGAAAACAGTGAGAGTGGAAGAATTGACGGCATATGAGCTGATCGAAAAAAAGGAGATCGGGGACTTAAGTTCCACGGGCTATTTGCTGCGGCACAAAAAGAGCGGGGCGAGGATCGCCCTTTTGTCCAACGCGGATGAGAACAAAGTGTTCTGTATCGGCTTTCGCACCCCGCCGGAAAACAGCACCGGCGTGGCCCATATCCTGGAGCACTCCGTTCTGGAGGGATCCAGGGATTTCCCGGTCAAGGATCCCTTCATCGAACTCGTAAAGGGGTCTTTGAACACGTTCTTAAACGCCATGACCTATCCGGATAAGACGCTGTACCCGGTGGCCAGCTGCAACCACAAGGACTTCGCCAACCTGATGCACGTATATCTGGACGCGGTGTTCTATCCGGCGATCTATCGGGAACCCCGGATTTTCGCCCAGGAGGGCTGGCATTATGAAATGCAGGATGCGCGCGACGAACTGACCATCAACGGCGTCGTATATAATGAGATGAAAGGAGCCTTCTCATCTCCGGACGACGTGCTGGAGCGGGAAATTTCCACCTCTCTCTATCCGGACACCCCCTATGGGGTGGAGTCCGGCGGCGACCCCGACGTCATTCCGCAGCTGACCTATGAGGAATTTCTGGATTTTCACCGGAAGTACTACCATCCGTCCAACAGCTATATCTATCTGTACGGCGACATGGACATGGCGGAGCGGCTGGCCTGGCTGGATGAAGCGTATCTCTCCCATTTCGATGAAATCGAAGTGGATTCTTCGGTCCGGCTGCAGCGGCCTTTTGAGAAGCCGGTGGAAGTGTGCAGGCAGTATTCCGTGACGGACAGCGAACCGCTGGATCACAACGCGTATCTGTCCTGCAACATCGCGGCCGGAGACGTCCTGGACCGGGAGGAATATATCGCCTTTTCCATCCTGGATTACGCCCTCTGCTCGGCCCAGGGCGCGCCGCTCAAGCAGGCCCTTCTGGACGCCGGAATCGGGGAGGACGTGTACAGCTATTACGAGAACGGCATTCGGCAGCCCTATTTTTCCATCGTGGCCAAAAATGCGCAAAAGGAGCAGAAGGACGATTTTTTGCGCATCGTTCAGGAGACGCTCCAAAAGCAGTGCAGGGACGGGCTGGACAAAAAGGCGCTCACCGCGGGTTTAAATTACTGCGAGTTTAAGTATCGGGAAGCGGATTACGGTTCTTTCCCCGCCGGGCTGATGTACGGCCTGCAGATGATGGACAGCTGGCTCTACGATGAAAAAGCGCCGTTTCTCCACATCGAGGCCGGAGACACCTATCGGATCCTGAGGGACAGGGTGCAGGGCCGCTACTTCGAAGAGCTGATCGAGAAAAAGCTGCTGTTGAACCCTCACAGGAGCCTGCTGATTCTGGAACCGGTGCGGGGGCTTGCGGAGCGGAAGGAACAGGAACTTTCCGAACGTCTGGCCGCCTATAAGGCGTCCCTGACGGAAGAGGAGATCGAAAAGATCGTGGCGGCGACCCGGGATCTGCGGGAGTTCCAGGAGCAGGAGGACAGGCCGGAAGACCTGGCCAAAATCCCGCTTTTGAAGCGGGAGGATATCCGCAGGGAGGTTGAGCCCATCGTGTTGGAGGAGCGCAGCGTGGACGGGATTTTGGCGCTGTACCACGCCATCCCCACCAACGGGATCAGCTATTTCCGGCTGTTGTTCGACTGCGGAGCCGTTTCGGAAGAACTGTTTCCCTACATCGGCATCCTGAAAGCGGTGATCGGCCTGGTGGATACCGGGCATTACAGCTATCGGGAGCTGTATACGGAGACGGATCTGCTGACGGGAGGGCTGACCCCCGTGACCAACCAGTATACCGACGCCCGGGATTTTTCCAGGCGGAAAATCACCTTTGAACTGAAGGGGAAAGCATTCCATCAGAATCTGGAGGACGCCTTGCGGCTGGCACAGGAGATGCTCCTGAAATCCGATTTTTCGGATACGAAGCGGCTGGCGGAAATCCTGGCGGAGCTCAAATCCCGGATGCAGTCTTCCATGATCGGCGCCGGACATACCGTGGCCAGCGGGAGAGCGCTGTCCTATCTTTCGGAGACGGCGGCCCTGCAGGAAGTTTTGAGCGGAATGGATTTCTACCGGCTGGTGGAACGGCTGACGGGGAACTGGGAAGAGGAAAAGGAGCTTCTTCCCGGCAGGCTGCAGGCCCTGGAGCGGGAGATCTTCTGCCGGGAAAACCTGATGCTCGACTTCATCGCGCAGGAAGAAGAGCAGTATGAACGGTTCGCGAAAGGGGCGGCGGCTTTCGCACGGGAGCTGTATCCCGCTCCGGAGACGTCAGAGCCTTTCCGGGTACGTCCTGAGAAGAAAAATGAAGGCTATCTGTCCGCTTCCCAGGTGCAGTACGTGTGCCGGGCGGGCAATTTCGTCCAAAAGGGGCTGGCCTATACGGGAGCCCTGCGGATTTTGAAGGGAATTTTTAACAACGACTATCTCTGGAACAACGTCCGGGTCAAGGGAGGGGCTTACGGCTGTATGTGCAGCTTCGGCAAGAGCGGGGACTCCTTCCTCGTTTCCTACCGGGATCCCAACCTGTCCAGAACCATCGGCGTGTACGAACAGGCGCCGGACTTCGTGGAGCGTTTTGCGGGGGACGAACGGGCCATGACCCAGGCGGTCATCGGCACCATCAGCGAAATGGATACCCCCTTAAATCCGGCGGCGAGGGGACTGAGGGCCCTGAGCCTGTATCTGACCTGCCAGAGCGAAGAGGATCTTCAGCGGGAACGGGATCAGGTGCTGGATGCCACGGCGGAGGATATCCGCGCCCTGGCCGGCCATATCCGGGCGATTCTGGAAGCGGACTGCCTGTGCGTGGTGGGCGGTGAAAAGAAGATCCGGGAGGAAAAAGAGCTCTTTTTAACCCTGGAGCAGCTGTATCAGGGATAGGGGATTTTGGCGGCGAAACCGCCGCAGAAAAGAGGGGCTATATGAAGGAAAACAGACGGCACAGGCTGACGGCAGCCGTTTTCGCAGCGATTTTCATGCTGCTGGCGGCGGGCTGCGGGGGATCGTCCTCGCAGACCCAGACGGAGGGCGCGGCGGCGGAAGAGGCCGTCGCCATGGACGCGGGATCCGGAGGGACGATTTATGAAAACGCGTCGGGGGCCTTAGAAGAAAGAGAAGGAGCGGAGGCCGAAGGCGATGCGGCAAAGGACGGAGAAGCCGCGTCGGAAACGGCCAGAAAGCTGATTAAGACCGTGGACCTGACCGTGGAAACGGACGAATTCGACGCCCTTCTTACAAATGTGGAAGAGCGGACGAAGGAGCTGGGCGGTTATATCGAGAGAAGCGACGTCTACAACGGAAGCCAGGCTTCGGGCTACCGCTCCAGAAGCGCCAGCCTCAAGGTCAGGGTTCCCTCAGACCGGCTGGACGAATTCGTGGAGGAAGTGGCGGAACGGACCAACGTGACGAACAGGAGCGAGTACGTGGAGGACGTGACGCTGCAGTATGTGGATCTGGAGAGCCATAAAAAGGCGTTGTATGCGGAACAGGAAAGCCTTCTTTCCATGCTGGAACAGGCGGAGTCCATCGAGGATATCCTGGCCATCAACGCCCAGCTGACGGACGTCCGCTATCAGATCGAGAGCATGGAGTCCCAGCTGCGTACATATGACAATCAGATCGATTACAGCACGGTGTATTTGAATGTGGATGAAATCGAGCAATACGCTCCCGCGGAGCAGACCGGCGCCGGGGACAGGATCCGGACCGGATTCGTAAAGAATCTGCGCCGCGTCGGCAACGGGATTTCGAACTTCTTTATCGAACTGATCATCGCCATCCCGCTTCTGGTGACGGCGGCCGTCGCCCTGGGAATCTGCATCGGAATCGTCTTTCTGGCGATCCGGGCGGGGGAGAAGAGTGCCGCGGCCAGAAAGAGCAGAGCGGAGAAAAAGCGGGCTACGGACCGGGAAAAGGAACAGCAGGGAAATGGAAAAACGAATGGATAACAGACAGACGAAAGCGGGGTTCGTGGCGCTGGTGGGAAGGCCCAACGTGGGGAAATCCACGCTGATGAACCATCTGATCGGGCAGAAAATCGCCATCACCTCCAACAAGCCCCAGACCACGAGAAACCGGATTCAGACCGTGTATACGGACGGCAGGGGACAGGTGGTTTTTCTGGATACGCCGGGCATCCACAAGGCGAAGAACCGGCTGGGCAGCTATATGGTGCGCGTGGCCGAAAGCACGTTAAAGGACGTGGACGCGGTGCTGTGGCTGGTGGAGCCCACCACCTTTATCGGAGCCGGGGAACGGCACATTCTGGAGCAGTTAAAGGGCTGCCGGCTGCCCGTGATCCTGGTCATCAACAAGATCGATACGGTGCAAAAGGACGCGGTGGCAAAGGCCATCGACGCCTACAGCCGGGAGATGGAGTTCGCCGAAATCGTTCCGGTTTCCGCACTGCGCAGCAACAACACGGACGCGCTTTTGACCTGCATTTTCCGGTATCTGCCCTACGGGGAACCCTTCTACGATGAAGATACCGTCACCGATCAGCCGCAGCGCCAGATCGTGGCGGAGATGATCCGGGAGAAGGCGCTGCGCTGCCTGGAGGAGGAAATCCCCCACGGCATCGCGGTGGCGGTGGAGCGGATGCAGTGGAAGGACAGGATCGTGGAAATCGACGCCACGATTATCTGCGAACGGGATTCCCATAAGGGGATCATCATCGGCAGGCAGGGCAGCATGCTCAAAAAGATCGGTTCCCAGGCGCGCCGGGATATCGAGAACATGGTGGAGAGCCAGGTCAATTTAAAGCTTTGGGTGAAGGTGAAGAAGGACTGGCGGGACAGCGATTTCCTTCTGAAAAATTTCGGCTATCACCCTTCGGACGCGAAGGAATAGAAAGGGCCCAAAAGGAAAATCCTAAGAGAAAAAGCGGGGGTTCGTCCGCGCTTTGGGAGGCTTAGGATGAAGGAAACGAATTACTGGAAGCAGTTTTTGACCACAGGAAAAATAGAAGATTATCTGGAGTACCGGGCCCGCGAATGCGGACCCGATTCTTCCCCGGACGGTTCGGAACGCGGGGAAAGGACGGCATATGCAGGATTGCGTGGAAGTGATGGGGCTCGTGCTGAAGGCAGAGCCGATGGGGGAATACGATAAAAGGGTGGTCATTCTGACCAGGGAGCGGGGAAAAATTTCCGCCTTTGCCAGGGGAGCCAGAAGGCCCAACAGCAAGTTTCTGGCGGCGGCCTGCCCCTTCGTCTTCGGGACCTTCCGGCTGCTGGAGGGCAGGAATTCCTGGTATGTGGGGGAAATTTCCGCCTCCAATTATTTTGAACAGCTCCGCCAGGATTTCGAAGGCGCCTGCTACGGGATGTATTTTCTGGAACTGTGCGATTCCTGCACCCGGGAAAACAACGACGAAAAGGAGGTTTTAAAGCTCCTGTACCAGTCCCTGCGGGCGCTGACCCATGGATCCCTGGACAGAAGGCTGGTGCGGGCGGTGTTTGAGATCAGGCTGGTGGTGGCCAACGGGGAATTTCCGGGGCTTCCGACAGGCGATTACGAAAGCGATACCCTCTATGCCATCGGATTCATCGAATCGACCCCGGTGGAGCGCCTCTATACCTTTACGGTCAGCGATTCCGTGCTCTCGCAGCTGGAAAAGGCTGCCGCAGCTTACCGTCGGGAAGCGCTGCCGGGCCGGTTTAAGTCCCTGGAGGTATTGGAAACTTTGTGAAGTTAAGGTTGAAAAAGGGAGTGGGGTCCGATATAATAAGTAAGATTGCAGCGGCAAAACGGAAAGCCGCAAAGTTCAAGTCAGGAGGGGAGCAGTCTGAATGCGCAAGACATTGACGCTGATCCTCGCGATCGTCTGCCTGACGGCGGCACTGACAGGGTGCGGAGACGATGGCGGGGTGACGGAAACCACCATAGAGGTGAAGAAGAACGGCAGCGTGGTCCATACGATCGTGGAGGAGTTTTCGGAAGAATATTATGATCTGGAAGAACTGATGGACGTGATGCAGGAATCCTGCGAAGCGTACAACGGCGGAGCCGGGAAGAAAGCCGTAACCGTCGGGAACGTGGAAGTGACGGACGGGGTGCTCACCGCCGTGATGAATTACGCCAGCGTTTCCGATTACGCTTCCTTCAACGGGCAGGCGCTGTTTGCCGGAAGCATCAAAGACGCGTATAACGCGGGATACAGCCTGGATGTGACGCTTCAGTCCGCACGGGAAGGCGGGGATTCCATCGCCAAAGAGGATCTGCTCAACATGGGAGAGCAGAACCTGGTGATCATCCGGGAGGACGTGGCCGTCAAGATGTGGGGGAAGGCCCTCTACTACACGCAGGATGTGGAGCCCGCGCAGGACGCCAGGACGGTCCGGGTGACGGATCCGGATACGCTCAGCTACATCGTATTTGACTAAAAAGCCGTTTTCAGGCGATCTGATAACGCGGAAAAAGGAGAAAAAAGCATGGAAAAGTCTATGGAGAAAATCGTTGCTCTGGCCAAAGCCAGAGGGTTTGTCTATCCCGGTTCCGAGATTTACGGAGGCCTCGCCAACACGTGGGATTACGGGAATCTGGGCGTGGAGCTCAAGAATAACGTCAAGCGCGCCTGGTGGCAGAAGTTTATCCAGGAGAACCCCTACAATGTGGGCGTGGACTGCGCGATTCTGATGAATCCCCAGACCTGGGTGGCTTCCGGCCATCTGGGCGGTTTTTCCGATCCCCTGATGGACTGCCGGGAATGCCACGAGAGATTCCGGGCGGATAAGGTCATCGAGGATTTTGCGGCGGAGAACGGCATCGATCTGGGCGGCTCCGTGGACGGATGGAGCCAGGAGGAGATGATGAACTTCATCCGGGAGCATCAGGTTCCCTGCCCCACCTGCGGGAAGCACAACTTCACGGAGATCCGCCAGTTCAACCTGATGTTCAAGACGTTCCAGGGAGTGACGGAGGACGCCAAGAACATCGTCTATCTCCGTCCGGAGACGGCCCAGGGCATATTCGTGAATTTTAAGAACGTGCAGCGCACTTCCAGAAAGAAGATCCCGTTCGGCATTGGGCAGATCGGAAAATCCTTCCGGAACGAGATCACGCCCGGCAATTTCACCTTCCGGACGAGGGAGTTCGAGCAGATGGAGCTGGAATTTTTCTGCGAGCCGGATACGGATCTGGAATGGTTCGCGTACTGGAAGCAGTTCTGCATCGACTGGCTGCAGAGGCTGGGCATCAGCCCGGATGAGATGCGCGTCAGGGACCATGAGCCCGAAGAGCTTTCCTTCTACTCCAAGGCCACCACGGACATCGAGTTTCTCTTCCCCTTCGGCTGGGGAGAGCTGTGGGGGATCGCTGACCGGACCAACTACGATCTGAGCCGCCACGCGGAGGTGTCCGGCCAGGATCTGTCCTACTTCGACGATACGAAGAACGAGAAATATATTCCTTACGTGATCGAGCCTTCCCTGGGCGCGGACCGGGTGGTTCTGGCCTTCCTGTGCGCCGCCTACGACGAGGAGGAGCTGGAAGGCGGGGATATGCGCACCGTGCTGCGGTTCCATCCCGCCCTCGCTCCGGTGAAGATCGGGATCCTTCCCCTTTCCAAAAAGCTCAACGAGGGCGCGGAGAAGGTATACGCCCATCTTTGCAAAAAGTATAATTGCGAGTTCGACGACAGGGGCAACATCGGGAAAAGGTACCGCAGACAGGACGAAATCGGGACGCCGTTTTGCGTTACATACGACTTCGATTCCGAAACGGACGGCTGCGTGACCGTGCGCTTCCGGGATTCCATGGAACAGGAGCGCGTGGCCATCGCGGATCTGGATGCGTATTTCGCCGATAAATTCGATTTTTAATTCCGAAGCTGTTTTGGTGCTGCTGCGCGGATTTTTGCGCAGCAGCTTTTTTCGTTGGAGGGATCGGTATGGAGGATAAGAGGGCGTTCGCCGTCCTGGGCGTGAGGGCGGAAGACGGGGAAGAGGCCGTCCGCAGGGCGTATCGGAAAAAGCTGCCGCTGGTGAACCCGGAGGACGATGCGAAGGGATTTCAGGAATTGAGAGAGGCCTATGAAACCGCGCTGGCCCGCCTGAAGCGGGAGGATCGGGAGACGGAGGAAGAAAGGGACGAGACCCCTTCCGGCCTCTTTTTGCAGCGGGCGCAGGCGCTGTACGGTTCCCTGGAAGGCAGGCAGAACGCGCGGGCCTGGGAAGAACTGTTTTCGGACCCTGCCTTTGTGGATCTGGATGAGGAGGAAAACTGCCGGAAAAAGCTGTTCGGCTGGCTGATGAGCCATTGCTACCTGCCCACGCATATCTGGAACGTGCTGGATCGCCATTTGTCCATCGAAGCGGGACGGGAAAAGCTTCTGGAAGAGTATCCTCCGGATTTCGTCCGCTATCTGCTCCAGAGGGTCCGGGAAGGGGAGGGGTTTGACTTCGGGCAGCTCCGGGGCAGGGACGATGCGGATCTGGACGGATGGATCCTCCTGTTCATCAGGGCCGGCCGGGAGGAGCGGGAAAACAACGATGCGGCGCTGGAAGAAACGATTGCGGAAGCCATGTCCAAAGGGCTGTCCCATCCGGACCTGTGTATGGTTCGGGCGCGGCTGCTGCGGCGGCAGGGGAGAGCGCAGGAAGGAGACGCCGCCGTGGACGCCCTGCTGGAGGGGGAATTCGGCGCCTGCCAGAACGTGCGCTTTCAGGCGGCGGAATACTTCCAGGGCGGCGGCAGGGAAGAGCGGGCGGACGAACTGTACCGGGCGCTGTTGGAGGAGTCGCCGGATCATTATATGGCGAACCGCAGAATGGCCCGGCGATATCTGGAGCAGGGGGCGTATGAAGAGGCGAAAAAATGCGTCAACGTCCTGCTGGCATTTCCCATGGACGAGGAGACAAAGGCGTTGACCAAAAAGGTCAACGAAGGGCTGTCGGCGCGGCTGATACGCACCCTGGAGGAAAATCCGGCGGATTTCGGGGCGCGGACGGAACTGGGCTGGTGCTACCTGCAGGAAGACGAGCCGGAAAAGGCAATCGCCCTGCTGGAAGGCATGACCCCTCCGGCCGGACAGGAGATCGAATACGTCAATCTGGCCGGAAAGGCCTATTACGCGGCGAAGCGGTATGACGAGGCCCTTCCGCAGATCCTGCGCTGGAAGGAGCTTCTGGAGGAACGGCTGCGGGGGGAAGACGGCGGGAAAGGGAAGGATCAAAACCGGCTGGCCACGGCCGGGTCCATGATGGCTCAGATCTTTCTGGAAAAGGGAAAACGGGCTCCTGCGGGGGAAAAGGATCCTTTCTTCCAACGGGCGCTTCGATGTCTCGAAGAGGAAGCGGGAGCGCATGACGCCATCGGGCGGGAGTATACCAGAGCTCTGATTTACCTGGAATGGGAGCGGTACGAAGAATGCGTGAGGATCTGCGGAAGGCTGACGGAGGAACATCCGGAGTTCGGAGCCGCCTGGGTGCTGCATCAGAAAGGCTGCGCGAAGCTGTACGACGCTTCCGGCGTGGTCCGGGATTACCGGATTTTGCAGCGGCTGATTCCGTCTTATTCCGCTTCCCGGGAACTGGCGGCGGAGGTTTTTTACCAGCTGAAGGAACGGGAAGAGCTGGACGCTCTGCTGAAGGAGGCCGAAGAGGCGGGCGCCCTGACGGCGGAGCTGAAACGATATCGTTTTCTGCTGATGTCGGACGAAGCGAAGAACAGGCAGGAGCTTCTGGAAGCGCTGGAATACGCCAGAGGGGTATACGAACAGGGCGGGGCGGAGGGCTGGAGCGATGAAAAGAAAGCCCGGCTGTGCGCCGAAAGGGCCAGAAATTACTGGAGGATGCAGGGGACGAACGCGGCGCTGCAGCTTATCGATCAGGCCATCGCCCTGGACGGGGAACAATCCGAGTACAGATACATCAAAGCGGGGATCCTGAAGGATGGGCAGGAGTACGCCGAAGCGCTCAGCCTGTATCTGCAGTGCGAAAGCGATTATGACAGGACGGCGCACTTTTACGCCAACGTGGGGGAATGCCATGACGGCCTGGGCCGGAAGGAGGAGGCGTTGTCCTGGCTGGAAAAGGCGGCCCGGATGGATCCGGATAACGCCGCAACCCTCGCCCGGATCGTGCGGATTTACAGAACCTGGCCGGAGCGGCTTTCCGGGGAGGAGGAGCAGAAAAAGGCCGTGGATTATGCGCGGCGGATGACGGAGTGCGGCCAGAGCGCCTGGCATTGGATCGAAAGCGGACTTCTGTATATGGAGCTTCTGGATTACGGGCAGGCCGCGCGGGAATTTCAACGGGCCGCGGAGGCGGACCCGAAGGATCCCTTCGCGCACAGCAACCTGGCCCGGGCCCTGCGGCTTCTGGGGCGACCGGAGGAAGCGGAGGCGGAGGGAAAGGAAGCTGCGGCCTCCATGGAGCGGGATCCTTCGCCCTGGCATCTGGAGGTTCTGGGGGACGTTTACCGCCAGCGACACGAATTTGGCCGGGCGCTGGAAACGTATCTGGAGAACTGGAAGCGGTTTCCGAAGCACAGGAAGAGATTTCTCCATCCTCTGATCGGGCTGTACTGCGCGCAGGGGAAATGGGAAGAGGCCATGCGGCGGATCGGGGAGGTCTACCCGGAAAAGAGCAGGGAATATGCGGACGCCGCCGTGCGGGTCTACTGCCTGTCGGGATTTTTCGATCAGGCGGCCCGCTACGTGCGGCACTGTTATCCGGCGGCGGGCTTCGATCTGGCGTCGATGAACAGGCAGATGGCGAAAATCTTCTGGTATCAGGGAAAGCTCCGGCAGGCGGCGGCCTGTATGAAGTCCGCCATCCGGATGCTGTCAAAAGACAGCCGGGAGCGTTTCGAGTACTGCCTGCTGGCGGCGGACATCTGTTTTTATCTGGGGAAGGAAAAAAAGGCCGCCGCCCTGGCGGAAAGCGCCCTGAACGAATTCGGAAAGCGGCATGAGGGCAGGGAGGGGAAACGCCTCCTGGACGGCGGGCAAAAGGAGCTGTATCAGCTGGGCACCCTGTACCTGTATCTGGGAGAGCTCTCCAAAGCGTCGGCGCTGGCCCGGGAGCTGGAGAACTCTCCCCGGTGTTCGGACTGCGTTTACGGCTTCTGTACGGACGCCCGGGAACTGGAGGCGGGGATTCTGGCCGCGCGGAAGGATTATGCCGGCGCCGTGAGAATCCTGAAGGAAATTCTGGAGGAAAGTCAAATGGATCTGGACGTAAAAATGAAGATTTCCCTGTTGAAAAAGAAGGGAGGAATCGGATGATCATCGGGATCGATCTGGGAACGACCAACAGCCTCGCGGCCTGTTTTACGGAAAACGGGCCCGTCATCATACCCAACCGCCAGGGAAAGCCGTTGACCCCGTCCGCGGTGAGCGTGGACGAGGAGGGAAACGTGTTTGTGGGGGAAGCGGCGAAGGAGCGGCAGGCGCTGTATCCCGATACGGTGGCGGTTTCCTTTAAGAGGAGCATGGGGACGGATCGGGAGTACCGCCTGGGGCAGCGCGGATACCGGCCGGAAGAACTCTCCAGCCTGGTGCTGCGATCCCTGAAGGAGGATGCGGAAGCCTTCCTTGGGGAGCCGGTGACGGAAGCGGTGATCAGCGTGCCGGCCTATTTCGACGACAGGCGCAGGAAGGCCACGAAGCTGGCGGGAGAGCTGGCGGGGCTGAAAGTGGAGCGCATCGTCAGCGAGCCCACGGCCGCCGCCGTGGCTTACGGGCTGTATGAGCGAAGGGAAAATACCCGCTTTCTCGTTTTCGATCTGGGCGGCGGGACCTTCGACGTATCCATTCTGGAACTTTACGACCAGATCCTGGAGGTGCGCGCCGTGGCCGGGGATAACTATCTGGGCGGGGACGATTTTACCGAAACGCTGATGAAGTTGTTTTGCCAGAAGGCGGGCTGGAAGGCAGAAAAGCTGTCGCGGCGGGACAGGGCCCGTCTCTTCGGGGCGGCCGAACGCGCGAAGCGGCGCATGAACGGGGCGGCGGAGGTGGAAATGAGCTGTATCCTGGAGGGCGAAACAGGTCGGCCGGAGAAAAGACAGGCGACCATTTCCTATCGGGAGTACGAAAAAGCCTGTGAACCCCTGCTGGAAAAAATCCGCCAGCCGGTGAAACGGAGCCTTTCCGACGTGCGGCTGAAGCTTTCCGACATCGATGTAGCGGTGTTGGTGGGCGGGGCCACCCGCCTGCAGATCGTGCGGGATTTCCTGATCCGCCTGCTGCATCAGTTCCCGGATACCGCTATCAACCCGGACGAAGCGGTGGCGCTGGGAACCGCTGTCTCGGCGGCCATGAAGGAGCGCAGAAAAGAAGTGCGGGAGGTGATCCTCACCGACGTCTGCTCCTTCACGCTGGGAACGGAAGTTTCGGTGGAACTGGGTAACGGCAGAAAGGAGGGCGGCCATTTCTGCCCCATCATCGAGCGCAATACGGTGATTCCCGCCAGCCGCACGCAGCGCTTTTACACGGCCAACGAGGGGCAGGAGCGGATCCGGGTCCGGGTATTGCAGGGAGAGAGCCGTTTTGCGGACAACAATCTGTTTTTGGGGGAGCTGGAGGTGGGGGTCCCCAAAGGGCCTGCGGGGAAGGAAAGCGTGGACGTCACCTATACCTACGACGTCAATTCCATCCTGGAAGTGGAAGCCCATGTGATTTCCACGGACGAGCGAAAAAAGCTGATCATCCGGGGAAAGGAAAACCGGATGAGCGAAGAGGAGATCGCTGCGCGGATGAAGGAGCTCTCTTTTTTGAAAATCCAGCCCGGAGACAGGGAGGAAAACCGGGTCGTGCTCCTTCGGGCGGAGAAAGCTTATGAAGAGCTACTGGGAGACGAACGGAAAATGCTCGAATATAGAATAGAAAAATTCGAAGAAGCGTTGAAAAATGGAAATCGTGATACGATAAGGGAAGAAAGGGAAAAGCTGCTGGAGGTACTGAACACGCTTTGGTAAAAAACGACAAATTGTTCTTCCTATTTTTGTCATACATTGTGCAAATGGTTGTGTTATAATAAACCCATGCAGGCGGGCGTCTGCCCAGATGCGCGCCTCACACCATATAAAGTTCAAAGGGGGAACTGACCAATGGCAAAATGGGTATACCTGTTCCGGGAAGGGAATGCGGACATGCGCAATCTTCTCGGAGGCAAAGGAGCGAATCTGGCGGAGATGACCAATCTGGGCCTGCCGATTCCGCAGGGCTTCACCGTCACCACGGAAGCCTGCACGGATTACTACAACAACGGCAGGGAGATTTCCGAAGAGATTCAGAAGCAGATTTTCGATGCGCTGGCGATTCTGGAGGAGGAGCAGGGGAAGAAATTCGGCGATACCGAGAATCCGCTCCTGGTTTCCGTTCGAAGCGGCGCGAGAGCGTCCATGCCGGGCATGATGGACACCATCCTCAATCTGGGCCTGACGGACATTTCCGTGGAGGGCTTCGCGAAGAAGACCGGGAACCCCAGATTCGCGTACGATTCCTACAGAAGATTTATCCAGATGTTCTCCGACGTCGTGATGGAGGTTCCCAAATCTCTGTTCGAGAGAGTTCTGGACGAGATCAAGGAGAGCAAGGGCGTCCATTTCGATACGGAGCTGACGGCGGACGACCTGAAGGAAGTCATCGACAGATTCAAGAAGATCTATGAAGAGAAGATGGGCGCGGAATTCCCGCAGGAGCCCCGCGTACAGCTGATGGAAGCGGTCAAGGCCGTGTTCCGTTCCTGGGATAACGAGCGCGCCATCGTTTACCGCCGGATGAACGACATTCCGGGCGACTGGGGAACGGCGGTCAACGTACAGGCCATGGTTTTCGGAAACATGGGGAATACGTCCGGCACGGGCGTGGCGTTTACGCGCAACCCTTCCACGGGAGCGAAGGGCATTTACGGCGAGTACCTGATCAACGCGCAGGGCGAAGACGTGGTGGCCGGCATCCGCACCCCTCAGCCCATCACCAGGCTGGAGCAGGATCTGCCCGAGTGCTATAAGCAGTTCATCGAGATCGCCAACAAGCTGGAGCAGCATTATCGCGACATGCAGGATATGGAGTTCACCATCGAGGACGGCAAGCTGTTCTTCTTGCAGACCAGAAACGGGAAGAGGACCGCTCCGGCCGCCCTTCAGATCGCCTGCGACCTGGTGGACGAAGGGATGATCACTCCGGAAGAAGCGGTGCTGCGCATCGAGGCGAAGTCCCTGGATCAGCTGCTGCACCCCACCTTCGATCCCGACGCGCTCAAGAAGGGCACCGTGATCGGACAGGCCCTGCCCGCGTCTCCCGGCGCCGCTGCCGGCAAGATCTATTTCAACGCCGAGGATGCGAAAGAAGCCCATGAGAGGGGCGAGAGAGTCGTCCTGGTTCGCCTGGAGACCTCCCCGGAGGATATCGAAGGCATGCATGCGGCGGAAGGCATTCTGACCGTGCGCGGCGGCATGACTTCCCACGCGGCCGTAGTGGCGCGCGGGATGGGGACGGCCTGCATTTCCGGCTGCGGAGATATCGTGATCAGCGAGGAGGAGAAGGTATTCACCCTGGGAGGAAAGACCTATCATGAAGGGGATTACATTTCTCTGGACGGCTCCACCGGCAAGATTTATGACGGGGACATCAGGACGGAAGACGCCAGCATCAGCGGCAACTTCGGCCGCATCATGGCGTGGGCGGACTCCTTCCGGAAGCTGAAAGTGCGCACCAATGCGGACACGCCGGCAGATGCCGCCAATGCGGTGAAGCTGGGCGCGGAAGGCATCGGCCTCTGCCGTACCGAGCACATGTTCTTCGAGCCCGAGAGGATTCCGAAGATCCGCAGGATGATCCTTTCCAAGACGGTGGAAGAGAGAGAGAAAGCGCTGGCAGATCTGATCCCTTATCAGAAGGGCGACTTCAAGGCGATCTACGAGGTGATGGAGGGACGCCCGGTGACGATCCGCTTCCTGGATCCCCCGCTGCATGAGTTCGTTCCCACCGACGAGAAGGAAATCGAAGATCTCGCGAAGGATATGGGCCTTACGGTAGCGGAAGTGAAAGCGACCTGCGACGACCTGCACGAGTTCAACCCGATGATGGGCCACAGGGGCTGCCGCCTGTCCGTCACCTATCCGGAAATCGCCAGAATGCAGACGAGAGCCGTGATCGAAGCCGCCATCGAAGTCAGGGCGGAAAAGGGCTACGATATCGTTCCCGAAATCATGGTTCCCCTTGTGGGCGACAGAAAAGAGCTGAAATTCGTCAAGGAAGTGATCGTGGAGACCGCTGAGCAGGTCAAGGCGGAAAAAGGTTCCGACATCCAGTACCACATCGGCACCATGATTGAGATCCCGCGCGCGGCCCTGCTGGCCAACGAGATCGCGGAAGAGGCGGAGTTCTTCTCCTTCGGGACCAACGATCTGACCCAGATGACGTTCGGTTTCTCCCGCGACGATGCGGGCAAGTTCCTGGTGGATTACTACAAGAGCAAGATCTACGAGTCCGATCCTTTCGCCAGGCTGGACCAGAACGGCGTAGGGCAGCTCGTGGAAATGGCGGCCAGAAAAGGACGCGCCACCAGACCGGACATCAAGCTGGGAATCTGCGGCGAACACGGAGGGGATCCTTCTTCCGTCGAGTTCTGCCACAGAGTGGGCCTGAATTACGTTTCCTGCTCGCCGTTCCGCGTGCCCATCGCCAGACTGGCGGCGGCGCAGGCAGCGATCAAGGACAGCCAGGCGTAAGCCGTATTCCGGGACTGTTCAAAACAGCATAACCGACAATCGCGTTTCAAACGCCGCTCCAGGGGTATCTGCCGCTGGAGCGGCGCTTTTTATACGATAGGAAAATTCTTTTTCTATCGTATAAAAAGTGCCGGTGGATCGCACTGCGGCAAAAAGGAATGTTCCATTCCCCGGAAGATGTCGCTTGCGCGACCCGCCGCGCAGGCAATTTTCAATTGCCGGGAGAATCCCGCAAGCGGGATTCTTTGTTATAATTATAAGGCGCTCCGCCGCGTCAAACGGCGTCCGACGGGATTGACGGAACTGTTGACAGAATCGTTTGCCCAATATATAATCTATTTATATAAACGATTTATTTATGTGGATAAACAGAATCCATTTGGACGGGGAGGGACGGGATGCCAAAGCAGAGAATTACGAAGGAAATGGTCGTGATGACAGCTTTTGAAATAGCGAGAAACGGCGGGATGGAACAGGTCATGGTAAAAAGTATCGCGAATAAGCTGGGATGTTCCGTGCAGCCGATTTACAGCTATTGCGAAAATATGGACGGCCTGCGCCGGGACGTCGCGGAACAGGCCGACAAATTTGTGCAGAAATATATGGAGGTTCATCTCGACAGGAAGGACCTGTTTCGCAGCACGGGAAGGGCATATGTTCGACTGGCAAAGGAAGAACCCCATTTGTTCAGAATTTTCATTTCACATCAGCGCAGGGGAATCGCATCTCTGGATGACCTGTACCGGTCAGAAGCCAGCCCGAAGATGGCGGAAGTTATTTCCGGCGAGCTGCAGATCAGCGTAGAGCAGGCGAGGCAGCTGCATTTGAATATGTTGATTTATACGATTGGGATCGGCGCCATACTTTCGGTAACAGAGCCGGGAATTTCGACGGATGAAATTCTTTCTCAGCAGGAAAGCGCCTGCGAAGCGTTTTTGAATCAGATTTTGCACGATGGAGGGTGACGGTGAAAAAAGGGATTGTTGTGTATCAGTCCAGATATGGGGCTACGGAAAAATACGTCCGATGGCTTCGTGAAATCACGGATTTCAGCTGTGTGGAAACGCCGAAGGCATCGGCGGCCGGGGTGGGACAGTACGGCACAATCGTGCTGTGCGGGGGAATCTATGCTTCCGGAATCGCAGGGATTTCGTTTTTGAAAAAGAACATGGGAAAATGGAAGGATAGAAAGATCGCCGTATTTTGCGTGGGAGCTTCTCCCCACGACGGGAAGGCGCTGGAGGAAATCAGAGCGCGCAACCTGACGGGCGATTTGAAAGGGGTACCTCTGTTTTACGGCCGGGGCGCATGGGACGAAAGCAGGATGAAGCTGGTGGACAGAACCCTGTGCCAACTGCTGCATAAGGCGGTGGCGAAACGGGATCCGGATACATATGAACCGTGGATGAAGGCGCTGATGTGCGCAAAAGGACAGGCCTGCGACTGGACGGATAAAGGAGATCTGATGCCCCTGCTGGATTTCCTGAAGGAAACGTAAAAACTTTGCGTCTTGACTGCGCGCGCCAAAGAGGGGATAATAATTGGAAAACGGCGCGGGAGGATGGAGAAGCGGATGAAGGACGTTTTGATGATGGTGCTGAAAGGCTGCCCCCACTGCAGAAGGGCGATGGAGATGATCGAAGAGCTGAAGGAGGAGCGGGAGGAGTATCGCCGGGTAAGGATCCGGGTGGTGGACGAGCGGGAAGATCCGACGCTGGTGGATTCCCTGGATTATTACTACGTCCCCTGTTTCTTCGTAGACGGCCAAAAGAGAATGGAAGGAGTGCCGGACCGGGAAGCCGTGGAAGCGGTTTTGCGGGAAGCGGCCGGCTGAGGAAAGGGCGGGAAGAGGATGGAAACGTTTAAGGAAAAATACCTGGCGGGGCAGCTCGCCCCGGAAGAGATCGACGATTATGTGGAAGTCTGGAACAACAGCGACGACGAGAGAACGCTGGCGGCTTTTCTGGGGCTGAACGCCGACGAGGAGGACGCCTGGATCAGCGTCGGCGAGGACGCGCTGTTCGAGCTGCTGGACCGGCAGAAGAAGGGGACGAAAGATGCTCAGTTTTAACTGCGACTATATGGAAGGCGCGCATCCGGATATTCTGGAGCGGCTTTTGGAAACGAACCTGGAACGCACGCCGGGATATGGGGAGGATGCGTATACCCGGTCGGCGAAAGAGAAGATCCGGCGGGAATGCGGATGCCCGGACGCGGAGGTTTTCTTCCTGGTCGGGGGGACGCAGACCAACGCTGCGGTGATCCGGGGGCTTTTAAGGCCCCATGAAGGCGTGATCGCGGCGCAGACAGGCCATATCAACGTCCACGAAGCCGGCGCCGTGGAGGCGGGAGGGCACAAGGTTCTGGCGCTGCCCCAGCGGGAGGGGAAGCTGGCTGCCGCAGAGGTGAGGGGCTGGCTGGAAGCTTTCTTCCGGGACGCCAGCAGCTCCCACATGGTGCAGCCGGGAATGGTTTACATCTCCCACCCCACGGAATTCGGGACGCTCTATACGAAGGCGGAGCTGGAGGCCCTGAAAGCCGTGTGCAGGGATTACGGGCTGAAGCTGTTTCTGGACGGGGCCCGTCTGGGCTACGGCCTGGCGGCGAAGGGGACCGACGTGACCCTGCCGGTCATCGCGGACTGCTGCGACGCGTTTTACATCGGCGGAACGAAGGTTGGGGCCCTGTTCGGCGAAGCGGTGGTCTTTCCGGAGAGGGGGACGGCCCCGGGCTTCTTTACGCTGATCAAGCAGCAGGGGGCCCTGCTGGCAAAGGGGCGTCTGCTGGGCCTGCAGTTCGACGCCCTGTTCACCGACGGCCTGTACGGACGGATCGGCGCCCACGCCATCCGGATGGCGGAAAAGCTGAAGGGAATTCTGGCCCGGGCCGGATTCGAATTCTGGCTGGATTCTCCCACCAATCAGCAGTTCGTGGTGCTGAGGGAAGAGCAGCGAAAGGCGCTGGAGGGAAAGGTCGGCTATGAGCCCTGGCAGGAGCTGCCGGACGGCAGGCTGGTTGCCCGCTTCGCCGTGAGCTGGGCTACGCGGGAAGAGGATCTGGATCTGCTGGAGGCAATTCTGAAAACTTCCTGAAAACTTTGTAAATAAATTGTAAAAATACGTGGACTTTTGCCGGAAAAGGGGGTAGAATGTTCCATGTATTTTTCTTTTCCATACAGAAAGTGACAGAATTTTTCAGGAGGCAGGAGATGTTGGAGAAAATTTTCAAACTCAAGGAAAACAAAACCGATGTCAGGACGGAGCTCATGGCCGGTCTTACGACCTTCATGACCATGGCGTACATCCTGGCGGTAAACCCGAATATCCTTTCCGCTGCGGGAATGGATAAGAATGCGGTGCTGATCGCCACGGCGCTGGCATCTTTCATCGGGACGGCCCTGATGGCCCTGTTCGCGAACTATCCCTTCGCGCTGGCGCCCGGCATGGGGCTGAACGCGTACTTCGCCTACACCGTGGTGGGCAATATGGGTTATTCCTGGGAGATCGCCCTGATGGCGGTTTTCGTGGAAGGCCTGATTTTCATCGTGCTGTCTCTGACCAATGTCAGAGAGGCGATTTTCAATTCCATTCCCATGACGCTGAAATATGCGGTCAGCGGCGGGATCGGCCTGTTCATCGCCTTTATCGGCCTGCAGAACGCCAAACTGGTGGTCAACAGCGATTCCACCCTGCTGACGTATCAGACCTTTAAAGGGGAGACCTTCCATTCCGTGGGCGTGGGCGCCATTCTGGCCCTGCTGGGCGTCCTGATCATCGGCATCCTGCTGGTGAAGCGGGTGAAGGGCGGAATCCTTCTGGGGATTCTCATCACCTGGGTCCTGGGCATCCTCTGCGAACTGGCCGGGATCTATGTGCCCGATCCGGACGCGGGAATGTATTCCGTGATCCCCACCGCGTTCGTGAGCTTCGACTTCACCTCCCTGGGGCAGACCTTCGGCAAGGTGTTCCAGGCCGATTTCGCGGGCGTGAGAGCGCTGGACTTCGTGACGGTGATCTTCGCGTTTCTGTTCGTGGATATTTTCGATACCCTGGGGACCCTGATCGGCGTGGCCTCCAAGGCGGACATGCTGGATAAGGACGGGAAGCTGCCCCGCATTAAGGGGGCGCTGCTGGCGGACGCCGTGGCGACCAGCGCGGGCGCGATCCTGGGGACTTCCACCACCACCACGTTCGTGGAGAGCGCTTCCGGCGTGACGGAAGGCGGGCGCACCGGCCTGACCGCGGTGACCACGGGCGTCCTGTTTTTGCTGGCGCTGATCTTTTCTCCGCTGTTTTTGACGATCCCGTCCTTCGCGACGGCTCCCGCCCTGATCGTGGTAGGATTTTACATGATCAGCAACGTGGTTAAGATCGACTTCGACGACCCTTCCGAGGGGCTTCCCGCGTTTCTTGCCATCGCGGCCATGCCGCTGGCCTACAGCATTTCCGAGGGCATCGCCATCGGCGTGATTTCCTACACCCTGCTGAACCTGATCACGGGGAAGGCCAGGAGCAAGAAAATCAGCTGGCTGATGTATGTGCTCACCGTGCTGTTCATCTTAAAATACGTGTTCCTGTAAAAAGAAGTCGGGCGATTTTGCGCGAAAGGGGCCGGTACGGGAGGATGGCTTTTGCCATCTCCTTCGTCCGGTCCCTTTTCTTTTGACCGGATTTGTGGTAAAGTAAGGGAACGGGAAAAGGAGGGAGTATGAAGATCACTTATCTGGGACACAGCGGATTTGCCGCAGAGCTTTCCGAATGCGTGCTCCTGTTCGACTATTACAGGGGGGAGCTGCCCGAATGGCCCGCTTCCAAAACGCTCCTGATCTTTGCGTCCCACGCCCATCAGGATCATTTCAACTGGAAGATTTTGCAGCTGGGGGAACGACATCCTTCCCGCCGCTATTTCTTCGGAAACGATATCCGGCTGGGGGAAAAGTGGATGCGGCAAAAGGGGCTGGATCCTTCCGAGAAGAGACGCGTGACGAAGCTGGCGGGAGGAAGGACGGTGGAGCTGGAAGAGGGAGGGGCACTCGTGAGGGTGAGCGCTCTGGCTTCCACGGACAGCGGGGTGGCTTTCGTGGTGGAGACGGAAGGAAAGAGGATCTACCATGCGGGCGATTTGAACTGGTGGCACTGGGACGGCGAACCGGAGGAAGAAAACGCCTGGATGGAGGAACATTATAAAAAGGAAATCGACCGGCTTGCCGGGCAGCGGTTCGACGCGGCTTTCGTCCCGCTGGATCCCAGGCTGGGGGAGCAGTTCGGCCTGGGAATGGACTATTTTCTGGAAAAGACGGAAGGGGACGCGGTCTTTCCCATGCACCTGTGGGAGGATTACGCCGCGGTGGACCGGTATCTGGACTCGCCGGCGGGCCGCAGGCATGCGAACCGGATCCGGCGCCCGCAAAGGGGAGGACAGGAATGGAATATCTGATTTTGTTCGGGGCCCTGCTCTTCATCGGCCTGCTGGTCTTTGCGAAGGGGGTATGGGATCAGTCCAGGCAGCGCGGCTATCTTCGGCTGAAGCAGAAGGAGTCCTTCGGCAAGCCGTCCCAACGGACGTATGAGGACGGGGAAACGGAGGGGATCCCGCGCTACTTCGAAAAGCACAGGGACGGCTTTTATCTGGACGACACCACCTGGAACGATCTGAATCTGGATATGCTGTTTTTGCGGATGAACACCGCCCAGTCCTCGGCCGGACAGGAGTATTTATATCATATGCTGAGGACCCCCTGCTTCGACCGGACGGAGCTTTCGAAACGGGAGGAGATGATCGAAAACCTGATCCGGGAGGAAGAGGTGCGCGTGCAGCTGCAGATGCTGTATCTGGACGCGGGCCGGACGGGAAAATACTCCCTCTACGATTATCTGGATTTCCTGGATCAGCTGGGGGAGCGCAGCAGCCTTCCTCAGATCGGGATGGATCTGCTGCTTGTGCCCGCCGCAGGGATCATGGCCTTAAATCCGTCTCTGGGCATCGTGGCCGTGGTGGCGCTGCTGTCCGTCAACATCGCCACCTATCTGAAACAGCGAAAGGTCATCGATCCCTATCTGACCAGCTTTCGCTATGTGTTTCGGTGCATCCGGCTGGCGGAGCGGCTGACGGCGGTGAAAGCGGATTTCCTGGAAGAGGAAAAGGAGAAGCTTCGGGATCTCCTGAAGCGGTTTCAGGGGCTGAAACGGAGCGCGTCCTTTGGAATGAGAAGGCCCGGAACCGGCGGCAGCCCGCTGGATCTGGTCCTGGATTATCTGAACATGATGTTTCATTTCGACATCATGGGATTTAACCGGATGCTGAAACAGGTGAGGGCCCATGCCGGGCAGGTGGACGAGCTGCTCACCGTCACCGGCCGCCTGGAAGCGCTGATCGCGGCGGCGGGCTTTCGGCAGAGCCTGGAGAGCTGGTGCGTGCCGGAACAGGATGGAGAAGAAGGATCTGCGGGAGAGGGAATTTTGATCCAGGGGCTGTACCATCCCATGGTGACCGAACCGGTCAAAAACGACATTGCCGCCGGACGGGGCGTGCTGGTGACCGGTTCCAACGCTTCCGGAAAATCCACGTTTCTGAAAGCCGTGGCGGTGAACGCGATCCTTGCGCAGACCGTCCACACCTGCTGCGCGGACCGCTATCGGGGCGGCCCTGTGCGGGTCATGACCTCCATGGCGCTGCGGGACGATCTGGCGGGAAAAGAGAGCTACTATATCGTGGAGATCCGTTCTCTGAAGCGGATTCTGGACGCCGCCGCCCAGGACGGGCCGAAGGTGCTGTGCTTCGTGGACGAGGTGCTGCGGGGGACCAACACGGTGGAGCGGATCGCGGCTTCCACCCAGATTCTCAAGAGCTTAAACAGGCCCGGGGTATGCTGCTTCGCGGCGACCCACGATATCGAGCTGACGGAGCTCTTGAAAGAGGAATACGACAATTACCATTTCGAAGAGGAGATCGAAGGCGGGGATATCCGGTTCCCCTACCTGCTTCTGCCCGGGAAGGCCACTACGCGGAATGCGATCCGCCTGCTGTCCATCATGGGCTACGACGATTCCATCATCCAGGCGGCACAGCGAATGGCGGAGCAGTTCGTTCAAAGCGGCAGGTGGGAAGGGGAAGGCGCGGGATCCGGGCCGAAAGAACGAAGAAAGGAAAGCATGGCATGCAGGAAGTGACGCTTTATACGGACGGTTCGGCCAGGGGAAATCCGGAAGGGCCGGGCGGTTACGGCGCGATTTTACAGTTTGTGGACAGCGGGGGAAATCTGCATGAAAAGGAGATGTCCGCCGGATACCGGAAGACGACGAACAACCGGATGGAGCTGATGGCCGTCATCGCCGGCCTGGAAGCGCTGACCCGGCCGTGCCGCGTCACGGTGGTTTCCGATTCCCAGTATGTGACCAACGCCTTTTTGAAGGGATGGCTTGAAAGCTGGCAGAAAAAGAACTGGAAAGGGGCTTCCGGGCCGGTGAAAAACGTGGATCTTTGGAAGCGGCTGCTGGCGGCCGCACAGCCCCATGACCTGACCTTTATCTGGGTGAAGGGACACGCGGGCCATCCGGAGAACGAGCGGTGCGACCGCCTGGCCACGTCCGCTGCGGACGGAACCGGGCTTTTGGTGGATGAGAAAGGAGAGGAAGGAAGATGAGCAGCCTGATCGCGTTTATCAACGCATTTTTATCCTATTTTCTGTTGTTCGCAGTGTGCGTCGCCGTGGTTGTGATCGCGGTTTTCATCGGCATCGCGCTGCGCAGGCGCAAGGACGCGAAGGACCGAAAGGAACAGGAGTGACATGGCGCGCGCCAGCGGGCAGAAGCTGAAAATTCTGTCCGTACTGCAGATTTTGACCGAGGAGACGGACGAATGGCATCCGCTGGGGGCCGCGGCCATCGCGGAAAAGCTGAAATCCAGAGGGATTTCGGCGGAGCGGAAGTCCGTATACGACGACATCGAACAGCTGCGCGGCTTCGGCTACGACATCGTCTATGCAAAGGCCGGAAAGAAGGGCGGATATTATCTGGGAAGCCGGGAATTTGAACTGCCGGAGCTGAAGCTTCTGGTGGACGCCGTCTCCGCTTCCCGTTTCATCACGCCCAAAAAGTCCAGAGAGCTCATCGGGAAACTGGAGAAATTCGCGGGGAAAGAGGAAGCGAGACAGCTGCAGCGCCAGGTCTACGTGGCGGGCAGGGTGAAAACGGAGCGGGAAAACATCTACTATACCGTGGACGCCGTCCATCGCGCCCTGCAGCATCAGCAGCAGATTTCCTTTCAGTATATGGAATGGGGGCTGGACGGGAAGCTCCATCCGAGGCGGGAGGGAGCGCGCTATCAGGCCAGCCCCTGGGCGCTTTTGTGGAGTGCCGAGAACTATTATATGATCGCTTACGACGCGTCCGCCGGCAGGATCAAGCATTACCGGGTGGACAAGATGCAAAACATCCGCCTGCTGCCCCAAAAGCGGCTGGGGCAGCAGGCCTTTGACGGCTTCGATCCGGGGGCTTATGCCAACCGCACCTTCGGGATGTACGGGGGAAAGGATTGCGTCGTGACGCTGGAATTTTCAGATTCCCTGGTGGGCGTCGTCATGGACCGCTTCGGGAAGGATACGTCGCTCTACCCGTCGGGAAACGGAACCTTTCTCATCCGGGTGGAGGTGGCGGTCAGCGGCCAGTTTTTCGGCTGGCTGACCGGGCTTGGCAGCCAGGTGAAGCTGCTGGGCCCGCCGGATGTGGCGCGCCAATATCGGGAGCATCTGGAAAAAATTATGGAAGGGTACAGGAATACGGGAGGAAACGATGAAACTTGAGCTGGCGGATCGGATGAAAGAATATGAAGAGGGCATTTTTCAGCTGCTGGACGAAAAGAAGAAGGAGCTGACGGCCCGGGGGAAAACGGTGTATAACCTTTCCGTGGGGACCCCGGATTTCCCGCCCCAGGATTTCGTGATGGAGGCGGTTTGCGCGGCCGCGGGGAAGCCGGAAAATTACAAATACTCCCTGGGGGATCTGCCGGAGCTGATCCGCGCCGTGCGGGACCGGTTTGCCGTCCGCTACGGGGTGGAGCTGGAGGCGGAGGAGGTCGCTTCGGTCTACGGTTCCCAGGAGGGGATCGCGCACATCGGCTTCTGCCTGCTCGATCCCGGGGACGAGGTGCTGGTGCCGGACCCGGGCTATCCGATTTTTTCCGTCGGGCCGGCCCTGGCCGGGGCGAAGCTGTCCTTTTATGAGCTCAGGGAGGAAAACGGCTGGCTGCCGGATCTGGACGCCCTTTCAGAACAGGCGGACCGGGCGAAATTCATGATCGTTTCCTATCCCATGAACCCCATCTGCAAATGCGCGCCCCGAAGTTTCTACGAGCGGCTGATTCCCTGGGCGAAACGGCACGATCTCCTGATCGTCCACGACAACGCCTATTCGGATATCGTCTACGACGGCAGGGAGGGGATTTCCATCCTCTCCGTTCCCGGTGCGAAGGAGTGCTGCGTGGAATTTTATTCCCTGTCCAAATCCTTCGATTATACGGGGGCAAGAATGGGATTTCTGGCGGGAAACGCCCGGGTGGTGCAGGCGCTGAAAAAGCTCCGTTCCCAGATCGACTACGGCACGTTCCTCCCCGTGCAGTACGGAGCCATCGCCGCTCTCACGGGGCCGGACGAGCCCGTTTTGAGACAGCGGGAGGAGTATCAGAAGCGGCGCGACGCCCTCTGCAGAGGATTTTCCGGGATCGGATGGAAGATCGAAGACAGCGAGGGGACGATGTTCGCCTGGGCGAAGATCCCGGACTCCTACGGGGAAGACGACGTCCGGTTCGTCATGGAGCTGATGGAGAAAACGGGCGTCTTGTGCACGCCGGGATCCAGCTTCGGATCGCTGGGAAAAGGGCATGTGAGATTCGCTTTCGTGATTCCCGTTTCCGAAATCGAAAAAGCGGTGGAAGCGGTGCGTGAAAGCGGAATTTTGAAGAAGGGATGAAAATTTGAGATGAATCGAATTGCCAGATTTGAGAAGGTGAGCCGGGAACAGTTCTGCAGGGATTTTGCGGACGCGTTTCCGGAATATGAGGGGGAGGCAGGAGCGGTTTACGACGCCATCCGCCTGCCCCAGAGAGCGACCAGGGGAAGCGCGGGATACGATTATTTTTCCCCGGTCTCCTTTACGTTAAAGCCGGGGGAGACCATCAAGATTCCCACCGGGATCCGGGCCTGGATGGAGGAAGGCTGGGTGCTGTGCAATTTCCCCAGAAGCGGCCAGGGATTCAAATTCCGCCTGCAGCTGAACAACACCGTGGGCATCATCGACAGCGACTATTACGGTTCGGATAACGAGGGCCACATCATGGCGAAGCTGACCAACGATTCCAACGAGGGAAAGGTCTTGACGGTTCAGGCCGGAGACGGTTTTTTGCAGGGGATCTTCTTCCCCTTCGGGATCACGGAGGACGATGAGGCCGACGCGGTGAGAAACGGAGGCTTCGGGAGCACGGGATGAAAAAACGGATCCTTTTACTGACCACGGGCGGGACTATCGCTTCCGGGGACCGGGGCAGCGGCCTGGCGCCGGTGCTCTCCTCCGAGGATTTCCTGCAGTATGTGCGGGAATTCGAGACGGTGTGCGAGCTGGTGCCCATGGAAGTATGCAGCATCGATTCCACCAACATGGATGTTTCCCACTGGCTGATGCTGGCGCGGGCGATCCGGGAAAATTATGAGGCGTACGACGGCTTTCTCATCTGCCACGGGACGGATACCATGGCCTATACGGCCGCGGCTCTTTCCTACCTGATCCAGAATTCCCCCAAGCCCATCGTGCTCACCGGCGCCCAGAAATCCATTTTATCGGAGATCACGGACGCCCGCAAAAATCTGCACGACAGCATCCGCTGCGCCCTGGACGATCACAGCAGGGACGTGATGCTGGTGTTCGACGGGAAGATCATCGCGGGAACCAGGGCGAAAAAGACGGCGACGTTCAGCTACAACGCCTTTTCCAGCATCAACTTTCCCGTCATCGGAAGAATCTGGGACGATGAGGTGCTGTATTATATAGAAAGGGAAGCTGGGGAGAAGCCGGTGACCTTTTACGACCGGATGGACCGGAAGGTTTTTCTGCTCAAGCTGACGCCAGGCATGTCCGCGGAAATCATCCCCGCGATTTTGAGCGTCTATGACTGCATCATCCTGGAGGGCTTCGGGGTGGGCGGCCTGCCGGACCGGCTGCGGGAAGTGTTCCAGCGGGAAATGCAGCGCTATGAACCGCACGAGAAGGTGCTCATCATGGCCACCCAGGTCACCTACGAGGGCAGCAGCATGGACACCTATGTGGTGGGAAGGAAGGCCAGGAAAAACCTTCCCTTTCTGGAAACCTACGACATGACGCTGGAGGCCGTATTCGCCAAAATCATGTGGATTCTGGGGCTTCACATCCGCGACCGGGACGAGATGGAGCGGCTCTTTTATCAGAAAATCAATTACGATATCTTTCGAAAGGACTGAATATGCCGGGATTGTGTTATTGCCTGGGAGCGGCCTGTCTGGCCTATTGTTTCGGAATCCTGAAGAGAAAGGCCGCCGGGACCAGATTTTTTCTCGTCTGGTCCGTTTTGGCGGCCCTTTTTGCGCTGGCCGGCCTGTGCCTGCAGAAGGGCTGGGCGGCCCTGCTGCCGGGCTGGGGAAAAGCGGCGGCCGCGGCGTTTCTGCTTCTGGCGGCCGTTTTGGGGCTGGGGGGCACGGGGCTGATGCTCACCGGCTTTTTCGCCAGGGGGGAGAGGGGCCTGCCCTGGATCATCGTGCCGGGAGCGCAGCTGAAGGAAAACGGCCCCAGCCTGGCGCTGCAAAAGCGTCTGGATGCGGCCGCGGCCTATCTGCGGGAGAATCCGGAGACCATGTGCGTGGTTTCCGGGGGACAGGGACGAAACGAGTCCATGAGCGAGGCGGAGGGGATGGCGGTCTATCTCATATCCAAAGGGATCTGCGCCGGACGGATTCTGAAAGAGGACCGCTCCGTCAACACCGGACAAAATCTTGCCTTTTCCAGAAGGCTGATCCCGCCCGATATACAGAGGGTTGGGATCGTAACCAGCAATTTTCACGTCTACAGGAGCGTGCAGCTGGCCAAAAGCAGCGGGTTTCCCGGCGCCGTGGGGATTTGTGCCCCTTCCGGGCTCTTTTTTCTGCCCAACAACATGCTCCGGGAGCTGTTGGGGATTTTCAAGGATTTCGCTCTTGGAAATATGAAAATTTTGTAAGAGGGCGCGACGGACGGGAAGAAGGCTGCGTCCTTATGGAGGAAGGGATCAAAAACAAAAAACGAAAGGATGGATCAATATGAAGAGAAAACAGATCGCGGCCATGGCCGTAACGGGCGCTCTGCTGGCGCAGTCGGCGTTTCTTTCCGGCTGTGCGGGAGCGCAGGCAGCACAGGGGACGGATTCGGCGGAAAGCGCGGGAGCGCAGGCGGAAACGCAGGCCGCGCAGGAAAACGCTGCACAACAGCAGGAGAGCATCGCTCTGGAGGAAACGCAGGAAACGGCGGCTGAGGAAGGTTCGGCAGCGGACGAGGCCGTGGACGCAGGAGAGGCTTATGCCGACGGAGCCAACGGCTTCGCGTTTCGGCTGACCCGGGCGCTTCTGGAGGAAAAGAGCGAGGGGGACAACCTTGTGACTTCCCCCTATTCCGTATGGCTCCCGCTGGCGGCCCTCTCCAACGCGGCCGACGAAGAATCTCAAAAAACCCTTCTGAACGCCCTTGGAGAAGCGGGAATTTCGCCGGACGCGCTCAACGAAACCGTTTCCGCCATGAACGACGCACTGCTGGGAAAGGATCTGGCGGCGGATGCAGCGGAGAACGGCGCACAATATGAAAGCCCTCTGAAAATCGCCAACGCCCTGTTTTTGGGAGAAAACGAGCCGCTGAAGGACGATTTCAGGGAAATCTTCGAGGACGGCTATGACGGAAAGCTGTTTTCGGTGGACTTCACGGATCCTTCGGCGGTCCAGGAGATCAACGGATGGGCCGAAGAACAGACGAACGGGAAGATTACGGAACTCATCGAATCGCTGGATCCCTCCACCGTGGCGGCCATCGCCAACGCCATTTATTTTTCCGACTCCTGGGCGACGCCCTTCGGATCGGAAGATACGGAAAACGGGACCTTTTACGGAGCGGTTTTCGAAGAGGAAGCTCCCCTGATGCGGCATGAATTCGAGCAGAATACTTACTACGAAGATGAAACGATGCAGGCGACGGTTCTGCCTACGGTAAGCGGAGGGCAGATGATCGTCCTGCTGCCCAAAGAAGGGACGACGCCGGAAGAGCTTCTGGCGGGGATGGACGCTCAGAAGCTGGACGATGTGCTGGCCGGGGATTTCGCCACGGTGGATCTGACCCTGCCCCGGTTCAGCCTGACCAGCGGCACCTTTTCCGTGAAGGAAGCCATGGAAGCGCTGGGGATCACCCTGACGGACAGCGTGAACCCGCACCTTACCGGGCTTGTGGACGGGGAAGCGCTCTATATTTCCGACGCGGTGCAAAAAGCCATGATCGAAGTGGACGAAGACGGGATGACGGCATCGGCCGCCACGGTGATGGGGATCATGCGGATGTCCATGCCTCTGGAGACGGAACCGGTGGAGATGGTGTGCGACAGGCCCTTCGCCTTTGTCCTCACTGCGGACGGCAGGGAGGCGGGGCCTCAGATTCTCTTTACCGGCGTGGTAAACCAGCTGTCGCAGGCGGTGGCGTGCAAGTAAAGCGGCCTGCGGATAAAAACCGGAATTGCCCGTCCCGTGAGCGAAAGCTCATGGGACGGGCAATTCCATTTCATGATCCATTGCTACGAAGCCGTATTTTTCGTATAACGGCCGTCCCATATCGGTGGCTTCCAGCGAGATGGCTGTAATCCCTCTGCGTTTGCTGTCTTTCACCAGCCTGTCCAATACCCGAATCGCGATGCCCTTCCTTCTGTATTCTGGATCCGTATACATATTCATGATATAAGCCTTATTCCCGCTGGGGTTGTGATATGTGGGCATCACCTGGAAGAAGCTGACGCCGCCGGCCCCGATAAAGCGATTTCCGTCAATAGATCGATATCTTCAGGCGCAGCCTTTTGGAAGATCAGATTCATATCGATTTCACCTCCGGGATTTTGTTTTCAGATGATTCCAATATACTGCATTTCATCGGGGAAGTATAGAGGAATCCATAAAGGGCGATGGTCGCATTTCCGGAAAGGGCCCGCGCATCCCGGCGCATTTATTGACTTTATGGTTCAGACAGAATATAATAAAATATATTTTTCAAAAACAGGAATAAAATGGAGCCAAGGAGCATAGATCGATGAAAAAACTGGAAGAATATGTAAGGAGTATCCCGGATTTCCCGCAGAAGGGCGTGATTTTCCGGGATGTGACCAGCGTGCTGGAGGACGCGCAGGGGCTGCGCCTGGCCATCGACACGATGCAGGATCTGGTGAAGGACCTGGAATTCGACGCGGTGGTGGGAGCGGAGTCCAGAGGATTTATTTTTGGCGCGCCCATCGCATATAATTGCAGAAAACCGCTGGTGCTGATCCGCAAGAAGGGGAAGCTTCCCTGCGAAACGATTTCCAGGGAGTATGATCTGGAATACGGCACGGCTGAAATCGAAATCCACCGCGACGCCATCCGCCCCGGGCAGAAGGTCCTGATCGTGGACGATCTGATCGCCACCGGGGGGACCACGGAAGCCATGATCCGCCTGATAGAGGAGCTGGGGGGAGAAGTGGCCGGCGTATTGGTGCTGATCGAGCTGGAAGGTCTGAAAGGACGGGAACGGATCTCGGGATATCGTCTGGATGCGGCGATCTCTTACCCGGGAAATTAGCTGACAATGAAGGGTACGATATGGGAATGACGGAAGAAAAAACCACACAATCCAATACGACACAGCTGGTCTTAGACGACGGGCGCATCGAGGAGATCCGGGAATTCACCAGCCCGGAGCAGCTCTATCAGGAGCTGATCGAGCGCGTGCGCAAATACCATCCTTCGGATGATATTTCCCTGATCGAAAAGGCGTACAATCTGGCCAGGGAAGCGCATCGCGGCCAGGTGAGGAAATCCGGCGAGCCGTATATCATCCATCCGCTCTGCGTAGCCATCATTCTGGCGGATCTGGAGCTGGACAAGGAGACCATCGTGGCCGGGCTGCTCCACGACGTGGTGGAGGATACCGTCATGACCGTGGAGGAGATCGAGAAGGAGTTCGGCAGCGACGTGGCCCTGCTGGTGGACGGCGTGACGAAGCTTCTCCATCTGCATCTGGCGGAAAATTCCGGAAACAAGACGGAGGCGCAGCTGGAGATGCAGGCGGAAAACCTGCGCAAGATGTTTCTGGCCATGGCCAAAGACATCCGCGTGATCATGATCAAGCTGGCGGACCGTCTCCACAACATGCGTACCTTAAAGCACATGCCCCATGAAAAGCAGATCCGCATCGCGCGGGAGACCATGGACATCTACGCGCCCATCGCGCAGCGGCTCGGTATCTCCAAAATCAAGGTGGAGCTGGACGATCTTTCCCTGAAATATCTGGAACCGGACGTGTACTACGATCTTGTGGAAAAGATCGCCATGCGCAAGAGCGAGCGGGAGAAATATATCGAAAATATCGTAGAGGAAGTGGGGGACCATATCGAAAAGGCCGGCATCGAAGCGAAAATCGACGGCCGGGTGAAGCATTTTTTCAGCATCTATAAGAAGATGAAAAACCAGCACAAGACCATCGATCAGATCTACGATCTGTTCGCGGTCCGCATTATCGTGGATACGGTGAAGGACTGCTATGCGGCGCTGGGCGTGATCCATGAGATGTATAAGCCCATCCCGGGGCGGTTCAAGGACTACATCGCCATGCCGAAGCCGAACATGTACCAGTCTTTGCACACCACGCTCATCGGCACATCCGGGCAGCCCTTCGAAATTCAGATCCGGACCTATGAGATGCACCGGGTTGCGGAGTTCGGTATCGCGGCGCACTGGAAATATAAGGAAGCTTCCGACGGGAAGAAGGTGGAGGCCCAGGAGGAAGAAAAGCTGGCCTGGCTGCGCCAGATTCTGGAGTGGCAGCGGGAGATGTCCGACAACCGGGAATTCATGAACATGATCAAGAGCGATCTGGACCTGTTTTCGGACAGCGTGTACTGCTTTACGCCCACCGGCGACGTGAAGACCCTTCCCGCGGGCTCCACGCCCATCGACTTCGCTTACAGCGTCCATACGGCGGTGGGGAACAAGATGATCGGAGCACGGGTCAACGGCCGTCTGGTCACCATCGACTACGAGATCCAGAACGGGGACCGGGTGGAAATCCTGACTTCCCAGAACGCAAAAGGGCCCAGCAGGGACTGGCTGTCCGTGGTCAAGAGCACCCAGGCGAAAAACAAGATCAATCAGTGGTTTAAGAACGAAGTCAAAGAGGAAAATATCGTCAAGGGCAAGGATCTGTTCAACGCCTTCTGCAAGGCCAGATCCATCAACCTCGGGGAGATTATGAAGCCGGAATACCAGGCGGCCGTCATGAAAAAATACGGCTTTATGGACTGGGATTCCGTGCTGGCGGCCATCGGCCACGGAGCTTTAAAGGAAGGCCAGATCGCCAACCGGATGCAGGAGCTCTACGACAGGGATCATCCCAAAATCGTTTCCAACGAAGAGGTGCTGGCGGCCATCGCCGAGAACAACGCGGGGCAGAACCGGCAGATGCGGCCCAGGAGTAAAAACGGCATCGTGGTGAAAGGGATCCACGATGTGGCCGTCCGGTTTTCCAAATGCTGTTCTCCGGTGCCGGGGGACGAGATCGTGGGATTCGTCACGCGGGGAAGAGGGGTATCCATCCACAGGACGGACTGCATCAACGTGCTGAACCTGCCGGAGATCGAGAGGGCCCGGCTGATCGAAGCGGAGTGGGAAGAGGATACGTCCGCGGCAGCAGGGGAGAAATACCTGGCGGAAATCAGCATTTTCGCCCACAACAGGAGCGGCCTTCTGGCGGACATCGCCAAGACCATGACGGAACGAAACATCGACATCCTGTCGCTGAATACGAGAATCAACAAACAGGGATTCGCCACGCTGGCCCTCTCCTTCGAGACCAGCGGGCGGGAGGAACTGGGGCAGATCGTGGCGAAGCTGCGCGGCGTGGAGAGCGTGGTGGACATCGAGAGGACCACGGGCTGAGAAACGGAGAATCAATATGGCTGGAATCAAAATCGGTCGCATGACGCTGGGCGTATGCGCCACGAACTGTTATTTTTTATACCGGGAAGGAGCGGACCGGGTCGTTTTCATCGACCCCGCTGACCGGGGGGCGGACCTGTATGAAGGGCTGAAACGGAAAGGGTTTTCGGTGGAGGCGATCCTTTTGACCCACGGGCATTTCGACCACATCGGCGGGTCGGATCAGCTCAGGCAGCTTTCCGGAGCGAAACTCTGCGCCCCTGCGGATGAGCGGGCCGTGTGTTCGGATCCTTCCGCAAACCTTTCCGCCCAGTTCGGGCACAGGACGGTCATCGAACCGGACGAATGGCTGACCGACGGGCAAACGATCGCCCTGGCGGATATCCCGCTGGAGGTCATCGCCACGCCGGGGCATACGGAAGGAAGCGCCTGCTATTACGTGCGGGAAGCGGGAATCCTGATCGCCGGAGATACGCTGTTTGCCGGATCCGTGGGGAGGACCGATTTCCCCACCGGAAGCATGAGCAGGCTGGTCCGTTCCGTGAAGGAGAAGCTGTTCGTTTTGCCGGACGACACCAGGGTGTATCCGGGACACGGGGAATCCACCACCATCGGGGAAGAAAAACGATACAATCCGTATTGTCAGTGAGGAAGAGATACATGATCGTTGTAGTGCTGAACGAAGATCGATATGCTTATGATATCCATTCTCTGGTGAAGGCTTTCTATCCGGAACAGGAGGTGAAAGTCTTCCCCGAGGGGGAAAAAGATTTGAGGAGCGATGCCGGCCTTCCGGCATTTTTTGTGCGCTTTGCGCCGGAAACCGTCTCGGCGGGATATCGGATTGAAGGGGAAGGCGAAACCGTCCGTCAGGCCGTACTTTCGGATCCGGCCGACCGGATCGCCGTGAAAAACGAGCTCAAGAGGCTGCTGTACGGGCTCCTTTCCGAAGAGACGAAAAAGGAGCTGCCCTGGGGGACCCTCACCGGAATCCGCCCCACGAAGATCGCCATGCAGCTGATGGAACAGGGAAAAACGCCGGAGGAAGCCGGGGAGTATATGAGAACCACATATCTGGCGTCTGAAGAAAAGGCGGAGCTGTCCGTGGACATCGCCCTGCGGGAACGGGAAATCCTGTCCGGGATCCATTACGACAGGGGATACAGCCTGTACATCGGGATCCCCTTCTGTCCCACCACCTGCCTTTACTGTTCCTTCACCTCCTTCCCGATCTGCGCCTGGAAGAAGCGGGTGGGGGAATATCTGGACGCGCTGGAGCGGGAGATCGATTTCGTGAAGGAGGCCTGCCGGGATAAGGTGCTGGACAGCGTGTACATCGGCGGAGGCACGCCCACCACGCTGGAGCCGGATCAGCTGGACCGGCTGCTGGGAAAGGTGAAGGCTTCCTTCGACTGGACGCATGTGAAGGAGTTCACGGTGGAGGCCGGAAGGGCGGACAGCATCACCAGGGAGAAGCTGCGGGCCTTAAAGCGGCATGGCGTAACCCGCATTTCGGTGAATCCCCAGACCATGAACGAAAAGACTTTAAAGCTCATCGGCAGGCAGCATACGGTGGCGCAGGTGGAAGCGGCGTTTTGGCTGGCGCGGGAAGAGGGGTTCGACAACATCAACATGGACCTGATCCTGGGGCTGCCGGGGGAGAACGAAGAAGATGTGGCCCATACCGTCCGGAGGGTGAAGGAGCTGGGGCCGGACAGCCTCACCGTCCATTCCCTGGCGATCAAGCGGGCTTCCCGGCTGAGCCAGTGGATCCTGGAAAACGGGATTTCCACCCTGCACAATACGGACGAAACCATGCGCATCGCGGCCGCGGGGGCGAAGGAACTGGGAATGGAACCCTATTACCTGTACCGGCAGAAAAACATGTCCGGAAACTTCGAGAACGTGGGCTATGCCAGACCCGGAAAGGCGGGGATTTACAACATCCTGATCATGGAGGAGAAGGAGTCCATCCTGGCCCTGGGCGCGGGGACCATTTCCAAGGAAGTCTATCCGGACGGGCGGATCGAGCGCTGCGACAGCGTAAAGGACGTCGCCCTGTATCTGGAGAAAGTGGATGAAATGATCGAACGGAAGCGGAAACTGATAAGTCATCCTTGAAAATGCACGGGAAACAGTGTAGAATCGTAAGAAAATCTGCCGAAACAGGCAAAAAGGAGACAGACCATGGCATTGAGCAAAAAACCGGTTACCGGTATGAAGGATATTTTGCCCGCCGAAATGCAGCTTCGGGATTATTGCATCGGCGTGATCAAGGAAACCTACGCGAAGTTCGGCTTTACCCCCATCGAGACCCCCTGCGTGGAGAACATTCAGAATCTGACCAGCAGGCAGGGCGGGGAAAACGAAAAGCTGACCTTCAAGATCCTCAAAAGAGGGGAGAAGCTGAATCTGGAAACGGCGAAGTCGGAGGGGGATCTGGTGGACGGCGGCCTGCGCTACGACCTGACCGTGCCGCTGGTGCGCTTCTACTCCAATCATTCCAACGAGCTTCCCTCCCCCTTTAAGGCGCTGCAGATCGGCAACGTCTGGAGGGCGGACCGCCCCCAGAAGGGGCGCTATCGCCAGTTCATGCAGTGCGACATCGATATTCTGGGAGAACCCTCCAACCTGGCGGAGATCGAATTGATCCTGGCCACCACCACGACGCTGGGAAACCTGGGATTTCGGGATTTTACCATCCGCATCAACGAGCGGCAGATTCTGAAGGCCATGGCCGCGTACAGCGGTTTTCCGGAAGAGGCTTACGATACGGTGTTCATCATTCTGGACAAGATGGACAAGATCGGGATGGACGGCGTGGCCCGGGAGCTGGAGGAAAACGGCTTTTGTGCGGAGTCGGCCCAAAAGTACCTGAAGCTGTTTTCAGGGCTCTCCGAACACGACGACGGCCTTTCCTGGCTGGCGCAGGAGCTGGAGGGGTATCTGGCCCCTGAGGTGAAGGAAAATCTGCAGGAAATCATCGCCAGCGTGCGCGCCACGCAGGCGTCGGACTTTCAGATCGTCTTCGACCCCACGCTGGTGCGGGGCATGTCCTATTATACGGGGACGATTTTTGAGGTTTCCATGCCACAGTTCGGGGGCAGCTGCGGCGGGGGCGGACGCTATGACAGGATGGTGGGCAGATTTACCGGAAACGACGTTCCGGCCTGCGGCTTTTCCATCGGATTCGAGCGGATCATCCTGATCATGATGGAAAACGGCTTCCGGATTCCCGGACAGCCCAGAAAGATCGCCTATCTGATCGAAAAGGGCGTTTCCGGAGACCGGCTCTGCCAGGTCATCGCCCAGGCGCAGGAGGCCAGAAAGGACGGCACCCAGGTGCTGGTGGCCCGGATGAACAAGAACAAGAAGTTCCAGAAGGAGCAGCTGAACAAAGAAGGATATGAGGAATTTGTAGAATTCTACAAAAATCCGCTGAAATAGGAGGAATCAGAATGGCTGAGAGCATGAAAGGGCTGAAGCGGACCTGCCGCTGCGGCGAGCTTGGGATCCAGAACGCGGGCCAGACCGTCACGGTGATGGGCTGGGTGGCGAAGCAGAGAAACAAGGGCGGCATCATCTTTGTGGATTTGAGGGACAGGGCCGGCCTGCTGCAGGTTATTTTCGAAGAGGCGGACTGCGGCGCGGACAACTTCGCAAAGGCGGAGCGCCTGCGCAGCGAATTTGTGGTGGCGGTCACCGGCACGGTGGAAAAGCGTTCCGGCGCTGTCAATGAAAATCTGGCCACCGGGGAAATCGAAGTGCGGGCGAAGGAAGTCCGCATCCTGTCCGAAGCGCTGACCCCGCCGTTCCCCATCGAGTCCAACACGAAGACCAAAGAGGAAATCCGCTTAAAGTACCGCTATCTGGACCTTCGCCGTCCGGATCAGCAGGAGAAGATCATTTTAAGGAGCAAAATCTGCGCCGCGTTCCGGCGGTTTTTGACGGAAGAGGGCTTTCTGGAGATCGAAACGCCGATCCTGTGCAAATCCACCCCGGAGGGCGCGAGGGACTATCTGGTTCCCAGCCGCGTCCATCCCGGCAGCTTTTACGCGCTGCCCCAGTCCCCTCAGCTGTTCAAGCAGCTTCTGATGTGCTCCGGATATGACCGGTATTTCCAGATCGCGAAATGCTTCCGCGACGAAGACCTGCGGGCGGACCGGCAGCCGGAGTTCACCCAGGTGGACATGGAGCTCTCCTTCGTGGACGTGGACGATGTGATCGACGTGAACGAACGGCTGCTCCAGTACGTGTGCAGGGAGGCCATCGGCCTGGAGATCTCCCTTCCCCTGCCCCGGATGAAATGGATCGACGCCATGAACCGGTTCGGTTCCGATAAGCCGGATACGAGATTCGGCATGGAGCTGGTGGACGTATCCGACGTGGTGGCCGGCTGCGGTTTCGGCGTCTTTACCGGCGCCCTGGAAAACGGCGGTTCCGTCCGCGGGATCAACGCCAAAGGGCAGGCGGGCATGCCCAGAAAGAAAATCGACGCGCTGGTTGATTTCGCGAAGGGATACGGCGCGAAGGGGCTGGCCTATCTCGCGATTCAGGAAGACGGCAGCTATAAGTCCTCTTTCGCGAAATTCATGACTCAAGAGCAGCTGGGCGCTCTGGCAGGAGCCATGGACGGCCAGCCGGGAGACCTGCTTTTGTTCGCGGCGGACAGGACGAACATCGTCTGGAGCGTGCTGGGCGCTCTTCGTCTGGAGCTGGGCGAGCAGATGGGTCTCATCGACCACGACCGCTTCGATTTTTTGTGGGTGGTGGAATTCCCCCAGTTCGAATGGAGCGAAGAGGAAAACCGCTTTATGGCCATGCACCATCCTTTCACCATGCCCATGGAAGAGGACCTTCCCATGCTGGAGACGGATCCCGGGAAGGTGCGCGCGAAGGCCTACGATATCGTCTTAAACGGCGTGGAGCTGGGCGGAGGCAGCGTCCGTATTTTCCAGGACGACGTGCAGGAGCGGATGTTTGCGGCTCTGGGCTTCACGAAAGAGCGCGCTCAGGAACAGTTCGGCTTTTTGATGGACGCTTTCAAATACGGCGTGCCGCCTCATGCGGGGCTGGCCTATGGCCTGGATCGCCTGTGCATGCTGCTGACGAAGGCGGAGAGCATCCGCGAGGTCATCGCTTTCCCCAAAGTCAAGGATGCGTCCTGCCTGATGACCGATGCGCCGGGATCCGTGGACGCCTTCCAGCTTCAGGAGCTGGGCATCGCCCTGGCGAATCCGGAAGAAGCTTCCCGGAACTGTCGGTGACCGTGGCCGACCTGCTGAAATAATCGGCAGCGTCGCCAAAACGGGATTTTTGTGGTATAATCGTCTTTTAAAAGGGCAGGAAACAATCGACGAATTGATAAAGGGGGACCCATGAAAAAAGTACTTTCCACGATGGTCACATTGATTCTGATCGCGTCCATGTCGATCACGTCTCTGGCCGCATCCGGCGATACCACGGTTTATGTCACAAAAACCGGGGAAAAATATCATGTCGGATCCTGCAGTTATCTGAGGCAGTCCAAAATCCCGATTTCCCTGGCAGGCGCCGTGGATCAGGGATATACCGCATGTTCCAGATGCAAACCGCCTGCGCTGACGGCCCCGGCCGCCGCAGAAACGCCCGCCGCTTCGGCTCCGGCCGCTGCCGCCCAGCCCGCGCCGGAAACGGCAGCGGCTGCAACAGCTGCAACAGCTGCGACGGTTTCGATGCCCGTTCCCGGCGCTGCCGCTGAGGCGGTCCCCGCTGCCGAACCGGCGCCCGCGGCGGTTTTAGCACCCGCGGCTTCAGCCGATCCCGACGCCGCCGTCCTGGACGCCTGGTTCGCTGCCCTTTCTCAGATTCAGGCGGGCTACCTGGCGCAGTACAATCTTCTGGTTTCGCAGAATGCGGCGGATTCCGATCCCATCCTGGCGCAGCGGGCGGCCCTGGTCAACCAGACGCTGGCGCTGCCTTCCGATCAGATGATCCAGCAGCTGTCCCTGGTATCCCTGATCCAGATGAACCTGTCCAATGCCGGCTGCTTTACGGGGGAAATCAACGGCCTGATGGATCTGCATACCGTGCAGTCCCTGATCCTGTACCAGCAGCTGAACAATCTGCCCGCCACCGGAACTCCGGACGCGCTCACGCTTCAGGCGCTGGGCATTTGACCGTTTCGGCGGCAAAATGATATCTTCCTGCCCAACAAAAACGGGGCCATTGCCGAACAGATGAAAGATCTGATGGGCAATGGCTCCGCATTTTTTCGCGCTCATGACAACGCCTTTGTTAAATCCGCCACAAATTGTGCCTGTTGTTTCTTCAGATAAAATTTTACAAAAGGTTTGAGAAAAAATTTTTTTGCCGTTACATACTCTGTAAAATCGATGATTGTCCCATCATTTTGAGCGGTGAAAAAACCGACCCAGCGTCCTTTCATATTGCTGTTTTCCATATCGAATTCCCAACGTCTATAAGGATCTTTGGCCGTAATTGTAAAGGTAGTCGGGTAGCCCGACCTGGTATATTCGATAAACTGCCTGTCGCTGATCACTTCGGTTCTGCTCAAATCACTGCGCCATTCGTAATGCTCAACCTCTGTCACAGCATTCCATACTCTGTAAATGTCACAGGGAATATGGGTTTTTATACTGGAAGTCGCCATTTTTAAAATCCTCCTCACAAACATCATCAGAAGATGAAATCTCCGCGATTACTCTGAAACAATACCTTCCGGGAAGCCAAAACCGAAAACTGAAAATTGTTGCACCACATATTTAATATTCTTCTACAGGATAGTATCCTTCTGGATAATATTTTAAAACGGTTCCCTTTGACATTTCAGAATATGGCGATTTTAATACTGTTACAGAAAGATAGCTTTCTTCCGGAAAAATTGATACGGCAATCTCATGCCCAGTATCATCTAACCCTTCAAAACTTAACGTATTTGTTTCTGGATGATATTTTCCTGCAGCAGCAGTAACATATAACAGCTTATAAACCCCGAAATCAATCAAATAATTTCCATCATCCTGCTTTGTAATGATCATTTCACATTTTTCCCAACCAGTACCTAAATCATCCACATATCTTCCAGTAAATTCTGTTTCAGATACGCTATTTGATTCATCCAGAGTAGAACTCTCAATTTGCGTAGAATGATCAGTTTCACTTTGCATATCTTCAATATACCAGCCATCCTCACAATACGAGGCATCTATCACTTTTACCATATTCTTTTGAATATCTTCATTTAAAGTCAGACGAAGGATGGTTTTTTCATCTTTTTCAACTATCGTTGCTTCCAGTATAGAAACCTCCATCCAATTTTCCGGCGAAAAACTCTTTGGTTGCTCCATCTTTATATCTGGATTTGAAATGAACTCTTCCGAATATTCTGCCCATGCTCCGTTATCAAAATAAAGCACCGATACCTCTGCCGCACCATAAGTACTTCCCGTATCATATCGAACCAAAAGAACATCCGCTTTTCCATTTCCTGATAAATCCCCTGTTACAATACTGGAAGAAAAATGACCCTCATAATCCTTAAAAATCGTATCTCCATTATCCATACTCGCGGTAATTTGTGTGAATGCCCTGTTTCCACTCACATTATCTGTTACCAGTATGCGATCTTCCTTTTTATCTCCGTCAATATCCGTTCTTATCTCATGTCCATAGGCAATCGGAATAGTCTCTTTTTCCCGTTCAACTTCTATAATATGGATAACTGTTCCAAGTATAATCAGCAGTATGGCTACAACCACTACAAAAAATGATATTGTCGATATCCCCTTACACTTTTTCTTGATGAAATTTTTATGCTGCCTGCACCAGTGAATCATAGTACTGTTTCCTCCTGAGCATCGGAGTCATCCTTGCCCACATAGCCCCACAACGTGCGTTAGTTTCCCATCTTTCGCCGGGATTTCGGTAATGTCCGTTACGCATTTCTCCAGCGGCTTCTCCGACGTAAAATCCCGTTTTAAAAGATCGTCCGATTTTCTGGCATTTCTGTCGGCCTTTGTAATGCCATCTGGTTTGCGGTTTGGTCTGTGGCTGAATCCCACTTTTTTCATGAATTATTATACAACATCAGTTTGCGGTTAGCGACAGGTTAGTGACAAATTTTTGCAGGAACCCCAGAAATAAGCGCCTTTTTATGTCAAAAATCTTAAGGGAATTTTAAAGAACAAAACGGCCTCCTGTGATATCATAAAGAAAAAACAGGCGTATGACGGGGAGCGGATCTATGCAAAAGAGGAGAGCGGAGGAGTTTCCTTCCACGACGAAAGAGCTGGAGGCCAGAAGGAGGGCCCGGAGGGAAATCCGGAGGAAGAGGCGCAGACGGCAGGTGATGACGGCCCGGATCGTGGTGGGAGCGATCGGGTTGATTTTGCTGGCCTGCGTCGGTTTCGGCCTGTATCGGCTGGGCTCTTTTCTGTGGAGAAGCCAGGAGGGGGAGGAAACCGTTTCCGTCATGCAGGAGCGGGAAATCATAAAGACGAACCGATCGGAGAAGCCGGAGATTTCCGAAGAACTTCTGACGCCCAACGAATATTCCAGGCCGGGGGACGAGCTGCCTGAGGTCACGGAGCTGTTCGTGCACTATACGGCGAATGCGGGGACCAGCGCGGCGCAGAACCGGAGCTATTTTGAGAATCTGGGGATCACCGGGGAAACTTCCGCTTCCTCTCATTTTATCATCGGATATGAAGGCGAGATCATCCAGTGCCTTCCGCTGAACGAAATCGGCTACTCGGTGAAGGAGCACAATTTCAACTCCATATCCATCGAATGCTGTTATCTGGACGAGGACGGAAAGTTTACCGACGCCACCTACGACTCCCTGATCCGGCTTCTGGGCTGGCTGATGAAGGAATACGACCTGGGGATCTCCAGCGTGAAACGCCACTACGACGCGGGCGGAAAGCCCTGCCCGATCTATTACGTGGAGCACGAGGACGCCTGGAACCAGCTGAAAAAGGACCTGAAAGAATATATTCTTTAATGCTGTTCCCCTTTCCGCGGTTTTGTGCTAAAATACGGAATGGTTCCAACCGATTGACTGAAAAGACAAAGGAGAGAATACAATGGCGATCAGAATTGGTATTTTAGGCTATGGAAATCTTGGAAAGGGCGTTGAGAGCGCCGTCCGTCAGAACCCGGATATGGAGCTGGCAGCGGTATTCACCCGCCGCGATCCGAAGTCCCTTCAGGTGAGGACGGAAGGCGTCCGCGTGCTTTCGGCGGATGCGCTGGAGACCATGCAGGACGGGATCGACGTGCTGATCCTCTGCGGCGGCAGCGCCACGGATCTTCCGGAGCAGACGCCGAAATACGCGGCCCTCTATAACGTGGTGGACAGCTTCGATACGCACGCGCGGATCCCGGAGCATTTTGACGACGTGGACGCGGCGGCGAAACGGGGAGGAAAGGTCGGGATCATATCCTGCGGATGGGATCCGGGCATGTTTTCCTTAAACCGCCTGTATGCCAACTGCATCCTGCCGGAAGGAGAGGATTATACCTTCTGGGGCAAGGGAGTGAGCCAGGGGCATTCCGACGCGGTTCGCCGGATCGCGGGTGTGAAAGACGCCAGACAATATACCATTCCGGTGCCGGAAGCGCTGGAATCGGTGAGAAACGGGGAAAATCCGGAGCTGACCACCAGGCAGAAACATACCAGAGAGTGCTTCGTGGTGGCGGAGGAAGGGGCTGATCTGGCCCGGATCGAGGAAGAGATCAGGACCATGCCCAACTATTTTGCGGACTACGACACCACGGTGCATTTTATCACCGAAGAGGAGATGAAGCGGGATCACAGCGGCCTGCCCCATGGCGGATGCGTGATCCGGACCGGAAAGACCGGTCTGAACCGGGAGCACGGCCACGTGATCGAGTACAGCCTGAAGCTGGATTCCAATCCGGAGTTCACGGGTTCGGTCATCGTCGCATACGCGCGCGCCGCATACCGGATGAACCGGGAAGGAATGAGCGGGTGCAAGACCGTGTTTGACATCGCGCCGGCCTATCTGTCCGCCAGGAGCGCGGAGGAGCTGAGGGCGCATCTGCTGTAACCGGTTCGAAGAGAAAAGGGGAGGGACCATGGCGAAGAGAAGGCGCAGAAAACATCGAAGAGGCGGGATTTCTCCTGCTGCCATTATCGTTCCGGCAGCCGCTGTGGCGGCGATCGTCATCGTGCTGATCGCCGCCGCGGCGATTCGGGGCTGCGGTGCCAGAGAGGCCGCCGCAGTGCCGGAGGGGACGTCTGAGATGGCGGAGGGAGCGGCGGAGGAGACTGCCGACGCCCCGTTGGAAGAAACCCGGATGGCGGAGACGGAAACGGCCGCCGGGGAAAGCGAAGGGACTGCGAAGCCTGAAACGGTCGTGGCGGCCGAAGTGGGGAGCATGGAGGACGATCAGGATCCCCAGTCTTCCACCAATACGGCGGGAAACGGCGAAACGGGCGCGTCCGTGGATCTATCACGGGTGAGCGTGCCGGAAGGCGAGACGACGGAAGCAACGCTGGGAATCGACGTGTCCAAGTATCAGGGGACCATCGACTGGGCGAAAGTGAAGGAAGCTGGCGTGGACTTCGCCATGATCCGGGTGGGATACCGGACGAAAGTCACGGGCGTGATCTATGAAGATCCGGGCGCGAGATACAATCTGCAGGAGGCCACCCGCAACGGGATCCAGGCCGGAGCCTACTTCTTTTCTTCCGCCGTGAACGAACAGGAAGCGGCGGAAGAGGCGGCCTGGGTGTCGGATTTTATCGCCAGATACAGGATCACCTATCCGGTGGCCTACAACTGCGAGGACTTCCAGTCTCCGGACAGCAGGCAGTACGGGCTGACAAAAGAGGAGCGCACCTCGATCGCCTGCGCCTTTCTGGATACCGTGGCTGCAGCAGGATATACGCCCATGTTCTACGCTTCCCGCAACGAAATGGAGGGCAGCGCCCAGTGGGGGATGGAAACGCTGGAGCCGAAGTATAAGATCTGGGTTTCCCAGTATCCGGAAGTCCCCTTTCCCCAGACCAGGGGATCCACATACAGCGGGATCCATTCCATGTGGCAGTACACCAGCCAGGGCCAGGTGGCCGGCATCGACGGAAACGTGGACCTGAACGTAGCCTGGTTCGGCTACAGCCAGGAGGCGGAGGCGAAGGATCCCACCCCCGCGGAAATCGTGGAGGCCAATCCGGAGGTGGGCCTGAATTTCACGGAAGTGGAAGAGACGGTGACGGCCAAGGACGAGACCAACCTGCGCAATCTCCCCACCACGGAAAACAGCTCCGTGGTGTATCGGCTGAAGAACGGGGAAACCGTCCTGCGCACGGGCATCGGGAGCAACGGATGGGATCGGGTGATTTATGAAGGGCAGAAGCTGTATGCGGTGCACAGCTTCCTGACTGCGGATCTGACCGCGGACGGCGCGCAGCCTTCGGGAGACGCCGGCGGCGATGATGGCGGCGAATCCGCCGGGGAAGCCCAGAGCGGATCGGGAGATTCCGGCACGTTTCAGGCGGGCGGTCTGACGTTCCGGGCGGTGAGCGAGGCGGTGACCGCCAGGGATCAGGTGAATCTGAGGGATCAGCCCAGCACGGAGACCGGAAAGGTCGTGGGGACGCTGAGCTACGGGCAGGCCGTGGTGCGCACGGGGATCAGCGGCAGCGGCGATACGGGATGGTCCCGGCTGGACGTCAACGGGCAGACGGTATACGCGTCCTCCAGGCTTCTGGCCACCAGCATGGACTATAAGGAACAGGAAAAGATCACGGCGGATAATCCGGAAGCGGGAATGCACTTCGTGGCGGCGTCCGGAACCGTGATGGCAAAGAGCGGCGAGACGAATCTGCGGACCCTTCCCACCACCAGCGAACCTTCTCAGGTAGTCGGCCAGCTGACGGGGACGGACACGGCCCAGCGGATCGCGGTGGAACCCGACCGCGGCTGGACGAAGCTGAATTATAACGGTCAGACGGTGTATGCGGTGAGCAATTATCTGACCGCGGTGGAATGAGCGGGGATGCGGGCCGGATCAGGCTGTATCTGGCCGACATCCGGCCGCTGTACGATCCCGTTCTGGCACGGCGCGTCTACGGACGGCTGGACGACGCCCGGCAAAGGAAAGCGGATCTTTGCAGAAAGCCGGCGGCCAGAGCGGCGTCTATGGCCGCCGGTTTTCTGGCTCGATACGCCCTGGAGGAGAACGGCTATGGCGGGTATCCGATCCGGTACGAAGCCGGCGGCAGGCCGGTGGCGGAAGCGGACGGCAGGGAAATTTTTCTGAGCCTGTCCCATTCCGGAGATTATGCGGTCTGCGCCCTGTCCGGCCGGCCCGTGGGGGTGGATCTGCAAAAGCGGCAGCCCGTGAAGGCGGGCGTTCTCAGGCATTTCTATCCCCCAAAACGGGCGGCCCTGTTTCTGGAACGGTACGAAACCGGAGCGTCCGGGGTCTTGGAAGGGGAAGCGCTGGATTACTTCCTGCGGGAATGGACGGTGAAGGAAAGCTACATGAAGATGACGGGGCAGGGAATGAAGCTGGGATTTTCGGAGATTCTTGCGGACATGGAAAAAAGAACGGCTTCGCTGGAAAACGGGGAGGGGAGGACGGCCGTTTTCCGGGAATACCGTGCGCCGGACGGCTATTTTCTCTCCGCCTGCACGGAGGTATGGAACTGACAGTCAAGTTTGAACCCGCGCCTGAATATACATGGAGAAAGAGGAGGCGTGGACATGGAAAGAACGAGACTGAGGGAAAAGGAAGCGCAGACCGGACGTCTTCCGGTCATTTTGGGAAAATGCCTGCTGGCGTCCTATCTTTTGACGGGAGGAGGGCTTCTGCTTCTGGCCCTGCTTCTGTACCGTTTTCAGCTTTCGGAGCAGATCGTCAGCATCGGGATCATCGTCATCTATGCGGCGGCCACCTTTCTGGCGGGCTTTCTGACCGGAAAAGGGGCAGGGGATCGCCGGTTTTTCTGGGGGCTCGTGGCGGGGACGCTGTATTTTGTCCTGCTGGCGCTTTTGACCCTTGCGGTCAATCACGGCTTTAAGGATTTCGGCAACCATTTTTTTACGACCCTGATGATCTGCGCGGGGAGCGGGATGCTGGGCGGAATGCTCAGCTGAAGCGCTCTTTTTGCAGAACACTTTTTGAAAAAAATGCTTTTCCTCCCCCTGTTTTTATGATATACTAATTTTCAGTTATGAAATAAGGGCAGTTTTAAACTGTGACAATAAGGAGGCTATGTGAGATGAAGCACATCAAGACTTTGACCACGAGAGATCTGAAGGAGTCCATGAAGAAGGGCGGCTGCGGCGAATGTCAGACATCTTGCCAGTCTGCATGCAAGACGTCCTGCACGGTAGGAAATCAGAGCTGCGAAAAAGTGAGAAAATAAGCGGACGACGGACGGATTTTATAAGCAGCGATTTGCATCGCTGCTTATTATACGTTATGAAGCACAGAAAGGATAAGATTGCGTGATACACCAGTTTAAGAATAACGGCTACAACATCGTGATGGATGTCAACAGCGGGAGCGTCCACGTGGTGGACGACCTGGTTTACGATGTGGTGGGGCCGGCGGAGCAGCCCATTGCCAGGGGCGTGCGCGATCTGGACGCGGTGACGGCGGAAGTGGAGGAGAAGCTGGCGGCATCCTGGTCCCATGAGCAGGTGCGGGAAGCGGTTTCCGAAGTGATGGAGCTGGCGGAAGCGGGTTCCCTCTATACGGAAGATATCTACGAAGGCTATATCGATCAGTTCAAAAACCGGAAGACCGTGGTCAAGGCGCTCTGCCTGCACATCGCCCACGACTGCAACCTGGCCTGCCGGTACTGTTTCGCAGAAGAAGGGGAATACCACGGCAGAAGGGCTCTGATGAGCTTCGAAGTCGGGAAAAAAGCGCTGGATTTCCTGGTGAAAAATTCCGGGAACCGGATCAATCTGGAGGTGGATTTCTTCGGCGGAGAGCCGCTGATGAACTGGCAGGTTGTCAAGGATCTGGTGGCCTATGGCCGGAGCCTGGAAGAGCCCTTCCATAAGAAATTCCGATTTACCCTGACCACCAACGGCGTCCTGCTGGACGACGGGGTGCTGGAGTTCGTCAACCGGGAGATGAGCAACGTGGTGCTCAGCATCGACGGGCGAAAGGAAGTCCACGACAGGATGCGCCCGTTCCGGGGCGGGCAGGGCAGCTACGACCTGATCGTGCCGAAGTTTCAGAAGGTGGCCGAAAGCCGGGATCAGATGAACTATTATGTCCGCGGGACCTATACCCACAACAATCTGGACTTTTCCCGGGATGTGGAACATCTGGCGGACCTGGGGTTTGAGCAGATTTCCGTGGAGCCGGTGGTGGCGGATCCCAAAGAGCCCTACGCTCTGCGGGAAGAAGATCTGCCGAAGCTGATGGAGGAATACGACCGCCTGGCCGCCGGCCTGGTGAAGAGGCAGAAAGAGGGGCGCGGCGTGAACTTCTTCCACTTTATGATCGACTTAAGCGGAGGCCCCTGCGTGGCGAAGCGGCTGTCCGGCTGCGGTTCCGGGACGGAATATCTGGCGGTGACGCCATGGGGGGATTTTTATCCCTGCCATCAGTTCGTGGGGAACGAGAAGTTCCTGATGGGCAATGTGGACGAGGGCATCGTTCGCCAGGATCTTGTGGATGAGTTCAAATGCTGCAACGTCTATTCGAAGGAGAAGTGCCGGAACTGTTTCGCGAAGTTCTACTGCAGCGGAGGCTGTGCGGCCAATTCCTACAATAACCACGGCAACATCAACGACGCCTATGATCTGGGCTGCGAACTGCAGAAAAAGCGGGTGGAGTGCGCCATCATGATGAAGGCGGCTCTGGCCGATGAAGAAGGATAAGGAGTGTTTAACATGAACAGGAAAAAAGGGATCATCACCCTGATCGCCGCCATCGCCGTGCTGGCCGGCCTGACGTTTATCGCCGTATTCGGCCTGGATTCCGGCAAAACGGGGTCCGCTTCCAACATCAAGCTGGGGCTCGATCTGGCGGGCGGAGTGAGCATCACCTACGAGGTGGTGGGAGAAGAGGAGCCCAGCGCGGCTGATATGAGCGATACGATTTTCAAGCTGCAGCAGCGCGTGGAGAATTATTCCACGGAGGCTCAGGTTTATCAGGAGGGCAGCGACCGGATCAACATCGAAATCCCCGGCGTTTCCGATGCCAATGCGATTCTCGAGGAGCTGGGCAAGCCCGGATCGCTGGTCTTTCTGGATGAAGACGGCAACGAAGTGCTGAGCGGGACGGATATCGCGGACGCTCAGGCCGCCTATCAGCCCGACAGCATGGGCAACCAGGAGCCGGTGGTTTCCCTGACGCTGACGGAGGAAGGAACGGAAAAATTCGCCGAGGCCACGAAAGCGGCGGCTCCCAATCACGAAATCATCTATATCGTCTACGACAACGAAGTGGTCAGCTATCCCAGCGTGCAGGACGAGATCACGGACGGGCATGCGGTCATCAACGGAATGTCCTCCTATGAGGATGCGCAGCAGCTGGCTTCCACCATCCGCATCGGCGGGCTGAAGCTGGAGCTTCAGGAGCTGCGTTCCAACGTGGTTGGCGCCCAGCTGGGATCCGCCGCCATCCGCACCAGCCTCATGGCGGGGGCGCTGGGTCTGATTCTGATCATCGTCTTCATGATCGCGGTATACTGGATTCCCGGCGTGGCCAGCGCCATTTCCCTGTGCCTGTATACGGCCATGATCGTGCTTTTGCTCAACGGCTTCGACATCACGCTGACCCTGCCGGGCATCGCGGGCATCATCCTGTCCATCGGGATGGCGGTGGACGCCAACGTCATCATTTTCGCCCGCATCAGGGAGGAGATCGCCACGGGAAAAACGGTGAAGTCTTCCATTAAGATCGGCTTCCAGAAGGCGTTGTCCGCCATCGTCGACGGGAACGTGACAACCCTGATCGCCGCAGCTGTGCTGGGATTCATGGGAACCGGCACCATCCGCGGATTCGCTCAGACGCTGGCGCTGGGCATCGTGTTGTCCATGTTTACGGCCCTGACGGTGACGCGGCTGATTTTGAACGCCCTGTATGCCGTTGGCTTCCGGGATGAAAAGTTCTACGGAAGGGCGAAGGCGAGAAAGCCCATCGGCTTCCTCCGGAAAAAAGCGGTGTTCTTCACCCTGTCCGCGGCCATGATCCTCTGCGGCTTCGTGTTCATGGGGATCAATCAGAAAAATACCGGCGAAATCCTCAACTACAGCCTGGAGTTCATGGGCGGCACGTCCACGAACGTGACGTTTTCCGAAGATATGAGCATCGAAGAGCTGGATGAGCGGGTCGTTCCGATCTTCGAGGAGATCAGCAAAGATCCCAACGTCCAGACCCAGAAGGTGCAGGGGAGCAACGAGGTGATCTTTAAGACCAGAGTGCTGTCCGTGGAACAGAGGGAAGAGCTCAACGGCAGGCTGGCGGAGGAATTCGGCGTGGACGAAAGCCTGATCACCGCGGAGACCATCAGCTCCACCATCAGCTCGGAGATGAGGACGGGTGCCATCGTGGCCGTGGTGGTGGCGGCGCTGTGCATGCTGGTCTATATCTGGTTCCGGTTTAAGGATATCCGCTTCGGCGCCAGCAGCGTGGCGGCCCTGCTGCACGACGTGTTTGTGGTGCTGGCCTTCTATGCCGTCACCAGGATTTCCGTTGGCGGGACGTTCATCGCCTGCATGCTGACCATCGTGGGCTACTCCATCAACGCCACCATCGTCATTTTCGACCGGATCCGGGAGAACCTACGGCAGTCCGGCACCAGGGAGAGCCTGGAGGAAGTGGTGAACGAGAGCGTTACGCAGACGCTTTCCAGGAGCATTTTCACTTCCCTGACCACGTTCATCACCGTTGCGGCGCTGTACGCGCTGGGCGTTTCCAGCATCCGCGAGTTCGCGCTGCCCCTGATGGCGGGCATCGTCTGCGGCGCATATTCTTCCGTCTGCCTGGCCGGTGCGATGTGGTACATCCTTCGGACAAAAGTCGGGAAAAAGGACGCGTCTCAGGGCAAAAAGGCCGTGAAGGCTGCGAAATAAAAAGGACCGTGATCAACGGCCGGGGAGCGCGCCATCCAAAAGGCGGGCATCCCGGCCGTTTTGGCGCGGGGAGAGATCAAAGACGAAAGAGGACGGCGGAAGATGGCAAAATGGTTTGTTGCGGCCAAACGGGCCGATTTTGAAAAGATCGGAGAGCGGTTTCATATCAGCCCCGTGCTGGCAAGGATCATCCGGAACCGGGATATCATCGGGGAAGAGGCGATTCAAAAATACCTGTACGGGACGATTGAGGAGCTCTACGATCCGAAGCTGCTGAAGGGAATGAAGGAGGCGGCTAAGCTCCTGCGGGATCGGATCGAAGCGGGCGATCCGATCCGGGTCATCGGGGATTATGACGTGGACGGAATCTGCTCCACCTTCATTTTAAAGAAAGGGCTATCCGCCTGCGGGGCGTCCGTGGACAGCTGCATTCCTGACCGGATGAAGGACGGCTACGGCCTCAACGAGCGCCTGGTGGAGCAGGCGGCCGCGGACGGGATCCGGACCATCGTGACCTGCGACAACGGGATCGCCGCGGCAGAACAGATCGCCCTGGCCAAAGAGAAGGGGATGCGCGTGATCGTGACGGACCATCACGAGGTCCCCTATGAGGAAGTTCCGGGCGAAAACGGAGGGGAGCCCGGGAAACGATATCGTCTGCCCCCGGCGGACGCCGTGGTGGATCCCAAACAGCCGGGATGCGCCTATCCCTTTCGGGAAATCTGCGGGGCGACGGTGGCCTTCAAACTGATCCAGGAGCTGTTTTCCGGCTTCGGGCTGGCCGGGCTCTCCTCCGGGAAAAAGGAGGAGAGGGGGCTGCTGGACGAGCTTCTGGAGCTGGCGGCGTTCGCCACCGTGTGCGACGTGATGCCGCTTCGGGACGAGAACCGGATTCTGGTGCGCCACGGCCTTTCCATGATGCAGGACAGCCAGAACCAGGGGCTGCGGGCCCTGATGGAGGTCAGCGGCGTTGGGCTGCCCGGAAAGGGGAAAAAGCTCACGGCCTTTCATATCGGCTTCGTTCTGGGCCCCTGCATGAACGCTTCGGGAAGGCTGGATACGGCGCTTCGGGCGCTGGAACTGCTGGAGTGCGAAAGCCGGGAAGAGGCGATCCCCCGCGCGGCCTTTTTAAAGCAGCTCAACGACAGCCGCAAGGAGATGACGGAACGGTTCGTGCAGGAGGCCGCAGAGCGGATCGAGAGCACTTCCCTGAAGGAGGATCGGGTGCTGGTGGTCTTTTTGCCGGACTGCCACGAGAGCATCGCGGGCATCATCGCCGGAAGGATCCGCGAACGTTACTACCGGCCCACCTTCGTGCTCACCAGGGGGGAGGAAGGGGTCAAGGGAAGCGCCCGATCCATCGAAGGGTATCACATTTATGAGGAAATGACCAGGTGCAGCCGGTTTTTCACGAAGTACGGCGGGCATAAGATGGCGGCCGGGCTCTCCATGCGGGAAGAGGACGTGGAACCGTTCCGGCGGGAGATCAACCGGCTGTGCGCCCTGACGCAGGACGATCTGGAGGAGAAAATCCACATCGACGTGCCCATGCCGGTCTCCCATGTGAGCTTTTCCCTGGTGGAGGAGCTGGACCTTCTGGAGCCCTTCGGAACGGGGAATTCGAAGCCGGTTTTCGCCCAGAAGGATCTGCTCTTCCTCTCGGCAAGAGCGCTGGGAAAAAACGGAAACGCGCTGCGCTTTACCGTGATGGACGACTGTAACCGGCGCTGGGAAATGATGTATTTCGGAAACCGGGAAGCATTCGACGGCTACGTGAGGGAGCAGTACGGGCCGCAGGCGCTGGACGATCTGTATGAACAAAGGGGAAGCGGGATCCGGATGAGCGCGGTCTACTATCCCGGAATCAACACCTGGCAGGGGAACAGCAGGCTGCAGCTGGTGATGCAGCACTACATGAAAATCTGACGCGAAGCGTTTTGGAAGGAGGAAGAACATGATACTGACGGTGACGCTGAATCCGGCGATCGATAAGACTTATCGGACAGGGCAGCTGATTCCGGGCCATGTCAACCGGATGGAGAGCATGGAAAATATCCCCGGCGGCAAGGGGATCAACGTGGGGAAGATCCTGAACGAATGCAGCTGTCCGGTGACCGCCACGGGTTTTCTGGGAGGCTATACGGGGCGCTGGATCGAACGGAGGCTCGGGGAGATGGGGATCGGCTGCGATTTCGTCAGCATCGGTGCCGATACCAGATGCAGCATGAACGTGGTGGCCGATAACGGCTTCGTGACGGAAATCCTGGAGCCGGGCCCGTGGATTTGCCCCGAGGAACGCCTGGTCTTTTTCGGAAAGTACCGGGAGCTCGTCCAGAGCTGCGATCTGGTCGTCCTGTCGGGCAGCGCGGCCCCGGGGCTGCCTCCGGACATTTATGCGGATCTGGTGGGGATCGCGAAGGACGCCGGAAAGCGGGCGATCCTGGACACCAGCGGGGAGACCCTTTCCCGGGGGATCCAGGCTGGGCCGTGGCTGGTGAAACCGAACCGGAAGGAGCTGGAATACCTGGCGGGACATCCGTGCAGGACCCGGGACGAGGTGCTGGAAGCGGCCCGGAAAATGCTGGAAAACGGCATCGAATGGGCGGCGGTTTCCGCCGGGGAGAAAGGGATGTATCTGGTGGGAGAGCGGGAAGCGCTCTATGCGGCGGCGCCGAAGGTGGACGCCGTGAACACGGTGGGCTGCGGGGACTGCGCCTGCGCGGCCTTCGCCCTTTCCGCGCTGCGGGGAGAAGATGCCGGGCGGATGCTCAGGCGTGCCGTGGCCATGTCGGCGGCCAGCGCCACCGTCTTCGGAAGCGGGACCGTGCCCTTAAAGCTGGCGGAGGAGCTGATGGAGCGAGTGGAAATCGTAGATCTTTTCATGGGATCTTTATAATTTTTAGAAGCTTTTCAGAAATTGGACATACTTTGGACATATATTTTGGATATGATAGGTACAGATAGTTGAACAACTCACTATCTCCCCCCTCATAAGAAAGCGAAAGCCCCGCTGCGAAGCGGGGCTTTCGCTTTTGTCGGGCTCTTTGTTATTGCATCCGCCTTCCGTTTCGTATAAAATGGGAAGGGTAGTGGGGGCGCGCGAAAAGGCCCTTTTTAACGATGAGATTGGATTGGGATTCGGGAGATCGTATGGGTTTTTCGGGAAAGAGAGCGGCTGTCCTGCTGGCGTTGGCCGCGGTTTTTATAGAGTTGACGCTGTGCCAGGCGTCGTTCTGGACCACGCTGGGAAGCGGGTGGGAAGATGTGACCGGCAGCGTGGAAATGACATGGGAGGACGTTCCCGCGCAGGAGCTGGAGTCGGCTGACTGGGAGAAGGCCGGGATGAAAGCGGGGGAAGAGGAACAAATTTCCAGTTCCTCCGGAGCGGTGATCCTCCGGCTGGCCGGTTTGGACGAGGCGGTGAACCGCCTGCATCTGGACCTTTCGCTGCCGGAAAACGTGCCGGTGCTGGCCACGGTCTATGTCAGGGACGAAGGGAACCGCTACCCCTGCCAGCTGGGGAAGGGGCGGGTGCTCCTTTCCTCCGTGCCGGAAAACGCCTGGATGAAGCTGTACCCGTACGGGCGGGTGCAGGATCTTTACGTGAAGCTGGAGCGGGCGGACGAGCGCGGAGAGGGGGCCGGGGACGCCTATGGGGAGCTGTCGTTCGGACTGAAATCGGTGGAGCTCAACGGGCGGATGCCTTTTTTGTTTCGCTGGCCCAGAGCCCTGGCCATCGCCCTCCTTCTCGCTTTTTTGAACGCGCTGCGGCCGAAGAGCCGCCTGCACGGCATCGCCTTTCTGGCGGAAGAGGGGAACCGGAGAGGGAGGAGAAAGCGGCTGGCGGCCATGGCCGGGCTGACGGCCGTCCTGATCGGGGCGGCCTGGGGGTTCGTGCGGATCAACCCGGACTGCCGGAGCAACCTGGCCCCCCACCACGCCCAGTATCAGGAGCTGGCAGCGGCGCTGAGCCGGGGAGAGGTGAGCGTGGGCGAGGCGGATCCCCTTCTTCTGGAGGTGGAAAACCCCTACGATACCATCTATCTGCAGGCGAACGGGATTCCCTACCGGGCGGATTATTCCTATTACGACGGGAACTATTATGTGTATTTCGGCATCGTGCCGGAGCTGCTCTTCTATTTGCCCGTCTATCTGCTCACCGGCAGAGCGCTGCCCAACTACCTGGCGGTATTCGCCTTTTTTGCGGGATTTATCCTGGCGTGCGCGGGGCTGCTCTTCGAGCTGATGCGGCGCTGGTTTCCGAAAGCCCCCTTTTACCTGTACGGGGTCGGGATGCTGATGCTCACGGGGAGCTATTCCCTCTTTTATCTGCTGATCCGTCCGGACCTCTATCACGTGCCCATCATCGCCTCCTGCATGTTCACGGCGGCGGGGCTGTGGGGATGGCTGCGCGGCCTGTCCGCCGGCAGGAAAAAAGCGCTCTGGTACGCCTTCGGATCCCTCTGCATGGCTCTGACGGCGGGCTGCAGGCCGCAGTTCGCGCTGTTTTCCCTGCTGGCCGTCCCCCTGTTCTGGGAGGAGGTCTTCCGGAAACGGGAGCTGTTTGCCAAAAAAGGGGCCGGGCGCACGGCCGCCCTGATCCTTCCGTTTCTGGCGGCAGCCGCGGGCCTGATGTACTATAACGCCCTGCGGTTTGGCTCGCCGCTGGATTTCGGCGCGTCCTACAGCCTGACCAGCAACGATATGACCCATCGGGGCTTCAATCTGTCCCGGATCTTTTATGGCCTGTGGTACTTTCTGCTGGAACCGCCCCGGATGGAGGCGTCGTTCCCCTATCTGATGAGCGCCGCCATCGAAACGGACTATCCCGGACGGATGGTGAGCGAGAGCTGCCTGGGCGGCATTTTCGCCTGCAGCATGCTCTCCTGGCCGGCGTTTTGCCTGCTTTGCTGGAAGTTTTTTCGCCGCGGGACGGCCCAAAAGGGCTTCTGCTCCGCCGCCGCAGCCGTATCGGCCGGCGTGAGCCTCGTGATCGCCGCCGCGGACGCGACGGGAGCGGGGATCCTGCAGCGTTACAGCTGCGATATCTCCTTCGGCCTGTTTCTGGCCGCTGCGGTCTGCCTGCTGCTCCTGGCGGAATGGGCGCGGGAGAGGGGCGTCTACGGGGCCTTTGTCCTCTGGCTGAAAACGGCGGTTCTGCTGCATGCGGCCTTTTTGTTTCTGGCGCTGATCCAGTCGGACGGCAGCGTCAATCTGCTCACCGGGAATCCGGAACTGTACTATTCGATTCAGGCGATGCTGCGCCTGTAGCGGGAGGGAAGATGAAGCGAAGAACCTTATTTTTGACGCGGGAACAGTCCATGATCCTGCGGGGGATCGGGGTGATTCTGGTGATGGTCACCCATTTCGTCAACTGGTATGCGGATCTGCTGAACTGCGAACCCCTGCGCTACGCCCTGATGCGTTCTGGCATTTACGGGGTGGATCTGTTCTTCCTGGCTTCCGGATACGGGCTGGTCAAGAGCGCGTCCGCAAAGAAGATCCGAGGGATCTTTTTGTGGAAACGGTTTAAAAACACGTATTTGCCCTATCTCGTGATCGTGGGCTGTATCGAGCTGCTTTCCGGGGGAATCCGCGGGGCGAAGGACTGGTATCAGTTTCTCACCGGCTATGATTACTGGTTTATCCGCAATATCCTGATCTTTTATCTGGCTTTTTTCCTCGTCTTTCGGTCCATGAAGACGCCGGGAAGCCGTATGACCGCGCTGGCGGCCTGCATGATCGCCTATACGGCGTGGCTGATCGCGGAGGGGAGGGCGGATTTCTGGTATGTTTCCAACGTGGCGTTCTGGCTGGGAGCCGTCATCGCCCAGTATGAGAAAGAGCTGTTAAAATGTTTCAATTTTCTCTACCCGGTCTGGATCGCCGTCCTGGCGGCGGGCGTAGGCTGGGTGGTAAAAAGCGGCATGGACGGAAGGCTGATCCCTCCTTCGGGATGGGAAAAAATAAGGGATGGGATCGCGGCCAGCGCGGTCTGGACCCTGTTCGCGGCGCAGGCCTCCTGCCTGCTCGCAGGCCGCCCTCTGCGGGTCCTGGCATTTCTGGGCGAGATTTCCCTGGAAATGTATCTGCTGCATCTGTTTTTGTTTTATCGCGTTTTAAACGGGTTCCCGGAACTGGGGATTTTGACGGTGGGCGCGCTGACCGTGGGTCTGACCGTGGTTTTGTCCTGGCTGATCCACTGGCTCTTCTCCCTGCTCTTCTCCGCGGCGGAAGCGCTGGGTGGGGGAAAGCGGAGGCGGTAGAGCGGCGTTCGGAAATGGGAACAATGGCGCAAAAGCGCTTGGGATATGGAGGAAAAGAGAATGAAAATGAAAAGATGGACGTATTTGGCGGCCTGTGCCGGCGTATGTTTTTTGCTTTCGGGATCCAGGGCGTATGCCGCCCAGCCGCAGAGCGTGACGATTCCCATGCCGGGCTTTGTGGTGGAGCAGTGGGCGCAGCCACGCCCGATGTCGGTGAGCCGGACGGCGCAGGTGCGCAGCCTGGCCCAGGAAGGCGCGCAGCCGATCGGCTCCGTGGAGCCGGGGCAGATGGTCAACGCCTGGGGGCAGACGGACAACGGCTGGTATTTCATCGAATGCGGACAGACGCTGGGATATGTGCGCTATGAGGCGGCCGCGCCGGTAGACGAAGCGACCCTGCAGCTGATTCAGGAGCAGAACCGCCAGGCGCAGCTGGCGGCACAGGCCGCGGCTGCTGCGGCCGAAGAAGCGGCTGCCGCTGCGGCAAAAGAGGCGGCCCGTCAGGCGCAGATCGCCGCGGCGGCACAGATTCAGCCGGCCGTTGCGGCAGGGGTGGTGTTCATCGGGGATTCCCGCATGGTGACGTTAAAGGAAGACGTGGAGGAGGCATTCGGAGTCTGTCCCGCCGCCGTCGTGGCGCAGAACGGCAGCCGTTACGAATGGTTCCACGATTCCGCCATCCCCCAGGCGGACCGGATCATCGGCCAGGGCAGCAGGGTGATCATCAACATGGGGGTCAACGACCTGTCGGACGCTTCGAAATACGCGCAGGACGTCAATTACTGGGGCGCGGTGTGGACCCAGAGAGGGGCTACGGTGTACTACGCGTCGGTGAATCCGGTCTGGGCCAACAGCCATAACATCACCCAGGAACGGGTGGATCTGTTCAATTCCACCCTCCGTTCGCAGCTGATTCCCCAGGTGATCTGGCTGGACAGCAGCGGATATCTGATGCAGGCGGGGGTTCACGCTACGGACGGCCTGCATTATAAGGCGGATACCAACCTGGTCCTGTACAACTACTATATGACCGCCATCGGAGCGATCTGAAAGGGGAACCCATGCGATTTCGACACATTTTTTTCGATCTGGACGGGACGCTTTTGCCCATGCGGCAGGAAGAATTCGTGGCTCATTATATGCCGCTGCTGGCGGGGGCTTATGAAAGGTGGAGGAGCGGAATTGACAAAAGGGCGCTGATCGCTACGGTCTGGGACGGCTATCGGGCCATGGTGGGCAACGACGGGAGCAAAACCAACCGGGAGGCGTTCTGGGAGAGCATGGAGGGCAGGCTTCCCCTGCCCCGGCAGGAAGCGGAAGCCGTCGCGCTGGACTTTTATTCCGGGGACTTCAACCGCGCGAAAGCCGCGACGCAGCCCACACCCCTGGCGCAGCTCGCCGTCAGGAGGGCGAAGGAAAACGGGATGGCGGTTTATCTGGCCACCAATCCCGTCTTTCCCCGCTGCGCCACCGAAAACCGGATCCGCTGGGCCGGGCTCGACGCCGCGGATTTTGAAATCATCACCACTTATGAAGACTGCCGGTTCTGCAAACCCAACCCGTCCTATTTCTCCGATCTGCTCAACCGTTTCTCCCTGGACCCGGAGGAATGCCTGATGGTGGGAAACGACGTGGAGGAAGATCTGGCGGCCGGCCAGGTGGGAATCTCCACCTTCCTCGTGACGGATACGATGGAGAATTTCAAAAATCTTCCGATCCGGTCCGATTATCAGGGCTCTCTTCAGGCGCTGGCGGATTTCATTGGGAACGGATCATCTGCGTGGCGGTGAGACGGCAGATCCTTCTGGCGGGTTCCCAGACGGCCAGCACGGCCGCCAGCGCCATCAGCGCCAGAATGAAGAGCAGGAGGAGAAGGGGAAAAGTCCACGCGTCTCCCCAGCGGCTGGTTACCAAAAGCCGGTAGATCTTAAAATGCAGGGGCAGCCCCAGCAGGCAGCCGAAACAGATCCCTCCGCTCAGATAGGCCAGCGTTTCGGCGGCCACCATTTTCACGAGGCCAGCGTTGTCGGCACCGATGGCCCGCAGAGCGGCGTATTGCCGCAGGCGCGCGGACACGCTCATGGAAATGGTATTGATGATATTGAAAAAGGAGATCAGGGCGATCACCGTCAGAAATCCGTATAAAAACAGGAAAAATATGGAATAGACGGCCCGGCTTTCCTCATTGGAAAGCCTTTTGTCCGAAAAGCGGACCTGATCGCCCGCTGCCGCCCGTATCCCGTCCACATCGGTTTGGGACGCGTTTCGCTTCAGCTGCAGATCCAGAATGGTATAGCCGGACTGACCGGTGACCCGTTCGAAGACCGATTCCGGACAGATGACGATCTGCGCGCCCTCCGATGCGTCGAAGGGGCATTTGGAGAGGATGCCGGAGATGGGAAAGTCTCCGGCATCGCCCAGCGTCAGCACATCTCCCTGCGAAAGGGGGTTATCCGGGGAGTAAACCGTCAGCAGCCCCTGCCCGTCTTTCGCGGGATCCACGGATCCTTCTGCCAGCAGTTTCTTCGCCCATCCGAACTGGTTTTCTTCATAGGAGATCAGATCGATGCGGCAGGGCTGCCCGCCGGCTGCGACGGTCATTCCATAGGAAAAACTTCTTCCGTAAACCCGTTTGACAGACGGGTTTTTTGTCAGCTCATCCGCGAGCTCCTTCGGGATGGAAGGGGTGCTGTCCGGACTGATGATGGAAAAATCCGGGGAGTAGGGCTGCAGGACGGTGATGGCGTGCCTGGCAAAATCCAGCGTGGGCCCGAAGGACAAAAACAGGATGATGGTGAAGGCAAAAGAGGCGGACAGCAGGAAGAAATTCTTTTTGCTCCCCGTGGCGTGATGGATCCCCATGGCCGCCTCCACCGGGAAAAATCTGGTGCTGGCCGCCCGTTTGACCGCGAAGAGGGTGCCCGCATTGCCGGAGGCTGCCGTCAGCGGCGATACCCGGGCCGCTTTTCTGGCGGGGGAATGGGCGGCCAGGAGCACCGTCAGAAGGCCCAGAATGCTTCCGGATGCGAGGCCGATCCAGCTGATGCCGAAAACGGGAATCTCCGCAAAATAGGTGGGGGTCAGCCAGCGCAGGAGGGCGCAAAGAGCCCAGATCACGAGGACGGAGAGGGAAAGTCCCATGGGAATGGCGGTGCGGCACCAGTAGAGCGCTTCTCTCGTCACAAAGCGGCGCACCTGTTTTTGGGTGGCGCCCAGACAGCGCAGCAGCCCGAAAAACTCCGTCCGCTGCGCGATATTGCTGTTGAAACTGCCCGAGATCATCAGGATTCCGGAAACGGCTACCAGGACGGACAGAATGGCTGCCGCCGCATAAATCTGCATCATATAGAAGTCGTTGGACTGGAACATCAGCCCCAGCAGTTTGGTGTTCTGACCCACCCGGGAGGCGGAGAACCGGCCGGTCAGGTCCGCGATGGTGTCCTGGATCCGGCAGAAGGGGGAGAAGGAAACGTACAGCTCCATGTCCGCCCGGTCGGCATCCGCCTCGAAGCAGTCGCTCCAGGTTTTCGCGCTCACAAAGGCGCCGAAGGCATCGGAATCCGTGAGCATGGAGGAATCCCCGGTAAATCCGGTGACGGTAAAGGAGAGCTCCCCGTGGGGCGTGGTCAGCTCCAGGGAATCCCCCGCGGAAAGCCCCAGCCGCCTTTTGACGCTCTGGGTCAGCGCGATTTCCCCATTTTGGGAGGGAAATCGCCCTTCCTCCATCCGCATGGAGGGAAAGAAGGAGAGAAACGCTTCGTCCAACCCGCAGATGACGGTCCGCGTTCCGGCGATTTCATATTCCTGATCCAGCCCATAGTTGAGGGTCGCATACCGGGCGGATTGTTTTACCTCGGGCCGGGATCGGAGCAGCGCTTCGTCCTGATCGCTGAGGCCGACGAACACGGCGTGCCAGGAACCGTCGGTCCGTATGGTCTGCATCCGCAGACAGCGCATCTCCATGTCCGCCATACCGAAAATGGCGGAGACCAGAAAGGTAGCCAGCAGGATGCACACGCGGGTCAGACGGCTCTGGCGGCGATGTACTTTCGCGTGAACGGGAATCAGATCCAGATAATTTTTCATCGTCCGGTCCCTCCCAGTTCTTTTAAAACGCCGTCGCTGACGCGAAGAACCCGGTCGGCGCAGGAGGTGAGGTTTAAGTTATGGGTGATCATCAACACCGTCTGCCGGTAATGGCGGGATGCTTTCAGGAGCAGATCCATGACGTCCTGGCTGTTTTTTGTATCCAGATTTCCGGTGGGCTCGTCGGCCAGCACCAGCATGGGCCGGGAGATGAGCGCTCTGCCGATGGCGGCCCGCTGCTGCTGGCCGCCGGAGAGCTGGGAGGGCAGATGGCGCCGGCGGTCGGCCAGACCCAAAACCTCCAGCATTTCCTCCACCTGCGCGGCATCGGGCTTTTGATGGTCTAAAAGCAGGGGAAAGACGATGTTTTGTTCCACGTTCAGTTCCGGAACCAGCTGAAACGACTGGAAGATGAAACCGATGTTGCGCCTCCGGAAGATGGTGCGCCGGTTTTCGTTCAGGGAAAACAGATCCCGGCCATCCAGACAGACCGTTCCGGAACTGGGTTCATCCAGACCGCCGATGCAGTTGAGCAGCGTGCTCTTTCCGGATCCGGATTCGCCCACCACAGCCACGAATTCCCCCTTCTGCACGCAGAAGGAGACGTCCTGCAGGGCTTTCACCATGGCTTCCCCGCTTCCGTAATTTTTACACAGATGATCCACTTTTAAAATTTCCATCTTCTAAAATCTCTCCTTTGATTTGATGCCCGCAGCCCGCTGCGGTTTTTTGACTGCTGCGGTATCAGGATAGCACTTCGGAAACCGGTTTGAGTGAATTCCGGGTGACAAAACGGAGGGTTTTCCTTACGATTCCGTAAGGAAGGACAGGGTGAAGCGGGTGCCCTGGCCCGTCCGGCTGGAAACGGACAACAGACCGCCCTGGCCTTCCGCAATGGCCCGGGCCAGAGGAAGGCCAAGACCGACTCCCTGCTGCCCGACGGCTTTTCCGCCGCCGGAACCGGTGTAGAACCGTTTGAAGATATGGGGGAGATCCTCCTGGGGAATGCCGCAGCCGTCGTCTTCCACCAGAAGCCGGAGCATGGCGGGAGAACGCTCCCAGGAAACGCGTACGGTTCCGCCTTCCGGCGTGTGATCCAGCGCGTTTTTGACCAGGTTGGAGATGGCCTCCCGGGTCCAGTGGGGATCGCAGAAGACGGTTTCATCGGGATTCCCCTGCAAAATCAGGGATTTGCCCTCCAGCCCGGCCCGGGTCCTGAAATCCTGCACGGCCGTTTCCGCCAGTTCGGAGACGCTGCATGGCCTTTTCTCGAAGGTAACGCTGCCGGAATCCAGCCGCATGACCTTCAGAAGGAGACCGATCAGACGCTGTGTGCGCTCCAGGGAAAGGAGGGACTTCTGCGCGAATTCGGACACGGTTTGGGGGCGGTCCGGTTCGTTCAAGATGATTTCCGCGTAAAGGTGCAGGGCGGACAGGGGGGTTTTGAGCTGATGGGAGATGTCGGAGACCGTATCCCGGAGAAATTCCCTGGCCTGATGCAGGGATTCGTTGCGGGATTTTAAAGCCGTGGACAGGCGGTTGACGGAATCGAACAGGACGAAGAGGCTGCCGGTCTGATCGCCCGGGAGGCGGACGGAAAAATCCCCTTCCGCGTAACGGCGGACCACGGCGACGGCCTCCTCCAGAAGGCGCTGTCTGCGGGAAAAATACCGCATCGAGCCGGTCGCCAGAAGGAAAAGGGGGAGCGCCAGCATCAAAAGGAAAAAAAGAGCTGTCCGGATTGTCGCCTGGCCCAAAAAGGGCAGCAGAAACGAATCGAAGTTCTGCGCATGGCCGATTTGCTCCAGAAAACGGATTCCTTCAGGGGTGATTTCCCGGCTGGAGAAAGCCTTTGCCAGCGTCTGTCCGGACACCCCGTCCTCCAGCAGGGAGGAGGCCAGAGCCTGTTTCTGGCACAAAAGCAGGTATCCGAACCGGTTTTGAAAAAAGAGAGCGAAGGGCAGGGGAAGGAGCAGCAGCAGAAAACAGGCTGCTGCGACGGAAAAAAGGAACCGGCGGTTTTGACCGTCCAGCAGGGATCTCTTAAGAACTTCCATCACAGAACCTCCTCTTTTTCTTCCCAGCGGTATCCGAGACCGCGGACGGTGACCAGCCGGCGGGGCGAAGAGGGATCGGCTTCCACCTTTTCCCGCAGGCGGCGGATGTATACGGACAGCGTGTTGTCGTCCACGAAGTTCCCGTTTCCGTCCCAGAGAGCGTCCAGAAGAAAGGAACGGGACAAAAGCTGCCCGGGGCGGGAGACGAACAGGCATAAAAGCCTGTATTCCATTCCGGTCAGCTCGACGGCCTGACCGTTTACCCGGACCTTTCCGGACAGCGTATCGATGAAGACCGGGCCGGAGGAAAGTCCGGACGCTCCCGGGGGATTTGAGTCGAACGCAGGGGAGGATCTGCGAAGCAGTGCGCGGATGCGCGAGCACAGCTCCCCCAGCCGGAAGGGCTTGGTCATATAGTCGTCCCCGCCGCCGTCCAGCCCGTAGATGATGCTGGTCTCTTCGTCCGAGGCGGTGAGGAACAGGATGGGCGTGTGGTCCTTCGCCTGCCGGACCCGTTCGCATACCGAAAAGCCGCTGCCGTCGGGCAGGGTCACATCCAGAAGGAGCAGGTCATAGGGATGGCCCGGATTCAGCGCCTTGAGGGCGTCCCGGACGGTGCTCACCACATCCAGGGTGAAGCCGTTTTTGGGCAGGGAATAGCGCAGCCCGTCGATGAGCGCAGCGTCGTCTTCCAATAATAACAGATGGTTCAATGCAATACACCTCCCGCCCTATTATAACACGGCGAAAGGGAGCTTTTTCGTCCCTTACAAAAGTGTAAGAAAAATTTCAGAAAAAAACCGGATTGACAGCCGGGCTTTTCGGAGATTATAATATAGGGCACATGAGGGCCAGTCAAGGTTTCGACAGGGGTCTCGCAGCTGGAGAAGCTATCCGCAGGTGGTGCGTCAAACCACAAACCTAAATATAAACGCTAACAACAAAAACGTAGCGCTTGCCGCTGCCTAAAAGCGGCATGTCTGACCCGGGGCACTCACACTCCGGGATCCAGGCATCGACTCTGTGAGAAACGATGCAGGCTAAGCTTTGCCCCTGCAGGCGTATCATGAAGCTACTGAAGGCATCAGGGTGTCTGCTCCCGGATGTCGGAGGGAACGGGCCGGGGAAAGCCCGGCGCAAATGAACAGACTATGATAGTAGAAGGACAGGGAACAGGCTTTTGGACACGGGTTCGACTCCCGTCTGGTCCACTCAAAGGGCAGGGGCTAAACGATATCAGTTTAGCCTTTTTTAATACTTATTTTTTCGCCCTTTTATTGCAATTTATCCCCGATGCGATAAAATGGAGACTGATGCAGGAAAGGAGTCGGAGCGAAATGAGAGAGAAATTTATGCGGTTTATGCAGGGGCGGTACGGGGCGGATCAGTTCGGCCGTTTCCTGTCGGGGCTGTGCGTGGCGCTGCTGATCATATCCATGTTCTGGGGGCATGAAATCTGGTTTTTGCTGGCCTTCGCGGTCCTGGTCTATAATTATTTCCGCATCTTTTCCAAAAATATTCCGAAGCGGTATGCGGAAAATCAGAAGTATCTGGCCATGACGGCGAACCTGCGGCGCGGGATTGCGGCGAAGAAGAGCGAGATGGCCCAGAGGCGAACCCATCACATCTACCGTTGTCCCCAGTGCAGGCAGAAGATCCGCGTTCCCAGAGGCAGGGGCAGGATCGAGATCCGCTGTCCCAAATGCGACGCCAGGTTCATCAGGAACAGCTGAGGGGAAAATATGTTCGGATACATCATCGTCAACAAACAGGAAATGAAATTCCGGGAGTTCGACTGCTATCAGTCCTATTACTGCGGCCTGTGCCAGGATTTGAAAAAGCGCTATGGCAGGAGCGGGCAGCTCACCCTGAGCTACGACATGACGTTTTTGATCCTGCTGCTGTCTTCCCTGTACGAGCCGGATACGCAGCTTTCCTCCTGCAAGTGCGTCGCCCATCCCTTCGAGGCGCACCCGACCCGGCAGAACATTTTTACGGAATATGCGGCGGATATGAATCTGCTGCTTTCCTATTACAAATGCGTGGACGACTGGGAGGATGAAAGGAAGCTCACCCGCAGGGCGGCCGCCGCGGCCCTGAAGGAAAAGTTCGACAGAGTCTGCCGGAAGTATCCCCAAAAGGCGGAACGGATCCGGGAGCTGCTGGAGCAAATCCGCGCCTGTGAAAAGGCGGGAGAGACCAGCATGGATCTGGCCAGCGGCTGTTTCGGGGAAGTCATGGCGGAAATTTTCGCGTGGCGTCAGGACGAGTGGGAGATGGAGCTGAGAACCGTCGGCTTTTTCCTCGGGAAATTCATCTATCTGATGGACGCCTATGAGGACATGGAAGAGGACGCCAAAAGCGGAGGATATAACGTCTTTTTGCATAAAAGGACGGAAGAAGGAAGCGGCGAAGCCTTTGAGGAGAGCGCCCGCCAGATTCTGCAGATGATGATGGCGGAGTGTTCCAGGGCATTTGAGAAGCTGCCGATCCTGGAAAATGTGGAGATTCTGCGCAACATTCTCTACTCCGGCGTCTGGTGTCGGTACGAGGCGCTGCGCAGAAAGAAGGAAAAGGAAAATGCGTGACCCATATCAGGTGCTGGGCGTATCCCGGGATGCGTCGGAGGAAGAAATCAAAAAAGCGTACCGAAAACTGAGCCGGATCTATCATCCCGATGCCAATGTGAACAATCCGAACAAAGCCCAGGCTGAGGAAAAATTCAAGGAAATCCAGCAGGCTTACCAGCAGATCATGAAGGAGCGGGAGCAGGGCCCGTCCGGATACGGAACCTATGACGGGGACGGCCGGAACGCTTCTTCCGGAAACGGGAGTTTTGGAGGCTTCGGCGGGTTCGACGACTTTTTCGGCGGGTTCGGTTACGGGGGCTTCGGCGGCTACGGGCAGAGCGGCTACGGAACGGGCGGCGCCGAAGGGCAGGACGAATACAGCGTCCATATGAAGGCCGCCATGAATTACATCAACAGCGGCCACTACCGGGAGGCCCTCAACGTGTTAAACGGCATCGGAGAACGGACGGCCCGGTGGTATTATTACAGTTCCGTGGCGAACCAGGGGATCGGCAACAACGCCGCGGCGCTGGAGCACGCCGGGAAGGCGGCGGCCATGGAGCCCGGAAACCGGGAATACGCGGTCTGGAAGCAGCGGCTGGAATCGGGAGAGAGCTGGTATGCGGGCAGGCAGACCCAGTACGGAGGCATGCCGGTGAACACGGGCGGCGGATTCTGCTGGAAGCTGTGCCTGGCCAATCTGATCTGCAACCTCTGCTGCGGCGGAGGCGGGCTTTGCTGCGGCGGTATGCCCGTACGCTATTATTAAAAAGGAGCGAGCGAACATGGATGCGATGGTTGTTTATTCCAGTCAGACGGGAAACACCCGCAAAATCGCCAACGCGATTTTCGCGGCCATCCCGGGGGACTCCAAGGATATCCAAAATGTGACGGAATACCGGGGAAAGGATGCGGATCTGTTTTTTGTCGGCTTCTGGACGGACAGGGGGGACTGCGACGCGGAGATCGCGGGCCTGCTGTCCGGCCTCCACGGGAAACGGGTGGCGCTGTTCGGGACCTGCGGCATGGGCGCGGACGAGGTCTATTACGACCGGATCGCGGAGCGGGTGAAAAAGTGGCTGCCGGCGGACAACGCCTGTCTGGGCTGCTTTTTCTGTCAGGGCAAAATGCCCATGCAGGTGCGCAACCGCTATGAATCCATGCTGGACGGAAGCGACAGGGACATTCACCTCCGGCTGATGATCCGCAATTTCGACGAAGCGATGCTTCACCCCGACCGGGAGGACGAGCGGGCGGCGGCCCGGTTCGCCAGGGAAATTTTCGCCGGAAAGACCGAATAGAACCGAATAAAATCCCATTCTTCTTAAAATCCCCCATTGCGCTTTTGGGCAATCCGTGATATATACACTGATGAAAAAGCGAAAGGGGATTTTTTTATGACCAAAGATATGACGCAGGGGCATCCGGGCAGACTGATCCTGGGATTCGCGGTTCCGCTGCTGTTCGGCAATCTGTTCCAGCAGTTTTACAACCTGATGGATACCCTGATCGTGGGGAAATTTCTGGGCGTGACGCAGCTGGCGGCGGTGGGGGCCACGGGGTCCGTCAACTTCCTGATCATCGGGTTCTGCACGGGTATCTGCAGCGGCTTCGCCATCCCCATTTCGCAGAAGTTCGGGGCGAAGGACGAGAGCGGGATGCGGCGCTACATCGCCAACAGCGTCTGGGTTTCCGCCGCGTTTACGGCGGTGCTGACCGTTCTGACGGTGGCGCTGTGCCGGACGATTCTGGTCTGGATGAAGACGCCGGCGGACATCATCGACGATTCCTACGCCTACATCGTCATCATCTTTGCGGGGATCCCGGTAACGATCCTCTATAATCTGACTTCCGCCATCATCCGTTCCATGGGGGATTCCAAAACGCCGGTCATCTTTCTGGTCCTCGCCGCGCTCCTGAACATCGTGCTGGACCTGTTCTGCATTCTGGCCCTTCACATGGGCGTTGCGGGAGCGGCGGTGGCCACGGTGATTTCCCAGGCCGTTTCCGGCGTCTGCTGTCTGGTCTACATGAGAAAAAAATACGGGATCCTGCGGATGAGCCGGGAAGAACTGCGCTTTTCCCCGCGCATGGCGGGACGGCTGATCGTCATGGGCGTCCCCATGGGCCTGCAGTATTCCGTCACCGCCATCGGCAGCGTCGTTTTGCAGAGCGCGGTGAACGCTCTGGGCTCCATGGCGGTGGCTTCCGTGACGGCCGCCGGCAAAATCAGCATGTTTTTCTGCTGTCCCTTCGACGCCCTGGGGGCCACGATGGCCACCTTTGCCGGGCAGAATGCGGGGGCCGGGAAGCCGGACCGGATCCGCAGGGGGCTTCGGGCCGGAAACCTGTTCGGCATCGTCTACGCGGCGGCGGCCTTCGCCTTTCTGGCGGCTGCGGGCGGATCCGTGGCCCTGCTGTTCGTGGATTCCTCGGAAACTGAGATTTTGAAAAACGTGCAGATGATGCTGACGGCCAACGGCGCGTTTTACATCGCCCTCGTTTTTGTGAACAACGTCCGGTTTCTCATCCAGGGGATCGGCTACAGCGGGCTGGCGATCTTTTCGGGCGCCAGCGAGATGGTGGCGCGGGCCGTGGCGGGTTTCCTCCTGGTGCCCGTGTTCGGATTTTCGGCCGTGTGCTTCGCCAACCCCCTGGCCTGGGTCATGGCGGATCTGTTTTTGATTCCCGCCTGTTTCTTCCTGATGAAACGGACGGAAAGGGAGCTGGCCTATAAAAAACCGGGGCAATAAAGTCACAGTTTTTACATAATTTCCTGTTATACTGAAAAAAATGACGGGAAGTCAGAGAAAGGCGGATGGCAAGATGGAAAAGGGAAAGATTCTCGTGGTGGACGATGAGAGCAGGATGCGCAAGCTGGTGAAGGACTTTCTGCAGAGAGAGGGATTCGAGGTGCTGGAGGCCGGCGACGGAAGCGAGGCCCTGGATCTGTTTTTCGCGGATAAGGACATCGCGCTGATCATCCTGGACGTGATGATGCCGAAGATGGACGGATGGCAGGTCTGCAGGGAAATCCGCGGCTATTCCAAAGTGCCCATCATCATGCTCACGGCGAGAGCGGATGAAAAGGATGAACTGCAGGGGTTTGAGCTGGGCGTGGATGAATACATTTCCAAGCCCTTCAGCCCCAGGATCCTGGTGGCCAGGGTGGAGGCTGTGCTGCGCCGGACGGGAAAGGGCGGCGACGGGAGCGAAATCCTGGACGTGGGCGGCATCCATCTGGACAAGGCGGCGCATCTGGTGGAAATCGACGGAAAAACCGTGGACTTAAGCTACAAGGAATTCGAGCTGCTGGCCTATTTCATGGAAAACAGGGGCATCGCGCTCTCCCGGGAGAAGATTTTGAACAACGTCTGGAATTACGATTACTTCGGGGATGCCAGAACCATCGACACCCACGTGAAGAAGCTCCGCAGCAAGCTGGGGGACAAGGGCGAACTGATCAGGACCATCTGGGGGATGGGGTATAAGCTGGAGGCATGACCATGAAACATTCCATCGGCAGACAGCTGGCGGGCGTATTTATCGGGCTGATGGCGGGCACCATCCTGCTCTGCTGGTTCATCAACAGCACTTTTCTGCAGAAATACTACGTTCATAATAAAGAAAGGGTGCTGCTGGAAGTGTATCGGGAGCTGCAGGAGGCCGTCCTGGGGGACGGGATGGAGTCCGAGACGTTCCAGCTTCAGCTGCAGCAGAGCTGCTCCAGGTATAATCTGTCCCTGCTGGTGATGGATGCGAATTCCAGGCCCGTGATGACCTTTCGGGGAGACGAATTCATCCGTCAGCAGCTGTGGCAGCATATCTTTATGAATACGGACGAGACGGCGACGGTGATGAAGCAGACGGATCAGTACGTGATCCAGCGCGTGGGGGACGAGAGATCCCGGATGGAATATATCGAAATCTGGGGGATTCTGGGAAACGGGAATTTTTTTCTGATCCGCTCCGCGCTGGAAGGAATTCAGGACAGCGTTCAGATCGCAAACCGCTTTCTGGCCTATGTGGGCGTCCTGGGGGCCATCGCCAGCGGGATCATCATCTGGCTGGTGGCGCGCAGAATCGCGGACCCCATCCTGCAGCTGGCGGAGATTTCCGAGCGCATGACTCACCTGGATTTCGACGCCAGATACCAGGGGGAGGACGGCAACGAGATTTCCCTGCTGGGCGAAAACATCAACAAGCTGTCGGATACGCTGGAAACCACCATTTCTGAACTCAAGACGGCCAACAATGAACTGAAGAAGGATATCGAGAAAAAGAACCGGGTGGATGAAATGCGCCGGGAGTTTCTCTCCAACGTTTCCCACGAGCTCAAAACCCCCATCGCCCTGATACAGGGGTACGCCGAAGGCCTTCAGGAGGGAATCAGCGACGATCCGGAGAGCAGGAGCTTTTACTGCAGCGTGATCGTGGACGAGGCTTCCAAAATGAACAACATGGTCAAAAAGCTGCTCACCTTAAACCAGCTGGAATTCGGGAACGATCCGGTTTCCATGGAGCGTTTCGACATTACGGCCATGGTGGACAACTATCTGCAGTCCGCCAGAATCCTGGCGGATCAGAACGGGATCGACGTGCGGATGGACCGGAAGGAGCCGGTTTATGTCTGGGGCGACGAATTCAAGACGGAAGAAGTGCTGATGAACTATTTTTCCAACGCGGTGAACCACTGCGAAGGGGAAAAGGTGATCGAGGTGAAGATCGAGACCCGGAACGGCCATGCCAGGGTATCCGTTTTCAACACGGGCGCTCCGATCCCGGAGGACTCCCTGCCCCATCTGTGGGAGAAGTTCTATAAGGTGGACAAGGCGCGGACCAGGGAATACGGCGGGAGCGGGGTCGGCCTCTCCATCGTCAAGGCCATCATGGAGTCCATGAATCAGCAATACGGAGTGATCAACTACGAAAACGGGGTAGCCTTCTGGTTCGAGCTGGAACAGGTGGGAGACCGCGGCAAAGCGGTTCCGTCTTCCTGCTGACCCGTTTTGCTGCGCCCGGCCGTTCCGATTGCCGCGGGATGGCCGGCTGCCGGCATTTCACGGGCAAATTTTGAAAAAAACAGTTGAAAAAAGCTGATTTTTAAGATACACTTGTAAAGGATTTAAACCGTGAAAGAGGATCAGGAGGAAGAGACAGTATGATTTCTGCAGGTGATTTCAGAAATGGCATTACCATCGAATTTGAAGGAAACGTTTATCAGATCATCGAATTCCAGCACGTAAAACCCGGTAAGGGAGCTGCTTTTGTTAGAACGAAGTTAAAGAACATCAAGAGCGGCGGTGTGGTCGAGAAGACTTTCCGCCCCACTGAAAAATGTCCTCAGGCCCGGATCGACAGAAGGGATATGCAGTACCTGTACAATGACGGGGATCTGTACACCTTCATGGATACCGAGACCTACGACCAGATTTCCCTCAATCAGGACGCCATCGGCGATGCGCTGAAGTTCGTGAAGGAGAACGAGATCTGCAAGATCTGTTCTCACAACGGCAGCGTATTTGCGGTGGAGCCCCCCCTGTTCGTGGAGCTGGCCATCACCGAAACCGAGCCCGGATTCAAGGGAGATACCGCCACCGGCGCCAGCAAGCCCGCTACGGTGGAGACCGGCGCGCAGGTGAACGTTCCGCTGTTCGTTAACGAGGGCGACGTGATCAAGATCGACACCAGGACCGGCGAATATCTGTCCAGAGTCTGACCGGAAAGAACGAAAGAGAAGACGCCATGCCAGAGCGCGCAAGAATGCGGTTTTGGCATGGCGTTTTTTTTGCGGGCAGCGGGCCGGGCGGATGCGTTTGCCTGTCCATTTGGCGACTGCCGCGAGGGCCAGGAAACGGGAAATGTAAAAAAAGTATGAAATCCGTTTTTGAGGGACAAAATAAGAAAAACGAAGAAAAGATTTGAAAAACAGAGATATCATTAGAAAACATGAGATAAAGTCTCATAAATCGTGTTGCATATTTGTGGAAAGGAACATAATATACATATAGTGTTTAGCACTCGACATAAATGAGTGCTAACAACTTCACCAAAGAAAGTGAATCTTTCATAATAAGGAGGCAGTTATCATGAAGTTAGTACCCTTGGGCGACAGAGTTGTGTTAAAGCAGTTGGTTGCAGAGGAGACGACCAAATCCGGAATCGTTCTTCCCGGCCAGAGCAAGGAGAAGCCCCAGCAGGCGGAAGTCGTGGCGGTTGGCCCCGGCGGAGTCATCGACGGCAAGGAAGTGAAGATGGAAGTCAAGGTCGGCGATCAGGTGATCTACTCCAAGTACGCTGGCACGGAAGTGAAGCTGGATGAAGAGGATTACATCGTAGTGAAGCAGTCAGATATTCTGGCGATCATTGAAGCTTAAGGAAATCGGCAAAAGGAGGCAATTATATCATGGCAAAGGAAATCAAATACGGCGCGGAAGCGCGTGCGGCGCTGGAGACAGGCGTCAATAAGCTGGCGAATACGGTGAGAGTTACCCTGGGGCCCAAAGGGCGCAACGTGGCTCTGGACAAATCCTTCGGCGCTCCGCTGATCACCAACGACGGCGTGACCATCGCAAAAGAAATCGAGCTGGAGGATGCGTTTGAGAACATGGGCGCTCAGCTGGTGAAGGAAGTTGCGACCAAGACCAACGACGTGGCCGGCGACGGCACCACCACAGCCACCGTTCTGGCGCAGGCGATGATCAATGCGGGCATGAGCAACCTGGCTGCGGGCGCGAACCCGATCATCTTAAGAAAGGGTATGCAGAAGGCCACCGAGTGCGCGGTGGAAGCCATCGCGAAGATGAGCCAGAAGGTGGACGGCAAGAACCACATCGCGAGAGTTGCGGCGATTTCCGCCGGCAGCGACGAAGTGGGTCAGATGGTGGCGGACGCCATGGAGAAGGTTTCCAACGACGGCGTTATCACCATTGAAGAGAGCAAGACCATGAAGACCGAACTGGACCTGGTGGAAGGTATGCAGTTCGACAGAGGTTATATTTCCGCTTACATGGCTACGGACATGGATAAGATGGAAGCGGTTCTGGATAATCCCTATATCCTGATCACGGATAAGAAGATTTCCAACATTCAGGAGATCCTTCCCCTGCTGGAGCAGATCGTTCAGTCCGGCGCGAAGCTTCTGATCATCGCCGAGGACGTGGAAGGCGAAGCGCTGACCACCCTGATCGTCAACAAGCTGCGCGGCACCTTTAACGTAGTGGCCGTGAAGGCTCCCGGATACGGCGACAGAAGAAAAGCCATGCTGGAGGATATCGCCATCCTCACCGGCGGTCAGGTCATCAGCTCCGAGCTGGGTCTGGAACTGAAAGAGACCACCATGGATATGCTGGGCCGCGCGAAATCCGTGAAAGTCCAGAAGGAAAACACCATCATCGTGGACGGCGAAGGCGACAGCCAGGCCATCCAGGCGAGAATTTCCCAGATCAAAAAGCAGATCGAAGAGACCACTTCCGATTTCGATAAGGAGAAGCTTCAGGAGCGCCTGGCGAAGCTGGCCGGCGGCGTAGCGGTGATCCGCGTGGGCGCAGCCACCGAGACCGAAATGAAGGAAGCGAAGCTGCGCATGGAAGACGCGCTGGCAGCGACCCGTGCGGCGGTGGAAGAAGGCATCATTGCGGGCGGCGGTTCCGCTTATATCCATGCGGCCAGAGACGTGGAAGAGCTGGCGAACGCGCTGGAAGGCGATGAGAAGACCGGCGCGAAGATCGTGCTGAAGGCTCTGGAAGCTCCTCTGTACTATATCGCGGCGAACGCGGGCCTGGAAGGTAGCGTCATCATCAATAAGGTGAAAGAGGCTGAAACGGGCGTGGGCTTCGATGCGCTGAAAGAGGAATATGTGGACATGATCAAGGACGGTATCCTGGATCCCGCGAAGGTGACCAGAAGCGCTCTGCAGAACGCCACCAGCGTTGCCAGCACCCTGCTGACCACGGAATCCGTCGTCGCCAACATCAAGGAAGAGACTCCCGCTCCTGCCGGCGGCGCAGGCGGCATGGGAATGATGTAAAAAACGGTTTCTCCGCAGAAAACGAATTTGATATTAAAGGGCCCGGCCATCTGCTTTCGATGGCCGGGCCCTTTTGCGCAGCCAATTCAGTGCAATCCGTCAAATGATGAATGGCATGGCTGAACTGTTGCATCTTCCTTCGGCTGGCCGAAGGGATAGAGATCCCGGTAGACCTCCAGGTCGTCTTCCTCTATGGGCCCGGAAGGGATCAGCCCGGTGCAGTCCGTAAAGGAAGCGGCGCAGATCTGGTCCTGTTCTTCCGTGATATTGTAATCCTCGTCTTTCATATTCATAAACGCGTTCCTTCTTTCAAATTTTTCAAAAAAGTCTTTTTTCGACAACAGTATGCGCCCGATTTGGGCGGATTATTCCCGGTCCGGATTTCAGACCGGGCTTCCTTTTTTTGTCAAAAAACCTCCGTGCGATTCCTGCATGATTTTCTCAAAAGGAGGACACAATGGGAGAAAAAGGGCCGGAAGGGAGTTTTTGACCATGGAAAAAGTGAGCCGGGCGCTGGCGGAAAACATGAACTATCTCGACGGGCAGCTGGGAGTGGGAACCAACTTCGACGTGCTGTACCGCGTAATGGAAATCGGCGGAAGGCAGGCGTGTTTCTATATGATAGACGGCTTCTGCAAGGACGAGGTGATGCAGAAGCTGATGCAGCATTTCATCGGGATCACGCCGGACAAAATGCCGCAGGACGCCCACGGGATGAGCAAGCAGCTGGTGCCCTACGGGGAGGTGGATTTAAAGGACAGCTGGCCGGAAATCGAATATTCCGTCATGTCCGGCGTGGTGGCGCTGTTCATCGACGGCTATGACAGGTGCATTCTGATCGACGCGAGAACCTATCCGGCCCGGGGCGTGGCGGAGCCGGAAAAGGACAAGGTGCTGCGTGGCTCGAAGGACGGCTTCGTGGAAACGGTGGTCTTCAATACCGCCCTGATCCGCAGGAGGATCCGGAGCCCGCAGCTGCGGATGGAAATGCTGAAGGCGGGAACCACATCCCAGACGGACATCGTGATATGCTATATGCAGGACAGGGTGGACCGGGAATTCCTCCAAAAGATTAAGGACCGGATCGGTCAGCTTCAGGTGGACGCCCTGACGCTCAATCAGGAGAGCCTGGCGGAATGCCTTTACCGGAGACGGTGGTACAATCCCTTTCCGAAGTTCAAATATACGGAACGGCCGGATACGGCGGCCGCTCAGGTGCTGGAGGGGAATATCATCCTTCTGGTGGACAATTCCCCTTCTGCCATGATTACGCCCACCACCTTTTTCGACGTGGTCGAGGAAGCGGACGATTATTATTTCCCGCCGGTTACGGGAACCTATCTGCGGCTGTCCAGGATGCTGATCGCCATCCTCACCTATTTTCTGACGCCGACCTTCCTGCTGCTGATGCAAAATCCCCAGTGGATCCCGGAATCCTTCGAATTCATCCTTCTGCGGGATACGGTGAACATCCCTCTGATCTGGCAGCTTCTGATCCTGGAACTGGCCATCGACGGGCTCAAGCTGGCGGCGGTGAATACGCCGAACATGCTCAGCACCCCCCTGTCGGTGATGGCCGCGCTGGTGCTGGGGGAATTCTCGGTCAAGAGCGGGTGGTTCAACAGCGAAGTCATGCTGTATATGGCTTTCGTAGCCGTGGCGAACTATACCCAGAACAGCTATGAGCTGGGATATGCTCTGAAATTCATGCGCATCATCAACCTGATCCTGACGGCGATATTCGGCGTCTGGGGCTATATCGCGGGAATCCTCGTCCTGATTCTGAGCATCGCCACAAACCGGACGGTGAGCAGCCAGAGCTATCTGTATCCCCTGTTCCCCTTCAATGCGAAGCAGCTGGCCCATCAGCTGTTCCGCACCAGGCTTCCGGAGGCCAGAAAGTAAAATCCGTCGCATCGGGCGGAAACGGCGCGCCGGTTTTGCTTCGGTTAGTCACAGGCAAAAAAAGTTGACAGCCCCGAACCGGATGGTATAATCGAAATGAGAAAAATTTTCGATCAGAGGCGAGAAGATGACTTTATACGAAGGAAAAACGGGATGCGCTTACAAAGTGCGCGAGCTGTCGATGGAAGAGGGGCTGATGCGGCGCCTGCAGGCGCTGGGGCTCAACGAGGGAACCGGCGTCCGGGTGCTCAACCGGAAGCGGAAAGGGGCCCTGATCCTGTATGTGCGGGGCACCCGGCTGGCGGTGGGAAAACACATCAGCGCGCATATCGAAGTGGATCCGGAGGAAGACGAAAGATGAAGCAGGACAGACATATCCACGTGGCCTTTGTGGGAAATCCCAACTGCGGAAAGACCACGCTGTTTAACGCGGTGACCGGGGCGAAGCTGAAGGTGGCCAACTGGCCCGGCGTCACGGTGGAAAAATTTGAGGGAAACATCGAATATGAAGGGTATCAGCTCAAGCTGGTGGACACGCCCGGAATCTATTCCCTGAGCTGCTACACCATCGAGGAGCAGGTGACCAGAAAGTGCGTGCAGGACGACGATATCGAGGCCATCGTGAACGTGGTGGACGCGTCCAGCCTGGAGAGAAACCTGTATCTGACCCTTCAGCTTCTGGAGCTGGGAAAGCCCGTGATCCTGGCCCTGAACATGATGGATATCGTCAAGGAGCGGGGCATGGAAATCGATTTGCACCGCCTGCCGGAGATGCTGGGCGGGATTCCCGTGGTCCCGGTATCCGCCGCGAAGCGGACGGGCCTGGACATCCTGCTCCACGCGGTGGTGCATCATTATGAAGAAGGGCCAAAAGAGGACGTCATGAATTATGGGCCGGATCTGGAACAGAGGATTTCCCGGCTGGAATCCATGATGAAGGACAAATATCCCAGCCACGCCATGACCCGCTGGCACGCCATCAAGCTCCTGGAGAACGATGAGCAGGTGACGGAAGAGCACCCCATGGAAATCGCCGGCATCGTGGACAAAAGCTGCGAAAAGGAGATCATCCATAAGAAGTATCAGTACATAGAAGAAGTGGTGGCGGAGACGCTATTCCATAAGGAAAAGCGGGCGGCGACCACGGACCGGGTGGACCGCCTGCTGACGCATCCGGTCTGGGGCGTCCCCCTGTTTTTGTGCATCATGGCCCTGGTCTTTTTCCTCACCTTTGCGGTGGGGGATTTCCTGAAGGGCGGCTTTGAGGCGGCGCTGGCCTGGATTTCCGACGGGGCCAGGGCGTTGCTGACCGCGGCTTCGGCTTCGGACTGGGTGATTTCCCTGGCGGTGGACGGGGTCATCGCCGGCGTGGGAGGGATCCTGACCTTTCTGCCCAACATCTTCATCCTCTTTCTGGCCCTGGGCATTCTGGAGGACTCCGGATACATGTCCCGCGTCGCCTATGTGATGGACGGCATCATGGGGAAGGTGGGGCTGTCCGGCAGGGCGTTTCTGCCCATGATTCTGGGCTTCGGGTGCACGGTGCCCGCCATCATGGCGACCAGGGCCCTGGAGACGGAGCGCGACAGGAGGAAGGTGATGGTGATCACCCCCTTTATGTCCTGTTCTGCCCGGCTTCCGGTATACGTCCTCTTTTCGGACATGTTCTTCCCCGACCACCCCATGCTCCCCGCCTTCTCCATGTATGTGATCGGTCTGGTGACGGCGATCCTGGTGGCCCTGGTCATGAACGGGCTGGAAAAGGGGAAAGTCAACGATTCGCTGCTCATCGAGCTGCCGGAGTACAAGCGCCCGAACCCCCGGACGATCCGGGTATACGTCTGGAATAAGCTGAAGGACTATCTGACGAAGGCGGGAACCACTATTTTCGTGGCGTCCATCATCATCTGGTTCGTGCTGAATTTCGGGCCGCAGGGAATGGTCGCTCAGGCTGCGGACAGCTACGGAGCCATGATCGGCCGGCTTCTGGTGCCCGTGCTGGCTCCTGCGGGGCTGGGGATGTGGCAGATCGCGGTCGCCCTGATTTCCGGGCTCTCCGCCAAAGAAGTGGTGGTTTCCAGCTTTTCCGTCCTCTTCGGAGTGTCCAATGCTAATTCCGCGGCGGGAATGCAGACCATTCTGGACAATCTCCATGCGGTGGACCCCGGCTTCGGAGCGCTCAACGCATTTTGCCTGATGCTCTTCGTCCTGTTCTATATCCCCTGTGCGGCGACCATCGGAACCGTGAAAAAGGAGAGCGGATCCCTTCGGTTCACCCTGGGGCTGATGGCGTTCTGGCTGATTTTTGCCTGGGCCTGCAGCGCCGTCGTCTTCCAGCTGGGAACGGCGCTGCTGTAGCGGACGGAGGGGAGAAAGGGCTTGATTTCCGCTTCGGATTGTGTAAAAATAGGATAGCGGCTGACAGGAAGTAGCCGATATTCTGACAGAAAACGGATGGAGGAAAGGGAAAGTGACAAAGATCAGAACCCGTTTCGCGCCGAGCCCCACCGGGCGCATGCACGTGGGCAACCTGCGCACGGCGCTGTACGCCTATCTGGTGGCGAAGCACGCAGGCGGCGATTTCATTTTGAGAATTGAAGATACCGATCAGGAGCGCTACGTGGAAGGCGCTGTGGACATCATTTACCGGACGCTGCAAAAGACCGGCCTCGTGCACGACGAAGGCCCGGATAAGGACGGGGGCGCAGGCCCCTACGTGCAGAGCGAACGGCAGGCGAAGGGGATTTATCTGGAGTACGCCAAAAAGCTGATCGAGAAGGGAGAGGCTTATTACTGCTTCTGCGATAAGGAGCGGCTGGCGACCCTGACCCGGGAAGTGGCCGGCAAGGAGATCAACGTTTACGACAAGCACTGCCTCCATCTTTCCCAGGAGGAAATCCGGGAAAAGCTGGAAGCTGGAGTTCCCTATGTCATCCGGCAGAACAATCCCACGGAAGGGACGACTTCATTCCACGACGAGATTTACGGGGACATCACGGTGGACAACGCCGAGCTGGACGACATGATCCTGATCAAGTCCGACGGCTACCCCACCTACAACTTCGCCAACGTGGTGGACGACCATCTCATGGGCATCACCCATGTGGTGAGGGGGAATGAATACCTGTCCTCTTCCCCGAAGTACAACAGGCTCTATGACGCCTTTGGCTGGGAGGTTCCGGTCTACATCCACTGCCCGCTGATCACGGACGAAGAGCATCATAAGCTGTCCAAACGCTGCGGCCACTCGTCCTACGAGGATCTGGTGGAGCAGGGATTTCTGACGGAGGCCATCGTCAATTTCGTGGCCCTGCTGGGATGGAGCCCGGAAGGGGAGAACGAGATCTTCTCCCTGGAGGAGCTGGTGAAGGCGTTCGACTACCGCAGGATGTCCAAATCCCCGGCGGTCTTCGATTACACCAAGCTGAAATGGATGAACGGCGAATACCTGAAGGCCATGGATTTCGACCGCTTTTACGGGATGGCGGAGCCCTATCTGAAGCGGGCTCTGACGAAGGGGCAGGATCTGAAGAAGATCGCCGCGATGGTCAAGACCAGGATCGAGGTGTTCGCGGATATCGCGGAGATGGTGGACTTTTTTGAGGAGCTGCCGGAATACGATCCTTCCATGTACGCTCACAAGAAGATGAAAACCACGCCCCAGACCGCCCTGGAAGTGCTCACGGAGCTTCTGCCGCTTCTGGAAGAGCAGGAGGATTACAGCAACGACGCCCTTTATCAGCTGCTTCTGGATTATGTGGAGAAGAAGGGATGCAAAAACGGTTACGTTCTCTGGCCCGTGCGCACCGCCGTATCCGGAAAGCAGATGACTCCCGCCGGCGCGACGGAGATCATGGAGATCCTGGGGAAGGAAGAATCGTTAAAACGGATCCGCAGGGGGATCGGGCTTTTGCAGAACGCCTGAGCGGCGAACGGAAAGGAATCCCGTATTGCAGGGAAATAAAGAACAGAACGAGGCGATCGTCTGGAACCGGGGGCCGGCCATGATTCTGGCCGGGCCCGGTTCCGGCAAGACCTTTACCACGGTGGAGAGGGTGCGGCATCTGATCGAAGTCCATGGGGTGGACCCGGCGGGCATCCTCGTCATCACGTTTACGAGGGCGGCGGCCCGGCAGATGAGGGACCGCTTTCTGACCAGGATGGGAGAGACCTTCCATCCCGTCGTATTCGGCACATTTCATGCCGTCTTTTTTCAAATCTTAAAGACATCCTGTCATTATGATTCCAACAGTATTTTAACGGAAAAAGAGAAGAGAGAGTTTCTTCGCATCGTGCTGCACCAACAGCGCGCGGAGGATTCCTTCGATCCGGCCTGGGAAGAAGGGCTCCTTTCGGAAATCGGCCGGGTAAAAAATGCCGGGCAGGGGCTTTCCGGTTTTCAGAGCGATTGCGTGGAGGCAGAGGAATTCCGGAGGATTTTCGAAGGGTTCTGCCGGCAGATCCAATCGGCCGGCCGGCTGGACCTGGACGATTTTGCACCGGCCGTAAAGCGGCTGTTTCAAACGAAGCCGGGCGTTTTGAAGGAGTGGAGACGCCGGTTTCCCTATATTCTGGTGGATGAGTTCCAGGATATCAACGCGGAACAATATGAAGCGGTGAAACTTCTGGCCGGGGAAGCGGCCAACCTGTTCGTGGTGGGGGACGACGATCAGTCCATCTACGGTTTCCGGGGATCCGACCCGTCCATCATGCGGCAGTTCACAAAGGATTATCCGGAAGCCGTTTGCATTCGCCTGAGCGTAAATTACCGGAGCCGTCCGGGGATCGTCCGGGCCGCCGGGCAGCTGATTTCCGAAAACCGGAACCGGTTTCCGAAGAAAATCCGGGCGGGAAAGGAAACGGTGCGGGAAACGGATGAAGGGAAGGACGGGCCGGCCTTTTCGGCGCTGTCCCCGGACGGTTCCGTCCGGGTGGGAGCCTTTGCGGACGAGAGGGAGGAAGCGCGCCGGGTCGCGGAGATGATCGGCCGTTTGCAGGGGAAGGAACCGGGCTGGTCCACGGCCGCCATTTTCAGAACCGCCTCGGGCGCCCTGGCCCTGGCGGAAGCGCTGGAAGCGGAAAAGATTCCCTTTTTCATGCGGCAGAGGCCGAACAACCCCTATCTCCATCCGGTCTGTCAGGATTTGCTGGCCTACCTGCGGTTTGCCAAACGGGAGCGCTCCAGGGGCAATTTTCTGCGGATTATGAACCGTCCCTGCCGCTATCTCTCCAGGCAGCTGCTTTCGGAGGGACAGGTTTCCTTCCCGGCCCTCCTTTCGGCCTGCAGGACCAATCCGTTTCTGTACGGCAACATCAGAAAGCTGCAGGACGATATCGGAAGGATCGCGGGGATGGATCCCTTTGCGGCCGTCCGCTATATCCGGCGCGGGGCAGGATACGACCGGTGGCTGCATGAGCTGGAAGGAAAGAAGGGGGAGGAATACGTGAAAATGGCCGATTTCTTCCAGCAGTCGGCGCGGGAATTTCGGACTCTGGAGCAGCTGGAGGCCCATATCGGGCAATTCGGCCGCAGCCTGGAGGAGGCGCAGAAAAGGGAACGGGCGAAAGAGGGGACAAAAACCGTGGAACTTTTGACCATGCACGGGGCGAAAGGGCTGGAATTCGACGCGGTTTTTCTGCCCGGCTGCAACGAAGGGCTGGTGCCCCATAAAAAGAGCGCTTCCGGCGATCAGCTGGAAGAAGAGCGCAGGATGTTTTATGTGGGGATGACCCGGGCGAAGGAACGGCTGTTTTTGAGCTGGCACCAGAAGAGCGGCGAAGACATCTCGTTTCCGTCCAGATTCCTGCGGGAATGCGGGTACCGGGAACCCTGGCGCGGCCCGGAGTAAGGGAGCGCTTTCCTGCCGTAGAAAAAACCGGCGCATCAAAGCGCCGGTTCGTCGTCTGCGTCGATGAGTTCATCGAACTCGCAGCTGTCCAGATATTCGTCGAAAGCTTCTTCCACCTTCTCGTACTCCGCATCGTCTTCGATGTAATCCAGCGCGGGCTCCTCGTTGGGATCGTCCGGATTCTCGGAATAGCGGTAGAACCAGACTTCTCCGTCCTCGTTCTGCCCGTTTTCATCCAGCGGCATGAGGACGATGTAATCCCGTCCCTCCACTTCCAGGATGGTGATGATGGCGCAGGTGACGACGGAACCGTCGTCCAGTTCCAGTTCCACGGTCATCTCTTCTTCCGCTTCATCGTATTGCTTGCCCATAGTGATCTCCTTTTCCTTTTCTCTGGTCGTAACCTGTGACAGTCCGGCAGGAAAGCCGTACTGCCATGTTCCTCTTCATAATACAGGAAGTTGCGGTGGCATGCAATCCCTGTTTATGCTATAATAAAAATATTCTTATGACCGGCGCAGACCGGGGAGAGAATAGGAAGGGGTTTCATGAAACAGAAGATTACCGTGTCGGAAGGAAGACCCTATCCGCTGGGGATGACGGTGACGCAGCAGGGAGAGATCAACCTGGCGGCCGTGCTGCATGGCAGGGAGGATTGCGGCGTCATATTATATCCCAGAAAGGGAGGAAGCCGGATCCGCCTGCCGTTTCGTTCCGGAAACAGGGTGGGAAACGTCCGCTGCATGAAGATTTGCGGTCTGCGGGCGCAGGATTACGATTATAATTTTTACGTCGGGGACGAAGTCGTCACCGATCCTTATGCCAGGCAGATTCTGGGGAACGAGCGCTGGGGGAAGACGGTGGACCCGCAGCTGCGGGGCAGGGACGACAGCTTTGCTTTCGACTGGGGGGGCGACGCTTCTCCCATGACGCCGCTGCATGACAGCATTTTGTATCTGGTGCACGTGAGGGGATTTACCAGACACCCTTCTTCCGGCGTGCGCAGCAGGGGGACCTTCGCGGGCATCGCGGAGAAGATTCCCTATCTGCGTTCCCTGGGCATCACGGCGCTGGAGCTGATGCCGGCCTACGAGTTCGTGGAGCTGGAGCGAAGGAAGGAGACGCGCCCGGGCAGCAGGGAAAATGCGCCCCGTCCGGCGGAGGATCTGCCGCAGGAGAATCCCAGAATCAACTACTGGGGATATAAGGAGGGCTTCTACTTCGCGCCCAAGGCGTCCTACAGCAGCTCTGAGGATCCCGTGACGGAGTTTAAGGGCATGGTGAAGCGCCTCCATGAGAGCGGGATCGAAGTGATCATGCAGTTTTATTTTCCCAAAGAGGTGAAGGAGGGCTTTATCCTGGAGGTCCTCCGGCACTGGGTTTACGAGTACCATATCGACGGGATCCACCTTTTGGGAGAGCGGATTCCAACGGCCCTTCTGGCCACGGATCCCATGCTGGCCAATACGAAGCTCTTCTATTATCAGTTTCCCTGCGAGGAGATCTATGGCTCCCGGGAGGTGCCGGATTACCGGAACCTGGCCTGCTACCGGGAGGATTTCCTGTACGATATGAGGCGGTTTTTAAAGGGGGACGAGGATATGCTGGGCAGGGCGCTGTTCCATCTGAAGGAGAACCCTGCGCAGACCGGAGTTGTGAATTTTATCGCCGGATATGAGGGCTTTTCGCTGGCGGATATGGTTTCCTACGAGAACCGGCACAACGGGGCCAACGGGGAGGACAACCGGGACGGCCGGGATTACGAAGCGAGCTGGAACTGCGGCGTGGAGGGAAAGACCCGGCGCCGGCAGATCTGCGACCTGCGCAGGAAGCAGATGAGAAACGCCGTGGCCCTGCTGTTTTTCGCCCAGGGCACCCCCATGCTGGTTTCCGGGGATGAATTCGGGCAGAGCAGGGAGGGGAACAACAACCCCTACTGCCAGGACAACGCGATCAGCTGGCTCAACTGGGATCTGACGGAAAAGAACGGGGATTTTCTGGACTTCGTCAGAGCGGCCGTCCGGCTGCGCAGAGAGCATCCGGTCCTGCATTTGCCCGGGGAGATGACCATGCTGGATTACATCGCCTGCGGATATCCGGACCTTTCCTACCACGGACGGGAGGCGTGGCGGCTTTCCGTGGAGCGGACCAGCCGGGAGGCGGGGCTGATGTACTGCGGCAGTTACGCCAGGATCGGGAAAAAGCGGGAGGATGACTTTTTCTACATCGCGTATAACATGCACTGGGAAGAAAAGGAGCTGGCCCTCCCGGATCTTCCGGAGGGAATGCGCTGGGAAAAGGTGCTGGATACCCGGGACGGGAGCGTCGTTTCAGACGGACAGGAGATAAAACGGTCCGTCCGCGTTTCCGGGCGCAGCATTCAGGTTTTGCAGAGCTTTGGGAAACCCGTGAAGGAAGGAAAGAGAGTTGAAGGCGCTACAGCATTTTAAGACCATCACCTATCATAAATACCTCGTCATGAAAGGGTGCTTTGCGGTGGGGCTCTACCGGCAGGGAATCTGCCATGATCTTTCCAAATATTCCTGGACGGAATTTCGGGTAGGAGCGAAGTACTATCAGGGAAACAGGAGCCCCAACAACGCGGAACGGGAGGAGATCGGATATTCCACCGCGTGGCTCCACCATAAAGGGCGCAACAGGCACCACTATGAATACTGGATCGATTACAGCCTCCGGGATGTTCCGGGAGGGATGGCGCCGGCGCCCATGCCGAAGAAATATGTGGCCGAGATGCTCATGGACCGGATCGCCGCTTCCAAAACCTACCGGGGAGCGGCCTATACGGACCGGGACCCGCTGGACTATTACCTGAGCGCGAAGGAACCGCCCATGATCCATCCGGAGACGAAGGAACTGCTGGAGACGCTTTTGCGCATGCTGGCCCGGGAAGGGGAGAAAAAGACCTTTGCCTATGTCCGCAGGGAGGTTCTGCATGCCGGGAAGCGCAGAAAATCTGATTGACACCGGATCCGTTCTATGCTAGTATTTCTCGTATGTAAGGGAGTAATCGCCGCATCGCGCGGAATGAAGTCAACACACGGAAGCGATTCCTGGCTTTGTTTGAAATGATGAGACTTATCTGCCGCAGGGCAGATAGGTCTTTTTTGTACGACAGGAAAGTTCCTTTTTTATCGTACAAAAGGGATGCCCCGCTGAGGATGTGCGCCCGTACGGGAATAGATTCTGCCGCGCGCGGGAAAACTCCGGATACAATACATCATATTTCTATATTTCTCAGGAAGGGAAGGAAACCGAAGGATGAAAGAATATTTAAGATCCGCACAGGAGGTCTTAAAGGAACAGGAAAGCAGCGCGGAAGGGCTGCGGACGGATCAGGTGGAGAGGCGCCGGAATGAGTTCGGGCCCAACAGGCTGGCGGAAGGCAAGCAGGCGTCTTTGCTCCAGCGTTTTCTGGAGCAGCTGGCGGATCCCATGATTCTCGTGCTGCTGGCGGCGGCGCTGATTTCCGGCATTACGGCGGCCTACGCGGGGGAATCCTTTGCGGACGTCATCATCATTCTGGCCGTCGTGGTGATCAACGCGGTTCTGGGCGTGGTGCAGGAGAGCAAGGCGGAAAAGGCCATCGCGGCGCTTCAGGAGATCGCTGCGGCCACCTCCCGCGTCATCCGCGACGGGCAGCAGACGACGATCCGGAGCGAAGAACTGGTTCCGGGCGACGTGGTTGTTCTGGAAGCGGGCGACGCGGTGCCGGCGGATGCCAGAATCATCGAATGCGCCAGCATGAAGGTGGAAGAAGCGGCGCTGACCGGGGAATCCGTTCCCGTGGATAAAACCGTCTCCGTTCTGCAGTCCCAAGATGGCGCGGTGCCTCTGGGCGACCGGAAGAACATGGTTTACATGGGCAGCACGGTGGTATACGGCAGGGGCCGCGCCGTGGTGACGGATACGGGAATGAAGACCGAGATGGGCAAGATCGCGGAAGCGCTGACGCAGGCCCAGAAGGAAGCGACGCCCCTGCAGAAAAAGCTCAATCAGCTCAGCAAAATCCTGAGCGCGCTGGTTCTGGGAATCTGCGTTTTCATCTTCGCCCTGGATCTGTTCCGCGCCTATCCCGATATCACGGGACAGGGGATGCTGGACACCTTCATGGTGGCGGTGAGCCTGGCGGTGGCGGCGATCCCGGAAGGTCTGGCCGCCGTGGTGACCATCGTGCTTTCCATCGGCGTGACCAACATGTCCCGCCGCAATGCGGTGATCCGCAAACTGACCGCGGTGGAGACGCTGGGATGCGCCCAGGTCATCTGTTCGGATAAGACCGGGACGCTGACCCAGAACAGGATGACCGTGGTGGAGCACCGGTGCTTCCCGGAAGGGACGGAAGGCCTGGGAGAAGCGGAAAAACTGCTGGCCAGCGCCATGGCTCTGTGCAGCGATGCGAATCTGGACGGACAGAATAAGGCGGTGGGCGAGCCCACGGAATGCGCGCTGGTGGATTATGCGTTCCGCCTGCAGCTTCCCAAAGGGGAGCTGGAAAAGAAAACGCCCAGGGTGGGAGAGGCTCCTTTCGATTCCATGAGAAAGATGATGTCCACCCTGCATCAGGACGGGGAGCGGATCGTGCAGTATACGAAGGGCGCTCCGGACGAAGTGCTGAAAAAGTGTACGAAGGTGTGGATCGGCGGAAAGGCAGAACCTCTGACCGAAGCGTATCAGAAGCAGATCCTGTCCTGGAACCAGGAGATGGCGGACCGGGCGCTGCGCGTGCTGGCGGCTGCGTTTAAGGTCTACGGCCGGATGCCCGAATCCCAGGAAGCTTCGGATCTGGAAAACGATCTGTGCCTGATCGGCCTGACCGGAATGATCGATCCGGTCCGTCCGGAAGTGAAGGACGCCATCGTGGAATGTCAGGAAGCCGGGATCCGTCCGGTGATGATCACCGGCGACCACAGGGATACGGCGGCGGCCATCGCCATGGAGCTGGGGATCATCCACAGCAAGGACGAGGCCATGACCGGAGCCGGCCTGGACAAAATGAGCGATGAAGAGCTGGAGAAAAACATCGAGCAATATTCCGTTTATGCCCGGGTACAGCCGGAGCATAAGGTGAGGATCGTCAACGCCTGGAAGAAGAAGGGCAGGGTGACGGCCATGACCGGAGACGGCGTCAACGACGCTCCGTCCATCAAAAACGCGGACATCGGCGTCGGCATGGGAATCACCGGCACGGACGTGACGAAGAACGTTGCGGACATGGTGCTGGCGGACGACAACTTCGCGACCATTGTTTCCGCGGTGGAGGAAGGAAGACGGATTTACGATAACATCCGCAAGTCCATCCAGTTCCTGCTGGCCTCCAATCTGTCCGAAGTGCTGTCCATCTTCGCGGCCACGATTTTGAGCTTTACGATCCTGCAGCCCGTGCACCTTCTCTGGATCAACCTGATTACGGACTGTTTCCCCGCGCTGGCGCTGGGCATGGAAGAGGCGGAAAAGGATATCATGAAGAGAAAGCCCAGGAGCGCGACGGAGGGTATTTTTGCCGGCGGCGTGGGCGTCAACATCTTCATCCAGGGCGTGGCGGTGACGGTGATCACCCTCGCTTCCTACTTTATCGGACACTATATCGAAGCCGGCGTCTGGGAGATCACGGACAGCGCGGACGGCATGACGATGGCGTTTCTGACGCTGTCCATGACGGAGATTTTCCACTCCTTCAATATGCGCTCCTTAAAGAAGTCGATTTTCCATATGAAGGGGCATAACAAATGGCTGTGGCTGGCCATGCTGGCTTCCCTGCTGGCGACGACGGCGGTGATCTATGTGCCGTTTTTGTCCAACGCGTTCGGATTCGAGCATATCAGCCTGGTGGAATACGCTGTGGCGATCCTGCTGGCGTTCCTCATCATCCCCTTCGTGGAGCTGACCAAATGGATCCAGAGGAAGCTGGACCGGTAACGATTCCGGAACGGGAGCATATGATAGCAGTATAAAGTGAGGAGATGAAAGAAGCCATGAACTGTCTTTATTTACTCGTACTGTTATGCTGCTGCAACCGGGGAAGGGGCAGAGGAAACGGGTGCTGCGCGCCCGACAGGCCGATGCCGCGCGAGGGCTGCGCACGGACCGCTCAGGAGGAATCCTGCGGCTGCCAGAGAAACGCCAGGGACTACGCAGATGCCCGACAGGGGCAGGGATGCTGCCCGGATACGGTGCCGGAGATGAATCAGCCGGCGGCCGCTCCCTATCCGATCTATCCGGATCACTGCGGATGCAACAACAATCGATAGGATAGCCGGAGAGGAGGCTTTCCAGCAAACCTAGGTTTCTGAAAAACCTGAATGTTTGCGGGGAGGTCTCCTCCTTTTTTGCTCCGTCGGAGTTCCTTTCCCGGGACCGCCTGCCGCCTTGACGAAACCGTGCGGCGATGGTACACTGAAAATTAAGACAAAAAACGGAGGTACAGGCATCATGATTGGAGATCGGAAAGTTCTTTTCAGCGGGATGCAGGCGACGGGAAATCTGACGCTGGGAAATTATCTGGGAGCGCTGAAAAACTGGGTGAATATCGCGGACGAATATCTGACCTTTTTTTCGGTTGTGGATCTGCATTCCATCACCGTGCGCCAGGATCCGGCGCAGCTGCGCAAACAGGCCCGGGCCCTTTTGACGCTATATATCGCGGCGGGACTGGATCCGGAGAAAAACTGCATTTATTATCAGTCCCACGTTTCGGGGCATGCGGAGCTGGCGTGGATTCTGAACTGCTTTACCTATATGGGAGAGCTCAACCGGATGACGCAGTTTAAGGATAAGGCGGCGAAGCATGCGGACAATATCAACGCGGGGCTGTTTACCTATCCGGTGCTGATGGCGGCGGACATCCTTCTGTACCAGGCGGATGTGGTGCCGGTGGGAAAGGATCAGCTGCAGCACCTGGAGATCACCAGGGATATCGCCCAGCGATTCAACGCGATTTACGGGGACGTGTTCACCGTTCCGGTTCCTTATGTGGGAAAGGCGGGCGCGAAGATCATGAGCCTGCAGGATCCCGCGAAGAAGATGAGCAAGTCGGATGAAAACCCCAACGCCAGCATCTATCTGATGGACGATCCCGACACCATCCTGCGGAAGTTTAAGAGGGCGGTGACGGATTCCGAAGGGCAGATCCTCTATCGGGAGGAGCAGCCCGGGATCAAAAACCTCATCGATATTTACTGCGCCTGCGCGGAAAAGACCCCGCAGGAGACGGAGAAAGAGTTCGAAGGCAGAGGGTATGGGGAGTTCAAGGCGGCGGTGGGTGAAGCCGTTGTGAGCGTCTTGAGGCCCCTGCAGGAGGAATTCGCGCGCCTGTCCGGGGAAAAGGCGTATCTGGACGGCATCATCAAACAAAATGGGGAAAAGGCGGAGTATTACGCCTTAAAGACGCTGAGAAAGGTGCAGCGGAAGGTGGGCTTCCCGGAGAGGATCCGCTGAAGACGGCGGATCGGGAGGCGCTTTGCGCGAGAAAGGCGGGGAGGAAAAGGATATGGATTCTCTGGTGAGCATTATCGTACCCGTGTACAATGCTCAGACATATTTGAAACGTTGCGTGGACAGCATCCTGAAACAGGACTACCCCAATTTTGAGCTGATCCTGGTGGACGACGGAAGCGCGGACGATTCGGGGCAAATCTGCGATTCTTACGCCGCTCAGGACGAACGGGTGCGCGTCCTGCACCAGGAAAATGCGGGGGTGAGCGCGGCGAGAAACCGGGCGCTGGACCTGGCGACGGGGGATTATATTCAGTTTCTGGACAGCGACGACTGGATCGTTCCGGAAGCGACGAGACTGCTGGTGGGGGCTTTGGAACGCCACGGATGCGATATGGTGATTTCGGATTTTTACCGCGTGTCCGGGGAACGCCTGGCCCAGAAAGGGGATATCGAAGAGGAAAAAGTATTCTCCAGGCAGGAGTTTGCGGCCTGTATGATCGAAAATCCGGCGGATTTTTATTATGGGGTGCTCTGGAACAAGCTGTATCGCCGCAGGATCATCGAAGAGCACAACATACGCATGGACACGGACATCAGCTGGTGCGAGGACTTCCTCTTCAATCTGGAGTACATCCGGCACGCCTCTTCCTTTTATGCGCTGAAAGTGCCGATCTATTACTATCTGAAGCGCAGGGGCAGCCTGGCGACCCAGGGAATGAGCATCAGCAACACGGTGCGGATGAAGATCAACATCTTCGAATATTATAACGAGTTCTATAAGGACGTATACGATCAGGAAGACTATGCGGATATCCGCTTTCAGGTATATAGCTTTTTCTTCGCGGCGGCGAAGGACGGCGGCGTCCCCTGGGGGCTTTTGCCAGGCAGCAAAAAACTGGGAGAGGAACGGAAGAAAATCTGCAGGGAGGAGATCGAAGGGGAGGGCGCGGTGATCCGGCAGCACCGCATGCGCAGGGTGTTCGAATATCAGCTGGAGCTGGCGGCCCGGAAGAACAGCCTGTCTCTGGACGAAGCGCTCATCCTCTGCGCCCTGGAGGAGTGCGGGCCGCGCGCCGGCGCGAAGCGGCTGGCCCAGGTAACGGAACTTCCTCAGAGACGCCTGTTCTTGAGCCTGCAGCGCCTGGAGCATAAAAAGCTGATCGAAGGAAAGAAACTGCCCGATGAGACGGCGGAAAAGGCCGTTCCCAGAGAAGGGGAGAAAAAGGAGAAGGGGAAAACTAAAATTTCCGTATATTCCCTCCGGCCGGAAGCTGCGAAGGTCTGCCAGGATTTCCACCATCTGAACGAAGATCTGGAAAAGATCTGCTTCGCAGGTTTTACCGGAGAAGAGAGGGAGCGGTACGGGCAGCTGCAGCAAAAGTTCGACGAAAATCTGGTCCGGTTTATGGTGAGGGAAATCCCGGAAGACGAACCCGGCCCGGACGGGGAAGGAGAAGGGTGAATGGAACGGCTGATTTACTTTGCGGCGGGAAATCCCGAAAAGAGGGGGAAGCTGGCGGCGCTGGCAGCGGGGATGTCCCTGGAGCTGACGGAGGTTCCCCCTGCCTGGACGGGCCAGACCATCGGCTTTCTTTCCGGAGTCGACGGATTTGAGGAAAAGCGCCCCGGCCCGCTGGAGGCGCCGCCCGTTCTGCGGGAAGATGTGCTGATTTTCTCCGGCATTGACGGAGAACGGCTGGACGAAGTGCTCAGGGCCCTTCGGGAGAACGGGATTTCCGTCTCCCTCAAGGCCATTGTGACGGCTCACAACGTGAACTGGACGCTGGCGCAGCTGTGCCGCGAACTGGAGGAGGAACGCGTTTGGCTGCAGAAGGCTGCCGTGCGGCCGCCCCAGATGGAGCGGCCGGTCACGCCTCCATCAGATTCCGGCCGTTGAGATACACCGCTCTGACCCGGCTGTCCACCTGTAAAAACGATCCTTCCATCAAAACCAGATCCGCATCCTTTCCGGGTTCCAGGGAGCCGACCCGGTCTGCGATTCCCAGATGCCTGGCGGGATTTAAGGTGATGGCCAGCAGGGCGTCTTCTTCCGACATGCCCGCCCTGCACGCCAGAGCGGCGCAGAGGGGAAGATGGTGCAGCGGGATGACGGGGGCGTCGGTGATGATGGAGACGCGGCAGCCGGCTTTTGCCAGGATGCCCGGCGTGGTCCAGCTCTTGTTTCGCAGCTCGAATTTGGACGCGTGGGTGAGCGTGGGGCCTACCGCCAGGGGGAGGTTCTCCTTCGCCAGCTCCTCTGCGACCAGATGCCCTTCCGTCACGTGCTCCAGGGTGAGATCCAGCCCGAATTCCTTCGCGATCCGGATGGCCGTAAAGAAGTCATTGGCCTGATGAGCGTGGGCTTTCAGCGGGATCTGACGGTTTAAAACGGGAAGCAGAGCTTCGCATTTCGCGTCGAAAGCAGGGCTTTTGAGCGGATCCGAAGCGGCGGCTTCCTTTTTTTGACGGTATTGAAGCGCTTTGGAGAGGGCTTCCCGGATCAGCGCAGCGTTGGTCATCCGGCTGCTGATTCCATGATCCCGGTAACAGCGCTTCGGGTTTTCGCCGAAAGCGCATTTCATGGCGACGGGGGCTTTGACCAGCATATCGTCCACCCGCTTTCCGACGGTTTTGACGGCGGCGAAGGTCCCGCCGATGGCGTTGGAGCTGCCGGGGCCGGTGCCGATACAGGTCACGCCTGCCAGCGCGGCTTCCCGCAGAGCGGGATCGAAGGGATTGATCCCGTCCTCCGCCCTCAGCTGTGGGGTGACGGGATCGTTATATTCGTTGTAATCCTGTCCTTCATAGCCGATGGCTGTCCCGTCCAGCCCGATATGGCAGTGGGCTTCCACGAAGCCGGGATAGGCATGAAGGCCGGAAGCGTCCCGGACTGCGCAGCCTTTTGGCGGGCAGAGTCCGGGGCCGGCTTCCAGAATTTTTCCCCCGTCCATGAGGATGTCCCCCACGAAGGTGCGGACGCGGGGATCCGCATCGGATGCGGTGTGAATCGTGGCATTTTTGATACAAAGCATCTCTGATTCCTCCTTATTTTTCCACTTTACTATGGATTGAAAAAGAAGTCAAACTGCCCTTTTGTTTGTATGGATTTTAACGCAGGAACTTGCTATAATGGATGCGTCGGTATAATACAGGATCAGACAGCAGGAGGGTTACAAATGAAAAAATGGAACCGATACGCGCACCTGCCGGTGCTTCCGTTGGGCGAAGACGGACGGCGGGCAACGGGGTGCGCGGAGCACATCGCACTGTCGAGAAAAGCGGCGGCGCAGGGCATGGTGCTTTTGAAAAATGAAAATGAGGCGCTTCCCCTTCCGCCGGGAAAACGGATCGCGCTCTTCGGCAAGGCTTCCGCGGATTACGTCAAAGGCGGAGGAGGAAGCGGCGACGTGACCGTGGCGTGGGTGAAGAACCTGATCGACGGGATGGAGGAGAAGGAAGCCCAGGGGAAGGTCGGGCTATTCGCCCCGTTGAACGGATTTTACCGGGAGTTCGTCCGGGAGCAGTATCGCGCGGGCGTCCTGCCGGGACAGACCGGAGAGCCGGAAGTGCCGGAAGAGCTTATGCGCCAGGCGAGAGCGTTTACGGATACCGCGGTGTTTTCCGTCTGCCGGTTTTCCGGAGAGGACTGGGACCGGTCGGACAGCGATTTTTATCTGACGCAGGAGGAAGCGGCGCTGGCGAGGCGGCTGGAGGCGACATTTCCCTGCGTGATCGCGGTGCTCAACGTGGGAGGCATGGTGGATACTTCCTGGCTGAAAGGGACCGGGATCCGGGCTGCCCTTCTGGCCTGGCAGGGCGGTATGGCCGGCGGGCCGGCGGAAGCGGACGTTTTGTGCGGGGACGAAAATCCTTCCGGAAAGCTGGCGGACACGTTCGCATCCTGCTTCGAGGATTATCCTTCCAGCCCAACCTTTCACGAGTCCGAAGACTATGTGGCGTATGAAGAGGATATTTACGTGGGATACCGGTACTTCGAAACGGTTCCGGGCGCGGCCGAAAAGGTCAACTACTGCTTCGGATACGGCCTGTCCTATACGGAATTCGAGATCCGTTTTCTGCAGGCGCGGCAGGACGGGGACGATCTTTTGTTCGACGCGTGCGTGACCAATATCGGAAAACGGGCCGGAAGGGAAACGGTCATGCTGTATGTTTCGGCTCCTCAGGGACGGCTGGGAAGGCCTGCCCGGGAGCTGAAGGCATTTCGCAAGACCAGGACGCTTCAGGCGGGAGAGAGCCAGCGCCTGAGGCTGACCGTCAGCCGTTCTTCCCTGGCCGCCTATGACGATGTGGGAGCGGTGTGCGAATCCGCCTGGGTGCTGGAAGAGGGAAGCTATCGCTTCTATCTTGGAAATGCGGTGCGCAGCGCGCGGGAAACGGGATTCGTCCTGAACGTGGAACGGCCGGAGACGGTCAGCCGTCTGACGAAACGCTGCGCTCCGCGCATGCTCAAAGAGCGGCTGCGCCCGGACGGATCCATGGAGCCTGTGGCCTCCTATACCGGAAATCAGGGAAGGATTGTCTGGGATGAGGAGATGGTGAAGGCCCATGTGCCCTCCCAAAAGGAAATCCCGGGCGGGCTGATCGGCTGGGAAAAGGGAGCGCTGCCTCCCAGAAGCCCTCAGCTGATAGACGTAGCTAAGGGAGCGGTTTCCCTGGACGCGTTTGTGGACAGCCTGTCGGATGAAGAACTGGCTCATCTGCTGGGGGGACAGCCCAATACGGGGGTGGCCAATACCTTCGGCATCGGGAACCTTCCGGAGGCCGGGGTGCCCAATGTGATGACTGCGGACGGCCCTGCCGGCCTGCGCATCGAGCCCGAATGCGAGGTCGATACGACGGCATGGCCCTGCGCCACCCTGCTGGCCTGCAGCTTCGACGAGGAGCTGGTGGAGTCCGTGGGCCGGGCCGGGGCGCTGGAAGTGAAGGAGAACAACATCGGCGTATGGCTGACGCCCGCCATGAACATCCACAGAAGCCCTCTTTGCGGCCGGAATTTCGAGTATTATTCGGAAGACCCTCTGGTGGCCGGAAAGATGGGAGCCGCCATGGTGCGTGGGATTCAGTCCCGCCAGATCGCGGCGTCCGTGAAGCATTTCGCCTGCAACAACAAGGAAACGAACCGGAAAAACAGCGATTCCCGTCTGTCGGAACGGGCTTTGCGGGAAATCTATCTGAAGGGATTCGAAATCGTGGTAAAGGAAGCCGATCCCTGGACGATCATGACCTCCTATAACGTGATCAACGGCACGAGGGCCTCGGAAAACCGGGAGCTGCTGACCGGAATCCTGCGGGAGGAATGGGGCTTTGCCGGGATGGTGACCAGCGACTGGTGGAATTTCGCGAGTCACGGGAAAGAGGTTGCGGCGGGCAACGATTTGAAAATGCCCGTGGGCAAGCCGGAGGCGCTGCTTTCGGCGCTGGAGGCCGGGGAACTTCAAAGGAGCGATCTGGCCGCCTGCGCGAAGCGGGTGCTGGCGCTGATTCTGAAATTGTAGAGGAGGGCGGATATGCCGGAAAAGGCATCTTCTTAACGGAATCTGAACAACACAGAAGAAGGCGAATCATTTATATTGGTATTGATACTGATACGGATAAAAGGAGGAGATTATGGAGTTTCTATTGGATGGTTTCAGAAATGTGACCTGGCAGCAGCTGGTCATGTATGCGGTGGGGATCGTGCTCATCTATCTCGCGATCAAAAAGGAATATGAGCCCTCGCTGCTTTTGCCCATGGGGTTCGGCGCGATTCTGGTGAACCTGCCCATGAGCGGCGTTATCGATCAGGTCGTACAGGGGACCGTGGAGACCCACGGCATCATCCAGTGGCTGTTTGAAGTGGGGATCGAGGCATCCGAAGCGATGCCGATCCTTCTGTTCATCGGCATCGGGGCGATGATCGATTTCGGGCCGCTTCTGTCCCAGCCCGTGATGTTTTTGTTCGGCGCGGCTGCCCAGTTCGGCATTTTCTTCGCCATCTGCGTGGCGGCGCTGCTGGGCTTCGACATTAAGGACGCAGCGTCCATCGGCATCATCGGCGCGGCGGACGGCCCTACGTCCATTCTGGTTTCCCAGGTGCTGGATTCGGCCTATGTGGGAGCCATCGCTGTGGCGGCCTATTCCTATATGGCGCTGGTGCCCATCGTGCAGCCCTTCGCCATCAAGCTGGTGACCACCAAAAAGGAAAGGTGCATTCAGATGGATTATCACGCCGGCAACGTGAGCAAGGGAATGCGGATCGCGTTTCCCATCGTGGTGACGGTGATCGTAGGGTTCATCGCCCCTTCCTCCGTGGCGCTGGTAGGCTTTTTGATGTTCGGCAACCTGCTGCGGGAATGCGGCGTCTTAAAGACCCTTTCCCAGGCGGCGCAGGACGATCTGGCGAACCTCATCACCCTGCTTCTGGGCATTACGATTTCTTTCAGCATGCGCGCGGAAGAGTTCGTCAGACCCGAAACGATCCTGATCATGATCATCGGCCTGGTCGCTTTCGTATTCGATACCATCGGCGGCGTTGTTTTCGCCAAGATCCTGAATCTGTTCCGGAAGAACAAGCTCAACCCGATGATCGGCGCGGCGGGCATTTCCGCTTTCCCGATGTCGGCGCGCGTGGTTCAGAAGATCGCGCAGACCGAGTTGCCCGGCAACGTGATCCTGATGCACGCCGCAGGGGCCAACGTTTCGGGGCAGATCGCATCCGTTGTGGCGGGCGGCCTGGTGATCAACCTGGTCAGCCGTTTTCTGTAAGGTCGATGGGAGAAGGAGGAGACGAAAATGGATCGCATGGAAGTTTTTATGATCGCACTGGAAATCATGTGGAAGGGAATGCTGGGCATTTTCACCGCCAGCCTGGTGATCCTGCTGGTGGTCCTGATCATGTCCAGACTCACCGGCAGGAAGAAGGAAAACTGATTCCGAAAGGCGTTATGCACAAAAGAAATTTCCCTGTATATGCGCAATAGTAGACAAAGATGAACAGAAATTGAAAATTTCGTTAGCGGAAGTCTCATTTTTGGGGTATAATAGTACCATAGGGCAAGTTGGAGCGGTTTTATCCGGCAGGTCACCGCGTCGGTGACAGAAAGTAGAGGGTGCTATGTATCGAAAAGGGGACTATGTAATCTACGGGTGCAAGGGCGTTTGCCAGATCAGGGAAGTGACGACGTTGAATATGGAGGGGATTCCCAAAGACCGGCTGTATTACGAGATGCAGCTGGTGTCGGATCCGGGGAGCACGATTTTTACGCCCGTGGAGCACGAAGGGAGCAGAAGCGTGATGCGCCCCCTTCTTTCGGAAGACGAAGCCAGGGACCTGCTGAGGAAAATTCCGGAGCTGGAAGAGGAGTGGATCCGAGACGACCGCGCAAGGGAAGCGCATTATCGGGATGCCGTGAACCACGGAGACGCGGAGGCGATGCTGTCCCTGATCCGGCAGCTCCAGCTGCGCAGGCGGGCCAGGATCGAACAGGGGAAGAAGCTCCCCGTCATGGATTCCAGATACTTAAAGACGGCTCAGGACAATCTGTTCCAGGAATTCTCCATCGTGCTGGACGCCAGCAGGGAAAAGGTGGAATCCTATGTGGCCGAAAGGATCCGACAGTCGGCAGAACAAAAGAAAAAGAATCCTGTATAAGAGACAGCCCGGACAATCGAATGTCCGGGCTGTCCGCATGTCTGTAAAAAAGAGCTTGCATTTTCCAGAAAGTTCATATAAACTATCTATAGTTAGTTAAATCTAACTAAAGCGAAATATGTCATGGATCTCCACATCCGATGCGCGATGCGGATGCGCGGCGGGCGGCCCTGCCGGGCGGGGATCCTGGGAAAGGAGCCCGACAGGATGGTGAATGTGACCATAGAGAAGGCGATCGGAGCGGAGGCATTCCTCTCCGGCGGTACGGGAGGGATTGGAGCAGCGCGGCATATCCGGGAGCGAAGGCTTTCGGAAGATAGGAGGATCCATTGAGTCAGAAGATATTCCGCCTTTTGCAGCGGATGGAAAAGGAAGACCTTTCCCTGCAGCTGGCTTTGCAGTGCGCGCCGTTTCTGGCCGGATTGAAGGTATCGAATCTGCTGATCGTGCCGGACGCATGGCTGCTTCATCTCATGAGGCGCCTGAGGGGGACGGGAATCCTGGTTCGCCGTCTGTATCGTAACGGCGAAAAGTCGGTGTTGCTCCTCTATCGGAAAGAGGAACTGGAGCGCTGGCTGACGATGCCGGAAGTGCGCCGGATGATGGTGCGGGCGGGATATCCTTCCCAACGGCCCGAAGACGTGCTCCGGCAGCTGGAAGAGAAGATGGGATCCCACGGGAAGGGGGAAATGCCGTTTCCGCACGAACTGGGACTTCTTCTGGGCTATCCGCCGGAGGATGTGAGGGGATTCGTGGAAAAGGGCGGAAAAGAATGCTCTCATACGGGATATTGGAAGGTCTACGAAAGGCCGGAGGAAAAACGGCGGCTTTTTGCCGCCTTCGACCGGGCGACGGATCTGGCCGTATTCCTGGTACATAAGCGGGAAGACGTGCTGAGGCTGAAGGAAATCTGGCAGAAAGCGCGGGAACAGCAAAGAAAAGCGGATGCGCCGCAAAGGGCGGCGGGATAAGGAGGAAAAATGAGCAGGATTATCGTAGCGTACTGGACTCAGTCCGGGAGCACACAGGCGATGGCAGAGGCGGTTGGCGAAGGAATCGCGAGGGCGGGGAAGGAGGCGGACGTCCGCTTTGTGACCGAAGTTTCCGCACAGGAGCTCAAAGGCGCGGCCTGCTTTGCGCTGGGCTGCCCGGCCATGGGAGCGGAAGTGCTGGAGGAGACGGAGATGGAACCCTTCGTAGCGGAAGCGGAGGGATTCGCGGCCGGAAAGACGATCGCGCTGTTCGGCTCCTACGGTTGGGGAGACGGTCAGTGGATGCGGGACTGGGTGGACCGCATGAGCGCCGCCGGAGCCGTTGTCCTCAATGGAGAGGGCGTCATCTGCCAGTACGCGCCGGATGAAAATGGCCTGGAGGAATGCAGGCGGTTGGGAGAGCAGCTGGCCGCGTCGGCTGGCTGAGCGGCTACGGATTTTGAATCTGGGGGTCAGGGGCGAAAAGATCGCTCCTGGCCCCTTGGCGTATGCCAAAAATTGGATCTATAGCCCCATCCCTTCGTATGCAAGATCCCGGATCCGGGGATGAATTTCGCTGTATACGGCGGGAAAGCCCAGAATATGCTGCGCATAAAAAATGCTGATGTGATTGACGGGATCCGCCAGGGCGTAGGCTCCGGCCGCCCCATCCCAGCCGAATTCTCCCGGGAAGGACCGGGAGGCGGTTCGGTCGATCAGCACGCGCACCCCGAGACCATAGCCGTATCCTTTTTTCCCGGTTGCCAGAAAATCCTCCAGCATCCTTCCGGTAAGATAATTGGTGGAAAGCAGGTCTATGCTTTCCGGAGAAAGAATACGGGCACCGTTTCTGGCAATGCCATCGTTGCACAGAGCATCCAGAAAATCGCTGTAGTCCGAAACGGTTCCGATGAGGCCGGCTCCTCCGCTTTCGTAATTCGGGGTAAACTGAAAGCTTGACGCCATCTCCGGGGAAGCCGGTTTCAATTCGCCTGTATGAAAATCTGCGGCATAAAGGGCGGAAAGTCTCCCTTCCTGCCTCTTGTCCGGAAGAAAGGTAAAGTCCCTGAGCCCGAGAGGAGAAAAAATGTTTTCATGCAGATATTGTCCGAAGCGCATCCCGGACACTGCTTCCACCACGGCTGCCAGCACGTCGTGGGCGAGGCTGTATCCCCAACGGGTGCCCGGCTCGTAGATCAGCGGCATCTGAGCGATGGCGGACATCATTTCGCGGGTAGTGGCCTGATTGCCGCTTCCTCTTTTTCGCTCCGCCAAAAAAGGGCTTTGCGTATCGTAGGACAGCCCTGCGGTCATGGACAACAGATCGATCAGACGGATATTGGAATGGGCAAGATGACAGGGTGTTTTTTCATCGGGCCACTGGATTGGAAAGCGCATGTCGAACCGGTCTGCGACCCTCAGATTGGTAAATTCCGGAAGATATTTTCTTATGTCGTCGTAAAGATCCAGCCTGTTTTGTTCCATCAGCTGAAGGACTGCCGTGGAGGTAATCACCTTTGTGGCGGAATAGAGCCGGTACAGGTCCTGCTGTGAAACTGAACGGCTGCCGGCAAGATCGGAGTGGCCGGTCATATGGCGATATACAATTTTATGGTTCCAGGTAATCTGGCAATCTGTGGCGGGAATGTGATAAGTTTCCTGCAGGGAATCCTGAAACGACTTCAATTTCTTAAAATCCATGATATTTTCCTTTCTGCGCTGTTCTAATCGTTTTTTCTTCAGTGACGGCAATTTGACTTTTCCTGCTATGAAAGTTACAATAGAAATTACATTTCTGTATTTCGCAGCCTGGCTTCCTACATGAGGATACGACACATGGAATTAAAAAAAGCACGCAGGAAATACTCTTTTAACCATATGCTGTGTATTTATTTCGGACTGCTGATGCTGATCACGGTGTGCAGCCTGATCGCGGTGGGCGCTTATTCGGTATTCAACAGCCGACAGCAGATGCGGGTCATGAATGACACGGTTCTGAACATTTATCTGTCCGAACTCCAGATGGAGCTGGAAAATCTGACATCCTTTCATCAGGACATTTACGCCGATAACTACAGTTTTGAATCCCTGGCAAAGGGGCGGTACCGGCAAGGGAGGAAACCCGAATACGAGTATGAACTGCGCAGCCTGGTGAATCATGCCGTTCCCTACTACGGAGCCATTTTTATCTTCGACAGGGATGGGAAGATATCCGTTTCCAGGTTTGGGGCGGGGTACGATCCTGCAGATACCATCGCCTGCAACGAACTGAAGGAGCGGATCAGGGAATACTGGCGCAGCGGCAGCAGCGACGACTTTTTCCAATGGCAGGTATATGTGGATCGGGAACGCACGTTTTTGATGTACACCTGCCGTCTGGATCGGCTCTACCTTTGTTCCATTATCGATCTGGACCGCTTTGTGACTCAGAGCAGGGCGGCGGAGGACAACGGACAGTTCGACGTGCTCTTTTACAGCGGAAAAGAAGTCTTGCCGGGTAACCGCCGTCTGGAAGAACTGGGAATCGCTGAAGAACAGCTGGCTGGAGAAAAACACTTTCTTTCGTTTCTGGACGGTTATCTGATACAGACAAGAGACGTTGGGAAGGATTCGCTGAACATATGCTGCATTATGCCAACGGAATATTTATGGAGATCCGCAAGTTTTCCTCTGCTGACCATTTTGACGTCGGGGATCGTCGTTTTTATCCTGATTCTCATTATTTTTCATTCGTTCCGCAAAGTGATGGTATACCCGCTGGACAGGATCGCTTCCGTTTCGGAGTTTCTGGAACAGCATTCCGCCGATCAACATCTGAGCGGGCTGGATCCGGAAAACAGAATCCTGGAGCTTCAGAAGATCAACGATGCCCTGTACCGCCTGGCCGGGCAAAAAATCCGCCTGGAACGGGAAAATCTGACCAGACAGCAGGAAAAACAGCAGGCGCAGCTCCAATATCTTCAGCTTCAAACGGAACCTCATTTTTTTGTAAACTGTCTCAAGAGCCTGTATAATATGATGGAAAATGAGGAATACGGAAGGATGCAGAGAATGATTCTCGCCTTTTCCAACCATCTGCGCTACATTTTCCATAATACGCTGGCTCTCGTTACCCTGAAAGCGGAGCTGGAAGAAGTCAATCATTACTATAATATCGTACTCCTGGACCGTTCCAGGCCGATTATCCTTACTCAGAAAATAGACGAAACGCTGCTGGAAGAAAGGATTCCGCCGCTGCTCATTCAAACCTTTCTGGAAAATTCCGTAAAATACAACGGAAGAAATGAAGAAATTCTACGTTTTCTGATCCAGATCGATGCGGTGACCTGGGAAGGAAGACGCTATATGAGAATCCGGTTGAGCGACAATGGCGTGGGCTACAGCCAGGAGGTTCTGGAAAAAATCAACGCTCCGGAGATGGAAATCTACGGAAAGCAGCACGTCGGTATCGCTAATCTGAAAAAAAGGCTGCAGCTGATATACAAGACGGATTTTCAGATCGCTTTTTATAATGAAGCCAAAGGAGGTGCCTGTACATTCCTGTGCCTTCCCCTGGAAAAGAGGGAGACTTTGGATGAGGAACGCTATGAATCTGTTGCTGATTGATGACCAGATTTCCGTGATAAACGGGATCGAAAAAGGAATTCGCTTCCGGGAACTGAATATCGATCGGGTTTTCACTGCCAGCAGCGCGGCTCAGGCGAGGAATATCCTGATGAGCAATGAAATCCACATCATGCTCTGCGATATCGAGATGCCCGAAGAAAACGGACTCCAGCTGAACCAGTGGGTGATGGAAACCATGCCCGACGTCATCCGGATTCTGCTGACTTCCCATGCTGATTTCGAGTACGCCCGCGAAAGCCTTCGGCTGGGATGCTTCGACTATATCGTGCAGCCAGCCCCTTATGACGAAATAGAGGCCTGCCTGAGGAGGGCGGTTCACAGGCTGGAATCGGAGCGGAGAAAAAACACGCTCTGTTATTACGGCATGATTTACGAAAAGCATAAGCCCGAGATGAGCGACCGGATCGTCAATAATCTGTTTTCGGAAAACAGGGAGAACGTCAATCAGTCGCTTCTCGTGCTGGAGCAGATGGGATACCACCTGGACGACCATTCCCGGATCAGGATTCTCATCCTGGATATTTTTTCCTACAGCAAGGCTACCGAGTCCGTTTTATATGATATCTCTATCCGTCACAGCCTGTTGGACAGCCTGCGTTCGGGAAAAATTGCGGAACCTGTAGAAGCGCTGATCGCTCTGAACCGTTCCCGCCAATTCGTAATTTTGCTCTTTTGTGACGATGATTCCCTCCTTTCCTGCAAAAACGCGGATTTTCAGATGTTTTACGAAGTCGTAGGGCAGTCCCTGGATACGGAGATGGCCTGCTATGTGGGAAAGTGCTCCCTGTTTTCCGAACTGCGCAGCGAGGTAAAACGGATTCACAGATATATCGATAATAATGTGAGCAAGAAGCCGGGCCTTTATATGACGGATGAAAAACATTTTTTTCAGGATTCCCTGGATATTTCCGAAAATATAAAGCGCTGGCAGCGTCTGTTAAAGGATAATCAGCTGGAAAAAACAAGGGACAGCATACTTTCCTGGCTGGACTTCATCGTATCCGTCAATAGAACGAATTTCAGCGTGCTGTGCGAGTTGCATCAGCAGCTGATCCAGCTGTTTTTTAACTGTGCCTGGGACAATCAGATCGATATTGCGGATCTGTTTACGGACGACTACGGTTATAACGACTGCATGGACGCGTTCCGGGACGTGGAATCGCTGCGCTTTATGGTTTGCCATATCACCGGAGCCATTCAGTCGGCGAAAGGCTGCGCGCCGTCAAAGGACGACATCCAGAAGGCGAAAATCTATATTTTGGATCATATTTCCAACAACCTTTCGGTCAGGGAAGTAGCGGATCATGTGCACCTGAGTCCGGAGTATTTTACAAAGCTGTTCAAAAAGGAAACCGGACAGAACATCAAAAATTATATCATGCAGCAGAAGGTGGACGCGGCGAAGGATCTTCTGGATCATTCCGAAATTCCCGTGAGCCTGGTGGCGCTGGAACTGGGATATACAAATTTTTCCCACTTTACGCAGATGTTCAAAAAGTTCGAGAACATGACGCCATCCGAGTACCGAAAGAGAAAATCGGAGGGTTAAATCTCGACGGGAGGGATCAGCTTTGTACATTGGCCGGGATCCGCTCTCACTGTTTCCCGACCGAACATTCCGCCCAGCCAGACGGGAACGGCTGTGGGGTTATATACAAACCGGCTGTCGACGGAAAAAATGAGGCTTCTGAATGCGGAGACATAAGCACAGATTTCTCCGTTGGTCGCATACCAGACATCCGAATGCCCGGAGATTTTCTGTAAGAAGGAATCCATCCGATCCCAGTTATCGTTCTGGTCGAATTCATAGCTGTGTCCCCAGATGGAAAAGAGTTTGGCCGGACTGAAAAAGGAAAAAAACGGTTCATCCGATAAAAAGCGGTCCGCAAGGGAGAAAAGCTGTACGTCGTCGTGATGACAGGTGGGATCCCAGAGAAGAAAATCCTGTGGGATATCGAAGGACCGGGTAGAGCGGATGGTGCGCGCATAGGCGATGCCGCAGGAGACCAGCGCGCTTTTTATGGTATCGCTGCATGCCCCGAAGGCATAGGCGAACCCGGTGAGAGGAACACGGAAGATGGTTTCCAGCTGAGCCCGGCAGTCCAGAATTTCACGGGTGCATCTGGCGACATCCATTCCGTACAGACAGGAATGAAACAGGCCGTGAGAAGCCGGTTCGTGACCCGCATAGATCCGGATCATATCCCGGTCCGGAAGTTTATCGTGCCGGACGGTTTTCCCGCCCGCGCTTATCGTCCCTGGGGAGCCGGACAGCCCGGAATTCAGGTTAAAGGTTCCCTTTACCCCGTAGCGGTTAAAGAATTCAATCAGGCGGACGTCCTGGCTGACGCCGTCGTCATAGCTGAAAGTGACGGCTTTCGTCCGTCCCTGCGGCCAGAATAGCCGGTCGTTGATCTGTAAACTCATTTCTTCCTCCATTTCACAAGCGATACGGATCCGGTTTAAAAGGGATTCCCTCCCTGTAACGACAGGCCGAAGAAATCCAGCGCCTTTTGGATCGCGATATCCCAGAAAGCCCATTCATGTCCATAACCCGGAAGGGAAAACCATTCTGTCTCCAGCCCCAGATCGAGGCAATGGCTCCTAAAAGCCCGAAAGTTGGAGTACAGCAGTTTGTCTTCTTCGCCGCAGGCGAAGAAAAGGCGGGGAAGGACATGTTGATTCGCCTGTCGGTCGATCAGCGCCCAGACGTTTTCTTCGGAATTTATATAAGCCTCCAGCCCGCCGGCGTTTTCGATAACAGCTTTCAGGCGGGGCTCCTGCGGATCCAGAAAGGGACAGGGGTTTTTCGGGCTGATCCGGGAAAAATCTACGGGGACGGCGGAGAGGACGGCCGCAGCCGCGAAGAGTTCGGGACGATTGACGGCGTATTTGATGGTTCCCCTGCCGCCCATGGACAGGCCTGCGATAAAATTGTCCTCCCTTTTTGAGGATACGGGAAGCCAGCCGTAAACCATGGGCATGAGCTCTTCGGTCAGATAGTCGTACATGGAATAGCCCATCATGCAGCGATCCCAGTTGGAGTAGTTAGAATTTAAGGCAGGTGGCATAACCACCGCCAGTTCCCGCTGGCACGCATATCGTTCGATATTCGTTTTGCGAATCCAGTCGGTCTGGTCCCCGAAGGTTCCGTGGAGCAGCCACAGGACCTTATATTTTTTCCCGCTTTGATAGAATTGGGAACAGGAGAGTTCCCGGGGCTTATCGGGGAGGATGACCGCGATTTCATGATTATTTTTCAGATAATGGCTTTCAAAGTTGTAAGTCAGGACAGACATGGAGACCTCCTCATTTATGCTGGCTGATCAGCCAGTCCAGAATGCCGTGCTCGTTATGATAGGTTAAAATCCAGGAATTGTGATTTTGGGAGAGCCTTTCGGTAAGAGAGATGCCCGGATCCACAGAGATCCCGTATTTTTCCAGTTCTTCCGGGGCGTACAGGGTCAGGTGAACGTTACGGTTTCCCTCGTCTTTCAGCTTCATGACAGCGTCCACGAGATATTTGTGGCGGTAAAGGGTATGGTCCGCATAGGCGGTGGAAATCCAAAGGCCGGTATCCGTCAGGGAGCAGAGAATGCCGTAGGTTTCGGGAGTCATGGTAGGGCAGACGGGAGCCGCTGCTGCGAACAGCCCTGCGCCCACGGAAAGAGCCCGCAGGGTTCCCGCGCCGCCCATGGAAAGCCCCGTCACATAAATCCGATCCCGGTCCACCCGTCCGGACTGAACGAGCCTCCGGATAATATCGCAGATTTTTGCCAGATATTCCCGGTGCCAGCCGGTTCCTTCGGGCTGGCGAAACCCGGAAAACGTGTTTTGGTAAAAGGCGTTTTTGTCGGGGATCATATCCGACAGCCTGCCGGGGGCCTGCGGAGCCATAACGAACAGATCGGGGTAGGAGCGGGCGAGATGGATGGCCCCAAGGGTACCCGTCATCTGACTCAGATTATCGTAACCGCATTCCCCGCCTCCGTGGAGAAACAAAAGGAGGGGCCTTGGAGAAGAGGAAGCGGGGGAATACAGGCGGTAGAGGACGCCGTTTTCTTCGAGAGCCTCGAACGGATCCAGCCCTTCGATTTCGGTAGACAGAATGTCCGCGGCGGTGAAGGTTCTGGATTCATCTCCCAAAACCGCGGTCAGGGAAAATGGAGCGGAAGCGGGGAAGGCGTCGCAGGAAAGGAGCAGCCCTTCCTGTGTTTTTTCCAGCGACAAGATGGGATGATCCTGTTCGGACGCGCCGGAACCTGTCCGGCAGGAGCAGGAGGAAAGGGATATTTCCGCATGAAAGCCGCCGGTGTTGAGAAAAAATCCGGTATATTCCAGGCCGAAATTCCCTGTGCGTCCCAGCATGATCAGTTTCATAAGATCCGTCATAAAGTCCTCCATTCTCCCGTGCGGGTATCCCGATACCGGATGGAATATCGTTTCGTGCAAAAATCAGCAGTCAACGTCGTCTGCGCGCCCTCTTTCGTCCAGGTGATCGAAAGAGCTCCGCCTTTCCCGCAATGTCCTATGGAAATTTCCCCGCCGAACGCAGGATAGGAGTTGCGGAAACGCATGATTTCATACATGCGCTGCAGCATGGGAGATTCCAGAGCTTTATCGATTTCTTCTTCCGAAAAAGTATGGCGATTGATGCTGCGGAGCTCTTCGCCGCGCTTTAGGGCTTCCACGTCGTTTTTCCCCGCCAGTAGCCCCACATAGTAGACCTGAGGAATGCCGGGAGCGAAAAACTGTACGATGCGGGCCAGCAGATAAGCGTCATCGTTGCAGTCCAGGGCGCTGTAATAGGTGCATCCCAACTGGTAGAGCTGTGCTTTTTTGCCGCTGGTTTTTATCATGCCCGGAAATTTGATATAGGGTTTGGCATCCGAGAGAATACGGTCCACGTCGGTTCTGACCAGATCGATTTCTTCCGCGGACAACAGCCCGGCCACGTCTACCACTCCGATTCCGTCATGGGTATCCAGGGTGGTGAACTGTTTTCTGGGACAGATATTCAGCCAGTGGATCAGCCGGTCGGTACGCCCGCTTTTCAAACCGTGCAAAAGGAGCATGGGGAGGGCGAAGTCATAGACCCAATACCCTTTTTCTGCCATTTTCATCTGAATGGTATAGTTTTCATGGATTTCGGGGAGTATTTCCGTGCCGCTTTCCCGAAGAGGCTCCATGCCGATCTCCAAAACGTCCCAGATGTCCGGTTCCACAAAAAAGCAGCTGGTGCCGGGGCGTTTGGAGGCATAGGCAAAGGCGTCAAACCGGATCAGGGGCACGTGGGATGCGATGCGTTTCAGATTTCGTTCGTAATAGTCCCGGGTGGCCTCTGAACGGGGATCGATGTCGATCTGTTCTTCAAAAAAAGTGTTCCAGAGTCGCACCTGTTTGCCGTCCCTGCGCGTGAAGGTCAGATAGGGCCCTCTTTCTTTGCGGCGGTACAAAACGTCCATGTCTTCCCGGTTGGGGCGACCCGGAGGCCAGAATTTGTCCCAGTCGATAAACATGTCCCGATAGGCGGATTCATCGCCCTTTTCCATATAGTCCCGGAATTCCCGACTGCGGATGGAAACATGGTTCAGCATGAAATCCGCCATCATATAATACTGGTCGGCCAGATGGTCGATATCTTCCCAGGTGCCGAAGGAAGGATCCACCGTATCATAGTCGATTACCGCAAAGCCCCTGTCCCCTGACGAGGGGTAGAAGGGAAGTACGTGCAGCCCGCCGAACAGTCCGGGAAATTTTTCCGACAGGATCCGGTCCAGATCCCTTAAGTTTTTCCCTATGGAATCAGCATAAGCGATCAGCATGATTTTGTTTTCCGGTTTTTTCATCTTTACCTCCATTTTTCATAATGATTTCAACCCTTTACGGAACCGATGGTGATGCCCTTCACAAAAGATTTCTGAAAGAAAGGGTACGCGATCAAAACGGGAATTACCGCGATTACGGCCAGCGCCATCCGGATGCTGACGCTGGGGAACTGCTGCGCGTTGCTCAGCCCGGTGGAGTGGGAGGAAAGGGCGGTGACGTTGTTCATAACGGAATTCAGGAAATTCTGTATGCCGTATAAATCGGTTCTCGTGGTGATGAAATAGACGCCGTTGGTCCAGTTGTTCCAGTAACCGATGGCGGACATGAGCGCGACGGTGGCCAGGATGGGGCGGGACATGGGGATCACGATGCGGATCAGGTTCTGAAATTCATTGGAACCGTCGATTCTGGCGGCTTCCAGAACCTCATCGGGCACGTTGGACATAATATAGGTTCTTACCATAATGACATAAAAGGCGTTCATCAAAAGGTAGGGGACGATCATGGCTGCCAGCGTGTCGTTGATATGGAACACGTTGGAATAGATCAGATACGTGGAGACAAATCCACCATTGAACAGCATGGTAAAAAAGAGGAAAAAGGAGATGAATCTTCTTCCGGGGAGATCCTTTCTGGACAGGGGGTAGGCGAACAAAAAGGTCAAAATGAGATTGGCCGCAGTGCCCGTGGCGGTAATGAGAAAACTCATTCCGTAGGCCCGCAGGATGGAATCCTTTGTGGTCCATAAAAAATCGTATGCCGCAAGGCTGATTTCCCCGGGAATCAGGGAATAGCCGTTTACGGTCAGAGAACTTTCCGACGTAATGGAACTGGAAAAGAGAAGAAGAAAGGGAATGATGCAGGCCAGAGCCAGGAACAGGACCACAAGGTGCATGAAGAGCTGGAAGCATTTATTTCTATAAATCATGGAAAACCTCCTGTGCGTAGGATAATCAGAAAAGTGCGCTGTCTTTATCGATTCTGGATACGACGATGTTTGCGATCAGGATACAGATGAAACCCAACACGGACTGAAGGAAGCCAGCAGCTGTGGAACGGCCAATATCGTTCAGTTCCAGCAGGGCCCGATACACGTAGGTATCGATGGTCTGGGTAGCGTTGTATAAAAGCCCGCTGTCCATGGGAACCTGATAAAAGAGCCCGAAATCGGAATAGCAGATTCGACCTACGGCCATGAGCATCAGCGTGATGACGGTGGTTTTCAGGAAGGGCATGGTGATGTAGCGTATCTGGGAGAAAATTCCGGCCCCGTCTACGACGGCAGCCTCGTAGAACGTCTTGTCGATGCCGATCAGCGTGGAGTAGTACAGGATGGAGTTGTATCCGAAGGTCATCCACAGATAGACGATGATCAGGATCGCGGGCCAGTATTTTGCCTGGCTGTACCAGCTGATCCCCTCCATTCCCAGAAGAGGAAACAGCGTATTGTTGATGAAACCGGTGTTTCCGCTTAAAAAGGCATAAACGATATAGCTGATGATGACGGTGGACAACAGGAAGGGAATCAGAATCACCACCTGGCTGAACTTTTTAAAAAATTTATTGCGGATACAGTCCAGAGCGACGGCGGTAAAAATTCCCATGAAATTCCCGAATACGATGAACGCCAGATTATAGAGGATGGTATTTCGGAAAAAAATAAAGGCATCCTTCGTGCCGAAGAGATATTTGAAATTGGACAGCCCCGTCCAGGGGCTGTCAAAAATTCCCACGGCATAATTTACCTTTTTAAAAGCGAGGATCAGTCCCGCCATGGGCATGTAGTTGTTGATGATCAGATAAAGGATGCCGGGCAAAAGCATGATGTACAACGGAAGAAATCGTTTCATTTTCTTCAAAGCCCCTGATTTCTTTTTCATAAGACTGGAGATCTCCTTTCGATGGTTGATGCGGGTATCTTTCCTGAATGATGTTGCACTAACATTATCATCACACGGTATAAATTCTCTATCGCTTTTCTGAAATAATATGTCACTTTTCTGGCTGGAATCGGATTTTGGGAGAAAGAAAGTGACAGATTATACAAAGCGGAGGAGATGATTGTTAGAAATACGATGATTTATGACAGAAAAATGATAGAGAAGGACAAATTCCCTCTGCTAGGATGAAGGAGCAAAAGACGATGCCGGGATGAAATCCGGCGACAACAATGAGAAAAAGGAGGAAATGACATGAGAAAGAAACTGGTATCCCTGCTTTTATCCGTATCGATGATTGCCGCGATGCTGTCCGGCTGCGGCGCTCCGAAGCAGGAGGAAAGCGCCGATGCGGGTCAGCAGAGCGTTTCGGCAGAACAGGAGGATGCCTCCCCGGAGGATCAGGCGGATGCCGGGGAGGGCGAATATCCGGTCATCCGGATGGGCTATCTGATCGTCGGCGATGTTTCCCTGGAGACGCAGATCGAAGAGCAGCTGAATGCAATTTTAAGGGAAAAAGCCGGAGCCGAGGTGGATCTGATCGGAATCGAATTCGGAAACCTGGCGACCCAGATGAATCTGATGCTGACGGGCGGGGACAATTCACTCGACCTTTTCAATTCCTTCTGGTATACATCGGAAAGCAACCTGGTAGCCAACGGACAGGTTATCGCCCTGGACGATCTGCTGGAATCGGACGGCGCGGACATCCTGGCGCAGTACGAAGGCTATGAAGAATATCTGGACTGCGCCAGAATCGGGGAAGGGCTGTACGGAATTCCCAGTATTTATGCCTGGAGCTGTGAAAATCTGTATCTGGTGACTAAAGAAGCGTCTGACGCGGCCGGGATCGACTGGAATGGGGTGAATGATCTGGATACCCTGACGGACGCCATGATCAAAATGAAAGAAGCCTCTCCGGATAAATATTTTATTCCCGGTTCCACCCAGACCTACTGGATTCCCAAGGACATCGACTACCTGGGAGATACCAACTTTCTGGGAGTCCTGACCGATCCCACCAACAGCACGACGGTGGAAAACTATTATGAATCCGATTATTTCCTCAATTTCCTGGAGCATGTGCAGCAGTGGAAGGACGCCGGCCTCATCAGTCCGGACCCCATGAGCAATTCCGATGCCACGCTGGTCAATCTGCAGTACGGGATCGTGGATGGAACTCCCGGGTATAACTGGGATACGGAAATCGGCAGAAAAAGTTCGGAAGTACAGTACGCTCTGGAGCTGTATGGGACTTCCCTTTCGGAACCGCTTGCAACCAGCGGCGATGTTACGACCTACATGTGGCATATCAGCAGCTTCTGCGAGGATCCTGCGGCAGCCATGCGGGTTCTCAACGTGCTGTATTCGGATGCCGAAGCTGCACAGCTGGTAGGAATGGGGATCGAAGGGGAAAATTATGTTTTGGACGAAAACGGACAGATGGCCTTCCCGGAAGGGAAAACCCTGTGGGATGCCGGATGGGGATGCGCCGCTTCCGCGCTGTGGCCCAATATTACCCTTTGCGAGAGCTGGTATTATGAGCCCGCCGACCTTTATGACCGGATGCGGGAAAAAAATGCGTCAGCGAAGAAATCGCTGGCCCTGGGCTTCCAGTTCGATTCCAGTCCCGTCGCAGATCAGGTGGCGGCCTGTTCCAACATCGTAGCTCAATATTATATGCCCCTGATGTACGCGGAGGCCGATATCGAAACGACGCTTCCTGAATTTCAGGAACAGCTGAAAAGCGCGGGAATCGATGAAATCATCGCCGAAAAGCAAAGGCAGCTGGATGAGTGGCTGGCTTCGAAGGAATAAGAATTTGCGCGGGGGCGTCGGTTTGTGCGGCGCCCCTGCGGAATGATGGGAGACGATAAAACGTGTCTGAAAATCGAACATTGTGGAACCGTCACTATTTAATGGTTCTGACGATCAATTTTTTAAACGCCTTTTCCTTCTACATGATTTCCAACATATTATCCAGCTATCTGGTGGAGATCGGAATCGGCATCGCGCTCGCGGGCTTCGTGGTGGGGCTGTTTTCCATAACCTCTCTGTTTTGCAGGCCGTTTAGCGGCCTTATGTCGGATCGGGTGAATAATGTGACCCTTTTAAAGTGGAGCAATATTTTGCTGGGAACGGGAATTCTGGGATTCGCCGTCACAACGGATCTTTCTTTGCTCATCCTTTTTCGGATCATCAATGGGATCGGATTCGCCATCGGCGGTACCGTGCAGATTTCTCTGGCTTCAAAATATATCCCTCCTTCCAGAATGGGAGAAGGAATCGGATATCTCGGCCTGGGAATGGTGGTGGGCTCCGCAGTGGCCCCAGGGATCGGTCTGGCGATATCGGATCTGATGGGGATGAAACCGGCCTTTGTGCTGGCAGCCGCGTTGGCAGCCATCGCCTTTTTAATTCTGTGCGGGTTCAGGGAAGAGGGTTGCGGTAAAAGTTTGCCGAAACAAAAGGGAAAAATCCGTCCCGGCGATCTGATCACCCCTAAAGCCCTGCCCTTTACGGTGATGGCGGGAAGCTATTCTTTGATCAATGGGATCATCGCCTCTTATCTGGTTCTATATGCGCAGGAGCTGGGAATCGGTCAGATCAGCGCTTATTTTACCGTATGCGCCGCAGTGCTGTTTTTGATGAGACCGGTTTCCGGCAAGCTGATGGACAAAAAGGGAATCCGCCTTCCGGTGATTCCCGGAATGATTCTGACTGCGAGCTCCATGTTTTTGTTGGGGAGAATTTCGACGTTGCCCCTGATTTTGCTCACGGGCATCATTCGATCTCTGGGGCAGGGAGCCGCGCAGCCGTCACTTCAGGCGGGATGTATTCAGAAGGTGGGCCTGGAACAGAGCGGCGTGGCAACCAGTACATACTATTTGGGCGGGGATATCTGTCAGGGACTGGGCCCCATGGCGGGCGGCCTGATCGTGGGACAGCTGGCCGGCCTTGCCGGATACAGGGTTCTATTCGATCTGTGCGGGATCATCATGCTCTGCGCGCTGATATTCTTTTGCTTTTATACGGGAGAAAAAAGATGGAGAAAAACGAATTCCAGCTGGAGAGGATAAGCCCGGAATGCGCCGGGATCTCCAGCGGTCAGGTGGAAACCTGCATCAGGAGGCTGATGCACGGACGGACGAATATGAATGGATTTATGGCTGCCAGAAACGGAAAGGTCTTCGCGGAAACCTGGTGGCATCCCTATGGACCGCGGCTGGTACACAGCAATCATTCTTTTGGAAAGAGCTATACGGCCACAGCCATCGGCATCGCGCTGAAAGAAAAAAAACTGTCTTTGGAAGAACGGATGGTGGATCTGTTTTCCGGAGAAATCGCAGAGAGAGGAATTCATGTTACGGATTTTATGCGAAGGGTGACGATACGCCATGTCCTGACCATGAGCAGCGGACATGAAAAGCATCCTCCCGTAACGCAGGACTGGATCGGTGACTACTTCAGAACGCCGGTGGTGTATGAACCGGGCACCCGGTTTCTGTACAATTCCTCCGGTTCCTTTCTGCTGGGAGCAGTCCTTCTAAAAAAAACGGGAGAAAATCTGAAAGAATACCTGACGCCGCGGCTGTTCGAAAAAATCGGAATCGACGGCGAACGGTTCGTATGGCTGAAATTCGGCAACGGGATCGATGCGGAGCCCGGGACCTTTGCCACCACGGAAGACAATCTCAGGCTGGCCATGCTCTATTGCAATATGGGGAACTGGAGAGGGGAACAGATCCTCGATCCGGATTTTGTGAAAGACGCCCTGAGCGTTCAAACCCCGAATCCCGATGCGCCGGAGCAAAGGGACGGAAGATGTGGATACGGCTATCAGCTCTGGGCCTGCAGCAGGCCCGGCGTGTATCGATTTGATGGCGGACAGGGGCAATACGGGATTATCTGGCCGAAAAAGGGGGTTGTTGTATCCATCCACGAAGGGGCAATGATGCCATATGGCCCTCAGGAAACCCTGGATACGGTCTACGAATGTCTATTGGATCACGTTCAGGACGATCCGATTCCGGAGGATGAAAAGGCATGGGAAAAGCTCCGTAAGATGCAGGACCGGATGGCCGTTCCGGCGGATGAAGCCAATGCCCTCCGGATCGGGGAGGATTTTAGCGGGACGTACAGAATCGTGGAAGGGGAAGCGGATCCATGGATGTCCGTTGCGCCTCCCGGAGGAGAAGATTTCTTCCGCCTGTTTCGAACAGGATACAGGAATGGGGGAATGCAGGAATTCGAGCTGCGTACAGGGGAACATGAATGTGTCCTGACGGTGGACAAAAAATTTGTTTTTACCGCTTCCATGGATGGGGTCTGGAGAAGAAGGGAGACTGAAACCGTGTTCCCCGGCCTGTGCGCGTACTGCGCCACGGCCCGTTTCCTGAACGCGGACACGCTGGAAATCGAGCTGCACTGGCTCAACAGCTGGGCGGAAACCAGAATTCGGTTTGAACGCCGGCAGCAGGGCAGGCTGTATCTGACAACGATGAAGCTGCGGCTGAACGAAGAGGACAACTGGCTGGTACGACATGCCAGGGCAGAAATCCTTTCCGGCGCCGCGGATTGAGAGGGAAAAATGAAACGAAGAGAGAAAAAACAGATCGTCATATTGCCGGGAGAACCCAACGACGCCAACCGGGAATACCTTCCGGAAGCCATTCGGGGAAGCGATATGGTAGTCAACGAAAACGGAAATAACTCGCAGGTTTATCCCGCCCGGCTGAAAGAATACAGAGGGTATCTGGCGGACGGGCTGGAGGATGTGTGGTATGAATATGTGCCTTCTACTTATCGGCCGGATCAGAAGACCCCTCTGGTCGTGTCCATGCACGGAGGGCTGATGACGGGATGGGGACAGGCTGTTTATACGTCCTGGACCCTGGTGGCTGAACGGGAAGGTTTCATCGTCGTATTTCCAAACGCTCATGCCAACCGGATGTGGATGATCGAGTGCGATCCGGAGAAGATGGACCTGATGATAAGGGGAATGCCCGGAGTGCCGCCGCTGAATCCGCCGATGGGTTCCGTAGAAGAATATCACGACGTAAAGGCCGTGGCGGCGCTGATCGCCCTGATGCAGGAAAAATACAGGATCGACGAAGGCAGGATCTTCATGCAGGGAATGTCCATGGGAAACGCCATGACCAGCCAGTTCGCCCGATATCTCGGACATCTTCTGGCAGGCGCCGCGGGATCGGGCTGTCCTACCAGCCTGAATCTTTTGTTTGACAGAGAGGGAAATCCCGTCAACCGCGGAGGGGCCATGGACATCTGGCAATCCCGGCTGGAATGGGATCGTGTGCCTCCTCATTATGGGGCGGACGATCATGATACGGTTCTGGGAAACTGTCTTTACTGGAACCGGATCAACGGATGCAGAGGGCTTCCCCAAATCAGAATAGAGCGGGAAGACAACTACGCGTTCTGGTCGGGAGACCGGGCGGACACGGTATTGCGGGACGTCAAAAACCGGGATCACGGTCAGACCTTCGATGACGCGCAATGGGTGTGGGATTATCTGTTTTCTGGAACAAGAAAAGAAAAGGACGGGACCATCACCCATGAAAAATCCATTCTGGAAAGAACGGGGGACAGCTTCGCCATCGCTGTGACTGCAGGAGAGAGCAGAGCCTGGGTCAGCGGCAGGGTGGAAGAAATGGGAGAAAAGGCGATTCTATGGCAAAAGCTGAAATATCACGGCCTGAACGGAGATTCCATCGTGCGGGGAGAATATTTCTGCGTACCCCTGATTTTTCTTGCCGATATTTTTAAGGCGGAATACCGGGAAGAAAAAGAGGGGAAGATGGTTTTTCTGAACATGCCGGACGGAAAAACGTTGCAGTTCGCAAGAGGGAGCATCGGCTGCGTGATAGACAATCGGGTGGAAAGCATGCTGTGCGAGGCGCTGTACAGGAATCGGAAACTTTTTGTCTCTCTGGAATGGTTCTGCACCAGAATTTGCGGACTGCGCATTTCGTCCTGCGAACAGGTTCTGTATGTCACGGACCACGATGCGCAGATTTCCAGATATATGGCTTGGCTGCTGAAGGACATTCTGAAAGGAACAGCCCTGCCGGAACAGGAAACGGGACGTGCATGACAGGAGGAAAACATGGCACTTCATAAAATCATCTACCATTCAGAGCAGTTGAATATGAAAATGGGAGTCAATGTGATTATTCCGGAAAATAAGTGGGGCTATTCCCTGGCTGACAGACCTTTCGGATATAAATATCCGGTTCTGTGGCTGCTGTGCGGCGGAGGGTTCGACTATTCCGACTGGCAGCGCTATACGGCGGTGGAATTGTTCGCCGCGCAGGAAGGGATAGCGGTCGTGATGCCCAGCGCCTATTATTCCGGATATATGGATACGGTTCATGGAGATTACCGCTATTTTTCCCAGATCACCACGGAACTTCCTCCCTTTTTGCGCAGTCTGTTTCCCCTGTCGAAGGAGCGGGAGGATAACTTCGTGGCGGGGTTTTCCATGGGAGGATACGGGAGCTTTAAATGGGCCATGCAGCAGCCGGAAATGTTTGCGGCCTGCGGCGTATTTTCGGGCCCTGTGGGCATCGTTCCGCAAACTCCGGTAAAACTTGAAATCGATCAGATCGGACTGCGGGAAAATGAAACTGATCCTGCGCCGGAAGCGTTCCGGACCATGCTGGCGGCCTTCGGCTCCGCGAAGGACAGACGCAATACGCCGGACGATAACCTGTATATGCTAAAGCAGCATCTGAAGAAAGGGACGAGGCTGCCGCTGTTTTACATTTCCACCGGGCGGGAAGATGCGGTAGCGGTGGATAACTATCAACATGCGGATACGATGCACGAAATGGGGCTGGACTTCGTCGACATCCGGGATCATGGAAAGCATAACTGGGAGTACTGCAACCGGAAAATCGAAGAATTCATCCGCTGGATTCCCCTGAAAAACACGTTCAAAATGGAGGAAGAATGATGGCATATATAGAAGTCAACGCGCTGTCCGTCTGCCTGTCGGGCACTTTTGAAGCCTGCATCTTCGCGCCGGAGCCAAAGGCTTTGCAGGAAGGAAATTCGTTTCCGGTTGTCTGGTATATCCATGAGGACGGGGATTCTCCGTACGGGTTGCTTCGGCATACGGATATTCTGGAAAAACTGGCGGTGGAAGAAAGGCTGTTCGTCATCGCGCCGGCAGCGGGGCATTCTCTGTGTACGGATATGGCCTGGGGAACGAAAAACGAGACGTTTTTGTCCGGGGAATGCGTTGAAATTTTCCGTTTCCTGTATCCTCTGAGCAGGGATCCGCAGAAAAATACCGTTGTCGGTATCGGAACGGGAGCGTATGGCGCATGCAAGCTGGCGTTGAATCATCCGGAAGTATTTGGCAGGGGAGTTGCGATAGAAGGAAGGCTGGATCCGGTAAAAGGGGGATTTCCCTGCCAGTCCCGGGCCTCTCTGGAAGCCGTTTTTGGGGATCCGGAAGCGGTGGCAGGGAGCAGGAACGACCTGTTTTGGTCGGCAGGGGAATCCGGCGGAAATCTGACGCTGCTGTGCGGCAGGAATTCCGACGCCTATCCGGAAAACGAAAGGCTCGCCCGCATGAGTCCCAGGATCGTTCTCAGGACCGCGGAGGAAGGGAACGATGAAAGATCCTTTGTGGAACGGCAGCTGGAAGCGCTGGCTGAGCGGCTACGACAAAAATAAAAACCGGGGGCAGGCACGGCTCGCGTCTCGCATGAGCCATACCTGCCCCTGAATGTTTGGAAAATCAAAATGGATGATTCAGCGTCATTCGGCAAACTGTCGGACGTGATCCTTGATGGCGGCGAAGCTCTCCGGGCTGATCACATGTTCCATCCGGCAGGCATCCCTGGCGGCGATGGCCGGATCGACGCCCAGCCGGATGAGCCATTTCGACAGAAGTTCGTGCCGTTCGTAGATCATCTCGGCGATCTGCCGCCCGCTGTCCGTCAGGTAGATGAATCCTTCCCGGGTCACCGTGATGTGGTTCTTTTCCCGGAGATTCTTCATGGCGACGCTGACGCTGGACTTTTTGAATCCCATTTCTTCCGCGATGTCCACGGATCTGACCACAGGGTGACTTTTGCTCAGGATCAGTATCGTTTCCAGATAATTTTCCGCAGATTCGTTTACGACCATTTCATTTGTCCCTTTCACAGCTTTTCGATTTCATCCGGATATTTGACGCCGAACTGGGCGCGCAGGTCATCCATCCACTCCATCATGCGGACCGTCTCAGCGTGAGGCATCAGAGGGCATTCCACGCCGCCCGCGTCCAGCGCGCGGATGCAGGCCTCCACCTCGTACTCGTAGCCTGAAATACACTTTGGAGCGCGATAGGAGGCGATGAGGATGCGATCCCTGTTGTATACGCGGAGCTCCTCCGGGCAGTTGATGTTGACGATCTCCAGCATGCCGTTGTCGCAGTCGATGACGCCCCTGCGGTCGCTCATTCCCTGCATGGTGGCGTTGAGCACGGCCATCCGGCCGTCCGCGTACTGCAGGGTGATGGAATCCTGGCTGTCCACTCCTTTATCCGTCAAAACGGCGGTGCCTTTGATGGAGACGGGATCATTCCCGAAAACCATGGCGGCGAAATTCAGAGGGTAGACGCCCACGTCCAGAAGGGCGCCGCCGGCCAGGGAGGGCTCCTTTAAGCGCTCCACATGGCTGATCATATATCCCAGGTTGGCGGTCAGCAGCCAGGGCTTTCCGACGATGCCGCTGCGCAGCACTTCGTTGATGGTGCCCCGCATGGGTACGAATCTGGTCCACATGGCTTCCGTGAGAAGGAGGCGTTTCTCTTCTGCGATGCGAAACAGTTCTCTGGCCTGGGCCGCGTTGACGGTGAAGGCCTTTTCGCAGAGGACGTGCTTGCCGTGCTCCAGGCAGAGCCTGGCGTGGGAATAGTGATGGGAGTGGGGCGTCGCGATGTAGACCAGATCCACGCCCGGGTCCGCGAGCATTTCCTCATAGGATCCGTAAGCCTTCTTCACACCCCATTTTGCGGCGAACTCGCGCGCTTTATTCAGATCGCGGCTGGCTACCGCGAAGTTGCAGGCAGAAGTCATCTGCGAGATGGTTTTGGCCATGGCGGAAGCGATGCCGCCGGCCCCCAGAATACCAACCTTTAACATAGTCATCCCTCCTGTTTCTTTTCCATAATCATAATTCATTCGGCAGGGATTGTAAAGAAAATAAATCCCCGTTGACACCGTGCGGGCACTGCTGTATAATTGTACTAAATCAATAATACAAAAGTCGCTGCTGCGGCGGACAGGAGAGAAAAGCCATGTTGGAGATCAGGAATTTTTCCAAATCCTATACCGGGAACCGGAAAGCTGTGGATCAGCTGAACCTTTCGGTCCCGGACGGACAGATTACGGGATTTATCGGGCACAACGGCGCGGGCAAGACCACCACGCTGCGCTGCGTGGCCGGGATTCTGGATTTTCGGGAAGGGTCGATTTTCATAGACGGACACGATATTCACAAAGAACCGGTGGAGGCCAAACGCGTCACCGCGTTTCTGCCGGATAATCCGGAGCTCTACGATTTCATGAGCGGAATCAAATATCTGAAATTCGTGGCGGATCTGTATCGGATTCCTGCGGACGTGAGGACCGAACGGATCGGGAAATATGCGGACGCCTTTGAGATGACGGGCGTGCTGGGCAGCCCGGTTTCGGGATACAGCCACGGCATGAAACAGAAGCTGGCGCTCATTTCGGCCCTGATCCGCGCGCCCAGGCTGCTCATTCTGGACGAACCCTTCGTGGGGCTGGATCCTTCGGCCGCTTTCGTGATGAAGCAGTTTTTAAGGGAAGTATGCGAGAAAGGAGGGTCCGTCCTGTTTTCCACCCACGTCCTGGAAGTGGCGGAAAAGCTGTGCGACCGGATCGCCATCATCCGCGGCGGAAAGCTGGTGGAGGAGGGGCCCACGGAACAGATCGTGGGGAAGGAGAGCCTGGAGACCGTCTTTCTGGAGCTGGCACAGGAGGGGAAGGAAGATGCGTGAATTGAAATTGCTGGTGGGAGTCAGTTTTCGGCAGATGCTGCATACGTTCGCTACGGGACAGGGGAAAAAGCGGAATGTCACCGTGGCCGGAGCCATGGGGCTGATGGCCTTCCTGGCCCTCTACATTTCCGGGCTCTACAGCTGGATGATGGGCGGGCTGCTGCAGGAAGCCGGCGTTGTGGATTTCCTGATTCCCGTGATGACTTTGCTTGCGGTGGCGGTGAGCCTGGTCTTCACCTTTTTTGCGGCCAGCGGAATCGTTTTCGGGGGCAAGGATACGGACCTCATCCTCTCCATGCCCGTGAGCGCGTTTGCGGTGATGCTCTCCAGGATGAGCGCGCTCTATCTGGAAAACCTTCTGTTCGTCGGGCTCTGGATGATTCCCACAGGGGCGGCCGGTTTCGTTTTTGGCGGCCGGACGGATCCCCTTTACTTTCTGCGGCTGGCGCTGGCCATTTTGTTCGTCCCCTTTCTGCCATCCCTGCTGGCGTCCCTGGGCGGCTATGCCATCGCCTGGGCCAGCGCGAGGATGAAGCGCCGGGCTCTGGTTTCCAATCTGATTTCCATCCTCCTGTTTCTGGGGCTGATCATCGGATGCATGCAGATCAACCGGATCGGCACCCTTTTGCTGGAGCACGAAGAGGAGGCCAGGAGGCTGTTCATGACCTGGCTTTTACCCATTGGGCTGCTGGGAATGGGGATGGAGGGAAACTGGGCGGCGCTGGCGGGCAGCCTCGGGCTGTGCGTCCTGCCCTTTCTGGCCGCGACCTGGCTCTTCTCCACCCGGTATCAGAAGATCCTGTCCAGCCTCCAGTCCCGACTGGTGCGCACCGACTACCGCCTGACGAAGGTGGGAGCGCGCGGACCCTTTGAAGCCATGGTCAAAAAGGAGGTCGGACGTCTTTTTTCCACCACGGCCTATCTGCTCAATGCCGGCATGGGCGTCTTCCTTCTGCTGGCGGCCGGAATCTGGATGGCGGTAGCCCGGGATCAGATCGCCCCGCTGGTTTCGATTGCAGGACACGATGCGGCCGATCCTGTCGTTCTGGGCTGCATGGCCTTTCTGCTGACCACCGTGTACCCGTCGGCGGTCTCCATCAGCCTGGAAGGCAGGACGATCTGGCTGTTGAAGGAAGCGCCGCTGAAGCCTTCGGCGCTCTTCGGAGCGAAAGCCTGCCTGAACCTGATCCTCGCCTGGCCGGCAACGCTGGTCTTTACGGCCCTTTCCGCGTTCGCCCTGGAAATGGCGCCGGCGCGGGCGGCATGCATGGCGCTGTCCGGCCTGGCGCTGAGCGGATTTCTGGCCGTTGCCGGCCTGGCGCTCAATCTTCACTTCCCCAAGCTGGACTGCGACAACGATACGGTGGTGATCAAGCAGTCCGCCTCCGCCATGATCGCCTGCTTCGGATCCATAATTCTGGTGGCCCTGTCCGCAGGGCTGTACGTTCTGGTGGGGAACCGGATCGGGATGGAGGCCTTCTGTCTGGCGATGACGGCGTTGTTCGCCGTTTCGGGACTGGTTTTATGGAAGATTCTGATGCAAAAAGGACCTTCCCGGCTGGAGGCGCTGTAGGAAATTTTTGAGATCGTCTGTACAGACGGCGCCGTACGGGTATAAAATAGGAACAAAAAAGAAAGGGGACGGTCGGGATGGCGGATCTCATTGTTCTGGCGCTGGTGGCCGGATACGGCATCTTCGTTCTGGTCCGGCGCCATCGGAGGAAAAGGAAGGGAGGGGGCTGCTGCGGGTGCAGCGGTTGTTCCGGATGCGCTCAGGCTGCGGGCGGTCTGGATTCCGGCGAAGAGGATTGAATCCCCGCGCCATCGGGAAAGGAACAGGATTTGACAATCGAATGGAAGCGACCAAAACGGCCGCGCCGGAAAGAATCCGAAAGGATTTTCGCCGGCGCGGCTGTTTTTCTGGAAGGAATCAGTCCTTTTTTCTCAAAAATTTCAGATAGCGTATATAGTGCTGCAGCTGATTCAGTTCTTCCTCTGAAAAGTCCTGGATTTCCAGGGACATCCCCCTGTCCCCATCCCGCTTTTCGGCCAGCTCCCCGGCCAGAAGTTCCAGCTCATCCGTGGTGATTCCCAGGGCTGTGCAAATGGAACAGATAGAGCCGTAGCTGGACTTTTCGACGCCCCTGTCGAAAATGGATTTTACGGTCGTGTAGGGAATCCCGGTTTCCCTGGCGATATCTGCTGTGCTCAATCCCTTCTGGCGCATCAGTTCCCTCAATATTTCATTTCTTTTCATGGGTAAAACTCCTGTCTTCCAAAAATATCCCCCTGCGCTTTAGTATAGCATTTTTTTCGAAGATTCACTATGGAATTGCGCCGAATTATAACGCGGTGCTGCAGGTAACTTAACGGTGACGGAGAAACTCTTGACAATTACGATATAATGCAATATTATTTTACTAGCTACGATACAATGCAATTCATAGAGTGACATAGAGCACAGAAAAGTACGAAATGACAATATATGGAATTCCGCATTGTAGATATGAGGTTGAAATGGTTAAGATCGATTGCAGCAACTTGATCAACGAAATGAAAAAAAGAGGGATTACGTTTCACGAAATTGCATTTCTGTTGGGAAAAGAAGACAGCGCGATTACGGCCAAAGCGGAAGGAAAGACGGACTGGATGTACGAGGAAGCGGTCGCGGTGAGGAACGCGCTGTTTCCGGACTGCGAACTGGAATATCTCTTCCGGCAAAAGAACACCCATGAGGCATGAGAGCGCAACCATGAAAAAGGCTTTGATCATTACGACAATCAGCGGGTTCGTTCCGCAGTTCGAACTTCACAACGTTTCCATCCTTCAAAAAATGGGATATGAAGTACATTACGCTTCCAATTTTAACCGGCCGGTGTATGAATTTGACGGAGCTCTCTTCCGAAAGCGAGGGATCGTCGTCCATCACTTTTCCATCGAAAAGTCGCCGGCCCGCCTTTTCAAAAACATCAAAGCCTTCGGCGAACTGAAAGAGCTGCTTTGCCGGGAACGCTTTGACCTGATCCATTGTCACAATCCCATGGGAGGTGTTCTGGGCCGGCTCGCCGGTTTTCTTTATGCGCCGGACGCCGTCATGGTCTATACGGCCCATGGATTTCATTTCTACAGGAATGCCCCGTGGAAGAACTGGATCCTGTTCTATCCGGTGGAGCGGATTTTGTCGCGGCTGACGGATTTCCTGATCGCGATCAACGAAGAAGATTATGAGCGGGCGAGGAAATTTCCCATCCGAAAGGGTGGAAGCGTCTGGAAAATCCCGGGAGTGGGGCTGGACGCGGAGCGCTTTTCGCCAAAATGGCAAAGCCGGCGGGAACGAAAATCGGACCTCGGTTTTCCACCGGACTGTTTTCTCATCCTGTCCGCGGGAGAGCTCAACCGCAATAAAAACCACCGTGCGGTTATCCGCGCCATCCACAGGCTGAACGACCCGGATCTCTGCTACGGGATCTGCGGAAGGGGCGTCGAAAAGGAGAGGCTGGAAAAGCTGATCGCGCGAAAGGGGCTGACCGGGCGGGTGAAGCTGCTGGGGTACCGGAAAGATATTCAGGAAATACTGCCTGCGGCGGACTGCTTTGCCTTTCCCTCCAGGAGGGAAGGGTTCGGCATGGCGGCTGTGGAAGCGATGTCCTGCGGAATCGGGCTCATCACCTCGGACTGCCGGGGGACGCGCGAATATATGGAGGACGGCGTGACCGGGATCGTCTGCGGCAGGAATTGTACCAAAAGCTATATGGACGCGATTCGCCGCATGAAGGACGATCCTCTTTTTCGGGAGAAAACCGGAAGGGAAAACCGGAAGAGGGCGATGTCCTTCAGTCTGAAAGAAACCGGAAACGTGATGCGCCAGGTCTATCAGGCGGCCGCGGCCCGGCAAACTGAAATACAGGGGTGGAGAAATGAGTGCGGATGTGTTGATCACGGTCGTGATGGGAGTCTATAACCAGCACAATCGAAGACAGCTGGACGAGGCCGTGGCTTCGATCCTGGCCCAGACCATGACGGCATGGGAGCTGATTATCTGCGACGACGGCTCGGAAGGAGAAGCGGCGGGATATCTGGAGGAATACAGGGCGCTGGACAGGAGGATCCGCGTGCTGCGGCACGAGGAGAACAGGGGGCTGGCGGCCACCCTGAACGCCTGCATCGGCCTGGCCCGCGGAAAATATGTGGCCAGGATGGACGCGGACGACAGATCGAAGCCGGACCGGTTCGAAAAGCAGTATCGCTTTCTGGAAGAGAACCCGCAATACGCTTTTGTGGGCTGCAATGCGGATCTGATCGACGATAACGGGACGTGGGGGGCGCGCAGGATGCCGGAAAAGCCGGAACGGAGGGATTTCCTCCCGTTCTCCCCGTTCATCCATCCGTCCGTCATGGTGCGCCTGGAAGCGTACCGGATGAGCGGCGGCTATTATGTGTCCCGGGAAACCTGGCGATGCGAGGACTATGAATTTTTCATGCGGCTGTACGCCATGGGATTTTCGGGGTACAACATGCAGGAGAGCCTGTTCTGCTATCGGGAGGACCGGGGGAGCTACGAAAAAAGAAAATTCCGGTACCGCGTGGACGAAATGAAAATCCGCCGGAGGAATTTCAGAAATCTCGGAATGAACGGCCCCGTCGCCTGGCTGTATACCATGCGGCCGGTGGCGGCGGGATTGCTTCCGGTCTGGCTTCTCATGTACATAAAACACCGGCAGTTCGCGGGAAAGGCGGCTGAAATTGAATCGAAATCTTACGAAGGATCACGACTGCTTTTGGGAAAAACCGCGAAAACTGCGGGCTTACAAAAGCCGGTTGAAAAGGACGCCAGGACTGCTTGAAGTCTCCGAACGGGCATATGCCATGCCGCAGGAGGGCGAAGCCGTCCGGCGGGACGGGGCGGCCGCCGTATCGTTTGTGCTGGGGCCGGTTCTCTTCGCCTTCCTCTGCTGGGTCATCCGGCGCGCCGGACAGCTGGGCTGGCGCAGGCTGTATTTTCTGTCCAGGGACGGATACCTGATGTGCGAAATGGCGCGGAGGATCTGCCGCAAAAGGAACATTCCCATAGAATGCCGGTACCTGTACGCTTCCCGCTTTGCCTGGAGGATCCCGGAACAGGATCTGGCGGGAGAAAAGGCCTTTCTGGACAGGATCTGCAGAAACGGCATGGAGGTGAGCTTTTCCGGGCTGATGAAGCGGGCGGGGCTGACGGAGGAAGAGGGGAGAAGGATCGCCGCGCTGCTGCGGCCTCAAAAAGGCTATGACGGCGTCCTTTCCGGGAAGGAAATCCGGGCGCTGCGCCTGCCGCTGGCTGAGTGCATGGAATTTCGAAGGCTCGCTTCCCTGCACGCCGGACGGACCCATGCAAACGCCGTGGCCTACCTGAAACAGGAGGGGCTTCTGGAAGAGGTTCCGTACGGAATCGTGGACAGCGGCTGGATCGGATCCATGCAGGAGAGCCTGAACAACCTTCTGCACAGCGCCGGAAAGCGGGAGGGGGTGCAGGGATGCTACTTCGGCCTGTACGACCTTCCGAAGGGAGCGAAGGAGGAAGATTACCATGCTTTTTATTTTTCGCCCGGTCTTGGAATCGGGAAAAAGGCGCGTTTTTCGAACTGCCTGTTCGAATGCGTATTCACCGCGCCGCAGGGAATGACGATTGGATATGAAAACAACGGGATCCGGATGATCCCGAAAAGGACGGAGCGGGCGGAAGAGGACCGCAGGCGGATCGAAGAGATGAGGGACTGGTTTTTCGCCTATATGGACGCTATGGAGGAGCTGTGGGAAGAACGCCTTTGGGCGGAAGGGGAAGAGCTGGACGTCTTCCCGCTGCTGAAAAGCCTGATGTCCGCGCCGTCCCGGGAGGAGAGCCTGTTTTTCGGCAGCCTTTCCTTTTCGGACGACACGACGGAGGAAAGGATGCGGCCGCTGGCCGCCAGGCTGTCGCAGGGACAGCTCTTCGCCCAGCATCTGATCCCCCGGATCCTTTTGGAAACGCTGGGGAAAACGCGGAAGGAGAGCGGATGGATGGAAGGAACCGTCCGCCTGTATGGAGGAAGATTGTATGCGTGGCACAGAGCGGAAACGCTTTTTTATAAATATCTGCTGTATGCGGGAATGCAGGGCCGGTATCGAAAACGGCGGAAGGCTGTCTGAGCGATGAAGCGTTCGGCACAGATCGGGCAGTATGTTTTCGTCATCCGGCAGCTGGTGGCGCGGGAAATCAAGAGGAAATATTCCAGGTCCTATCTGGGGATCCTCTGGAGCGTGCTTAACCCGCTGCTGAATATGGTGGTGCTGTCCTTCATTTTCACGAAGATGTTCAGCAGGAGCATCGAGAACTATCCCCTGTATCTGCTGACCGGACAGATGATCTGGCAGCTGTTTACCGGGGCCACCAGCTCCGCCATGACGGCCGTCGTGGACAACCGCGTGATGCTGACCCGGGTGAAATTTCCCATGGCGATTTTTCCCGTGGCGCGCGTATACACCGCGCTGGTGAACTACCTTTACACCTTCGTCGCCTATGCCGTCATGCTTCTGGCGTTCGGGATCCGGCCGGAACCCACCATGGTCATTGCGCCGCTGATCCTTTTGTGCGTCACCGCATTTTCCCTGGGAATGGGGTACCTGCTCTCCGCGGCCTATGTGTTTTTTGCGGATATCAAATACCTGTATTCCGTGCTGTTGAGCCTCTGGATGTACTGCTCCGCCATTTTTTACCCGGTGGAACAGCTTCCGGACGTCATCGGCCGCATCATCGAGGCCAATCCGGCCTACAACTACATCGCCTGCATGAGAAACGCGATGATCTACGCGGTCTGGCCGTCCGGAGCGCAGTGGGCCAGGATGCTGCTGTGGGCCGCGGGGATGTACGCCCTGGGCAGCCTGGTCTTCAAAAGCTGTCAGAACAGGATCATGCAGACTCTCTGAAATCGGAAAAAGGATGGGATGGGAAATGATTGTCTCCGGCATGGTATCTGTCCGGATTTTGAGCGCCTGTATCGGGTGCGCCCTGCTGGCGGCGTCCGGATGCGCCGTCTTCCTGATCTGCAGAAACAGAAAGAAGAACCGGTATTACGATGAGGAAGACGAGGACTTCTGGGAAGATCTGACCACGGACGAACAATGGAAGCGCTGGCAGGAAGAAGTGGAAGAAGCGGAACAGGAAATGGAAAAACAGCAGAAAACGCCGTACCGCGCTCCCGTGATCAACATCGACGACGTGAGCATGCGGTTCAAAATCAGCGAAGTCAACGCGGGGAGCTTTAAGGAATATCTTCTGGCGACCCTGAAACGTCAGAATAAATATCATGAACTGGAAGCTCTGCGCCATATTTCCCTGCAGATCCAGAAGGGGGAAGTGGTGGGAATCATCGGGACCAACGGGTCCGGCAAGAGCACGCTGCTGAAGCTGATCGCGGGGGTGTTGAAGCCCTCGGAGGGCAGCATTTCGGTGGACCGGAAAAAAGTCCAGCTGCTGACCCTGGGGACGGGCTTTGATTCCGAACTGACGGCGCGGGAAAACGTCTACTTAAACGGGGCGATGATCGGCTACAGCAGGGAATTCATCGACGCGAACTACGAGAAAATCGTGGAATTCGCGGAGCTGCAGGGATTTATGGACGAGAAGATCAAAAACTTCTCCTCCGGAATGATGTCCCGGCTGGGGTTCGCCATCGCCACGGCGGGCGAGACGGGAGAGATCCTCATTCTGGACGAGGTGTTGAGCGTGGGGGACATCTTCTTCCGAAAAAAGAGCGAAAAGCGGATTCAGGAAATGATTCACAGCGGGTCCACGGTGCTGATGGTGTCCCATTCCACGGATACGATCATCAAAAACTGCACCAGGGCGGTGTGGATTGAAAAAGGGGTTTTAAAGGAAATCGGAGATCCCAGGAAGGTGTGCGAAGCCTACCGGAAAATGGCGGGATAAAGGCGGGACGAAAGCGGACCGGGAGAAAGAGGAAACGGATGACGGAGCTCAGGATGCGGGTATACGGCGCGCTGGTCAACCGGGTGCCGGAGATACGGGAAAAATATCATAACGTTCGGGACGGGCAGACGGATTCCCGGGAGCGCCTTCGGGCATGGGCGTACCTCCTCTTTTTAAACGCCGTCTGGGCGCTGGGGCTGGCTGGCGTTTTCGGGCTTGCCGGGGGATCCCGGAGCCGAAAGGGGCCGGACTGCAGGACGGCGGCCAGGCTTCCCGACGGGCCGGAATCCGCTCTCTCCCTTCGGGAATCCCCCCAGGAGCTGGCGGACCGCCTGGAGCCCTTCGACGTCGTTTCCTTCGACGTATTCGATACCCTGCTGCTGCGCCCGGTCTGCAGGCCGGAAGATCTCTTTTATCTGGTAGGGGAAAGGCTGGGATACCCGGACTTTAAAAACCTCCGGATGCGGGCGGAAGAAGCGGCCCGAAAGGAGTGCGAAAGGCTGGAAGGGCACCGGGAAACGGATCTTTTCCGCATTTACGGCTGGCTGGAACGGGAAGCCGGGATCTGCGCGAAGGAAGGGATGCGGGCGGAAGAGAGGGCGGAGGAGGAGCTGTGCTTCGCCAACCCGTATCTGCTGGAGACCTTCCGGATCTTAAAGGAGAGGGGAAAACGGATCATCGCCCTGTCGGACATGTACCTTTCCGAAAAACAGATCCGCAGGATGCTGGAAAAATGCGGGTTTACCGGGCTGGAGGGCTGTCTGGTCTCCTGCGGGCAGCGCTGCTCCAAAAGCGACGGAGGGCTGTATGAAGCGGCAAAACGGCTGTTCGGGCCGGACCGCTCCTTCGTCCACATCGGGGACAACCCCGTATCCGACGGCGAAAACGCGAAGCGGGCCGGCTGGAGCAGCGTCCGGTATCAGAACGTCAACGAAAGCGGGAAGGCGTACCGGGCCGTGGAAATGTCCCCGGTGGCCGGCAGCATCTACAGGGGGCTGGTCAATGCCCGGCTGCACAACGGCCTGACCTGTTACGATAAAGATTACGAATACGGCTTTGTCTACGGTGGAATTTTTGCCCTGGGCTATTGCCAGTTCATCCACGCCTGCGCAAAGGCGCGGGGGACGGAAAAAATCCTCTTTCTGTCCAGGGACGGGGACATCCTAAAACAGGTGTACGACCGGCTCTATCCGCAGGAAGCGAAGGCAGGAAGGACGCGGTACGCCCTCTGGTCCAGGCTGGCGGCGGCGAAACTGTCCGCAGGCTTTTACCGTCAGGACTATTTCCGGCGGTTTCTGTTCCACAAGGTGAATCAGGGCTATACGCTGCGGGAAATCTTTTCCACCATGGAGCTGGAGGATCTTCTGGACGGGATCGAAGATCCCCGGGCGCAGCTGACGGATAAAAACGTCGGCGTCGTAAAGGACTATCTGTGCGGCCGGTGGGAAGAGGTGCTGGCCCATTACGAAAAGCAGAACGAAGAGGCGAAAGCATATTATGAAGAGGCGCTGTCCGGATGCAGGACCGCGGCGGCCGTGGACATCGGCTGGGCGGGGAGCGGCGCGCTGGCTCTGGATTACCTGGTCAACCGGGTCTGGAAACTGGGCTGCGACATCACGGGCATCGTGGCCGGAACCAATACCCCGCACAACGCGGAGCCGGATATGAGCGAGGCGCAGCTGGCATCGGGAAAGCTGATCAGTTACGCGTTTTCCTCCGCGCACAACCGGGATCTGTGGGAACGGCACGACCCCGCGAAAGGGGATAACGTGGTGATGGAACGGCTACTCTCTTCCCCGCTTCCGGGATTTCGGGGATTTGCCGGGGAGGATTATGAGGCGAAGGCGCTGGCACCGCGGGCGGATGAGGAAGCGCGCCGCGCCGCGCGGATCCAGGCCGGCGTTCTGGACTATTGCAGCCTGTATCAGTCCTTAAGGATCCCGGAATACGCGGGCGCGATCAGCGGCCGCGATGCGGCGGCCCCTGCGTTTTTGTGGATGGCCGGAAAAAAGAAGCTGCCGGAGGGAACGGACATCCAGTGCGTCCTGACCTAAACGGCGAAGGGAAGACGAAAGGAAGACGAAAGAGAGTTGGACAGATCGATGGAGAAAATACGAAAAACGGACGAAAAGAAAAGGGCGCGGCTCGTCAGGCCGGCCTGCGCGGGGCTTCTTGCGGCCCTGGCGCTGATGGCAGCGGCCTGTTCGGGAGGGCGGGAGCCGGGAGCGTCCGCGGAATCCGGAACGAACCGGGAAGAAACGCCGACGTCGGAAGCCGCGCCGGAAGAGACGTCGGAAACCTGGACTGAAGGGTTTTCGGAAAATGCCGCGGGATCCGCAGAAACTGAGGAATCCGCGGAAAATGTGAAAGCCGGGGAGACGGCCGGTTCGCCGGAAACTCCGGCAGCGTCGGATCCGTCGGAGGAGATCCCCGATCTCGCCGGATTAAAGAAACAAAACGAAGACATTTACGCCTGGATATCCATCCCGGGAACCGGGCTGAGCTTTCCGATCCTTCAGTCCGGGGAGGACGAAACCTTTTACCTGACCCATGACGAAAACGGGGAACCGGACGACGGCGGCTGCATTTATACGGAATACTTCAACCGGAAGGATTTTTCGGATCCCAATACCGTCATTTACGGCCGGAACGTGGAGGGAAGGTTTGGCGGGCTCCATCAGTATCAGGACAGGGACTTCTTCGACGCCCACAGAACCGTGGAAATCCGTCTGGAGGATCGGACGCTGACCTACGAGATTTTTGCGGCCTACGAGTTCGACGACAGACACCTGATCAAAATCTACGATTTCTGGGATAAGGACATTTTTGCATCTTATCTGGAGACGGTCTTTTCCCAGAGAGCCATGGACGCGTACATCGACGGCTCCGTCTCCGTGACAGAAGAGGACAAAATCATCACCCTGTCCACCGGAGTGACCGGAAAAGAGGACAGGAGATACCTGGTGCAGGCCGTTCTGATTTCGGGGTAAAGAAAATGAATCGAGCGACGAAGAAAAGGAAAAAGAGAAGAAAGCTGCGCGGATGGAGCCCCAGAAGGAAGGTTCTGACCGCTTTGGCCGCAGTCGCGGGGATCTTTCTTCTGGCTGGCGCGACGGCCCTGGCGGCGCTGGGGATTCTGGATCACCAGGGCAAAAAGCGGCTGGCGCAAAAGCAGGAGGCCGTTCCGGAATCCATGAATTTCAGCGCCTCGCTGGACGGGTCGGAAATTCCCGGCACCGGTCAGCTGCGGTATCAGGGAAAAACCTATACCTATCAAAACGACAGGATGACCTTTCTGATCATGGGGATCGATAAGACCGGAAAAATGGAGAGCTCGGAAGATCTCTATGCGGGAGGACAGGCGGACGCCCTCTTCCTGGCGGTTCTGGATCCGCAAGAGCGCAGCATCAGCGTCATCGGCATCAACCGGGACGCCATGACGGAGATTTCGGTTTATGACAGAAACGGGCTGTACGCGGGGAAGGAGACGGCGCAGATCGCCCTGGCCCACGCCTACGGGGACGGGATGGAAAAGAGCTGTGAAAATACGGTGGAAGCGGTGAGCCAGCTGTTCTACGGCCTGCCCATCCACGGATACTGCGCGCTGAATATGGAGGTGGTCGGGCTGCTCAACGACGCCGTGGGGGGAGTGGATGTGATCATTCCGGAATCCGCGGCGGGAGCGGATATGGAGATCGACGGAGAGCGCCATAAGACCGGATGGGTGACGGGGCAGGAAGTCCACCTGATGGGGGACGACGCCTACACGTTTATCCGATATCGGGACACGCAGCAGGCGCAGAGCGCAGAAGCCCGGCTGGAGCGGCAAAAGACGTATCTTCAGGCGTTTCTCGCCCGGGCCGTCGGCGCGGTGAAACAGGATCTTGCGCTCCCCCTGACGCTGTATCAGGCCATCACCCCCTACATGGTGACGGACATCACCGCGCAGGAAGCGGTGCACATCGCCAAAGAAGCGGTTTCCTACAGCTTCTCCGAAGAGGATTTCCATTCCCTGCAGGGAGAAGTTCGGATGGGGGAAGTGTTCGAAGAATTTTACCCGGACGAAACCGCGCTGTATGAACTGATTTTGGATATTTTTTATGAAGAAAACTGAGGTATTGGCAGAGCGGGAAACCGCCTGTTGATATATAGAAGCCACACACATCAAGAACTAATTTTCAGGAAGGGGAAGATTGACATGAAAAGAAAAATGGCAATCGTATTATCCGCAGTCATGGCCCTCACCATGGGAATGACTGCGATGGCGGCTCCCAGCCCGTCCATTCAGAAGGAAACAGTGCAGCAGGTAGTGGTAAGCTCCTCCATCGGAACGACCGGAGCCGCACAGGCGACCAGCGCGGTCAGCGAAAAGTCCGCGGTGCTTCCTGGTACCACTTTCACCACTGCCAGCGGACAGGTTGTGGACGCTGCGGCGGTAGCGATCGTTACCAGCCCGGCTACGGCTGAGCAGGCGCAGACGGCTGCGGCATCTCTGGCTGCTGCCATCGCATCCGCGGATGTGAAGGTGATGAACTTCACCGGCCTGGCTGCCATGTCCTTAACGGACGCCAGCGGCAACCTCAATATCGTAAACAACATGACCATCGGCCTGGCTACGGCTTCCGGCGAAGCTGTGGCTCAGAACGGCTCCATCTCCGCGGCGTTCGCGCTGAGCGATATCCTCGGCGGCGCGACCCTGGCGGAAGGTGAAACCGTACAGGCGCTGTACCAGAGAGCGGACGGCACGTGGGTAGCGGTACCCGTCGTGATCGCCAACGGAGCGATTGCGATCGCTCTTCCCGCTTTCGGCGGAGCCGTAAACGTTACATTCATCGTTGCCAAAGGCGCGCCCATGAGCGCGATTCCCGCGGCTGCGGCAACCTCTCCCAGAACCTGATCAGTTTTGGGAAACACGATAACAGTTACGTAACGAAAATGGTGTGGTTTCAGGGAAATACGCTTCGCCCCGGCCCAAACCGGGGCGGGCGCTTCCAAAATGATTTGCGGACTGTATGTTCTGATGCTTTGTCCGGCGTTCTTAAGGGCGGAGTGAGAATGGCGGAGAGAGGATCAGACATTGGGGAGGGATGGAAATGATTTTGCAAACCTGCCTGGTACCGGACGAGGTGTGCGCCGATCCGGAAATCTATTACAGAAATTCCGGCGCGCTTCATACGGAAGACGGCAGCGCGTTCCTGCAGGCGGGACAGGAGATGAATTCCTGTACCTATATGAATGCGCTGGACGTCGGGGCATGGAAAAAATATACGTCAGTCGAAACGATCCGCTTTCGCTGCCGCCTGAAGGGCAGGGGAACCATAGCGCTGATCCATCGGGACGGCGGCCGGGAAATGGCAGTAGAGGAGGTTCGCTACGGGGAGGATCCCGGTCAGGGGACAGTCGAACTTGAACTGCCTGCGAATATCCGCAGCGGCGTGATTTATTTCAATTTGAAGGCGGAGAGCGAAACTGTTCTGGAACATGCGGAATACAGGACGGAAAGTCCGCCTGGCGAACGGGTCAGCCTTTCGCTGGTCATCTGTACCTACAGGCGGAAAGAACACGTGGAAAGAAACCTGGAAAAGCTTCGGAAAAGTTCTTTCTTCCGGATGATGACGCAAAAAAACCGCTTTGTGGTTCGGGTTGTAGACAACGGGAAAGAGCTCCCCGATACATACGGAGAAGGCATCAAAGTATACGCGAATGAGAACACGGGCGGCTCCGGCGGTTTCTCCAGAGGCATGGACGAGTCGGTAAACGAAAGGGATCGATACGAAACCACGCACGTGGTTTTGATGGATGATGATGTGGAGCTTCAGACGGAAAGCCTGTGGCGTCTGTACGCATTGTTAACCTACATCCGGCCGGAATACCGGAGGGAACCGGTGGCCGGACGGATGTTCCGGCTCGACAGGCGGGAAGTTCAGTACACGGCCGCAGAAATATGGAACGGCGGCGATATCCGCCACATCGGTTTTAATCTCGACATGACCCGGCCGGAAAATCTGGCTTCCCTGAACGATAACGAAGGCGCGGAATACGGCGGCTGGTGGTTCGCCTGCTATCCGATGGAATTTGTGGAAAAAAACAGGCCCCTGCCCTTTTTTCTGCACTGCGATGATGTGGAGTACGGCCTGCGCCACGGCGGCACGCCGATCGTCCTGAACGGGATCCAGGTGTGGCATGAAACTTACGAATACAGGCAGTCGCCGGTGATCGCCTATTACGATACCAGGAATGCGTTGATTGTGAATGCGCTATATGTCCAGAATCAGAATAAAAAAGATGTGATATGCTCCTTGGAAAAAGCAATAGAGTTAGTGCGTGAAGAAAGCTTAGAAGAAGCTTATACAAGGCTACTAGGAATTTTCCATTTTTGTCTGGGGCCTATCTGGTTCCGCAAGAAACGGCAATTATTGCAATATAAAACAAGTGCCTGTAAATTTACTATAATATATAAAACCGTGTTTCGTTTCTGGCCGTTATTGTTTTACAGAATACAAAAGTCTTATGGACAAAATAGAAAAAGTTAAATTAGTAGTATAAACGAAGCCTGCAGCTTTACAAAAAGGAAAACATAGGAGGACTAACAAATGACCAAAGTATCAATAATTATTCCGATTTATAATGAGGAAAAATATTTGGAAGAATGTCTGGAAAGCGTAATTGGGCAGACATTGAAAGAAATTGAAATTATCTGTGTCAATGATGGTTCTACCGATAATTCTATGAATATTATTCAGAAATTTGCGGATCAGGATTCCAGAATTAAAGTCGTGGATAAACCTAACAGCGGTTATGGAAACAGTATGAATCGTGGGTTGGAAGCAGCAACTGGAGAATATATCGGAGTTGTAGAAAGTGACGACCGCATTATGGAATATATGTATGAAAAACTGTATTCCATGACGGAAAAAGGAATCGTTGATGTCGTAAAAGGAAACTTCTGGGATTGCTTTGACGAGGCAGACGGAAGCGTTACCAAAATAGTAAATAGAGAAAGAGAAAATATGCCGGATGTGGAGGATTCTTTTACAATTCGAGAGTATCCTTATATTCTATGGGGACATCCTTCTATCTGGAGCGCTATATACAAAAGGGAATTTTTGATAAAAAACGAAATTAAATTTAAAGAAGTAAAAGGCGCTGGATGGGTTGACAATCCATTTTTCTTTGATACACTTTGCTGTGCAAAAAAAATCAAATGGACGAAAGAGCCCTTTTACTGTTATAGAAAAAATCCCGCTTCTTCGTCTTCAGGCTATGATCTGGCGCTTCCATTTGAAAGAATGCTGGATAATCTTGATGTTCTGAAAAAGAGAAATTTTAATGATGAAGCAATTTTAAATTTTGCCTATGCCCGCGCGCTGATGTATTTGTGCGGTGCTATGGAGGAGAAGCACTATGATCAGAAGATGGATTATGCCAGACCATATATGTATAGAATGTTAAAAGAGATCAATTCAAATGTGATAACAGACAATTTTCATTTAAATGATCAGAAAAATTATTGGAAATATGTTTCACCGCTTAAACTGTTAATACCGCAAAGGACAAAAATACTTCTGTACAACTGGGTTCCCTTTGATAATCCGGGACATGTCGGAGGAGGGGTGACAACCTATTGCAGAAATCTGATAGCGACAATCTTAAAAGAACGCCCGGATGTTCAGGTATACTTTTTGAGCAGTGGATGGGCATATGATATCTCTTCTAAAAAATGCTTTGTAAGAAAAGTTAATAATATTTTTGGAGAAAGATGCAGATCATTTGAAATTGTAAATTCCCCTGTTCCGGCAGCTCAGGAAATGTTACTTAACAATCCAACTGTTGGTATTCAAAATCCGGTGTTGAAAGCGCAATTTGCAGATTTTGTAAAAAAATACGGACCGTTCAGCAATATTCATTTTAATAATATGGAAGGACTTTCACTAGATATTTTTGATCTAAAGAAAGAATTTCCTGACACGAGATTTATTTACTCAATACACAATTATGCTCCATTTTGTATGACAGGATTCTATTTCCAGAGACATAATCACTGTAACTGTTCGCCGGATCATACACCGCAGGACTGTATGAAATGTACAAATATAGGAAGAAATACTCATAGAAGAAAGGATATGATTGACAGAGCAAGGTTTAATGTTGGAAATGCCGGAGATTATGATGAGTTTTCCTGGATTGAAGCATTTGACTTTTCCAGATTGGATAACCTTACGGACGAAAAGGAATATATTCGTTTTTCTCAGACAGCAGTTAAGGCTCTGAATCAAAATATGGATATCATATTGGCTGTTTCCGACAAGGTAAGGAAAATAGCCATCGAAAACGGAATTGAAGAACAGAAGATTAAAACCGATTACATTGGTACAAAAATAGCTGATTATCAGGTTAGAACCAGTGTAGCACCGGATTCTCAACATTTAAAGATATGTTTTCTTGGAACTTTCATTGGCTATGAGGAAAAAGGCTACCCCTTCCTTTTGAATGCATTACAAAATATGGATGCAAAGCATGCTTCCAAAGTAGATATTGTTTTAACAACAAGAGACGGAAACGAAGACCTTATGAGACAACAGTTGTCAAAGTTTCATTCTGTCACAATTATTCATGGCTATACGCATAAAGATCTTCGTTGGATACTTAAGGATGTTCACCTTGGGATTATTCCTGTAATGTGGGAAGATAATCTTCCACAGATAGCGATTGAAATGGTAGCAATGGGAGTTCCTGTACTCTGTTCCAGCTTTGGAGGCGCTTCAGAGCTTTGTCATTCAGATAGATTTATTTTCCAAGGCGGTGATGAGAAAGATTTCAGGAATAAACTGATTTATTTTGTGGAAAATCCGGAAAGGATCAAAGAATTTTGGAATTATCACAATGGTCTTTTGACTATGAAAGAACATTTTGAAAATTTGTCTGAAATTTATGGGCTACCGGAAAAACCAGAAGGGAAAGTATCCTTGGAAGATTATGCTCTTCTATTGGAAGAAAATGAATTTCTTTATAGAAATTTTGGAAATAATAATAGTATTTCCAAGCATAGTGATCCAGAAAGGCAAAACGAATTGTTTGTGCGTCAGAATGAACAATTAGTCAGTAAAGAACAGGAAATTAGGAGGTTGAAGGAGGAGAGGGATTACCTTCAGTATTCGATTGATGAAACGAGAAAGTCGTTTACATATAAAATTGGAAGAGCTGTTACGTTAGTTCCGAGAAAATTAAGAGGAGAGAAATAAGAATAAAATTGTTTGTTTTGTAAGGAGGAATTTTGCGTGGACAATCTAAAAGAATTGAGAGAGATAAACGATATAGAAATATATTTGAATAAGATACAGGAAATAAAAGATGAATGCTACATTTTTTTTGTTGTAAAAGATACGCCTGGAAATTGTATGCCGACTGATATTTTAAATAAAATCCATGATCTCGGTTTTATCTCTTTTTCAAATGAATTATGGCGTATGTATATTGGAGTAAGGCAAAGTGGACATATTATCATCGATTATGTGGCTGGTGAGTGTGAAGAGCCATTGAATAGAAAAATTCAATCTAAAGAATCCACAAATATAATAGAATTATATAGTGAATCATGGAGAAACGGAAACAAGTGTGGTGTAAGAATAAATGGAATTGAATGTTCATTAAATAAGCGTGGGATCAATCTGGTAATATATGATGATAAATGTGAATCAGTTATTGATGCTATAAGATTTGATAGTCATGATAAAAATTTTATATTTGAAAGAAAACCAGAAGTTGAACTTCTATCAAATAAAATAAGATGGTTATCAGAAAAGCATCACTATGATGTTTGTGTAACCGGCGTATGGTATGGAGCTAACTATGGCTCAATTTTGAATGGGTATTCAACATATAAAATATTAAGTTCTATGGGAAAATCCGTTCTCATGTTGCATAAAACGAAATCTCCAGTGCATGATGCAGAATTACGTTTGGATAACCATAATGTCAAGTTTTACAATACTTATTACCCCAAAGACAGTATAAGCCCTGTCTTCACTTATGAAGAACTGGAAATTTTGAATGATTACTGTGATTGCTTTTGTTCGGGTTCTGACCAAATATGGAATTATAATGTGTCCTTTGATGGAAATATGTATCTACCATTTGTTCATGAAAACAGATGGAAGATTAGCCTGGCAAGCTCTTTTGGAAGTCTGAATGATCACGTACCTCAAAAAGAAGAAGCAAATGTAAAAAAATATTTTGAAAGATTTGATGCCATTTCTGTCAGAGAAGAATTTGATAAGCAATTACTTTGGAATAAATATGGAGTTGACAGCACTGTTGTGATTGATCCTGTTTTTTGTTTAGATAAGAAGGAGTATACTGAGTTAATCAGAGATTCACAATTTTCAGAAGAAAATTTTATTTTGGCTTATATACTTGATCCGTCCAATGAAAAACTGGAATTTTTAAAACAGGCAGGTCACTGCTTAAACAAACAGATTATCACAATTTGTGATGGAGCATTTGATGTGATAAACTCATCATGGAGCAGATATGAAAAGGTAAACGAATTTCCTAACATCAGAAAACGAACGGAGGTCGTTGATTTTCTGAAAGCTTTTTCTACTGCGGATTTTGTTATAACGGATAGCTTTCATGGAACAGCGTTTTCGCTGATATTTAAAAAAAGATTTATCTCTATATGTAATGCTAAGAG
>DWXE01000027.1 GCA_019119355.1 Candidatus Eisenbergiella merdigallinarum
ATAAATACATAGTATCCATTAATCTCCTGTACTTTGACACCACCAAAAACAGATGATAATTTATTTTTGTACCATTCAAGACGTTTGGTAACCATTACCATTCGGCCACCAACACTTAATTTATTAAAACCAACTTCAATAAAGTGTTTAGCAACTGAAAAATCGGTATGATACGGCGGATTAGATAATATCAAAGTAAAATCATGTTCCATAATATTTTCAAATCCGTTACTTATTCTAATATCAGCATTAGGAATACCATTCAATTTTGCATTCCGTCTTGCATATTCTACCGCTTTATCAGATATGTCACACATAATAACGTTCTCCCACCCAATTAACTTGCAAGCCAAAATTCCTACAACACCATATCCGCAGCCTAAATCTAATACTTTGTCCTCTTGTAAAAATTCGGTTAATGCCAGCATAGACAGTGTTCCAACATCAACAGTCTTTGGTGAGAAAAGCTCTGAGTCTGTTTCAAATTTTAATGGAGTATTTTTTATCTGTATTTCTATCATAATGACCTCACATATTTTTTAATTACACATTCGTCTCTGCTCGACAACTTCCAATTTGTTGATTTGTATGAATTGTATTACAGAACACATATATGAATTATTTAACTATAATCCTGCCCTGCACAGAATGGCAGACAAGAGTAAAAAAGCAACAGCTTCTTTCGCTATCAAATTATAGGAAATCCGATCACCATTTGGGCACCAAAGCATCAAAAATTGCTGCCATTTTAAGTTCTTTAATCGCTGGAAAAGCAATATTTACAAGGATTTCCACAGGTCAAAACTCTTTGATAGCACCTAATCAAATACTATTTTTTTATCCCTCCAATCCCAGCATAATGACAAGCTCATCATAATATTTTGTATGGTGCTGTACCCTCTCCCGCAGTTCCTTCAGATCAAAAAAATAAACGGTCTGTCGTTTTTCTCGAATGTCTGTTTTAACGATACTGATAAATCAGGTCTTTTTTAGTCTTCCAGCTCGCTTACAGTTCCCTGGTTTTATATACATAGTAGCCTTCATAGTAATAGCTGTGATCAATGCCCTTCATATAAATTTCTCTATCATTTACATTGTCTGTAAGAGCATTTTTCAAAAGGAACTTAATTTCTATATCTTTAATCGGGCTGCGCTCCATGGCAAGCAAATAATCTTCCTTATCCACTTTACTCCAGTCAACGACATATCCGATTTCTTTTTTCAACATCAGATCCAGCCAGATTCTTGCACTTCTGCCGTTCCCTTCCCTGAATGGATGAGCCACATTCATTTCTACATATTTTTCGACAATTTCATCGAATGTGGACTGAGGCATTTTGTCAATGCTCTGCAAAGCTGCATCCAGATACATCAATGGAGCAAAACGGAAATTTCCTTTTGAAATATTCACCTTTCGAAGCTCACCGGCAAAATCATATATTTTATCAAAAAGGTATTTATGAATCCTGGCAAGGCTTTCAAATGTTCCGGCTTCTAAACTTTCCAAATATCCACTTTCAAACATTTCAACTGCTTTCTGCTTGCTGATTTTTTCTTCTGTTTTTGCTAATTCCGCTGAATCTGTAATTCCCAGTTTGTTTTCAGGCATTACCTTACCTCACATTCACACCAAATAATCTGTTTTAATTTCTATACTAAGTATACCATATCATCGGCAATTTTGATGCACAACATTGCTTTGTCATTTTATTTTTTGCCGTTTTGGAACAAGACTCTTTCAAAATGATATGGCAGCGGTGTAGTAAGCGCCGTTCTTCCCTGTGAAATCATTGATTTTACAGACTTTTACGGGAGTTTTCAAGATACTGCCGCAGCGCACAAAAAGTATCTTAATCACAAATCTCCCTTTCAATGGGTGTCTTCATTTTTAAAAATAAATTTTGATATTAAAATGCCTCTGTCGTTTATTTGTCAGCATTTTCGTCTTCATAATAACTGACAATCTCCTGCTCCAATTTTACATTCCTCTCCAGCATATACTCTGCCATCTCCCCATACGCCGTATGCGTTTCCAACGCCCTAAGCCGCATCCTGTCCTGTTGCGTCAGAGGATGGAGGCAGGACTTGAAACGGGGATCCTGAAGCTCAGCGCGGGACATACGGTACATCTGAAATGGGATACCGGTGACACGGCATAAGTGCTCATGGATATAAAAACCTCCGGCGTCAATGTCTCCAAAATGGAGAAAAGTCAGGCCGGGATTGCAGGCGTAAACGGTTTTGAGAAAGTCCCGCTGGTCCCGGGTGGCGTACCCGCCCAGGTAAAAAACGGCCCGATCGGCAGAGGATAGGCGAAGCCAGGAGGTGTAATTTTCCACGGTCATAAGCGCCGAAGCGCGGACATGAATCCACTCCAGCTCCTTAAGCTGACCGGAAAAAAATTCGACGCCGTCTTTAAAGTCGCTCAAATCCAGCTCCTTTCCGCCGGTTCGCAGCATCACATCGCCCTTGATGCACAGTTTCTGCTTTTCCCTTGTGATGTGGTACTCCTCCAGGATCTCATCCTCCAGCTCATCTTCCTCACAGGGACGGCCAAGGGAATCGCGGAGCGCTCTGCACACAGGATAAAGGGTATTGTCCTCCAGGTATTTTGAATCGCCGTAAATCAGCATGGATGCTTCCCGCAGATAAAGGTCTTCCTGGTTATTTTCGATGAAAACCAGGGCTTTGAGAAGCTCCCCGGTCTGGAGATATTTCTGAGGAATCCGATTCTTTTCCAGGCTTTGACGGAGCTTTTCACATTCACGCTCTGCTGCGGGAGAACGGCCGCCGTATGTAGAAATCAGACCTTCCACGTACCGTCTTTTGGAGGATTTTGACTCGTAGCGTCCGGTTTCTTCCAGGCAGCGCTCGATCTCCTCGATTTTGCTGTCATTCAGATAAATGCTTTCAATTTCATTGCTGAATCCTGCAGTCTCAAAGGTGAGAAAGCCTTTCTCCTGGCATCGGGCAGCCGCCTGGTTGACCGCCTGGATCTCCTCCGGATCGCCGTCATTGCGGCTGTACTGCCTGTAAAGCAGGGACGGGCTGATTTTCGTCCGTCTTGCAATAACACTGGTACCCTGATCCTTCTTGCTCTTCCTGTATTTGTCGGCCAGGGCCGCCAGTATCTTTTCTTCGTAATTCGTCATCTGCCATACCCCTTTTCCTCATGAAACTGCACGATTCCCAGCCGCATACAGTCCATGCGCACCCGGAGAGCGGGAAGGATGACCTCACATTCGTTTCCGATGGATTCTGTTTTATCAGGCGAGCAGAAAATCACCTGCAATTTCTGGCTGCGCATAAAGTCCAGCATCAGCCTGACATTTCCCGGGTCCATCTTCGCAAAGGGTTCGTCGATAAATACCAGGCGGGTGGAATTTACCCGCTGATTATAAATCAAAAGCAGGGCTGAGGACAGGATCAGCAGATAAGGAATCTGTACCTCTGCGCCGGAATTATAGCCGGTCTGGCGCGACAGCTTTGCCCGGTCCAGAATCTTGCTGCTGACCAGGATCTCGTAGGTCATATAGTTCCGGTAATCGGCAAAGCGGGCAATGATTTCCTCGCTGTTTTTCTCGATAATCCGGTTGATGATGCCCTTCATCTCCTTCTCCAGCTCCTCGCCCTTTTCATCGGATATGGACATCATGGATGTAAAGGTCATCTGCCCATCCTGACTGCCTCCGAGCTGCTCCCGCTCATCCAGATACCGGGCGTACTCGATGACCCTGGCGTACTCGGAGCCGTCCCGGACGAAATGGACGTCAAACTGGTACCTGGATGCAAAATTCAGTTTGGCCAGCTCGCCGTTAATCTGTCGCAGGTCATCTCTGGCCCGCTCGCAGGACTTCAGGATAGTGAGGACAAATTCATTTTTAAAGATGTCTTCATAGCGCCGGGTCTGCTCCTCCAGTTTCTGACGGATTTCCTGGAGATTGTCCATCCAGATCCGCTCACGCCTGGCCGCGTACTGCTCACGGCCTTCGGTCCCTCTGGGCAGCATATTTTCGGAGTGGCGCACATTGTACTCCGCCTGTTTCTGCATCAGCGCATCCTTATGCTGCACGATGCTCCGGCTGATTCTCTCTCTCGTACCCTCAATCAAAAGACCGCCGATTCCTTTCCCGCCGGCTTCCAGATATTTTTCGTAGGCTTCTACTGTGCGCTGAACCAGGCTGTAATGCTGAACCTGGTATTCCCGGAATTTCTTCTCCTGGATCGTCAGCTCGTCGGATCTGGCGGCAATCTTTTCACCGCACCGCTGTATTATGGTATCTTGTGCGGCCGTTTCCTGCACCCTGCTGCCGTATTCCTTCTGTACGGCATTCTGCTCATCGGCGAGGCGGCCGACCAATTCGTTAAGCTCAATAAATTCCAGATTATTCCTCTGTGCCTTTTTCAGGTTTTCCAGCTGAGTTCCGGATTCCCTGGCCTGCTTTGCTGCTTCCTGATACTTCTTATGAGCGTCATAATCGTATTCACGGAAAAATTCCCGGTTTTGAGCCAGCCTGCTCTTCTGCCCTTCCACCTCCTTTTTGCGCCCGAGCGCTTTCTTTTTCTCTTCATTGAGGCGCTCAATCTCCCGTTCTGCCCGGATACGGTTTAATTCAAAGGTTTTCTGTCCCAGATAGTAGGAACGGATCCGGTCAAACCGCAGGAAGTAGCTGTCCATGGCCACAGACACGCGGCCCTCCCGGGAAATGGCATTTTCATAAAGCTTCACTTCCTCAAGCTTTACTGCATGGATCCTGCCCAGCTGAAAGTTAAAGTACTGCTTTGCTACGGGATTTTTTATTTCCATCAGAAATACAGCGGAATCCCTCTCCACATCCACCGTTCTCTGCATCAAAAGCCTGGTATTGAACAAATGGGCGTACCGGTGTTCGGAGCGATTCAGCACATCATCGGCAATATCGTAATACGCAGGCTCCACCAGGATCGTGTAGCGGCGCGGGCCGAGGAAGGCCTCCAGGGCGTCACGCCATGCCTCATCCTTAAGGCTGATCACATACTCACAGGCAAACCGGGCCCTGGAAGTAATTTTCCGTTTTTCAAATTCGCGGTTGATCTCATCCCGCAGGCCTACATAATCGGGGATCTGGGCGTAGGTATTCCGATGCTTTTTGCACTCCTCGATGATTTGATGCTGCTTATCCAGTCCCCGGTTCATTTCCGCAAGAAGGTTCTCGATTCCCGCGATCTGTTTCACCAGCCCTTCGTAAAACCGCTCCGTTTTCTGCCGGAAGCTTTCCACCGCCGATGCTTTTTCCGCAGCGGAATATTCCTGCTGGCAGAGGGAGGCCAGGATGCTTTTGTCCTCATCTGCAGCAGAAAGCTGCGCCAGCATCTCGCTGATCACTGTCTGAAAATGCTCCAGCCTCCGGCATTTTTCCGTCAGCTCCGTTTTCTCTGCCGTCAAATTCCGGTAACGGCGCTCCTCTTCGGCAATCATGCGGGTGCTGTCCAACTGCTCCAGGCTTACCTTTGCCTGAATCAGACGGTCATCCACTTCCTTTTTCCTTCCCTCGAGAATCTCCAGCTCCCTGTCCAGATCTTCCTTTCTCCGGGCAGCCAGGGTACGGTCATTTTCCTGGCGTTCAATCTCCCTTTGAAGGTCCTTAAGCCTTTTGTAGACAATGCGGATATCATCGGCCAGAAGGCGGTTTCTCTCAGATTCCCAGACATCATACTCATTAAGAATGCCATCCAATTCACCAATCTCCTGCTCGACGACCCGGAAGCTTTCGTTGAGCTGGCTGATGTTTTCCTTCGCCTGAATCAGCTTCCCGAAATCCACATTTCGCTGTTCCAGGACGCTTTCCCGGATAAACTGATCGATTTTCGCGTCCGGGTCATAGGACATGATTCCCCTGAGCTTTCGAAGGTAGGTGGGGAGCTGGCTAAGGCTCAATTTAAGGCCGGTCATCTGCAGGAATTTCTGCAGGCCCTGCTCCCGGTTCATCATGAGCAGCCTGTATTCTTTATGGAGGCCAGAGGCGCTGAAAGGCATAACGACACCGTCTTCCTCGTAGGTATGTGCCATCTGATCCAGATCCATCCGATCTGCTGCGTACCGGTAAGTCTGGCAGTTATTTGCCGGATTTGTCTCGATGACTGCCCCAAGGATAAAGGATTTTTCCTCCACATCATCATAGTATTCCAGCGCAATGTGGCTGTACACGTAGGGCACCTGGTCAGCCGGGCGCATATAGGTCCCGGCCGTGGCGTCCAAAAGCCCGCGGGTGTAGGAGGACAGCGTCCGGCTGCCCTTGCTTTCCGAAGATTTGTTGAACACCACATCCCCGTAGGCGGCATACTTGATAGCGTCCAGCATCACGGATTTTCCATTGCCGTTTTTTCCGGCAATCAGAGTGAAAAAGCCTACGGGCGCCGTCTCGTTGGAAAAGCCATACCAGTTAATCAGCCGTACTTTTTTCAGTAAAATCATACGCCCTCCTCAAAATCCTCCGGATAAAGAGGTTCTTCCCCGGTTTTATCGGGAAGCACCCTGTCCTCCCCGGCCTCCCGTTTTATGTACTCATCTGCCACTGTCTGAAACTGCGGCAGATCCCAGCCAAACTGCAGGGAAGGATAAAGGCGGATCTTCATATCCTCTCCCTCTTCGTCATCATCAAAATCAATCAGGCTATATTTTTTGAACAGGCGAAAGGCGGCATTCAGCTCCGTGCGGGTTAAGATTACCTGGTAGGATCGGATTTTGTCGATCAAGTCACCCTTCGTCACATAATTTCCCTCACTGTATCCAAGATTTTCCAGATAAACCTTCCACAGCACCAGCAGAAGATGATACTGAAGGGTGGTGAAGGTGACCACATTGGCCCGTTTGAGCCCCACCACATCCGCATCCTCCTCGCTGGCCATCAACATACATACGCCGACTTTGTCATCCAGAATCAGGTCAAAGCCCATCATCCTCAGGTATTCGGAAATGTCCTGCCGGTTGGATTCCCGGGAGACAAACTGATAAAACCGCTCATCCCTGTCCCGCAGGATGAAGGTGGATTCCAAAAGCTTGCGGATGCACCGCTTAAATAAATGGCTGTTTTCTTCTTTTATGGCAATCTGCAGATTGATTTCTCCCATTGTGCCTGTCCCCTATTCTGTCCTGTCTTTTCGCTTTATGGTCACACGGCTGATTCGTGCGGCCTCAGTCTCTACCATGCCTTCTCCAAACTCCACCTCATAGGGAAATCCCACCGTCCCCGAATAAATGATGCTGGCGGCAATCATGGTGGCGTCATCCCGGGTATGAGCGCCGCATTCCTCCACGGTGATCTTCTCCCGGCCAGCCAAAAGAGACGCAAAATGCCTTTCCACATTATCCATGCTGTAGCGGTCAGGTGTTTCCGCAAGAAGCTCATCGGTCAGGCGCTGCTTCTCTTCCTGAGTAAGGTCATCGGCCAAAAGCCCCGCATTCTTCAGGTTCGGATTCCGTTTCCGCCGCCGTTCAAAGGACTTTCGCCCCACATATCCTATGCTCTGCAGGCGATGGGCCTGAGATAGTCGATCAATCGCCTCCCTGCGGTCCTCCCCGTCCATATCCTTCAGGAAAAGAAGGAGGCGGTTCAGTTGATGCTCCAGATTGGTATTTCCGCTCAGCACCATCATCATCCGGGTAGAATACAGGTTGTAATAGGTGTTGATTTTCCGGTCAATATAGTTCATTTCCCGGTCATATTCCAGATTGATAAAGCTGTCCAGCTCACCAAACTGCCGCTCCACCTTTTCTCTGGCCTGCGCCTCACCCACATTAGACACCCGGATATATTCCTGAATCATACGGTCATAAAGCTCTGACCGGCGCAGTTTCCGCAGCATCCGATCAATCTCAGAAATATAAGAAGGAATCAGACCGCTTTTCTTGATGAAAAAGTAATCGTTAAAAAAGCGGCTAAGGAGCTCATCCTTAATCAGATACTGGCCAAAGCTGTTGGCGTCTGCCATCCGCATCACCGCCCGCATGATCTCCCGAATGCTGTCCTTAAGGATCAGCAGCTCGTTCTTTAAGTCGCATTCATGTTCAATCAGTGGTGAAAGGATACTCTGATACGGCCGTATGGCTCTGGCGCTGTCCCTGCCAAAAGCTGATCCGAGAATTTCGTACATCGAAAAAATATGATTGGTGATGGCGCCGTTGGCATCCCTGTCAAATATCTTGTGAACGGCATCAATAAGTTTCCGGCAGTAGGCAGACACGGAAGCGATATTGTCCCCGCTGCGGCCGATTTCCTGGGGCGTGATCCAGCCGCAGGCCCGGAAATACCGCAGGATTGCCGAAGCATTTTCCTGGGGCGTGCGGCCGTTTCCAATCTCCTCACCGATATTTTCCGTCTCGAGGGAATAGGTGCAATTCTGAAGATAAAGAATCAGCGTATTCCGCGCATCCGTCTCGTACAGGACGGGAATTTCCTTTGATTTTTCGATAAGCAGGGAAATACCGTCGAAATATATCGCCCGGTTGCGGCAGCAGAAGGGATTAAAAAATTTGTCATTCAGGGATTCGAAAAAGGACATTCGGCACCTCCTTGCATATATGGCACATTATAGCATTTTCGCTTATCGGAACCCTTCAATCCATCGCATCCCAGTTTTCCCTGATCTTCCCGATCAGCTCCAGATCCGCCGGAAGCCAGTCCACGCTGTCCAGTTCATCCCTGGAGATCCATTTGGCGGCTTCATGTTCTTTTAAAACCGGTTCGCCGGAAATAATTTCAGCCCAAAAGCACTCCATCGACAGATGAAACGCAGGATAATCGTATTCGATGCAGCACAGTTTTTCTCCCACCGAGATGGTCGTATCCAGCTCTTCCTTTATTTCCCGGACCAGCGCGCGTTCCGGTGTCTCTCCAGCTTCAATTTTTCCTCCCGGGAACTCCCAGCCGTCTTTGAATTCGCCATAGCCCCGCTGAGTCGCGAATATCTTATTGTGATCGTGAATGATGGCCGCAACTACTTTTATCGTTTTCATAAGCTCTTCCTTTCCGTCCTTATCCGATAATATACTGATAAATGTCGTCCCTCACCGGGGTATCCAGGCTCCATTCGATTTCAACGGCCGTTTTCGTCGTGTTGGCCATTTGAAATTCCTGAGCCCTTCCGGTCGCCTGCATCCGTCCCAAATAATAAAATTCCTTCGAAATTTTATCATCCTTGTTTTTTCGGACAAACAGCTGAACGTCGATTCCTCTTTCCCTGGCATGAAGAAAATTTTGGACGTCCTCGGATTCCAGGGATCTTCCTGATTTTGAAATGGCGATCAGGGTATCGGCATCCTCAAAATGATCCTCATATTTGGTCGTATCGCTGATGTCATCGGATTTGTCATAGTTAATAAAGACCGGCAGTGTGTTCGTCTTTTTATCGTATTTGTAGCCTCCGATATTCAAGGGGACCTCATTGTTTTCCCAATTGAGAAGACGGCACGCTTCCTCGTAGGTATACTTTTGATACAGTACAAAATCCGTGTCCTGATATCTTTGGCTGAAATTTTCCCGATATCTGGAAATGCCGAACTCAATCAGCTCCTTTACCATCGAATAAAAGTCCGGATTCTTTAACATCTTCTCAAAACTTCCAGAAATCCCATACTCATTTTCTTCCTTTTCGATGAAAACGCAGGTATCGTAGGTCTTCTTTCCGGATCCCGCCGGGAATTCATTGGTCATGACATTCACGACATTTTTTTGAGCGTTCTCCTTCATAACGATATCATAATTCTCCAGCAGGCTCCTTTTCAACTCTCCAAGGATTCCGTGCTGGTAGGTCAGCAGGCGATTGAGCATTTCGAGTTCGTGGATGCGCTTTCCGGAAGCCAGTTTTTTCGAAATGAACTCGACGATTTTCTCCTCCTCCCCGGACAGGCGGACTTTATAGTCCTTTTCATATTTCACAAGGAATTTATAATAGGACCCGAGGCTGCTGTTATCAAAGATGCGACACACGTCCATTTCCCCATATTGATCAAAATCCTTAAGCGCCGGGATCCTTCCCAGTTTATATTTCAAATTGGTATAGTTTTCCTTAATCAGTTTTATATCGCTGAAGTTTGCGGCATCGATGGCCGCAAAAATCCGCTTTCGGCTGACTTCATCAAAATGTATGGTGGAGACGCCGGGAATCACCCGGTCCCCTTCCATGACATAGCGGCGGATATTATCTTTGTTGTAGCTCCGGTCTCCGGAAAGGGCGATTGGAATCAAAAAATTGTTCCTGTAATTCCCGATAAAATCCAGTACCACGACAAATTCCTTGTTTTCGGCCTTTCTGAGCCCCCTTCCAAGCTGCTGTACGAAGACGATGGCCGACTGCGTGGGGCGCAGCATGATCACCTGATTTATTTCCGGAATATCCACGCCCTCGGAAAAAATATCTACGGTAAAGATGTAGTCCAGATAATCCGATTCCCCCATTTTTTCTTTGGGGACGTCCTTCACCAGCCGCTCGATGGCATCTTCTCTCACAGCGCCCGAATCCTCTCCAGTCAGCGCCAACGTCCGAAATCCCCTCTCGTTAAATTTCCGGGACAACTTTTTCGCCTCTTCTTTTCGGCTGCAGAAAATCAGTCCCTTTACGCGATCTCCGCTATGGCCATAAAATGTGGCCTGTTCTATGATATAGGCCACTCTGTCGTCGCTTGTCAGACGATTGAAATTGCGAAGGGCGTTTCCCTGGTCGGCGTCGCCAATCGTTTCTCCATCGATGTTTAAATCCGTGATGCCAAAATAGTGAAACGGACACAGCAGATTTTCCTCCAGAGCCTGTTGAAGCCGAATCTCATACGCTATGTTATGATCGAATATTTCATACACGTCAAAACGGTTCGTTTCCGGGCTCGCCGTCATCCCCAGCCAGAAGTCCGGTTGAAAATAATCCATAATTTTTCGGTAACTGTCCGCGCCGGAATGATGCGCCTCATCCATGCAGATCACGGAAAAATCCTCCGGGCCGAATCCATTCAGAACATCATCCTTGCTCATCATCTGCATGGTGGAAAATATCAAATCAGCGTTTTTTATTTTTTCAATGTCCCTGGACGTACTTCCGGAAAGAAGAGCGTATCGGTACGCAGACCCATCTGCTCGTTTCTCCCCAAATACCCTCCTGTAACTGGCCATGGCCTGTTTCGCAATCTGCTCTCTATGCACGAGGAACAAAATCTTTTGAGGAGTCATTTCGCGCAGCGCAAAGGCCGACGCGTAAGTTTTCCCGGTTCCTGTGGCCGAAATCAGAAGCGCCTTTTTCTTTTGTTTCCAGATCAACTCTTTTACGCTTTTTATAAACGCAACCTGCATGGCATTCGGCTGAAGCTTATACTGCTCCAGGGAAACCGGCGCCGTTTCTCTCGCTATTTTTTTCTGCTTTCTGATCAGCTCGTATCGAATGCGATAGGTATCGATAAAGTCCTCATAGGGCAGGCTGCGTTCATCGGTCCACAGCGCTTCGAATTCTCTTAGAATCTCTCCGACAACTTCTCCCTCCTCATACCCGACAAGTTTTGTATTCCATTCCCGGTTTACCTTCAAAGCTCCCGCGGTCATGTTGGCGCTTCCGATGATAATCCGATAAACCTCTTCCTTTCTGAAGATATATCCCTTCGTATGGAATCCGTCTTTGTCTTCGTTGGTACAGAACATTTTCAATTCTATATTCTTCAGAGAATTTAATTTATCCAGCGCGGCCGGATCGTTGAACGCCAGATAGTCCGTCGTCAGAATTTTTCCCCGGATCCCTTTCCGTTCCAATTCGAGAAACGTTTGCAACAGGGGCGTAATTCCTCCTGACGTAATAAAGGCAACGCTGATACAGAACTCCTCACAGTTCAAAAGTTCCTGCTCGATGGAGGAGATCACCCGCTTTCCCTGTTTTTGACTGTTCCATACAAATTCCGGACGACAGGCCAGATTGGATTTTGTATTTCGATCTATAAAAGCTGTTTCCAGTCCGTCCCGCAGGTTGTAAACATGTTCCATGATGCCATCCTCATTCCTCTTCCCCTTCTCTGCCGGCCGCGCCTTACTCCGCCTCTTCCCTGGTCACCGGAATATACACCCGTTTGAGAGGAATCATCTTTCTGTATTTTTCATCCAGGTCTTCGTAATATTTCAAAACCAGATCCACCAGCTCGGTGCCGTTGATGGCCCGGATGATGGGGGTGTTGTCCAGATATTTCCTGGCGTTTTTCGTGTAGTTGGACAGGGATACGAACAGGCCGTAATCCCCTTCCCGCATGGCCCCTTTCAGGGATTGAATGGTCGTTTCCCTGATATCGCCGTCCTGGCTCTTTACCTGCACCAGGATCCGGGGCGGAAGCTCGTCCTTGTAAGCGACGATATCGATCCCGCTGTCCCCGCCATGGGCGGACACCGTCGTCCGGTATCCCATCGCCCTGAGCAGGTCCGCCACGAAGTCCTCCAGCGCGTAGCCCTTCAGATTTTTGCTCAGCTCTTTCAATATGAAATCCTTCGTCGTCTCGATGATTTCTTCCGCCGTTGCGCCGACGCTTTCATCCTCCTCCGCGGCCATGGACAACTCATTTTTCCGGAAATCCCTGTCCATCGCAGCCAGGTATTCGTCCGCATAATTTTTCACCGCAAAAAACGTCAGGGCGGATCCGATCTCATACAGGGCCCCCTGCGAAAAGGCGGTTCTGGGCAAATGTTTCAGCCATTTCACCTTATGCTGCTGCACATATTCGACGGCGTCGCCGTCGTGGAAATATCCGCTCTCCACCACCCCGATATTGATCATGCGGTCGATTTTTGACGGATATACCACATAGTCGCCCACCTGTACTTCGTGCGCGAACCGGTACAGCATCCCCGCACAGTTGGCGACGCTGCCCTTTTTCGCATAGGGATATACTTTTATGTAATGCTCCTTAAACGCATCCCTGTCCGCTTCGATTTTTCCCAGATCCCCCATATCCTTCCATCCGATGGCGATTACGCCCTTCTGTAAAAACAGATCGTCGTCTTTCGTATGAATTCCCCAGATTCTCTTTTCATCGCTCCCCATGATTCTTCGTACCTCCTGTCTTCGGCGCAGAGCCCTGTCTGACCATAGTATATCTCTCTTTGCAAAAAAGCGCAATTTCCCTGTAAAGCGAAAAGGGCGGGAAACCCTTTCCGATTTCCCGCCCGGTTGGAGCCTGGGACGGCCGAAGGCGCGCTCTCAGCGCGCCTCCATATTTTTGCTGTGAATCCGGTTCATCTCATACCATCCCACCGGACTGCAGTTTTCGCACACGTATAAAAATTTGTGGCGGGAGGGCTCTCCTTTGACCGTTTCCACCAGTTTCAGGGGGCGACCGCATTTCGGACACGGCGGCATTCTGAATCCGAACAGGCTGGCGGATCCCGCTGACCGGTCCGGCCCCGTCAGCCTGCCGTCGCGCTCCATCTCAAGGATTCCGGTTCCAAACCGAATGGGATACATGTAATAAATCGCGTTGCCCGATTTCGGCGACGGCATCTTTCTGATTCTGGGTTCCTGAAAAAAGCTGTCCTTCGTCACGTAGCCCGGAATCAGGATTTCGTCGGAAAGGACGTCGAAAAACACCCTCGTATAAACGTCACAGGCGTTATCCCATTCCGTCCGCATCAGCCTCCGCAAAAACGGGCCCGCGCTGCAGCTTTCAAACTCCGGATGCTGTCTTTTGACGTAAGACGCGTATTCGTAAAAGTTTGTGATGCCGCGGTGATCCCTGCAGTAATAGGGGTATACGAAATAATCGTAAGCGCTGCGGATATGGGCGCAGAGCGCTTCATAATCCTCTCCGGACCGTTCTCCCTTCACCTTTCGTTTCATCGTCCGGTAGTCCCTGGGATCCTGAAGGCGGGAAGATTTGATTTCCAGAGTAAAAATACCCGAATTCCGTAAAAACTCCCGCGTCCGGACGGAAATCGTGCCCGAATCCCCGGGGCTGCCGTCCACATCCGCGCGAATTCGCCGAAATGCTTCGTCCAGAACGGCCTCCGATATCCGGGCGTCGAATATCACCCCGTCGAAGGGGGCGTGCTTTCTGAAGCCGTCGTTCCGGATCGCGTCATACGAACGGTATCTCAGGCGGCTGTATTCCTCCATGAGCCGCTGGAGGACGAACTCCGCGCTCTTGCCCTGCGCCGTATTTTTCCGGATTTCCGACAGATGCCTGTCGTGCTCCCACGTATTATGGGTATGCCTGACGATATGTTCCACTTCGTCCCCATCCAGCTCCGACGGGTCCGGAACGGGACAAACCAGCATACCGCCGAATCTTTTAACATCCATGTTGTCAGCCGCAATCCCTTCTCAAGACCTTGTCCATGGGTCTGCCCTTCGCCAGCTCGTCCACCAGCTTATCCAGATATCGGATATCCCGCATCAGAGGTTCTTCGATCTCCTCCACCCGCACGCCGCAGACGGTGCCTGTAATCCGTTTTCGCTCCGGATTCATCGCCGGGGCGGACGCAAAAAACTCCTCATACGTAATCGGACTTTTCAACAGATTTTTCAGCTCCCCGGGACCGTATCCGGTCAGCCAGCAGATCGCTTCATCCACCTCCGCCTTCGTCCGCCCCTTTTTCTCCGCTTTCGCCACCAGGAGCGGGTAAACCCGCGTGAAATCCATTTTGTAAACCTTTTCTACGTTCATGGCGTTCCTTCCTCCGGCCGGATGAAATGCGTGGAGATCCTGTCCTCTTTCTCCGGCAGGCCGAACCGCTCTTTCCCCAGGGCGATGCTCTTCATCAGAAACGCCATGTTCCTGGCCAGCGTCCGCATGGTCTGCCTTCCTTCTCCGTCCAGCTCCGCCTCCCCCTTCTCCCTGCCGTGTATGCTGTTCCAGTACTGGCTGGAAGCGATAGGCATGTTTGAGATGGTAAAATATTTATTCAGCTCGTCGAAGGTGGCGGAGCATCCGCCCCGCCTGGCGCATACCAGGCTGGCTCCCACTTTCATCGTCTTATCGAAGGGCGTGCTGTAGAACAGCCTGTCCAGACAGGCGATCAGGGTAGCGTTGGCGGAGGCGTAGTAAACCGGGCTGGCGATGACCAGACCGTCCGCGGCCTCGAACTTCGGCGCAAGCTCGTTGACGATGTCGTCGAATGCGCATTTCCCCCGTTCAAAGCAGGCGCCGCAGGCGATACAGCCCCTGACGTCCAGCTGTCCGATCTGAACCGTTTCCGTCTTCACCCCGCACTGCGCGAAAACCTCCTCCATCTCGCGGATCGCGACGGAGGTATTCCCGTTTTTGCGCGGGCTTCCGTTGAGAATCAATACATTCAATGTTTCTGCCATGACTTGCTCCTCCTGTCCGGCGGTGTTTCCGGGTATTTTACGCGTACCCTCCGCGGATTTCCCCTGTATTTCCCATGTATCGGATCAGAACTTGCAGACGTTTTCCGGTTTTCCCTGAAGGTAGGCGGATACGTTGTCGAATTCGATCTTCGCCCTTCTGATCATGGACTCCTTCGTGGCGAAGGCGACGTGGGGCGTCAGCAGCGTATTTTTCGCATGCAGCAGGGGATAATTTTCCGGAATCGGGGGCTCCATATCGAACACGTCGATGCCCGCGGCGGATAATTTGCCGGAATTGAGGGCGTCCGCCAAAGCGCTGTTGTCCACCACCGGCCCTCTGGCGCAGTTGATCAGGATGGCGCCGTCCTTCATTTTCGCGATTCTCTCCGCGCTCATGAATCCTCTGGTCGTATCGTTAAGCGGCACGTGCAGGGAAACGATATCGCTCCTGGAAAGCAGCTCGTCCAGCTCCGCCGCTTCGATTCCCGCTTCTTCCCATTCCGGCTGCGCGTGGCGGGAGTAAGCCAGCACCTTTGCGCCGAATGCCGCGAACAGCTTCGCCGTGCAAAAACCGATCTTCCCGCATCCCACGATGCCCACCGTCTTTCCCGCGATTTCCCCGCCGGTCAGCCCTGCGCCGGTCAATCCCGTTCTGGCGGCTTCGTCGCATTTGCGCAGCATCCTCAGCAGCTCGATGACCATGCCCACCGCCAGCTCCGCTACGGACTGGTTGGAGTAGCCCGCGCAGTTGCAGACCGTCACGCCTTTTTTCCGGCAGGCGTCCAGCTCCACATGATCGATGCCTGTGAAGGCCACCGCGATCATTTTCAGGCTGTCCGCCGCTTCCACGACCTCGTTCGGATACGGGTTGTTGGCGATCATCACGATATCCTGCCCGGCAGATCTGCGCTTTAATTCCTCCACATCCGTGGTCTTCACATCGTAGTATGTGAAGCTGTGTCCCCCGCGCTCGAAGCCGGCCGCGAGCTCCCTGACCATTTCCTCCGGAATTCCGATCGGCTCCAGTAAACTGATTTTCATCGATTTCTCCTCCTCTTTTTCAAATCTCTTCTTATCATACCACATGTATGGGGGTTCCGGAAAGGATCTTCCGCTCGATCCACTTCGCCACCCCGTCCTCCCGGCAGGGGCCGCAGCAGACATCCGCCGCCGCCTTCACTTCGTCCAGGGCGTCTCCCACGGCCACGCCGATCCCGCAGGCGCGCAGCATCCCGATGTCCCCGATATCGTCCCCGAAGGCCGCCGTCCGGCTTAAGGGAACGCCCAGAAGGCCGGCCAGCATGCGGACGGCCTCGACCTTTCCCGCCCCGGCGGGCAGGAAGCTGTAGCGGTCCTCCCCCCGGTACCGGATATACCGGCAGCCGAAAGCTTCCGCAATTTGCGCCGCGTCCTCCTCCCGCCCCAGCGTCGCCACGATCTTCAGCGCTTCCTTTCCGAAGGGCGGCCTGCACTCCCGCCACACCCGTTCCGGGGTGGGAACCGCCGCATCGGCCCGTGGATTTTGCGCCAGGATCGCTTCCAGGATGCCGTCCGTCCGCGCGGCCGAAAAGGCCCAGCGATGCAGGATCCGGCCGGAAACGTGGCGGATCAGGGTGCCGTCCGTATTGATCGTATACTCTGCACCCAGATCCCGGGCCAGCTCCCCGGTATGAAATCTGGCCGTAGCAAAGGCGGCCGGTATCCCGGCCGCCCGAAGGTGCAAAAACGCCTGCCTTGTGGCTTCGGAAAAGCTTCCGTCCGGCCGGAGGATCGTGCCGTCCAGATCCGTCACCACCAGCCCGATCGCCCTCACAGGGTTTCCTCTTTCATTTCCTCTTTTTCCGCATCCGGCGCTCCCTGAGCGTTCCCGCAGCCGCATTCTTCCCGGCCGCTCTCTTCGCAGCCGCACTCCGCCGCATCGTCCTGAACGGTCTCGCAGACGTCCTCATCCCCGTCCTGTACCGTCCAGGGATCTTCCAGCTTCGCGCCGCATTCGGGGCAGAACCGGGCGCTCTCATCCACCTGCGCCCCGCAGGAAGGGCATTCCTGAAGCCCCTTCAACGCCGCGATCTGCTTTTTGATCCTGCCGATCTCCGCGAACGTCCCGGTGACCATGTCGAACTCCACCTCCAGTCCGGCATGATCCTGATCCTTCTCCCTGTGATAGACCTTCTCGCCGATCACCTGATACCAGGTTTTGATCTTCCCCTCCAGACGTCCTGCCTGCGCGTTGAGCCGCGCCAGCTCCGCCATGTCCTTCGCCTTCTGCGCTGCGCTTCTTCCCTTCGCGGAAAGGCTCTCGCCCGCCCTTTCAAAGAAATCCATGCTCATTCCTCCTCGTATGCTCCTTTATTGTGCGTTCTATTGTGCGTTCCTTTATCGCCTGCTCATTTCCATCAGCTTTTCGCGCATGGCGCCCTCGATCTGCATGAGCTCCGCTTCCGCTTCCTTCCGCTTGCTGCGCCCTTCCTCCTGGATGCGCATCACCTCGTCCAGCGTGGAAATCAGCGTCTCGTTGGTCTGCTTTAAGGTTTCGATGTCCACGATACCCCGCTCGGACTCCTTCGCGGTCTCCACAGTCGCAATTTTCAGGGCTTCCGCGTTCTTTTTCAGCAGCTGGTTGGTCATGTCGCTCACTTCCCGCTGGGCCTTCGCCGCCTGGGCGGAATGCTCCACCCCGATGGCCAGCACCATCTGGCTCTTCCACAGCGGAATGGTGTTCACCAGCGTGGACTGGATCTTCTCCGACATGACGGTGTCGTTGTTCTGGATCATCCGGATCTGCGGCGCCATCTGCATGGCTACCGTCCGGGTCAGCTCCAGATCGTAGACCTTCTTTTCGAAACGGTTGCACAGCTCTGACAGGTCCCTCGCCTTCTGGGCGTCCTCCGGCAGGCCGCTGGCCTCCGCCCGCGCCACCAGTTCCGGCAGCTCCCGGGTGCGAACCTGCTCCAGCTTCTCCTTCCCGGCCAGGATGTACATGGACAGCTCCTTATAATAGTTCAGGTTGAGCTGATACATCTGGTCCAGAAGAGCGGCGTCTTTGAGCAGCTGAATCTGATGCCCCTCCAGAGTCCGGCAGATTTTGTCCACGTTGGCTTCCGCCTTATCGTATCTGGCTTTCAGCGCGGCCAGGCGGTTGCTGTTCTTTTTGAAAAATCCGAAAAGGCCCTTCTCCTCTTCCTCGTCCTCAAAGCTCCTGAGCTCCGTCACGACGCGGGTGAGCTCCTCGCCGATCTCGCCCAGATCCTTCGTGCGCACGTTGCCGAGAGCCGCCTCCGAAAAATCCGCGATTTTCTTCTGAGAACCTGCGCCGTACTGCAGCACCAGCTGGGAATTCGTCAAATCGATCTGGCGGACGAAAGCGTCCACCTGCTTCTGCTCCGATTCCGACAGCACCGTTCTCAGCTTTTCCCGCTCCTGCTGCGCCGCCGACTTCACCGCGGGTTCCTCCGCAGCCACAGGGGCGGGCGCTGCCGCTTCCTCCCCGAACGGATCCAGCGTCAGCGAAGGCGCCTCCTGCAACAGTTTTTCCAAATCCTGACTCATCGTTTTTCCCCTCTTTCCTCGTAATCTTCCACATTATGCCGTCACCGGTTCCCGCCGGATCCGTCCGACGGGCCCGCGGTCTGAAACGGGCTGTCCTGCGCGAAGCCGTCCTGCGCCAGCACGGTCTTTAAAACTTTGGCGTCCGCGGCCGCTTCGAAAGCCGCGTCACGATACAGATCGTCCAAAAGCTTTCGAAACGCCTGATTGATGGTATCCATGGCCTTTTCGATCTCGGCCTTGGCGGTGCGGATGTTCTCCCCGTCCACCCCCGCCCGCTCGAAATCCGCATAGGATTCCACCAGCTTCACCGTGGTGGGCAGGTAATAGTCCATGAATTTCCTCATCTGGGGGCGTTTCTCCGGGTGCTCCCGCAGCATCGAAAACGTCCGGATCAGCAGACCGTCCAGCTCGTACAGCCTGTCGGAAATCACCTCCCCGGGGATCTCGTCGTTGAGCCTGCGCAGGCGGTTCATATAGGCCTGTCCGTCCCGCTCGATCCGCTCCTCCTCGGCGTCCGGAACGGATGACGGATCCTGCGCGGCTTCCACGCGCTTTCTGGATTCCTGCGCTTCCTGCAGCTTCAGATATTCTTCCCAGACTTCGTCGTTGATCACCAGCGTGGTTTTCTTCGGATCCATGTGCCCCTGGGGCAGCATCCCGGATTTCAGCATGATTCTGGCGTCCTTTCGCACCTGCCGGACGCTCCGTCCGGTCCGGGCGGCCAGATCTTCGATCTCCATGTACATTTTCTCCCCGATGAGCTTCAGATATCGGTCCGCGATCCTGTAACGGTTCAAAACCCTGCACCCGTACCATAGCATCGCGCCGGATCCCGCCGTCAGGAGCAGAAACAGCCAGGTCAGCCCTCCCGCCGGCGAACCGGAGGAGACCAGCCACCAGATGAAAAAGGAAAACGCCAGGATGGCGAACACGCCGGTTCCGATGCCGCCGAAGGCGGCGAACAGAATGCCGCCCACCTTTCCGCCCTTATTGAGATATTCTTTCGCCCGGGGCCTTGCCGGGCGGGCCTCCTGCCATCCCGCGCTCCGGTCGCGGCGCGGATAGCGGGGCGTCCGGCGGTCGGCCGGCGCCGCGGAAGCGCTGTGGGAAGCCTCCCGGCCGTCCCGTTCCGGTTCCCGGTTCCATCCCCGGTTTATATTCTCCTGCACCCGGTTGACCTGACGCCGTACCTCTTCGACGGCGTCCTCCGCCGTCTCGCTCACGGCCTGTCCGATCCGTTCAAAATCCCCGGACTTCACGGCCTCTTCGATCCCGGAAACGGCCTTTCTGATCCTCTCTTCGATCTCTGAAAAATCTCGCATTTCGTTCATATCATCCCAGTCCTCAATCCGATGCTCTTCTTTCGTTAGAATAACACAAAACGCGGCGATTGTAAAACCAAACCGCCGCGCCCCTTTTCATCCTTTTCCTTCTTCCGCAGGGCCGTTCAGATTTTCCTCCAGCCGCTTCATCAGCCCCAGAAGCGTTTCCAGCTCACCGTCCGAAAAGCCCCGGCAAAACCGCCGGTCAAAGGCTCTGAAATCCTCCGCGATCCGCTCCGCCTTCTCCCTCCCCAGGGGGGTGAGAAAAATCCGGAAGCTGCGGCGGCAGTTGGGATCCGCCCGCCGCTCGATCAGCCCGGCTTCCGCCATGCGGTCCAGCGTGCGGGACATGGTGGTCACATCCAGTCCGCACAGGTCGGCCAGCTCCTTTTGTTTCAGCGGCTCCTTCGAATGCAGATAATTTAAAATCCTGGGCTGTCCCTGCCCCAGCGTCAGCCCCAGTTCCAGAAATCCGGGGCGCAGGATCCGCTTGCGCATAAGCTCCAGCCGGATCAGCTCTTCCCGGATCCGTTCCTTTTGAAAGCGTTTTTCTTCCATCGCGACCTCCGTTTCGCCCCTTTACTCCAGCTCGAACTGCCCGGTATAGAGCTGGTAATATCTCCCTTTTTGTTCCAGCAGTTCCTCGTGGCTGCCCCTCTCGATGATCGTCCCTTTTTCCAGAACCATGATGGCGCGGGAATTCCGGACGGTGGAGAGGCGGTGGGCGATGACGAACACCGTCCGGTCCTCCATCAGCCGGTCCATCCCCTTTTCGATGAGCCGCTCCGTCCGGGTGTCGATGGAGCTGGTGGCCTCGTCCAGGATCAGCACCGGCGGCCTGGAAACCGCCGCCCGGGCAATGGCCAGAAGCTGCCTCTGCCCCTGGGACAGGTTGCTCCCGTCCCCGTACAGCATGGTCCGGTAGCCGTCGGGCAGCCGGCGGATGAAGGAGTCCGCGTTGGCGATTTTCGCCGCCTCCAGCACTTCCTCCTCCGAAGCGTCCAGCCGGCCGTACCGGATGTTGTCCGCGATGGTGCCGGTGAACAGATGGGTGTCCTGGATGACCATGGACAGAGAACGCCTCAGGTCCGGTTTCCGGATCCTGCGGATATCGATGCCGTCGTAGTCGATCCGCCCGCTCTGGATCTCGTAAAACCGGTTGATCAGATTGATGATGGTGGTCTTTCCCGCCCCGGTGGAGCCCACGAACGCGATCTTCTGCCCGGGTTTGGCGAACAGGCTGATGCCGTCCAGGATCTTCCTTTCCGGCACGTAGCCGAACACCACATCGTAAAACCGCACGTCGCCCCGCAGCGGGACCAGACAGGCGTCCTGCCCGCCGTCCGCGCCCTCCTCCTTCGGCACCTTCCAGGCGAAGCGGCCGGTTTCCTCTTCGCACTCCTCCAGGCCGCCCGCTTCCGTCACCCGAACGTTTTTCAGCGTCACGTCCCCCTCGTCGATTTCCGGGGCTTCCTCCATCAGGTCGAAGATCCGTTCCGCGCCGGACAGCGCGGACAGAAGGAAGTTCGCCTGCTGAGTGAACTGGTTTAAGGGCATGGCGCTCTGTCTGACGTACACCAGGTAAGAGGCCAGGGATCCCAGATCCATGAGGCCCGTCAGGGCGAAGATCCCGCCCACGCAGGCCGAAACCGCGTAATTGACATAGGAGAGGCTCACGTTGGTGGGCACCATCATGCCCGAATAGGTCAGGGCCTTCGTGGACGCCTGCCGCAGTGCCTCGTTTCTCCTGCAAAATTCCTCCAGATCCTGCTTCTCGTGGTTGAAGACCTTCTCCACCTTCTGCCCCGCCACCATCTCCTCCACAAACCCGTTGATGGAGGCCAGGGCCGCCTGCTGCCGGTTGAAATACTTCTTGCTCCGCTTCCCGTTAAAGCGGATGAGCAAAAACATGAGCAGCAAAAAGGCGATCACCACGACGGAAAGCCGCGGGCTCAGCACCAGCAGCATGGCGATGGTCCCGGTGAGCATGAGGAAGCTCTGGATCAGCATGGCGAAGCTGCCGTTGAGCGCTTCCTGCACGGTGTCCACGTCGTTGGTAAAACGGCTCATCAGCTCCCCGTGGGTATGCGCGTCGAAATAGGACAGCGGAAGGGTCTGCACGTGGTCGAACAGATCCCGGCGGATCTCCGACACCACCTTCTGCGCGGTGTGCACCATCAGGCGGTTGTAGCCGAAGGTGGCCAACACTCCGCACCCGTACAGGGCGCCCATGAAAATCAGCACCCGGATCAGCCCCGGCACGTCCCCTGTCAGCGCGTAGTCGTTGATCACCGGCTTGATCATGTACGTGCCGAAAATATTCGCCCCGCTGCTGACGGTGACCAGCGCCGCCACGAAGAGCAGCAGCCACTTGTGGAAGCCCAGATAGCGCAGCAGGTTTTTCAGCGCCTTCTTCGTATCCTTCGGCCGTTTGTAGCCCACATATTTCGCCATTACAAAAGCCCTCCTTCCTGCTGGGAACGATAGATTTCCTGATAAATCCGGTTGGAGGCCAGAAGCTCTTCGTGGGTGCCCGTCTGGTCGATCCGGCCGTTGTCCAGGATCACGATCTGATCCGCGTGCCGGACGGAAGAAATCCGCTGGGCGATGATGATCTTCGTCATGCGGGGAAGCTTTTGGGCCAGCCCTTCCCGGATCCTGGCTTCCGTAGCCGTATCCACGGCGCTGGTGGAATCGTCCAGGATCAGCACCTTCGGGCTCTTCAAAATGGCGCGGGCGATGCAGAGCCGCTGCTTCTGCCCGCCGGAGACGTTCACCCCTCCCTGTCCCAGCTGCGTATCGTATCCGTTCTCCAGCCGGCCGATGAATTCGTCCGCGCAGGCGATGCGGCAGGCTTCTTCGATTTCCTCCTGCGCGGCGTCCTCCTTCCCCCAGCGCAGGTTATCCCGCACCGTGCCGGAAAACAGCGTATTTTTCTGCAGCACCATGGCCACGGCGTCCCGCAGATGGACCAGGGGATAATCCTGCACGGGCACCCCGTCTACGTACACGCAGCCCCTGGACGCCTGATAGAGCCTGGGAATCAGGGAAACCAGCGTCGTTTTCGCCGCGCCGGTCTGGCCGATGATCCCCACGGTCTGACCCGCTTTGATGTCCAGATTGATATCGGAGAGCACGTATTCCTCCGCGTTGGTCCGGTATTTGAAATAGACGTGTTCGAAACGGATATCGCCGCGTTCCACCCGCACGGGGCGCGCCCCTTCGTCCGTGATCTCCACCGACTCGTCCATCACCTCCAGAATCCTGCGGCCGCTGGCCATGGAACGGGTGAGCATCATGAACACGTTGGAAATCATCATCAGGGAATTCAATACCTGCAGCACATAGCTCAAAAATCCGGTCAGCTCCCCCACCTGAAGGTCGCCGACGCCCACCCGTCCTCCGCCGAACCACAAAATCGCCAGAATCGTGGAATACATGACCAGCTGCATGGCCGGCATGTTCAGGGCCGAAAGCCGAAACGCCCGCTCCGACTGCCCCTGCAGATTCCCGTTTGCTTCCTCGAACTTCGCCTTTTCGTAATCCTCCCTCACATAGGCTTTCACCACCCGGATCGCCGTCAGATTTTCCTGCACGATGCGGTTGACCAGATCGATGGCCGTCTGCATCCGGGTATAGAGGGGCCGCACGCGGCTCACGATCCCGAACAGCATGATCCCCAGGGCCGGAAGGGCCACCAGGAAGATCACGGCCAGCTTCCGGTCGATCACGAAGGAAGCGCCCACCGCCATCACCATCATCACCGGCGCGCGGCAGACCGGACGGATCCCCGTGGAAACCGAATTCTGGATGACGGTGACGTCGCTGGTCAGCCGGGTGATCAGCGAGGATATCCGGAAACGGTCGATGTTGGAAAAGGAAAAGGACTGCAGCTTTCTGTACTCCGCCTCCCGCAGATTCGCGCCCATCCCCTGGCCGCAGATCGCGGAAAATTTCGCGCTCCCCATGCCGAGGAGCAGCGACAGCAGAGCGCAGAAAACCATCAGCTCGCCCTTTTCAAAAATATAAGCCCGGTCCCCGTTGGCCACGCCCACGTCCACCATGTCGGCCATGATCAACGGGATCACCAGTTCAAAAACGCATTCCACCATCACGCAGAACATCGCGAGATACGCGTATATGGTATACTGCTTCATATAGGAAAATAATCTCCGGAGCATACCCTTCCTCCCTGTCGTCTACAATAATTGCATCTGCAACTATTGTATGCGCATCAAAATGCGCTGTCAAGCGGGAACGAAAGGCTTCTTCCATCCTCCCCGAAAAGATGCTTCTTTAACCCACGATAAAAGTCTCCGGCCTCATATCGTTTTCTTCCAGCAGGCACAGATCCTGCTCCAGCGTCGTCCCTTCCGCCAGCTCCAGAGAATACTGGAACTCCCCGAATCCGGACAGATCCATCTTGAAGTTGGTCTCCCAGGTGTTGTTCATGATCCAGCTGTACACGGGACGGCGGTTGTTTTCGGGCCGGTTGTCGCACAGCGCGATGGGGTGGTGCCGCATTTCCCCCATGTAGAGGAGAGGGGTGTCCAGCGTGTTGATCACAGCGCTCCGCCCGTTCTGCCGGTATATGAGGCCCTGATCCGCGATGTAGTATTCCATGTTGCTGCCGGGCAGCTGATCCACGCCGGGGCGCATGGGAACGCCGCCGTTCTGAATGTAGACCTCCGCGTCCGGAAGGTTCAGGACCAGGGGAAGGTAAACGCTCTCGATGTCCTCGCTTAAGGTCTTCGCGATCCGGCAGGTGAATTCGATCCGGGGCAGCCCTTTGTACATTTTGATCAGCACGCTGCAGCGGTACGTTCCCTCCAGCTCGAAAATCAGCTCCGTCCGCGTGAACACCGGGCCGTCATCCAGCACCTTTACGTCCTTCAGCTTTCCCTGAAACTGCTGCGCGTGCCGTCCCCTGATGTTGCGCCCCAGCAGGCGGCGCTCTTCATAAACGTCCGTCCTGATTTCGGTCCGCTCGTAAACCGGGGTGAAGAACTTCTCCAGGCCGTCCCGCAGCATCTCAGCGCCCGTCCGTTTGTCCACGAAGGAGGTAACCCCTTCCCCGATCCGCCACCGGATGGAAAACCACTCATTTTCCATTCCATAGGGCAGCCGGAAGCTTTCGGGATCGTAATCGTTTACGATATCCCGCACTCTTTCCGCACCCACCCAGGCCGTGCGGGTATACAGCGTCCCCGGCTGCGGTGGCTGCTCCTCATAGAGAAATACCTTCTCCTCCATGGGCTCGAACTCCGATAAAAAGCTCACCAGCACGCCGCGGGGATGGGCGGACAGCTGCACCGGGACCGTCTCCCCCGTCTTTTCGTCCGTCACCTTCACGGCGGGCAGGCTGATGGTCTCCACATAGAATTCCACCGGAAATACCCGTTTCGTTTTGCTGACGGAAACGGCCTTCGCCTTTCCGGACAGGTTGTAGTAGCGCAGGATATCCCCCAGCAGATGGCACTGCCTGTTTTTCCTCATGGCCGCCGCCTCGTGCGCCTTCGAAGCGTAGGCGTTCTTGCGGATATCCAGATTGGTCACCATGGTGTCGTAGGGATTGGTGATGGTGGAGGAATGTCCCCAGGTATGTTCCGCGTACAGCAGGGCGTTTTCTTCCGTAGTCTCCACCAGTTCTTCGTCCCGGACCCCCGTCTTTTCTTCCAGCCGGTCGCAGATGTGGGAGAGCCTCAGCGCTTCCTTATAATGCTTGACGACCCAGGGCGTGCTCCCGGCGCCGTTGCCCCACCAGTCGTTGATCGCTCCCCGGTAGACCGGCGCGTCCGCTGTCTTTTCCCGGATCAGGTCGTAAAGCTCCTGCAGCGTCACCATCTGCAGGCGGACCTCCTCCCCGTAGAGGCGGTTGAATTCCTCCGCCACGGCGGCGATGGCCGGATTGACCGGAGCGTTGTCGGAAAAGACGCCGGAGACGCTGGCGATATAGAAATCGTACGGATAGCCGCTCTCCTCGTACTCCGCGATGCTGGCCGTCAGGTTTTGATGGAGCCGCTGCATGGGCTCCCCGGAGCCGTCCCTGCCGAAGTAGTTCTCCGTCATGAAGTTCACGTTCTTCGAGAAGACGATGCCCAGGGCATTCCCCAGGTTATAATGCTCTCCGCTCCATACCAGCATCCGTTTCCCTTCCTCATTTTCCCAGAAGAACGGGCGCTGGTTCTGATACAGCGGGTACATCCCGTGGTGGGTATGGATGTTCATGTATAAAAATTCGATGCCGTTTCGGAGCATGGCGTCCCGGGCTCCCAGGGAGATCCCGTTGATGTCCGCGCACATGGCGGTCCTGACCCGGAATCCCTCCCGCGCGAAGCCGTCCACAAATTTCGCCGTCCTGTGCTCCAGCATCCCGGCGTCCACCAGGTCGTTGAAATTCAGCCAGTTGGCGGAAATCCCGATGGAGCCCTCCCTCACCAGCCGGAAGAAGTCCCTCTTTTCTTCGGAGGAGGCGATCTCGAAAAACCGTTCCACGCAGTAGGCCGTTTCGCAGTTCCATTTCAGGTTTTTCAGGGGAAGGCCCTCCGTCTCTCCCCGTTTGATCAGCTCCACGGCCGTGCGGATGTTCTGGGCCTGATTATAGATGACCCGCTCCTGCAGATCCGTGTATCCCACGTCCGTGTGGGAATGATGTACGATATAGACGTTTCGAATCCGTTTTCCCATGGTTTGAAATTCTCCTCAAATGTCTTTTTTTGTGCTATAATTTCCCCGAATCCCTTCGGCGGCTTCGCCGTCCGAAACGACCGTATTCTGATGGAGCCCGCCCGCGCTCCGGAATGGAGATTGATATGACCGAATCCCTGCTCCTGCAAACCCGCCTCCGGGAACTCACCGTCAATCTGGAGAGGGTTCACCTGCTCTCCTGCGACGAGAACTGGAGGTGCGACAGGTTCGTGGCCCCCTACAGCAGCATCGGGCTGATCCTGGAAGGGGAGGGCACCATGCGGGCCGACGGCGACGAAATCCATCCGTCCAGAAGCCAGCTGTATCTGCTGCCCGCCGGGACCACCCAGTCCTTTTTCACCGATCCCCACCGGCCCTACCGGAAATATTACTGCCACTTTACGGCGGCCTGCCCGGGCGGCGGGCTGTTCGAGCTGCTCCGCTTTCCTCTCTGCGTGGACGCGGCTGACTTTCAGACCGCCGCCGGGCTGTTCGGGCGGATGATCCGGGCCTGGAACGGCCAGGATCCCCTCTCCTGCATCAGGGCCAGCCAGGCCGTCCTGGATCTGCTGGTCTATTACATGGAGTGCTGTCCCGCCGGAAGCATCCTTCCCTCCCGCAGCGAACTGGACTCTCCCTTAAGCCGCGCGGCCCGTTTCGCAGAAGACCATCTGGATCAGTCGGTCACCGTGGCGAAGATGGCCGAAGTGGCGGGCTACCATCCCGCGCACTTCACCAGGCTGTTCCAGCAGTGGATGGGCCTTTCCCCCGTGCAGTTCATCATCCGTAAAAAGACCGAAGCAGCCATCCGCCAGCTGACCGCCACCTCCCTGCCGATTTCCTCCATCGCGGAATCCCTGGGGTTCGGAAGCCAGTTCTATTTCAGCAATTTCTTCAAAAAGCAGACCGGCATGACCCCTTCGGAATACCGCAGCGCCTTTTCCCGCCCGCATTCCTGACCGGTTCCATCCTGCACAGCATAGCACTTCCGGGCGGGAAAGAACATGCGATTTTTTGCCCGGAATATACGATTTTCGCGGAAAAGACGGCATAAAATTGGGGTATCGCAACATCGTCCGATCCGGTGATTTCGCGATACCCTCCGCCTTTTTGCGATATGCTTTTCGGCGGCAAACCGCCGCCCCTCCAAAAGCCGGATCAGGATCCGATCCATTCCTCCGATTCCCCTCTCTCCTCGTCGAAAAAGTCGAACCGTTCCCCGCCCTTTTCCCGAACCTCGATCCGGATATGGCAGTCCGCCACGTACTGATAATTGGCCTCCAGGGCATAGTCCACCTCGACGCAGAGAGCGCGTTCCGTCGCCCGGCATTCCACCCGGTCCGTATCCAGGCCGATGGTCATGGATCCGTAGGGCGTCTGATAACGGGTCAGCGTCTTTTTCCCCTGCGAAAAATTCATCTGAACGTTCAGCAGTCCCTTCCGGGTCAGCGTCATCTCCCCTTCCCGGATGCGGATCACGCTCCTGGCCGGCTCCCGGAAATCCTCCATATATTCGTCGTAGAGCAGAAAATGGCTGCCGTTTCGAAAAAAATATTCCCCCTGCTGCACGGTTTCGATGTTGTCCTCCGCCTCATCCTCCAGAAACTGCAGGCCGCGGATTGAGATCATCACATCTCTCGTCATGGTTTTCAATATTCCTCTATATGTATCACTTTCGCGCTCAGCACCCCGTATTTCACGATGGAGTTGGCGATATGGATGAACTTTTCCGCCGCGTCGCTGACGAAGAAGCGGTACTGGTTCGTTCCCAGCCCAGGCGCTACCGGGTTGTACAGTTCCTTTTCCACCAGGAGCTCCTTCAGTTCCCGGGCCGTCTCATAGGCCGGATTGACGAGCCTGACGCCCTCCCCCATGATCCTTCCGATGGTGGAACGGATCAGCGGGTAGTGGGTGCATCCCAGCACCAGCGTGTCGATGCCGCTGTCGATCAGCTCGTTCAGATAGCGCATGGCGATCTCGTCCGTCACCGGATCCTGCCAGAGCCCTTCTTCCACCAGGTGCACGAAGAGGGGGCAGGCCTTTCCCATCACCTCCGCATCCGGCTTCAGCTTCCGGATATATTCGGTATAGATGCCGCTGCCGATGGTCCCTTCCGTGCCGATCACCCCGATCTTTCCGTTCCTGGTCTCATCCGCGGCCACCTTCGCCCCGGGTTTGATCACCCCGATGACGGGGATGTCGATCTCCTGTTCCAGCTCATCCAGCGCGTAGGCGCTGGCCGTGTTGCAGGCCACCACGATGGCCTTCACCTGCATCGTCTGCAGAAAGCGGACGATCTGCCTGGAATAGCGGATCACCGTATCCTTCGACTTGCTGCCGTAGGGCGTCCGGGCCGTATCCCCGAAATAGACCATCTTCTCATTGGGAATCTGGTTCATGATCTCCCTGGCTACGGTCAGCCCGCCCACTCCCGAATCGAAGACCCCGATGGGCATCTGACGAATCATTTCCACTTTGTTCATAGACTTCCTTTTCTCCAAACCATTCTTCTATTTCATCCAGCAGGGCGAAACGGATCCTGACTTCTCCCGGATCCGCGTTCAAAAGAGCACCGTAATCCTCCAGCGGGTCCCTTTCCGAAGCGCCGTCCCCCTCTTTTGCCTCCACCGCCCGGTACGTGTCCCCGGTCAGGGCGAACTGGGGATACAAAAGCCCCCAGAACATCAGCGCCGCAAGGAGGGCCGCCCCCGAACCGCCGCCCCCGTTTTTTCTTTTTTCCCGATCCCTTCGCATCCGCCGCACTCCCTTCTCCCGTGATGGTTCTCTGAAAAAAGCATGGCCCCTGCGAAAGGCTTTTATACATTTTATTTCCGCTTCCGGTCGGAAATCATCTGGATCACCGTTTTTTCCTGGTTGTCGATATGGGCCTTGATCGCCCTGGCCCCCGTCTCCGGATCCCGGTCCCGGATGGCTTCGTAAATCGTCCTGTGTTCCCGGATCAGCCGTTCATAGCTTCCCCCGTCCTTGACGTATTCCAGGCGGTAACGGTACATCTGCTGGGACAGGTTGCTGACCATCTGCATCAGCCTGGCGTTCCCGCTGGCCACGAGGATGATGTCGTGCAGCGCCACGTCCGCCTTTGCCACCTGGTTCGCATCGCCCCGCTTCGTCTCCCTCTCAAAAGCGTCGCAGGCCTCCCTGAGCTGTTCCAGCTGCGAGGGCGCGATCCGCTCGCAGGCCAGCTCCACGGCCAGCGCGTCCAGCGCCCGCCGCACCTCCAGCACGTCCCGTAGGCTCTTTTCCGTAATCTGCGCCACCTCCGCCCCCCGCCTGGGGATCATGGTCACGAGCCCCTCCAGTTCCAGCTTGCGGATGGCTTCCCGGATGGGCGTCCTGGAAACTCCCAGCTTATCCGCCAGATGGATTTCCATCAGCCGCTCCCCGGGCTTTAACTCCCCCGTCAGGATGCTCTGGCGCAGGGTGTTGAATACCACGTCCCGCAGGGGCAGGTATTCGTTGTCCTTCTCTCTTCCAAATTCATTCATGTTTTTCCTATTCCGCAAATCCCGTCAGAAACACCTGCTTTGCCAGCCCCCGGCCTTTCAGCTCCCCATAAGCCCTTTCGGCGGTTTCCCTCTCTTCGTAGACGCCGAATACCGTAGGGCCGCTGCCGCTCATCAGCGCGTTGAGCGCTCCCCGTTCCTTCAAAAAGGCCTTGATTTCCTCCACCACCGGATAGCGGCCAACGGTGACGGTTTCCAGCACGTTTTCCATCCGAGCCGCGATCCCCTTCAGATCTTTGTTCCGGATACAGCGCACCATGCCGTCGATGTCCGGGTGCGCGGGCAGGGCGTCCGCCCGCAGGTTGGAATAGACGAAAGCGGTGGAAACGTCGATGTCCGGTTTCGCGATGACCAGAAACGCGGCCGGGGGCGCGGGCAGGGGGGTCAGCCGTTCCCCGATCCCTTCGGCCAGCGCCGTCCCTCCCATCAGGCAATAGGGGACGTCCGCGCCGATCTTCACGCCCAGCCGCTGTTTTTCTTCCAGGGAAAGCCCCAGGGAAAAAAGGCGGTCCATCCCGTGAATGGCGGCCGCGGCGTCCGCGCTGCCACCCGCCATCCCGGCCGCCATGGGAATCCGCTTCTCCAGCTCGACGGCGACCCCCTGCCGGATCCCGAAGACGTCCTTCATGAGCCTGACCGCGCGCCAGATCAGGTTGCTTTCGTCTCCCGGAAGCTCCTCTTTGTCCGTCGAAAGGCGGATCCCGTCTTCTTCCAGCTTCCGAAACCGGAGGACATCGCGGATGTCCACCGTCTGCATCACCATTTTCACCTCATGATACCCGTCCTCCCGGCGGCGCAGCACATCCAGGCCCAAATTGATCTTCGCCCTGGCCTCCAGTCTGATTTCGTCCATTTCGCCCCTCCTTTTGTATTTTGTATACACTGATTGTACTTAATTCTATACAATCCGGAGGGGTTTGTCAATGCGCGCGCGGGGGACGGTAGTTTTCATTCAGTCATATTCCTATTTCTCACCTGTCCATTCCACGAATAAACCCGGCATGATTCTCGGGCCGGCCAGTACGCTGGCACTAAAGGGAATACCGATGAGGCGATTGAACTGATGGAAAGAGGATTGCCCCTTTCCATCAACGAGAAGAAAAAAGCGACGATACGGGCGGCATTGTGCTTCCTGTACCGAAAAGTCGGCATGGCAGACCGGGCAAACCGGCTGGCATCCGGGCTGCCGCACGCGAGGGAGAGCAGAGAGGTGATCCAACCGCTGATTCAGCAGGAACTCAGCGACTCTGAACTCGACGAAAACATAAAGGCCATCCTCCCCGGCGACGGAAAGGAACTCTGGTAATCCGCAAAGGCGACCGATCGTCAATCGTCAGAAGCGAAAGAACAGAACATCGACATGTCCGAATTGAATCCCAAACGATTGTTAAAGGGTGCTGCACCGAGGCTGATTGACGAACGGCAGCTCGCTCCAAACAACAAATCCACTACCATAGACAACACCTCCGGAGCTCCTTTTCCTCCTGTACCCGCAACGGAAAATGCACATACAGACTCCGTCCCAGCTCCGCCTTTAAAAAGGCCTGAGTCCCTGTATGTGCATTTCTTTTTCAATTATTCTTCAGTTTCCCGATACCAGACCGCCGCTTCATAGGGCTTCAGCTGCAGTGCTCCGTCCTCTTCTTTTGTCTCTCCCGCATAGTTCCCCAGCACTTTGGAGAACCCGTCCAGGCAGGGAGCGCCCTTCCATTCGCAGTCCCTTCCGTAGAAATTCGCGGCCACGATCAGTTCCTGATCCCCGTACGTCCTGCGGTAGGCGAAAACGGAAGGATGGTTTTTATCGAGAGGTTCGATATCGCCGCAGGAGATCACGTCCAGCTCCCTGCGCAGGGCGATCAGCTTCCTGTAATAGTGGAAAACGGAATCCGGATCCCCTGTCTGCGCTGCGGCATTGATCTTCGTGTGGTTTGCGTTGACGCCGATCCAGGGTTCGCTTTTGCCCTCATCCGTAAAGCCGGCGTACTTCGAGCTGTCCCACTGCATGGGCGTGCGGCCGTTATCCCGGGAGTGAATCTGCACGATGCGCAGCGCGTCCGCCGCGGACAGCCCCTTCTCCTGCAGGATCCGGTAATAGTTATGGCTCTCCACATCCCGAAACTGCGAGATATCGGTGAAGTCCGTATTGGTCATGCCGATTTCCTCGCCCTGATAGATATAGGGCGTGCCCCGCAGGCAATGGATGATGGTGGCCAGCATTTTCGCCGATTCCTTCCACAGCTCCCCTTCGCTCCCGAAGCGGGAAACCACCCTGGGCTGGTCGTGGTTGCACCAGAACACGGCGTTCCAGGCGTTGTGCTCCGCCATCCCCGTCTGCCAGCCGAACAGGATATCCTTGAGCTTTCCGAAGTCGGCGGGGACCAGGACCCATTTCTCGTTCCCCATAAAATCCACCTTCAGGTGGTGGAAGCTGAACACCATGGTCAGTTCCCCGGTGTCCGCGCCGGCGTACCGGTAGCAGTTTTCCATGGAAGTGCTGGACATCTCCCCTACGGTGATGATCCCGTCCCCCGCCCCGAAGGTGGCGTCGTGCAGCTCCTTCAAATACTGATGGATCTTCGGGCCGTCGGTATAAAATTTCCTGCCGTCCCCGTCGGCGTCGTCCTCAAAAGCGGCCTTGCTGATCAGGTTGATCACATCGAAGCGGAACCCCTTCACGCCCTTTTCCATCCAGAACCTGACGATCTTCTTGATCTCCCGGCGCACGTTTTCGTTCTCCCAGTTTAAGTCCGCCTGGGTCACGTCGAAAAGATGGAGGTAATATTCGTCGAACTTCTCCACATACTCCCAGGCGCTGCCCCCGAACTTGCTCTGCCAGTTGGTCGGCGCCGATCCGTCCGGCTTCCCCTTCCGGAAGAAGAAGAAATCCTTATAATATGGATCCCCCTCCATGGCTTTGACGAACCACTCGTGCCGGGTGGATACGTGGTTGAAAACCATGTCGAACATCAGCCCGATTCCGCGCCTTTTCCCCTCTTCGATCAGCTCCTCCACGTCTTCCATGGTGCCGTATCCCGGATCGATGCGGTAATAGTCCTCCACATCGTAGCCGTTGTCATTCTGAGGGGAGACGAAAAACGGGGTGAGCCAGATGTAGTCCGCGCCCAGTTCCCGGATATAATCCAGCTTCTGGATCACGCCCCTGATATCCCCAAGCCCGTCGCCGTTGGAATCCCGAAACGACCTGGGATAGACCTGATAGACCACGCTCTTTCTGAAATCTGCATTCATGTCGGTTTTCCTTCCTTTCCCCTGAATCTAGTTCCAGGAAATGACAGGGGTCTCCCCCGCCTTCGCTTCCATCCCTGTGTTCATCCGGATGTCGGCGGCGTTTCCTTCCGAAGTCACGATCAGCATCGTGGTGCAGGGGTGGCCGGCCGCTTTGATCTTTTCCGGATCGAACCGGATCAAAGGGGCGCCGCAGGTCACGTGCTGATCCTTCTTCACCAGCAGTTCAAAACCGTCTCCGCCCATGTCCACTGTATCCACGCCCACATGGATGAGCAGTTCCATGCCGTTTGCCAGCGTCAGGCCGCAGGCGTGTCCGGTATCTTCCATCACCACCGTCACCTCGCAGTCCGCGGGCGCTACCACCACGCTGCCCGAGGGTTCGATGCAGACGCCGTCTCCCATGATCTTCTGGGAGAATACGTCGTCAGGGGCCTCCGCGATGGGCATGACCTTTCCGTCCAGGATGGATTTCAGTTCCTTTGTCTGAGCGGCCGTTTCCGCTTTCTTCTGCGGCTCTGCGGACTCTTTCGCTTCGTCCGCCGCGGGCTGTTTTTCAACCGTTCCCGCAGGAGCCGCCTGCTTTCCGAACCGGTCCTCCGCGGTCAGCTTCACTTTCCCCACCGCAAAGGTCAGGATGAAGGGAACCGCGATGGCCACGGCCATGGCCAGCAGGAAGATCAGGTAAAACTCCGGTTTGATGGACAGGATACCGGGCAGGCCGCCCACGCCGATGCTCAGGGCCTCCACGCCGAAGCCGATGGAAATCATGGCCGCGCAGGCGGAACCGATCATGCCGCACACCAGAGGGAACACATACTTCAAGTTCACGCCGAACAGCGCGGGCTCCGTAACGCCCAGATAGCAGGAGATGCAGGCGGGCACGTTGATCTGCTGCGCGCGCTCGTTCCTTTTCTGCAGGACGGACATGGCCAGCACGCTGGAGCCCTGCGCGATATTGGACAGGGCGATCATGGGCCAGAGGATCGTGCATCCCGCCGGGGAAGCGATGAGCTGGGAGTCGATGGCGTTGGTCATATGATGCAGGCCCGTCATGACAACCGGCGCGTACAGAAGGCCGAATACGGCCGCGAACACCAGCCTGAAGTCAGAGGTCAGTCCGGAGTAAACCACATCCGCGATCCCGTTTCCGATGGCCCAGCCGATGGGGCCCACCACCGTGTGCGCAATGATCACCGCAGGAACCAGGGAGCAGAAGGGAACGACGATCATGCTGACCACTTCCGGGCAATGCTTCCGGAAAAACTTCTCCAGATAGACCAGGACGAAGCCCGCCATCATGGCCGCGATGACCTGCCCCTGATAGCCGATCATCTGCACCTGTGCGAATCCGAAATTCCAGACCGGAATCTGGTCAGCCGGCGTCGCCGAGACGGAAAAGCCGTTCAGCAGCTGGGGAGAAACCAGCGTCAGGCCCAGGATGATGCCCAGAATCTGCGTGGTTCCCATCTTTCGCGTGATGGACCAGACGATTCCCACCGGCAGCATATGGAAGACCGCTTCGCCGATGAGCCACAAAAAGCTGTAAGCGCCGGCCCAGAACTGGGAAACATCCGCCAGGCTCTGCGTCCCGCCGTTGAAAAAGTTGATCTCGCCGATGACGTTGCGGAAGCCCAGGATCAGACCGCCGCAGATCAGGGCGGGAATCAGGGGGGCGAAAATCTCGCCCAGGGTTCCCATGATCCTCTGGGCCACGTTCTGATTGGTCTTCGCCGCGGCCTTCACCGCGTCCTTGCTGACGCCCTCGATTCCTGCATATCCCGTAAACTCGTTATAAAATTCCGCCACGTCGTTTCCGATGATGACCTGATACTGCCCCGCCTGCGTGAAGGTCCCCTTGACGCTGGGCAGATCCTCGATCGCCTTCTCATCCGCCTTCTTCGGATCCACCAGCACAAAGCGCATTCTCGTCATACAGTGGGAAACTGCCTGGATGTTCTCCTTGCCGCCCACCAGGTCCAGCAGGCGCCTGACATCATTTTCATACTTACCCATCGCTCTTTTCCTTTCTTCTACCCCCCGCCGGATATGGCGGTCTTTTTCAGGCCGTCCTCCCGGCCTCACTTGTTTGAACAACTTTATGATAGCATACTTGTTTGAACATGTCAATTCATTTGTTTCAACGTTTCCCGGATTTTTCCCGCGATCCCCATTGATTTTTTCCGGAAAAATTTTTATAATGGGCTTTAGATGTTTAAACAAGGTGGTGTTCACGATGCCAAAGGCGAAATATAATTCCATTTACAGGGATTTGAAGGAGAAAATAGAAACCGAAGCATACGCCTATCAGGAGATGCTCCCTTCGGAGCACACCCTGATCGCGGAATACGGCTGTTCCAGAAATACGGTGCGCAGGGCAATCGCGGAGCTGACGGCAGACGGCTACGTCCAGCCCATGCACGGCAAGGGCGTCCGAAATATTTTCCAGCCGGTCAAGCAGGCCGCGTTCACCGTGGGCGGCATCGAATCCTTCCGGGAATCCGCCGCCCGCAACCGTCGCCGCCCTTCAACGAAGGTGCTGCAGTTCGCCCAGATCACTGCGGACGAAAAAATTCAGAAGCGGACGGGCTTTTTGAAGGGAACGGAACTGTATTATATCCAGAGGCTCCGTTTTTTAAACGGCGAACCCCTGATTCTTGACCACAACTACTTCCTCAGGGAGCTGACCTCCGGGCTGACCCCCGCCATCGCGGAACGGTCCGTCTACGATTATCTGGAGGGCACGCTGGGGCTGACCATCAGCACCAGCCGCAGGACCCTGACGGTGGAGCGGGTCACCCAGGTGGACGAAAAATACATCGACCTGCACGACTATAACTGCATGGCCGTGATCAGCAGCCAGACCTTCGACGACAACGGGATCCTGTTCGAATTCACCCAGTCCCGCCACCGCCCCGACTACTTTCGCTTTCAGGACGTGGCCACCCGGCGCAGGGTGCCCGCCTTCCCCGAATGGGAAGCGTAGGATTTCGCATCAGGGCTCCGCATCAAAAAGGGGCGTCCCGAAAGCCCGATTCAGACCCCCGCACGGGAAATCTGAAAAGGCTTTCGGGACGCCCCCGTCTTCACCACCCCTTTACCACCAGCAGCTTATCCCCGGCCTTCACCTCTTCCGAAGCCAGGTCGTTCATTTCCTTCATCCGGGCCACCGGCACGTAATATTTTTTCCCGATGCTCCAGAGGCTGTCGCCGTCCTTGACGATATAGGCCACGATCCCGGGAAGGGCCGACAGCTTCTCCGGATCGAGATCCGAAACGTTGACCGAGGTCAGCATGGATTCTTCCTGGATCCCGCAGATCAGGCCGTGGAAGGAAAGCATGGCTTTCCCGTCCGCCTCCTCCGCGTCCAGCATGGAAACGGTCAGCTGCTCCAGGGAGGGCTCGATCTCATACCGGCAGTCCTGGCCCGTTTGGGGCACTTCCATGACATAGGAAAACGGGAGGGCATCCTTCAGGCAATAGAAGGGAAGCTCCGGGTCCTGAGTCGTATAAAGGGCCCGCACCAGCACCGCTCCGGTCAGCTTAAGCCCTTCCGGGCAGGGTTCCACGGCCCCCATCTGAATTTCCCCGAAGCTCCCGCACAGCTGCTGTATTTTCGGCAGGCCGGTCCCCACCGCAAACCGCCCGGACACCTTTGTTTTCCCCGTATTTTTTGTCACCAGCTGTTTGCAGCAGCCCGGCTGGCGCACCGCCTCGATTTCCCGGTCCACCCCGTAGAGGTCGGATATCGTCTCCACCCGGATTTCCTCATACAGCTTCATGTCCAGATCCAGCACCAGATCCAGACAGATTTTCCTCGCTTCCCCGTCCGAATCCGCTTTCACCTCGATTTCTTTCTGCCCGATCCCGAAGCGGATGTTTTCCAGCATCCCTTCCCGCATCCCCTGGCATTCCACGGATCCCCTGACGGGTATGGCGGCCTCGTACCAGACGGCCGGGCGCTCCTCCCCTTCCCCCTCGTACAAAAGGAAGAGGGAAATCTCCCCCTCCAGGGCCAGCCGTTCGTCCTGCGCGCGGCACGACATCTCCTTCAGGGAGCAGGTCTGCCAGAGCAGGCTGAACAGGTTCGGCATTCCGCCCGGAAGCTCCAGCTCCTGCCTCACCCGGAAGATATCCTTCTTGGCGATCACCAGATCCAGCGCCTGCAGGGGCGCCGTCTTCATTTCCACGGTCTCCTCCCCGTCGATCCCCACGGCGGCCTCGATTTCCTCCACCGTTTCCACGGACAGATTCAGATTCGCCAGCGCCTGCACGGACAGCTTTCTGGAATTGATCATCCCCACGCTCAGATCCTCCAGCGCCGCGCGGACCGTCACGTTGTCGCTGGAGCTCACCCCGTTTAAGTAGACCTGTTCCTCGATAGGCAGGCTCCCCTCCATACAGGCGGGGCGGTGAACCTCCTCGTCCGAAATATAGAGCACCTGAAACCTCAGCGTCCCCCTGATGTGCACGTGGTCTTCCACGGCCCGCACCTCTTCCACGGTCACGCAGCCCTGCTCCGTCACCAGCTGGTACACGTCCGGCCTGGAGTCCGTGATATTGATATCGTCTTCGATGGTCACCTGCGCGACGGCGCTGCATTTGACCCGGTCCATATGTATGGTCCTTTTCATCAAATCCATAAAAAAATCCCTCCCTGCTGTGTCACTTAACCATATGCAGCAGGGAGGGAAAATATGTTGACAAAAGGTCTTCTTCGACGGGCTACTTCACGCAGCCGATGATCTCGTTGACGTCGGAAATCCCGTGGCTCTCCAGAAAGGCCTCCAGCCCGTCGGCGACTTCCCGGGTGGCGTAGGGATTCACGAAATTCATGGCGCCAACGGCCACCGCCGTGGCCCCGGCCATGAGAAATTCCACCGCGTCTTCCGCCGTAGCGATGCCCCCCATCCCGATGATGGGGATCTTCACCGCGTTGGCGCACTGCCATACCATGCGCACGGCCACCGGCTTGATGGCCGGGCCGGACATCCCTCCGGTCTTATTGGCCAGAGCGAACCGGCGGCGTTCAATGTCGATTTTCATGCCGGTGATGGTGTTGATCAGGGAGATGGCGTCCGCCCCGGCGGCCTCCGCGGCCCGGGCCATTTCCGCGATGTCCGTCACGTTGGGGCTCAGCTTCATGATGACGGGCTGCGCCGCAGCCTTTTTGATCCTGGACGTGATGTCGAACAGGGCGTCCGCTCTCTGCCCGAAGGCGATGGCCCCCTCCTTGACGTTGGGACAGGAAACGTTGATTTCCAGCAGGTCCACCCGTTTTTGATCCCCCAGCTTTTCCACCACTTCCAGGTAATCCTCCACCGTCTTGCCGCAAACGTTGACGATCACCTTCGTATCGAACTGCTTCAAAAACTCCAGATCCCTCCGGATGAACACGTCCACGCCGGGGTTCTGCAGGCCGATGGCGTTGAGCATCCCGCCGTATACCTCGGCCACACGGGGAACCGGGTTCCCGGGCCAGGGCACGTTGGCCACCCCCTTGGTCACCACGGCGCCCAGCCGGTTTAAGTCCACGAACTCTCCGTATTCCATGCCGGATCCGAAAGTGCCGGAACCGGTCATCACCGGATTTTTGAATTCCACTCCCGCGATTTTTACCCTGGTATTCATCAGATCTCCACCTCCCGCGCTTCAAAGACCGGCCCGTCCGTACAGATCCGGGCGTTATGGACATGGGAATGCGGATCCACGGCCGCGGTTTTGCAGACGCATCCCAGACATGCGCCCACCCCGCAGGCCATCCGTTCTTCCAGGGAAATATAGGCCAAAATTCCCTTTTCCAAAGCGTAGCTGCGGACGGCTTTCAGCATGGGCATGGGCCCGCAGGCGTAGAGGATGTCCGGCTCGATCCCGCTCTCCCTCAGCGCGTCCATGACGTTGCCCTTCGTCCCCGCGCTGCCGTCTTCCGTGGCCACCAGCACCTTCGCATACCGCTCGAAGTCCTCCTTCAAAAAGCACTGGCTGTCCCGGTAGCCCGCGATGACGGTTTTGTCGCAGTCCAGCTCCTTCGCCAGCTGGAGGATGGGAGGAACGCCGATGCCGCCTCCCAGCAGGACCGCGCGCATGCCGGGCTTCGCCCTGTCCGCAGGGAATCCGTTCCCCAGCACGCCCAAAAGCTCCACCTCATCGCCTTCCTTCAGTCCGGAAAACTCCGCCGTGCCCTTCCCGACCACGCGATAGACCAGCCGCAGCGTCCCCTCTTCCGGATCCGCCTCGCAGATGCTGATGGGCCGGGGCAGGAGCGCGCTCCTGTCTTTTGGATACACGCCCACGAACTGCCCGCAGCGGGCTTCCCCCGCCAGCTCCGTCTTCAGCCGCAGATCGAAAATTCCGTCCGCGATCTGCTCCTGACGCATCACCCGGGCGCCGGTTTTCTTCTTCTGTGCCATTCCTTCGTCAACCTCCCGTTTCTATTCCTTTTGATCTTCATAAATCCTTTTGATCTTCATAAACGATCCGTCCCCTGCAGACGGTGAGCTTCACCTTTCCGGTCAGCTTCTGCCCCAGGAAAGGGGAGTTCTGCGATTTGGATCGAAACTTCTCCGGAACCCATTCCTCGTTCTCGTCGAACAGGATCAGATCCGCGGGCCCCCCTTCATAGATCCGCCCCGCGTCCAGCCCGTAAAGGCCGGCCGGATTGACGGTCATGCAGGCCAAAAGCCGCTCCATGGTCAGAGCCCCTGTGTGCACCAGGTTCATGATCCCCAGACTCAGAGAGGTCTCCAGGCCGATGATTCCGCTGGGCGCTTCCGTGATGGGCTTCGCCTTTTCCTCCGCGCTGTGGGGTGCGTGATCCGTGGCGATCAGGTCGATGGTCCCGTCCGCCAGCCCCGCGACGATAGCCTGCCGGTCCGCTTCCTCCCGCAGGGGAGGGTTCATTTTCGCCATGGTCCCGTATTCGATGGCCGCTTCCTCGTTCAGGGAAAAATGGTGCGGCGTGGCTTCCGCGTGGATGCGGCCGCTCTTTTTCCTGGCCTGCCGCACCAGCTCCACCGCCTCCCTGGCGCTGATGTGCTGAATGACGATCCTGGCCCCGGTTTCCAGCGCCATGGAAAGATCCCTCTGCACCATGGAAATCTCCGCCCGCCGGTCCGAGCCCCCGATCCCGAAAAAGGCCGACGCCTTCCCGGCGTTGATCCCGTTGTTGGCGATGCAGGCCGGATCCTCCTCGTGGAAGCTGATGGGCGCATGGAGCCGCGCCGCTTCCTGCATGGCTTTCCTGGCGATCCCTTCATTCAGCAGGGGCTTTCCGTCGTCCGTAAATCCCACCGCTCCCGCTTTCAGCAGCCCGTCCATATCCGTCAGCTCGTCCCCGTCCATGTCCATGGTCACATTGGCGCAGGTATAGACCCGGATGCCGGTCTTCTTCCCTTTTTCGATCACGTAGCGCAGCGTGTCTTCGTTGTCCACGTGGGGCGAAGTGTTGGCCATCAGCACCACGCTGGTCACGCCGCCGGCCGCTGCCGTCTCCGCTCCCGTGAAAATATCTTCCTTGTATTCCGCTCCCGGATCCCGGAAATGCACGTGGGTATCCACCAGGCCGGGGGCCGCGATCAGTCCGTCCGCATCGATGACCCGCCCGCCTTCTTCCGAAAGCGAAAGCTCTCCCGGACGCGCTACGCTGCGGATCTTTTCCCCTTCCACCAGGATATCCCTCCTGCCGTCCGTCCCCGAAGCGGGATCGATCAAATGACAATTTCGAATCAGCAACATTTCTCTTCCCTCCGCTTTCGTATGCTGGTCAGCTTCTGGTTTTTCTATCATAGCATGAAATTCAGTCGAACACTACTGTTTTGTCCATAAACGGCGTTTTTATGACCAGATAGGGATAAGAAGGGCTGCCATTTTTTCCGTCCGCCTCTTTGGGGCCGATCAGGCTCGTATCCAGATAGATGGCGTTGGCCGTCTCGTAGAGATCGTTCACCGAGATGCTGTAACCGCCCGTCTCCTGTTTTCCATAGCCGATGCACAGATACAGATATCCTCCGTCCGCATAGGTGAGCTTAAACGCGCCCGATTTCTTTTCCCCCACCAGCCTGGCCAGCTCCTCGGGCAGACGTTCCTCGTCCACCACGGTGAACTCCAGATTCGTCCTCTCTTCCTGCTTTTTTCCCAGACCGCAGCCGCCCAAAAAGGCCAGCGCGAGCAGCATCGCCGCCAGCCGGATCGCCCTGCCGGCCCTGATTCCCGGTTTTTTCATGCTCTTTTCCTGCTCCCGTTTTTAACAATCTATGAAAAAGCCGTCCTGTCCTATGCTCACGCCTTGCTTTTTGCGGGCAAAAAAGCTATACTGACATCAGCGTCCCGCCGTCCGGGACAAATATTCGCATAAGAAAAGGAGCAGGTTCCATGATTCGCTTCATCTGCATCGTTATCTTCGTCATCCTCTTTCTCGTTCTGAGCATCCCGCTCCTCATCGCCGAATGGATCATCGGCAAATTCAACCCGGAGCTGAAAAGCAGGAGCTCCCTGGCCATCGTCAACTGGGCCTTCCGCGTCTGCCTGTGGTTCGCGGGCACGCAGATCACCTATCTGGGCGAAGAAAGGGTCCCCAGAGATGCGGCCGTTTTATATATCGGAAACCACCGCAGCTACTTCGACATCCTCATGACCTACGTGCGCGTGCCCCGTCCCACCGGCTACATCGCCAAAAAGGAAATGCTGCGCTACCCCCTGCTGGTCAACTGGATGAAAAACCTCCACTGCCTCTTCCTGGACCGCAAGGACATCAAGGAGGGCATGAAAACGATCCTGGCCGCCGTGGACAAGATCAAAAACGGGATTTCCATCTGCATCTTCCCGGAAGGCACGAGAAACCGGGTCGCGGATACCTTCCTTCCCTTCCACGCGGGCAGCTTCAAGATCGCGGAAAAGACCGGATGCCCCATCGTTCCCATGGCCATCGTCAACGCCGGGGATATCTTCGAAGACCACCTTCCCCGGATCAAAAGGACGAAAGTCATCGTGGAATACGGCGAGCCCATCCTCACGGACCAACTGGACCGTAACGCCAGAAAGGACCTTCCGAACGCCGTGCTCAGGGAAATCCAGGCCATGTACTGGAAAAACAAAGAACTGCTGTGACAGCAAAAGAGCCGTCCCGGGGCGGAGGGTGATTCCCCGCC
>DWXE01000028.1 GCA_019119355.1 Candidatus Eisenbergiella merdigallinarum
TATATTTGGTTATTGGGCATATCTAATTATACCACGGATTGCGGACTCTTCGGAGTCCGTTTTCTGTTTTTTAGACACAAAAACGGAGCCGCTGCTCCGGTAGATGATTCTACTTTTGCAACGGCCCCTTCTTTTTGGTCCGGTATGAAATGCGCCTGCGCGCAGCTTCATTTCCTCAGCCGGGCGTGGGCTTTGCGGACGGTTTTGGGCGCGGCGGTGAGCAGGAGCAGGTAGACCCTGTTCTTCGAAGACAGCCAGGGATTCGTGAGGGTATCCCGCACGTGGCGGCGCAGGTAACGGATCACGTTCCGGTAAAACGGGTCTTTGGACGTCATCCGGCCGATCGGGATGTGCAGCAGATAGTCCAGGCGCTGAAACAGGCCGAAGCGCACCGCTTCCGCCTTCAGCTGCGGGTAGCGCCGTCCCACCAGCTCCTCCACGAAGTCGGCGTTGTCCACGATGTCCAAAAAGACCCTGGAAAAATCGTCGGGGTCCTTTTTTCTGGTGTTGCTCCCCAGCCGGTAGAAGACGTGGTACATCTGCTGCGGGAGGATGCACACCCCCGCGCCCTCCGAAAGCATTTCCACCAGCAGCCGGAAATCCTCGTTGAGCCTGCCCTCCGGAAACCTTTTTCCGACGAACAGGCTGCGGCGCACCAGCTTCGTACAAAAGGAGCAGTCCCCCCGGTGCAAAAGCAGCTCCCGCAGGAAGTCCTCCGCCGGACAGAAGGTGACGGCCTCCGGCGGCGCGCACACGTCCGGCCGGCGGTTCCCGTCTTCGTCGATCTCGTCCCGGGAAGCCTGGGCGATGTCCGCCCCCCTTCCCGCCGCCTCCTGCAAAAGGAGGGCGTACATTTCCGGATCGATCCAGTCGTCGCTGTCCACAAAGCCCAGCCATTCCCCTCTCGCCCGTTCGATCCCCAGATTTCTGGCGGAGGAAGATCCCCCGTTTTCCTTATGAAACACCCGGATCCGGCGGTCCTCCTTCGCCAGGCGGTCGCACAGCGCGCCGCTCCCATCTGTGGACCCGTCGTCCACCAGGAGGATCTCCAGATTCCGTTCGGTCTGGCTGCGGATGCTGTTGACGCAGCGTTCCAGGCAGTCCTCGATGTTGTAGACCGGCACGATGACGCTCAGCAGTACCTCTCCCATGTTCAGCCCTCCAGCTTTCCTTCGTCGTATTTCCAGCGGGCGGAAAGGACGGGAGCCCGGGACAGGGGGCCGCTGGCGAAAGCGGACGGGCAGCCGGCCTTCCAGCCCTCATAAAATTCCAGGCACGCCTCCGCCGCCCGCTGCGCGTTCCACTCCTCCGCGATGGTGCGCCAGGCGGCCCGGCCCATCCGCTCCACGGCTTCCGGATCCTTCACCGCTTCCTTCACCTTCCGTGCGAAGCCCTCATAGCTCCCGTCCTCCCAGGTGAGCCCGTTTTCCCCGTCCCGCACCAAAAAGGGGACGGCCCCTGCCCGGGCGTTAGCCACCGTGCAGCACCCGCTGTTCATCGCTTCGTTGACCACCGAGCCCCAGCCCTCCAGATAGTTGCTGGTGAACAGATGGATGGAGCAGCGCTCCATGAGATCCCGCACTTCGTCTGGCTTCAAAAAGCCGTACAGGCGAAACCGGGACGCCAGCCCCAGCCGGGCGATCTCCGCCTTCAGTTCCCCTTCCATGGGGCCGCTTCCCACGAAATGGATCAAAAAGCGCGCACCCATGTCGTCCAGTTCCTTCGCCAGCCGCACCACGTATTCCGGATGTTTTAAGGGAATCATCCGCCCCGCCCAGATCATCTGGATCACGTCGTCCCTCTTTCCCGCGAAGAGCCTGTCTTCCTCATACAGACGAAGCTTTGGGAAGTAGCCAAATTTCAGCTTTTTGCCCGGATAGGCGCCGATCAGGGAAAAATCAGAGGCCACATAGGCGCCGGCGCACAAAAGCCACACCGGGCGGTTCCTGAATTTCACGTGCTCCCGGTATTTGGCGGCCAGCCCCCTGGGGGAAACGGCCTTCCACTGCCCCTCCCGGTAAATCCGCTCGCTGATCCGAAAGGTCAGCCGGTCCGAGGAAAGCCGGGGCAAAAACAGATCCGTGCGCCGCGTCCACCCCGCCAGCACCAGGTCCGCCTCCTCGATCCGACGTCGGCACTCCCCCTCCTCCCGGTCGGAAAACCTCACGTAGGGGATCTTCTCCGGATCCAGCCCCCAGCCCATTTTCACCCGTTCTTCCTCCATGGGCTCGGTCTGGATGAAGGTATAATCGGATCCCAGCCTTTCGTACAGGGCGTCGGAAAAGGGGATCTGATGATGGTTGATATAGTTGGAAATGAAAACGGTTTTCATAAAATCTCCCTTCCGGACTCTCCCTCCTGGAGTATCACGCGATCTCCCGATAGGCCTCCATCAGCATCCGGTAATTGCGTTCCGGATCGTACTCCCTGGCGGCGAAACCGCGCTCCGATTCGGACAGGGCGCGGGCCAGGCCGTCCGAGGCGAAAATCTCCCGGACCGCCCGGGCCAGATCACGGGGATCTCCCTTTTCGAACAGAAGACCCCCTTTCCGGTCCTCCACCACGCTGGGGATTCCGCCCGCCCGGCTTGCCGCCACGGGCACTCCCAGAAGCTGCGCTTCCGCCACGGAATTGGGGGAATTTTCCACCGCGGAGGGGCAGACGAACAGATGGCTCTCCAGCATGGCCCGCTTCATCTCTTCCGCCCGCAGCGATCCCAGGATTTCCACCCTGCCCTGCAGCTTCCCCTTTCGGATCAGGGAGCGCAGATACTTACCGTAGGCCGGAATTTTCAGGCGGCTTTTGAGCCCTCCAACGCCCAGGACGCTGTTTCCCGCCACCGCGATCACGGCGTCCGGCGCATCTTGCAGGATTTCCTGCATCGCCTGCAACAAATAGTGAAATCCCTTCAGAGGATAGTCCCCCTGGCTTAAGAGAATCCTGTGTTTTCTGCAGGCGTCCGGATCCCAGCGCCCTTCGTAAAAGCAGTCCCGCATGGTTTCGTTGAGCTCGTGATAGACCGCGCGCTCATTCACCCTGCGGGCGTATTCCCGGTCGAACTCCGTGCGGCCCGCGATATGGCCGGCCAGGCGCAGCAGCTTTTCCTCCCGCTGTCCCCGGAGCATGAACTTCTCCTGCTGCTGCTTTAAGCTGTCCTTTCGCAGCACGTCCCGGAGGGTGCGGCTCTCCTGCACCCGTACGGGCAGGTCAGCCATGTATTCCCGGGCGATTTCCCCGCAGATTCCCTGGATCCCCACCATGGTCTTGCCCGGACGGTTCCAGACTTTGGCGCAGGCATAGGCGTGGGGAAATTCCGTCCCGAAAATATGGACCAGATCCGGCAGGAAATCCGACAGAATCTGGCCGAAGCGCGGCCCCAGGGAAGGGTCGTCCTGCTCCGGCCGGTTCAGATCTTCCCCGAAGCCGTAACAGGACACCTCCCTGCGCCCCTCTCCCAAATAGAGTTTCCGGTTCATGGACGCGTACTCCCCTCCGGCCGGGAAGCAGATCCCCAGCGAGATCCCCGGATTTTCTTCCTTCAAAAAACGGCTCAGCACGCCGGAAAGCCACCCTTCCCGCACGCTGTACGGCGCGCCCAGCTGTACGGCGATCTCCGGCAGCATGATGTTGCAGACCCAAAGAACTCTCATTCTTACCTCCGTTCTGAAGCGCCTTTCCCGAGGCGATAAATCCCTGTCTTCACCTTATTATACGCGGCGGCCCATTTCTCATTCTCCGCCAGCCGCGTCCGCAGGGGCGCCAGCGTCAAAAGCATCGCCAGCCCGTACAAAAGAGCTTTTTTCGCGCCCAGATACCGCCGCACGATCTCCTTATGCTCCCGCTTCGATACCTCTTTGTTTTCCCGGGTTTCCGAAAAGCCGCCGCCTTCATAGTCCGCCACCAGCACGTCCGTGTGAACCGCGAAGGCGCCCATCTCATAGACGCAAAACAGGAAGTGCTCATAGTCCGCCCGCACCCGGTATCGGGTCAGGTAGCCCCGCTTCGAAAAGAGGGCCGCGTCGTAAAAGCAGACCTGGTGGCAGGGGACGTTCCGGTAACAGGTGAAGTCGTCGATGTTGTGGGCGGATTCCACAGCGCACTTCTGCTTCAGATTGTACTGATTTCCGTAGACGATCAGCGGCCTTCCCCCGGCACGCATTTCCTGCTCCCCGATGGCCTTCGCGATCCTGCCCAGCACGGTCCCATCGTGAAAGACGTCCCCGCAGTTCAAAAACTGCACGTACCGCCCCCTCGCTTCCTCCAGCGCCTGGTTCATGGCGTCGTAAATCCCCCGGTCCGGCTTTTGGATCAGGCGGATCCGGGGATCTTCGGGCACCGTACTCAGGGATCCGTCCCGGGAACCGCCGTCCTTAATGAGAATTTCAAAATCCGGATAGTCCTGCCGCAGCACGCTCTCCACGGTGGAAAGAAGGCGCTGTCCCGGATTCAGACATACCACCACGATGCTAAAAGAAATCCGCTCCATTGATCCACACTTTCTTCGTAAAGACCCAGGACTGATACGGCAGGACGCGGATTCCGCCTCCCGGCGCCGTATGCAGAAACCAGGCGAAATAAATCAGGGCAAAGAGGGCCGCGGCCCCCAGCATCAGCCGCTTTTTCTTCGGGTTTTGCAGGGAAGCGATCAGCCCCGGCACCAGAAGGATCTGGGGCGTGATCACGTAGTAGGCCAGCCGGGACACCAGGGGCAGAAAGGAACCGCAGGTGTACAGCAGCAGCCCGAACAGGTTCAGCTTCAGAAAGAAGCGGTTCTGTCCCCCTTCCGGAAATCCCTCCTTCCGGCACAGCGCCGCCAGCCCGAAGACTGCCAGACAGCGCAGAATCCCGGAGGCGTTGGCCAAAAGCCCCACGTCGGAGGTCAGATAGACGGTATCCCGATAGGTGGGATACCAGGTCAGGGCCAGCTCCAGGATCTGTTCCTGAAAGAAGAAGACGCCGGCGGACAAAACGCAGCCGGCGACCGCCATCCACCGCTTCCAGCGCAGGCCCGCCAGGGCGTACAGGGGCAGAATCACCAGCGCGGATTTGTGAAACAGCGCGGCGAACAAAACCAGCAGCGCGAATTTCCCGTACTGCTTCGAAAAGGCGTAGCGCAGCCCGTACAGGGCCAGGGCCAGGGCGAAATAGTAGCGCACCGTGGTGAAGGTCCGAAAATACAGGCCCAGCAGCATGAAAAGGGCGAAGGATCCGGCGAACCAGGTGCTCTGGTCGTACATGGCCTTCAAAAACACGAAAACCGTGGCCGCACCGAACAGGGCGAACACCAGCAGATAGTTTTCCCCTCCGCAGAGCGTATAAACCGCCCTGACCACGAAATTGAAGCCCGGCTCCGTGACCACGTAGGCCTGATCCGTCCCCGCGTAAATCTCGTGAAAGGTTTCCACATATTTGCCGTAGTCGTTCCCCACGTCCACCCGCAGGGCCGCAAGCCCGGCCAGAATCAGAAAAATGGCCGCCAGGCAGACCAGATCGAAGGCCCGCTTCCTGCTCATGCCGCCGCTTCGGACGGGATTTCCTCCCCTTCCGGCCCGGCGCATCCGCCCGTCCACCGACCAGGCCAGAGCGATGGTGAGGGCCGTTATTCCCGTATACAATATCATCGATCAAAATTCCTTCCTGCCGTCCCGAATCCCGGAGAAGAGCAGCCGCCGGGCTTCGGCGAAGGCCATGCCGCCGTCCCCCCACATCTTTCCCTTTCCCCGGAGCAAAAAGCGCAGCCCCATGACGGCGGCCAGCGGGCCGTAAAGGGCCCGGTAGAGCACGCCCCTGTCGTGAAAGAATTTCCCGTCGTAGCCGTGAAACCAGGTGGAGGGCCGGGGCACTTCCTCCCCGATCTCCTCCGGAACGGCCCAGACCTTCAGGCCGGCCCGCAGGCAGTCCCTCAGAAACAGGCTGTCCTCCCCGTTGGCGTATCTGGCCCCGCCGCCGAACAGCAGGGAATAGGATAGGTTCGCGGCGTGCATCCGCTGCGTGCGCAGGGCGAAGCTGTAGGCCGGATAGCGGCCGCTGTTGTACCAGCGGACCCGGTGGGCCTCCTCCGTCCAGTAGGTGCGCCGGTCCGGATTTACCCTGACGTTGAACAGCAGCATATCCGCCTCTGGGCGCTCTTCGAACGCCCGCAGGATCGTCTCCGCCGCGTCGGGCCGATAGACGATGTCCTCGTCCGAAAACAGGCACAGATCCCCGTCCGCCCGCATCAGGGCGTTGTTCCGGGACAGGCCAACCCCCCGCTCCGCGAAATAATAGCAGCGGATCCGGCTGCCGCACCGTTCCCATTCGTCGTATCCGTTCTTCTCCCCCTGGACGATCAGGATGGACTCCGCCGGAAGGCGCATCCGCTCCGCCAGGACGCGGCCGTCCTCCTTTACCGCGGAAACCAGAATCTGCAGCCTCATGTCAAATCCTCCAGGGATCCTTCGGAATCCTTAGGGTCCAGGGGATCCGTGAAATCCGCAGAATCCTCCGGATCCGGCACCGGTCCCCGTTTTTTCAGCGGCCTTCCGTAGTAGAGCCGCAAAAACCGGTTGTCCGCCTCCGCGATGATGGCTCCCATCACCTCCACGCCCTGCAGGGACAGGGTTTCCAGCACCGGGGAGAGCCGGCGCAGGCAGGGCGTCCCCCAGTCGATGACCACGAGGGCGGGAACCTCCCGCAGGGTTTCATAGTCCACGTCCTCTCCCAGAAGATCTTCCAGCAGGACCTCCCGAAACGCTTCCCTGCTGGCCCACCAGGTCAGGTTGGCGTTCAGGGCGGCCTCCCAGCGCGCTTCCGGCACCTTCGTCCGATAGCCGAATACGGGCAGGCGATAGCGCCGTTTCAGATCGCTTTCCAGCAGGACGGAATCGTCCAGCACATACCATCCGGCCAGGCCCAGGGCCCCGGCGAGAAGCCCCAGGATCGCCCCCAGCTCCGCCGCGTAAAGGGCGCGGTTTTCCGGGACCACCGGCTCCGCGGGCACGGTTTTCCAGGCTTCGATCCCGGTCAGCCCCCGGCCCTGCATGGTCTCCCCGAAGGCCGCCATGGCGCCGATATAGGCCACCGCGATCCGGTTGGACAGCTCTTCGTCCTCCGTGGTGAAGCTGGCCATGAGGAATTCCGGATCCGAGGCGATTTCCGTGCTGACGCTGGCCTCGATCTGCTCCCGGTCCGCTTCCGGCACCGCCTCCATCACGGGCAGGATCACCCGGTCGGATTTCATCATGTCCCCCCAGGTGTAGGCGTTGTACTCGTTGATGAACTCCTTGAGCGTTTCGTCCTCCACCCGGATATCGTAGCCGATGGAAAACAGCACCTGGGCCCGATACTGCAAAGGGCCCGCGGACGCCTGCCGGACGACGGCATACAGGGCCGCAGCAAAAAGAGCGCCAGCCGCCGCTGCCGCCAGTACCGCCCAGAGTTTCCCCCGGACGCAGAGGAAGAAGCGCTTTGCGTCCACTCCCTCCTGCCAGTAGAGCTCCCGCTCCCGGACGGGGATCCTTCCCCTTTCTTCCCGTTTCGTCATCTACTTTTCTTCCTCTTCCATTTCGTGTTTCATGGCCGTCACCTGCTTCGCGTCCACCCCTTCGGTGCTGTCCGGTGAGAACAGGATTTTCAGCGTCAAAAGCATCAGCTTCAGATCCAGCCAGACCGTATAGTTTTCGATGTAAAACAGATCCAGCTTCAGCTTGTCATAGGGGGTGGTATTGTACTTGCCGTAAACCTGGGCGTATCCCGCCAGCCCCGCCTTGACCTTCATGCGGAAGGCGAACTCCGGCATCTCCTCCATATACTGGGCGATGATTTCGGGGCGCTCCGGCCTGGGACCGATAAAGGACATCTCCCCTTTCAGGATGTTGATCAGCTGGGGGAGCTCGTCGATGCGCACGGCCCGGATGAATCTTCCCACCGGCGTGATGCGGGAATCGTGTTTGGAAGCCAGGCGGGCCACCCCGTCCTTTTCCGCGTCCACCCGCATGCTGCGGAATTTCAGGATCTGAAATTCCCTGGCGTCCCGGGTGCACCGCACCTGTTTATAGAGCACCGGGCCTCCGTCGTATAACCTGATGACCACGGCGGTGACCAGCATGATGGGAGAGGTCAGAACGAGCAGGATCGCCGCGCAGACCAGATCGATGATCCGCTTCACAATCCGCTGTTCCACCCTGAGGGCGCATTCCCGGGTCAGCAGGATGGGCGTGTCGAACAGGTGCAGCTGGGTGCTGCCCTTGACGATCACGTCCGGGATTTTCGGCATCATATAGACCCGGATGGAGCGGCTGTAGCAGTATTTGAGCAGCACGTTCCTGTCCTTCGTATGGATGTCCCAGAGCACAACCGCGTCGTAGCCGGGCAGCGCCGCCCGGATCGCGTCATACCCTTCTTTGATATTCATGCACCGCTCCACCCGGTACTTGTCCTTCCTGCTGGCGAACTTGTTCAGGATGTCCCCGATGGCCCTCTCGCCGTGCACCAGAAGGAGACGCCGGGGCGGAAATGCCCTGCGGTAGATCAGGTTGCAGATCCAGATCCAGACCGCGGAGAAAACCAGCTGATAGACGGTCATGGGAACCATCTTTTCCCCGCTGATGACGAACCAGCCGTACATCAGGCAGAGCTGGGCGTAGGTGAGCACGTTGACGCAAAGCAGGGCGAACAGCTGGGACAAAAATACGTCCATGGGCTTTAAATAGCCGATTTTCAGGGCGCCGTAGGTGTTGGAAAAAAAGAACAGCAGGACGAAATAGATCCCGACGACCAGGATATGTCCGTTTACGTTGAAGCGGTTGCCGGTCTTCCAGAAAATATGGTTGTAAAAATAGTTGTACCACATGTACGCGTAAAAGGCGGTCAGCGCGCACAGCCCCGCCACGGACAGCGCCAGCATCATCAGCCTTTTCAGGGATTCGTTTTGTCTCATGTTTTCCTTTCCATTCCTCTCACAGCCTGCGCAGCGTGGCCCGGACGGCCCAGAAGGCCAGATACCAGGCGCTCTGCACGGGATTCAGCCCCTCCTGCCTCCGGTACAGCTTCCAGATCCGCGCCACGGCCGCCGCCTTGTTGGAGGAGAGGGATTGTTTCGGCCGCCGGTAAATCACCAGATTTTCGTTCAGCCCGCAGGCTACGTGCCCCGCGCGAAGGATCTGCCACCAGGTGGCCGTATCCTCGCTCCTGACGTCCGGCATCCGCAGAAGGGATTCTTCGATCCGGTCCCGGTCCAGGAGAACGGTGCTGGTAAAGATCACGGTCCGCGACAGCGCCTCCCGGTAGGTCAGCGTCTCCGGAACCGCCACCACCTTCCCGGTGCCCCGCGCGGCCTCATCCCCGAACTCGTAGGCGCAGAAAACGAAGCCCGCGCCCTTCTCCCGCAGAAAGGCCAGCTCCTTTTCCAGCTTGTCCTCCTTCCAGACGTCGTCCGCGTCCAGAAAGGCCAGGTACTGCCCCTGCGCCCGGTCGGTCCCCAGATTGCGGGCGGCCGCAGCCCCTTTTTTCCCTTCTTCCTGAAGCAGCGGCCGGATGCGGCCGTCCTGCGCCGCCAGCCTTCGCATGATCTCCCCGCTTTCGTCCGCGGAGCGGTCGTCCACCAGAAGCAGCTCCCAGTTTTCGAAGGTCTGCCGCTGTACCGCCCGTACCGTTTCCTCCAGGTAGAGCGCCGCGTTGTACACGGGCACCACGATGCTGACCAGTCCCTGTCGTCTCATCCTACAGTTCTTCCTTTACCAGATAAATCGGGCGTTTCTTCACTTCCAGGTACGTTTTGGACAGATACTGCCCCAGAATGCCCACGCAGAACAGCTGCACCCCGGACACCAGCAGGATGATGCAGACCAGCGACGGCCATCCCGCCACCGGATCGTGGGTAATGAGGTTCTTGACCACGAGCACGGCGATGGCCACGAAGGCCGCGAAGCAAAACAGCACTCCCATCACCGAGGAAATGGCCAGCGGCACCGTGGAAAACGCGGTGATCCCGTCGATGGAATACAGGAACAGCTTCCAGAAATTCCATTTCGTCTCCCCGTGGGCCCGTTCCACATTCTCGTACTCCAGCCATTTGGTCCGGTATCCCACCCAGCCGAAAATCCCTTTCGTAAACCGGTTGTACTCGCACATGGAGAGGATGCCGTCCACCACCTGCCTGGTCATCAGCCGGTAGTCCCGGGCCCCGTCCACGATCTCCGTTTTGGAAATCCGGTTCATGAGCCGGTAAAACATCCTCGCAAAAAAGGACCGGATGGGCGGTTCCCCCTTCCGGTTCACCCTGCGGGTGGCCACGGAGTCATATCCCTGTCTGATCCAGGAAAACATCTCCGGGAGCAGGGACGGCGGATCCTGGAGATCCGCGTCCATCATCACCACGTAATCCCCCTTCGCCTTCTGAAATCCGGCATAGATTCCCGCTTCCTTGCCGAAGTTTCTGGAAAAGGAGACCAGATGCACCCGGGGATCCCGTTCGTGCAGCCGGCGCACTGCGGCGGCGGTTCCGTCTTTGGAGCCGTCGTCGATGTAGATGATTTCCAGTTCCAGCCCCTCCCTCTCCAGAAAAGGCCCGTTTTTGCACATTTCGTCATAGAAGACCGGCACGTTTTCCTCTTCGTTATAGCAGGGCACGATTACGCTCAATAACATGTTCTCTCTCCTGTATCCCTTTCCCTGGACGGCCCTCAAAAGCCGTCCATTCTCACTTTGTCCGCAATTCTGGCGATATATTCGCTGTTGGTGGGCCTGACGGATCCCGTCAGGCGGCTGAACCCGAACAGGTCTTCGAAGACCTCCGGATTCCCCCTCTCCCAGGAAACCTCGATGGCGTTGCGGATCGCCCGCTCCACCCGCTGCAGCGTGGTCCGGTAACGCCTCGCGATCACCGGGTATAACAGCTTCGTCACGCTGCCCACCAGCTCCATATCGGAGGCGGAAAGAAGCACCGCCTCCCGCAGGTAATAATATCCTCTCAAATGGGCCGGGATCCCCAGCTCCAGCATCAGCCCCGACACATAGCGCTCCGTTTCCACCGTACTTTTCTGTTCCGTCACCATGAGTTCCTCCTTTACGTTTCGCCGGATTCCGTCAGGAATCCCGTTTTTGCAACTTCATCTTATCACGCAAAGGAAGAAGGGGAAACGGAAACGCGTCGAGAAATTTCGCGCCGTTTCGCCCTCTTTCCCGGAGATTTTCGCGGAATCTTCCGGTTCGGGGAGACGGCGTTCCCTCCGGCGGTGTCTCTAAAGGAAGCGGCTGCGCCCTTCCTCTTCCAGCCGTTCCACCACCTGTTTGATCCGCTGGGCCTGGGAAACGGGGCAGACCAGCACGGCGTTGTCTCCTTCCGCGATGATCAGATCCTCCACGCCCACCGCGGCGATGAGCTTATGCGTCCCGCAGACCACGCAGTTCTTCGCATCCAGAAACAGCGTCTCCCCGCTGGCGATATTGCCCGCCTCGTCCTTCGTCCGGACACTGTCCAGGCTGTCGAAGCTGCCCACGTCGCTCCAGCCGAAGTCCCCTTCCAGCATGAGCACGCCCCTGGCCCTCTCCATGATCCCGTAGTCCACGGAAATTTTGGGGATGACAGGGTAGACCTCCCGGATCACTTCCTGTTCCCGGTCCGTTCCCATGGCGTCTCCGATCTTCTCCAGGCAGGCGTAAATGTCGGGCAGCAGCTCCCGGAAATACCGCAGGATGGTGGACGCCTTCCAGACGAACATCCCGCTGTTCCAGGCATACCCGCCGTCCTCCAGATAGGCCCGGGCCGTATCCGCGTCCGGCTTTTCCACGAACTCTTCCACCGCCCTCCAGGGCCTGCTTTCCACCGGAATGCTTTTGATATAACCGTAGCCGGTGGAAGGGAAGGTGGGCCGGATGCCCACGGTCACCAGGGCGTCAGTCTCCTCCGCAGCCTTCACGGCCAGCTTCATCACCCGGGTGTATTCCTCCTCGTCCCGGATATGGGGATCCGCCGCGAACACGCACATGATCCCGTCCTCCTGTTTTTTCACCAGCTCCATGGCCGCGTAGCCGATGCAGGCCGCTGTGTTGCGGGCCGCCGGTTCCGCCAGGATGTGATCGGCCGCGATCCTCCCCCCGGTCTCCTGCAGCATCAGCCCCGCCTGGCTTTCGTTGGTGACGATATAAATATCCTCCCTCCGGATGAAGCCGCGCTGGCGGTCTATGGTCTCGTTCACCAGGATGTCCTTCCCGGAAAGGTTCAAAAACTGCTTCGGCCTCGCCTTCGTGCTCAGGGGCCAGAAACGGGTCCCGCCGCCCCCGGCCATAATCACGCCGTATACTCTCATACCAGAAGTTCCTCCATTCTTTTCAACAGTAGCGCGCTGCGCCGTCCGGTTCTGCAGGTTCTACATCCCGCGGGCCGCGTCCACATGTTCCACGAACCAGTCGTAGGCCAGCTTCACCCCTTCTTCCAGCTCCACCTGATGATGCCAGCCCAGGCCGTGCAGCTTCGTCACGTCTGTCAGCTTCCTGGGCGTGCCGTCGGGCATCTTTGTATTCCAGACGATCTGCCCCTCAAAGCCCACCACGCGCTGGACGGTTTCCGCCAGCTGCCGGATGGTGACTTCCTTTCCCGTGCCGATGTTCACATGCTGTTCCCCGTCGTAGTGCTCCAGCAAAAAGACGCAGGCGTCCGCCATATCGTCCACATAGAGGAACTCCCGCAGCGGCGTGCCCGTCCCCCACAGCTCCACGCTGTCCGCGCGGCTGACCTTCGCCTCGTGGAACTTCCGGATCATGGCCGGCATCACGTGGCTTCCGGCCAGGTCGTAATTGTCGTGAGGCCCGTACAGGTTGGTGGGCATGCAGCTGATGAAATCGTCCCCGTACTGGCGCTTGAAAAATTTGCACATCTCCAGCCCGGAAATCTTGGCAATGGCATAGGCCTCGTTGGTGGGCTCCAGAGGACCGGTCAGCAGCGCGTCCTCCGGGATCGGCTGGGGCGCAAGCTTGGGGTAAATGCAGGTGCTCCCCAGAAACAGCAGCTTGCGCACGCCGAAATCGTGCGCCGCCTTGATGACGTTACACTGGATCTGCATGTTATCCCAGGCGAAATCCGCCGGAGCGGTGTTGTTGGCGTTAATGCCACCCACCTTCGCAGCAGCCAGAACCACCACGTCGGGGCGCTCCGCTTCAAAAAACGCCCGCACCGCCGCCTGATCGGTCAGGTCCAGCTCCCGGTGAGTCCTTCCCACGATATTTTCATAGCCCTTTTCCCGAAGGTTGCGGACGATGGCGCTGCCCACCAGCCCCCTGTGCCCCGCAACGTAAATTTTGTCCTCTTTGTTAATCGTACTGCTCATTCTCTACTCCTCTCCTGCCCGGCCGTTCACATCTTTTTGCCGAAAGCCGGATTCCACCGTTTTCCCGTCCCTCAGTTCGATGGGCTGAACCACCGGAGAGGACGGAAATTTCTCGTATCCGATCTGCCCGCGGTCCAGCGGGACGTAGATCGTCACCCCGTCCACCTCATAGGTTTCGGCCGGCCATTCGCCATAGTCCTGCTGGTAAATATAATACGGTTCCCCGCACAGCTCCAGCACCATGTTACCCAGATTATACCCCCTGTACAGCAAAAATGCCACCAGTAAGGCCGCAAAAGTGCGAAAACCGCGGCCCTTCCCAAAAAAGCGGACACAGAGCCCGCCGAAAGCCGTCAGGGGCAAAAACAAAACGAAAAAATATCCGTACCGCACCAGAGGCGCCCCGAACTGCCAGATCAGAAAGCCCAGCAGGGCCGAAGCCTCCAGCAGGGCGAAGCCCTCCCAGCCCCATTCCCGGCATTCGGGCCTGGCCCGTTTTTGGAGCGAGACGGCCCGCTTCGCCGTCCCGGCCGCCAGGCGCAGGACGCTCACGGGAACCGCCAGCCAGGCGAAGGCCACCAGAATCCGGTCCAGTGCGGACTGCGCCGCCAGCCAGTTGGGAAACCATACGGAAAAGGGCTGATTCTTCTGATAGACGTCGAAAATTTCCTTCGCGTATACCTGGATCTCCGCGGCGTCGCTGTCCGCGTAGCCTTTGGAAATCTTCCAGTCCACGGGCAGGAAATCCGCGAAGGTAAACGGGTAGAAAAGCCACCCGGAAATGAGCGCGTTTCTCGCCAGCCAGGGAAGGGCGATGAGGGCGCCCAGCCCCAGATAGCAGGCGATCTGCCCCCATTTCCTCTGCCGGATCAGCAGGATGCCCGGATACAGGGCCAGCACCAGCATCCCCGCCGCGGACAGCTTCACCGTAGCCCCGTAGACCAGATACAGGCTCAAAAGGGCATAGGGCACGGGCGAGCTCTCCCGCCGCTCCAAAAGCTGCGCCCAGCTCATGGCCACGAAAAACAGGATCAGCATGGCGAAATAGTCCGACGCCGGGGAAACCAGCTCCCGGAACACCGCCACCAGATAAAAGACGCAGCCCGCCGACAGAAAGTCCGACAGAACCGCCCGCCTGCGCCGGAACAGATCCAGGAGGGATGCGCTTTGAACCGCACACAACAGAGCGAAAAATCCCTGGACGCAGTGCATCGGGTATTTCGTCAGCCCGGCTCCCCCGTACAGGGCGCAGAGGGCGAACGCCGCGCTGTTATAGCCGAACCGGCTGTGCAGATTGGCCAGCCCCGGCACCACGCCGTATTCTTCGATCCACCGGATGCTCTGGGCGTGATAGAGCCCGGTATCGTAATGCATGTATCCACGGGAAGACCCGTAGGCGAACAATAAGACGAGGAAACCGTACAGAAACAGCCGCCCCCGTCCGGTTTCCTCCATTTTCCGTTTGAAAAAGCTTTTGATCCTCTTTCGCAATACCGCTGCCGCCGCAGCCACGAAAACGCACAGCAGGGCGTTGGCCCAAAGCCCCACCCCGGCGAACAGGCTGAAATACTGGGCGTACACGTTCAGCGCCAGAAGGCCCGCCATCAGGACGGAGACGGCGCTTCGCACCCGGTATCCGCCCCGGCGTTCAAAGGGGGCCAGGACGGCGAATCCGGTCACAAAGGCCGTCAGCGCGAAATAGCACCACTGGATCAGTATCATGCACATAGGCCGTCACGCTCCGCGCTCATTTTTCGCGGCTTCTGTATTCTTCACAGGACATGCCGCAGATTTCCCGCATGTCCGCCTCCATCATCATGGCCACCAGGCCCTCGAAGTCCGTCTTCCTGCGCCAACCCAGCTCCTTCTCGGCCTTTTCGCAGTTGCCCCACAAAAATTCCACTTCCGCAGGGCGGTAGAATTCGGGGTTGACGTCCACCAGCAGCCTTCCGGTCTCTTCGTCGTAGCCCTTTTCGTTGACGCCCTCGCCTTCCCAGCGGATCCGGATGCCCACCTGTCCGAAGGCCTTTTCCACAAATTCCCGCACCGTGTGGGTCTCGTTGGTGGAAAGCACGTAATCCCCGGGCTTATCCTGCTGCAGCATTCGCCACATGCCCTCCACGTAGTCCCCAGCGAAGCCCCAGTCGCGCTTAGCGTTCATATTGCCCAGAGAGAGCTTCTCCTGATTTCCGGCCAGGATGTTCGCCACGGCCAGAGTGATCTTGCGGGTCACAAAATTCTCCCCTCTTCTGGGGGATTCGTGGTTAAAGAGGATGCCGTTGCAGGCAAACATGTTGTACGCCTCCCGGTAGTTCACGGTGATCCAGTAGGAGTACAGCTTCGCCACGCCGTAAGGGCTCTTGGGGTAAAAGGGCGTCTTTTCGCTCTGGGGGGCCGTCTCCGGCAGGCCGCCGAACAGCTCCGAGGTGGACGCCTGATAAAACCGGCAGTTGCCCCCGTTGACCCGCAGCGCTTCCAGGAGCTTCAGCGTGCTGTTGCCCGTGGCTTCCGCCGTGTATTCCGGCACTTCAAAGGAAATTCCCACATGGGACTGGGCCGCCAGGTTATACACTTCCGTGGGCTTGATCTCCGCCACGATACGCATCAGGCAGCTGGAGTCCGTGGTGTCCGCATAATGGAGGAAAAACTTCACATTGTGGTAGGAGGACGCCAGCAGGTGGTCGATCCTGGCCGTGTTGGAGATGCTGTGGCGGCGCACCAGCCCGTGCACCTCGTACCCCTTCTCCAGCAGCAGTTCCGCCAGATAGGAACCGTCCTGCCCGGTAATTCCCGTAATCAAAGCTACATTTCTCATTCTCAGATTCTCCCGTTTCTTTCAAATTCCGACTCATTCAAATTCCGCGACAAAATGGGGGACGCGCATCCGCGCATCCGCCGATCAGTTCCAATATACCATGAAGGGCCCTTCTTTTCAACCGGAAACGCCCTCCCTTCCCATTGCATTTTTCCCGTTTTCCGACTACAATAAAGCATCGGCAGCATCGAAATCCGCAATTTCAGGAAGGAGGAGCGTCCATGCGCCCGACCCGTTTTCATACTCCGTTTCGCCCGTTTTTCAAACCTCTGCTCCGGCTGGTCATCCCGGCCTTTTTCGGGGCCTTTTCCCTGTGCAATATCGGGGGATTTTCCCCCGCAGGCATCCTTTCCGCCGTCCTGTTTCTCCTGATCCTCTGTTTTTTCTCCCTCTGTCGGAAAAAGGAGGAAGCCCGGGCGGGCTCTCTGCCGCGGCGCTTCGGGACGGTGTGCAGCCTGCTGGCGGCGCTCTACACCCTGTTCTATCTGGCGGCGGAGCACAAAAACCTGACAGGTGGCTTCGACAGCCGCCTGTTTCGCCTGGGCTTTGTGGCGGCCACCGCGGCGGGCCTGTTTTTCCTGTTCTCCGCCTGCTGCCGCCTGCTGATGCTTCTGCTTTCCGCCAAAGGGCACCCCGCGGCCCCTTCGGAATCTTCCCCCTTCGGCCCCCGAAAAGCGGCGCTGTGCTTTTTCCTGCTGCTTTTGTGCTGGCTCCCCTGGTTTCTGTACGACTATCCCGGGGTCATGACCCCTGACAGCTTAAGCCAGTTTTCACAGGCCGCAGGGCTGTCTCCCTACAGCGATCACCATCCGCTCCTGCACACCCTCCTGATCCAGGCCCTCTACCGGTTCGGCTTTTCCCTGACCCAAAACGTCTATTTCGGGATCGCCTGCTATACGGCGTTCCAGATGTGCGTCCTGGCGGGCGTGGAGACCTTCTGCCTGTCCGCGCTGGCCCGCCTTGGCGCGCCCCGGATCCTTCTGGGCTGCTGGCTCGCTTTCTGGGGGCTGCTTCCCTATAACGGGATTTTCGCCGTCACCATCTGGAAGGATGTGCTCTTTTCCGCCTTCCTCCTGCTGTACGCCCTCTGCCTGCTCCTCCTTTTGCTGCCGGAAACGCCGGAAGGGGGGAGAGCCGGACGCCGGATCCCGCGCCCGGCTCTCCTCGCCCTCCTCTTCGCCTCGGGATGGCTCTCCTGTATGATGCGCTCCAACGGCCCCTACGTGTTCCTCTTTCTCGCGCCCTTTCTCCTCCTGGCCTTTTGGCGCAAAAACAGGGCCGCAGCTTATCTCCATCTGGCTGCCCTGGTCCTGGCGCTGATCGTGAAGGGCCCGGTATACGACAGCCTGGGCGTGGAAAAGCCCGCTTTCACCGAGTCCCTTTCCATCCCCCTGCAGCAGGTGGCCCGGGTGGTGTCCGAAGGCCGTCCCCTCACGCAGGAGCAGGAGGAACTCATCGGGCAGGTGGTGGACGTCTCCCTCATCCCGGAATACTATGAGCCTTCCATCTCCGATCCCGTCAAGGCCCTCGTCCTCTATAACAACGCCGATTATCTGGAAAGCCACCGGGGAGAATTTTTCCGCCTCTGGCTGGAGCTGGGGCTGGCTTTTCCCCGGGACTACGCCGAAGCTTTCATCGACCAGACGAAGGGATACTGGTTCCCCGCTCCCGCTGGCCTGACCGTCAACGAAGGGATCTCTCCCAATGAACTGGGACTGGCCTGGCCGCACCTGCTGCGCGGGCAGATCCCGGTCAAGATCAGCGAACTCCTTTTGAAAATGCCGGACTTCCTGCCGCTTTACGGCCTGCTGTGGAGCATCGGAGCCTATACCTGGGCGGCCCTGTTCTTCTTCGCGTATCAGTTTCTGTACGGCCAGCGCCGCTACCTGCTCCTGTATCTGCCCGCTTTCGGCACGATTTTGACCCTCCTTCTGGCCACGCCGGTTTCCTCGGACCTGCGCTACGCCTACCCGCTGATCCTGGCCTCCCCGCTTCTGTTCACCGTCCCGCTGTGCCTTCGCCGGCCTCCGGATCGATGAATCGCGGCGCCGGCAAGTCAAAAACCCCGCAGCAGGCTATTCACAAATATAATATTTTCTGATTTTACAATTTAAAGCAAAGGAGATGATAATATGTTGGCTGAACTGCGACAGAAATCACAAATTACCATACCCAAAGAGATTATCGTCAAACTTGGTCTCTCGGAAGGTGACAAACTGGACATTTTTGAGAAAGACGGCACTATTTGCATCGTGCCGGTAGTCGTTTATCCCCAAAAATACCTGTCCAAACTCCGGGAAGAAATTGACGACGTCAAAGCAAAGATTGCATCCGGGGAACAGCCTGTCTTCGACAGCGTAGATGCTTTGTTTGACAAATTGGAGACGGATTGATGGCATATGAGTTTACCTTTACACCTCGTTTCCAAAAACATTTTAAGGATTTGACCGCTCAGGAAAAGAAACAGCTTAAAAACAAGCTGGAACTTCTGGCTTAAAATCCTTCCCACCCGTCATTGCGGACAAAGCGGATTCAAGGGACAACGGATCTATTTGAGTGCAGCGTCAACGAACAAACGCCTCCCCCAGATTCACGCAGGCATACACCGCTTTCGGATTCTGATACGTCATCTGCCAGAACGGATCCTTAATGATCCCCAGGGTGTTTTGTTTATTGCGCACCAAAAAACTTGTATAACCTTGTATAACATGGTATAACCTTTTTATTATTTTACAATAGTATATTTTGTACTCCTTGCGTTTCCGTTCTGCTTTAACAGGTTGCTTTTTACCAGCTTCTTCAGGACTCTGGCTGCAGTGGAAACACTCACTTCAAGCAATCCGACCACATCATTTCTTGTAACAGCACCATGCGTCCGGGCATATTCCAGCACCTTTTCTTCTCTGTCACTAAGCGGTATTTCTAAAGAATCATTTGCAGGAAGCTTCGTCGAAGACGCAGAATTATTTCTTATTTCGTATTTTGCGTTAATATTCGGCAGTATAATTTTAAAGGCATTTTTTGTGGTTTCAATCACAGGCTTTTCTTCCATACCTTTATATGCTTTCATAATCTTTCCCATTCCAGTCCCATAAGCCTCAATCAAACGCAACCGATAGAACACATTTGCGAGATCCTGATTCCGACATACGGAAATACCAACCATAATATCTTCCAGGTCGATTCCCGGCATCAATCCTCCAATAGACACAAATTCAATTCTGTCAGTATAAATACTGATAAGCGCACTGGCACTAAAAGAATAATCCCGGTGAACCAGTAAATTCAACAGTGCCTCCCTGACGGCAACTTCAGGGTAGTCCCTGGTGTCAATCCGCAATAGTTTTTCAATAGTCGCGCGGGTCTGATTACGGAAGTCAATGAAATCATACACTTCGTTCATCTGCTGCAGCAGCGACCCGGTAAATTCCCGGCGATCCTTAAACACCATCTGGTCTGTACCCTGAAAAATAGCGACCTTAATCGTATGGACGCATTGGTCGGATAGGAGCAGCCCCAGATTACTGTAAAGGTTATCCTGATCGACCAGCTTCATTGTACGCATTTGCTGCGGACCAAATTCTATATTCCGAAGCTCAAATTCTTTTTTTGCAGCTTCAAATGTAAGTTCCTGATTCAGACAGCGCATCGCTTCAAAGCGGTCTCCATCCGTTTCCTTAATCATACGGCGGATTGCCGTATCAGTAGCTGGAACCGAGGAATAGCCCTGCCTGACATATATCCCCTCCGGACGCATCCCCTTTTTGGCAAGATAATAAGGGCGGTCTGTTCCCCGCTGAATATCCACAGCGACAATTTCTTTTCCATCTTCTTCAATCGTGTTATAATGCAGGAACATCGTTACATCCGGCTTAATTGCATCCCTTACAATATTGCTGATTTGCAGAGATACGCTGTCAGGATCATCCACCCCGACTACCGTACCGTCATCCTGTACGCCAACATATAATTTCCCACCGTCACAGTTAGCAAAAGCAATGATTTCCTTCTTGATGTCGTCCACAACAATTTCTTTCAGCTCTATGGTCTCACTTTCACGAAAAAGCATACTGCCATCTCCTTTATTCTCATTGATGGTTCTATTATAGCGAATCGGTTCAATCGCGTCAACATTTCTGAGCCGATTATGACATGATTATGAACCAATGCTTTCACAAAACGCATAAATGCAAGCATATTTCAGCACCCTATCCTCCCAGAAATACGCTTTTTCTCTGGTAAAGTAGTCAAATTCAATCCTTTCTATTCACTATTCTAACCACCAATGACACGATTAATTGTTGCTGATTTGTTCCATATATGATGTGATATTCGAGATTGATCATTTATTGTCGGTTTTTCATTTTAATTTTTTTAATCCCGCTCCAATATCCCCATCAATACAAATCGCCCGTTCTGCAATCTCTTTCGGCACCACCGCCTCCCCCAGATTCACGCAGGCATACACCGCCTTCGGATTCTGGTAGGTCATCCGCCAAAAGGGATATTTAATAATCCCCGGGGTATTTTGTTTATTGCGCACCATTTTTCCGGTGCTCTACATTTATAATTAGGACTGCAATATCAGGTCATTCCATCCATCAACCTTCCTCTGCAAGAGAATACAGTATGCGAACCGCTTTCATCACGATATTCCATTCCAGATCAGCCGCATAAGAAAACTTTTTCCGATACGCTGTCCAAAGCTGCTGCATTACCGGACTGCCCTCCACCTCGGCAAAGACCTCCTTTGCCTCAGCCAGATGGCCTTCCGTTTCCCGTTTTCGGGCGGTTGCCAACAGCGCATCATGGAGGATCTGTGCATTCAGTGTATTCCCATGAAGCTGTTCCAGAATATAAATGTCGTAGAAATCCCTCATGCGGGTGTTGGCCGTTGCTCTGGTAATAATCGTCTCCAGCTTCTCAGCCAGCACAGTTTCCAGATTATACGCCCAAATGTCGATGGAACGGTCCTCCAGCATCAGCTTGAAGCTGTACCGGACTTCCCTTGGTGTAATAGCATCCCCGGTAGAAATGTCAATCTTCAGGGGCGTTACCACTCCATCGAAAACCGTAGTCATGCTTACACGAATCCCCGGATATTCCGCTTCATCCATAATTTCTGAAACCTTATTGACCCGAAAGGTCACGCCGTCATCAATTGGGACCGACACAATCCCCGCAATCAAATCCGCCACATCATTTACATTCACATTGATTCCTTTGACCGTTGCATCCAGATCCATGGTGGAACGGGCATCCAGACCGACCATCGCCGCTACCAGCATCCCGCCCTTCAGAATAAACTTGTCCCGGTACTCTGAGAGGGAAATTCGCTCCAGAAAGCGCTCCATCATGTAGTTCCGCATCAAAATCTGTGCATCCGCAGACTTTTTCTTTGAGAGGTTGCGAATCAGGTCTTTTAACTGCTTCGCTGTCTTTATCATAGTAGTACCTCCAAATACTGCCGCAAAAGTTTCTCTACCCGAAACAGCCCTGCGTAGTGTATCAACGTTCGCAGATTCTTATCCTTTCTTCTGACATACATTTTGAGTGCCCCCTGGAACGTCTGCATCTCCATACTGTTTCGACTCCGCAGCAGGTCGCAGATTGTTCGCTCCATATCGTAAACCGGCACAGTATGCCCAAATGGAGTCTGCGCCGTTGTCAATCCCACATCATGCAGCTCTGCCTTGATGGTAAAGACTTGAACCCCTTCCGCTTTCATTCTGGTGGGGTTGTAGCCGGTCTTTACCGTAATCGTGTACTCAGTTGGCTCACGGTCTGTCAAATCGTGACAAAACAGGGCTGTCTCATGAGAAAATACCGCCTGTTTAAACCGCAGATGAATCAGGTACATCGCATCTACCCAAGAATCTCTGGAAAGATAAATGCCGTGCGCCACCCGTTCCAGTTCCCGATCCCGCACATAATGATAAAAAACCGGTTTGGAAATCCCGGCAGATACCACCTGAGCGGTTTGCAGCATCCCATCCTGGTCCGCCAGCATCCTGTCCAGCTGTTCATATTGTCTCATGGTTTCACTTCCTTTCATGCTAAAATTATATACAATATTAGTATAAAAGTAAAGTGCGCTCGACCGAAAATTTATAAACATTCCAGCGTCTCCTCAATATCCCCATCAACGCAGATTGAGCGCTCTTCTATCTCTTTTGGAACAAACGCCTGCCCCAGATTCACGCACACATACACTGCCTTCGGATTCTCATAGGTCATCTGCCAGAAAGGATATTTAATAATCCCCGGGGTATTCCCGCCTACCCCCAATTCCAGATAAAGAACGCGCAATCCTTCATGGCTGCGAATGAAATCCTCATACCTGCCAGCAGCGTCATGCCAGCCTTCATCTTCCACAAAGGTATTATCTGCCCGCAGATTCATAGACATGGGCGCGCCGCAGACGGGACAGCGCGGGACCAATTCGCCCGGTATCTTCATGTCTTTTTGCTCTGCAAACATTTTTCGGATAACCGTTTCATTATCGTATGTCTTATTGTGGCAGGGCTTAGAACATTGCCACAAGCCATAGTCGCCCTGCGTATAAAACAGTCTGTCCTTATCAAATCCGGCTTTCTGAAAACAGTGGTCTACATTGGTCGTCAATACAAAATAACCCTTGTTCCGTACCAGTTCCAAAAGGTTCTGATAAACGGGATTTGGAGCGTCCATATAGCGGTTGATATAGATATATCTGCTCCAATACGCCCAGTGTTCCTCTAAAGTTTCAAAGGGATAAAAACCGCCGGAATACATATCGCGGAAACCATATTTTTGAATAAAATCATCAAAGTATTTTTCAAAACGCTCTCCCGTATAAGTGAATCCGGCAGAAGTGGAAAGCCCGGAACCGGCGCCGATCACAACCGCGTCCGCTGCATGGAGTTCCTGCCTGAGCCGTTCCATATTATCGCAGTAGACGTTTGTAGATTTCATAGTCGCTGTCCTTAAAAACATTGAAAATCACCCCGATTTTATCTGGATTTTTCTGCTGCCATTCCCTGACCGTCTGAATTGCAATCTTTGCGGCCAGTTCATTGGGAAAATGAAATTCGCCGGTGGAAATGCAGCAGAAAGCGACGTTTTTCAAGCCATAAGACGACGCCAGTTCCAGACAGGAACGGTAGCAGCCTGCCAGCAGCTCCCGGTCTGTTCGGGTAACGGCTCCATGAATGATTGGGCCGACAGTATGCAGTACATACCGGCAGGGAAGATTATAGGCGTTTGTAATTTTCGCCCTGCCGGTGGGTTCTTCTTTCTGCCCGGCCATGATACGGGCGCACTCCAGGCGGAGCTGAACGCCTGCATAAGTGTGAATGGCATTGTCAATGCAGCCGTGGCAGGGAACAAAGCAGCCCAGCATTTGGCTGTTTGCCGCGTTGACAATCGCGTCTGCGGCAAGGGTGGTAATATCTCCCTGCCAGAGATATAAGCCTGGCTGCACCGGCGTTAAATCCGTGACTTTCGTAACGCCTCTTTCGGACAGACGTGTTTGAAGGTAACGATCCTGCTCCCGCAAAAATTCCCCGCTGACCGGAGCAGGCGGGCGTACATTCATTAAACTACGCAAAAGCAGCCCTTTATCCGACAGATTCGCAGGAACGCCGGTATTTTGATATTCTTTGCGCTCACTTAACAAATACCGAATCAGGTAGTCGATACGCTGCTCCTGTGTTCGTTTCAGTGTCATAAACACGCCCTCCTTTCCACTGCCCCTGTCGGACAGACCTCAAAACAATTCCCGCAATGCAGACAATGCTCCTGCTCAATCAAAACCGGTTTTCGGGTTATATCAATGCATTTCTGCGGGCATTTGGAATAGCATAGTTTGCAGCCAATGCACTTATCCGTTACAAAATAACCGGTCCGTTTCTCCTGTGCGCCGCCGAAAGAGAAATTCTCCCGTTCAATCGGACGTTTTGAGAGGTCAAACCATTCGCCGGTTCCCTCATGGATTTTGAAAACGGTAAGCGCGCTGCGGGAACGTACATCAGGATAAATTTTTTTCATGTATGGGTTTTTTTCAAACAGGGCTGGCAATTTTTCCGGGCCAACTTCCTGCACCTTTCCCTGTACGGATACCGCTACGCAGGAAAGAGTATCTTCGCCTTTCATGGCAGTAAAAGCGATATTGTCATTGGCCTTTAGGCGGTCATAAAAGGTTTTTCCTCTTGCAGTCAGAAAGTAAAGGCCGCTTTCATCATAGTCCATAATGTCAATGGCACAGGTAACAGGCCGCCCCTCACTGTCTACGGTTGCAAAAACAGTGGAATGAATTTCTTCCACGATATAGTTCAGATAATCTCTTGCCTGCATAGCGCACCTCCTGTTTCTGGCTCCCCTTTAAAACAAGGGTAAGCCGTTTATAAAGCAGCATGGTAACGATACTGATACCAATTCCTTTCAGCAAATTGAAAGGAAAAGCATTGAATAATACCACATCAAGTTTTGTCTTGATAAAGGGGATAAATGCTCCAAAAGACGCAATCAGTTGGTCAAGCGGCATAAACGCTTCAAATACGGGAAGCAGAATAAAATAGTTGACAATCGCCGCTGTGATTCCCATTACGACGCTGGCGCTCAAACAGGCAATGATAGCTGTCTTTTTGGTTTTTCGCAATTTATAAATAATCCCGGCAGTTACAACAAAGCTGCTCCCCATGATAAAATTGGCAAGTTCCCCGATACCGCCAGTAGAGGACGTAAGTAACTGCAAGGCATTTTTGACAAGTTCAATCAATACGCCCGATACGGGGCCGTATGCAAAGGCTCCGATCAGCGCGGGCAAGTCCGATAAATCCATTCTCGCAAATGACGGAGATAACGGAACCGGAAGTTCCAAAAAAGCGAGGACAAAGGATATTGCCGAAAGTACGGCGGTCATTGTGAGCATACGCACATTCCGGATTGACGTTTTCTTTCGGATAGCTGCTGTTTTCTCCATGATTCTCCTGTCCGGATATGATTTAGATTAAGAACATGCCCCGCAAAGTCTGATGCTTGCAGGGCTGCTCCCGTCATATCCTCTCCCGTTCTTTTTACAGACTGTATTCTGTCGGCGGATTGCCGGAGAAGTCGGCAATTACCGCGTGGGCGTTCTTCAAATAGAACACTTCAAAGATTGGATTTGCCGCTTCCCCGTACTGTCCTTTGACAATCGGATTCTGAATACACATTTCCTTGACTGCCATGTTGTTCTCGAAAACGGCTTCCCCGTTCAGACGAATCCAGGCATAGGACGGGCTGGAAACGGACACCTCAACCGCAGGATTTTCCTGCATATCCTTATAGACTTCTTTCTGGTTGTTGGTGCAGAACCAAAGCCTTCCGTCCATTTCCCCGGCAAACATGAAGGGGCGGCATTTCGCCTTTCCGTCACGGCCTACGGTAGCCAGATACTGTACGGGATTCTCCTGCAAAAATTTTACGACTTCATTCATGATAAATACCTCCTGTGTTTTTATGAATTCATTGTAATCTTCTTTGGATTGACTGTGAAGTAAGCACAATATTGTGCCATAGTTACCCGCTGGTAACGGTTAGAATTTGCCGTTCTGATTCTGCCATGTGGATTCCTCTGCGATCGTTTCCATTACGTCCCAAAGATGTTTTTTCAAGCTTCGGATCGCCCGTATTGCACTCCGTATTTTTCAGTGTTATAATGAGCGTATCATCTATTTGGGAGTCAAACATCTTTAAGGAATATACTATCTGTTTTGAAACTTTTGAAGGAGCGACACGATGCAGCAAAGGAAAGAATTACCTGCCTGCCCAGTAGAAACAACGCTTATGCTCATTGGAGATAAGTGGAAAGTCCTTATTTTGCGCGACTTAATGCCCGGAACAAAGCGGTTCGGGGAACTCAAAAAATCCATTGGCAGTGTATCGCAAAAAGTTTTAACCGCCCAGCTTCGGGACATGGAAGAAATGGGACTTGTCAATCGTCAGGTGTACGCAGAAGTTCCGCCGCGGGTAGAATACAGTCTTACAAATTTGGGTAAAAGCCTAAAGCCTATCCTTGACGCCATGTGGACGTGGGGTGAGGGCTACAAAGCACAAAACAGTTAAAAACAGCGGGGCAGCTTTCAAAGTCTGCTCCGCTATTTTTCGGGAATAGAGGGCTACTGTCTATTAAATTCCCGTGTGTTACTTTACGGCACATAAGCGTTGCCCGCGAGGATGAATCGCCCTGTTGTATTTTGCCGTCAAACTGTGTAAAATGGTAACAGGGGAAAACGTTCCGATAAAAACGACGAGGGGATACGACATGGAATTTCTCAGCGATCTGCTTCAAAACAGGGTATTCATGGCAGCCGTCATGGGCTGGCTGGTAGCCCAGGTACTCAAAACCATCATCGACATGTGCATCAACAAGAGCTTCGATCCGGAGCGGCTTGTGGGCAGCGGAGGCATGCCCAGCTCCCATTCGGCCACGGTCTGCGCCCTGGCCACCGCCGCCGGCATCGAATACGGCAGCGGCAGCTTTCAGTTCGCCGTCTCCGCCATCCTGGCCATCATCGTCATGTACGACGCCCGCGGCGTCCGCCGGGAGGCCGGCCTGCAGGCTCAGGTCCTCAACGAGATGATCGCCTTCTTTCAGAATATGGGAAAATCCGTCTCCTATGAGGAACAGCTCAAGGAGCTCATCGGCCACACCCCTCTCCAGGTGACTGCCGGCGCCATTCTGGGCATCCTCATCGCAGTTCTCTATTGCCTGTACCTTTAATTTTCAACGGCAGGCGGCAAAACGATATCGAAGCGGTTTTAAAACGGCTCCCTTCCGGAAAGGCGGAAGAAGGAGCCGTTTCGATTTTTTGATTTTCAGAACTATTTGAGATAAGTTACATTGTCTGAACGATTCCTTTTGTTGCTTTCCAGACCTTCCAACGGGTAGCCTGTCAACACGCCGACGAGAGGAATATATCCTTCCTCCAAAAGTAGAATACTCGCTTACTGATTTGGGCAAAGCGATAGACCCGGCTTTACAGGCATTGGGGAATTGGGGGAATAAAGCATATGCGCTGAACAAATTCATGGCACAGGAGAATCCGTTCTGCGAATAACACAGAATTTTCACAACGACCTGATAAGATTGATGCAGAACGAAAAAGGACATCGTGTGGGAGGAAAACGACATGAGCCAGAAAAAAGTGGATCTTCCCGCTCACTTTTCAAATTCTTTTGCCACTTCTTTCAGCAGCTCCCTGATCGGCAAATGCTGCGGACAGGCCTGCTCGCATTTCCCGCACTGCACACAATCGGACGCTTTTCCTTTCCCTCCTGCGGTATGTACGACGCTGTAATAATAATCCGCGTTCCAGTCATGATGAATGCGCTTTGCGTTCATGACCGCAAACAAATCGGGAATGGAAATCTTTTTCGGGCAGCCCGCCGTACAATAGCGGCAGGAAGTGCATGAAATAAAATTCATGGAGCGGAAGATGTCGCGCACTTTTTCGACGGCCTCCATCTCTTTCCCGTCAAGCGGTTTGAAGTCCTTCATGTAGCCGACGTTATCCTCCATCTGTTCCATGTCGCTCATGCCGGACAACACCATCAGGATGCCTTCAAATCCGGCGGCAAAACGAATTGCATAGCTCGCATGAGAACCTCCATTCAGATGATCCAGCACCGTTTTCGCCTGCTCCGGAAGACGAACGAGATTTCCTCCCTTTACCGGCTCCATGACAATAACCGGCTTTCCGTGTTTCCGGCAGACCTCATAACACTTGCGGCTTTCTATGGCCGGGTCGTTATAGTCCAGATAATTCCACATAGCCATGCGCCGTATCGAAATAATTGAATCCATTTTCGATGAAATAATCGACCATGCGGCACATTTCTTTTTCATCCACTTCGCTGCCGCACATCGGCAGACGCATACAGCCAAACCCAAAATTTTTCTTAATCCGTTCCATAAAGTGCACCTCCCATACCCATTATAAGATCGCCCGACTTTCGAATAAGTTTTTCTAATTTGAAAATTTATCCTTCAAAATATCCGCGAATTCTTCCACATAAAGAAAATCTCCCCCAAATCCTTCGTTTTTCTTCATACTTCCGTCAAGGAACAGTCACATTTTTCCCGTAAGATAAGAGCATCACAAGGGAGAAAGGAGGCGGAGCGAAGGTACATTTCTGAATTGATTACGCACACCTGAAAGACCGCAGGGAACGGCCTGCGGCGTCATGAGGCAGTTACCCTTCCTCATTCATTACCACACCGGGCTGCGCTTTTCCTCCCCCAATGAAAGCGCAGCCCGGTTTTTGTGCGGTATTCCCATTCACCGAACCGCTTCCAGCTCATACAGATCGCAGTACAAAAGCTCCCGGACCTTTCTGGTACGGACTTCACCGCCCATCCCCTCCGCCACCGCTTCCAGTGCCGCGTCCGAATCGTCGCTCCGGGCCGCGTACACCAGCACCCTGGGAGCGGATTCGATGCGTTCGTCGGAAATGGGCGACAGGTCGGCCAGGCTGGCAAAATAGATTTCGTCATACTGCATCAGCTCCAGGGAATCGTCCCAGATCATCCAGGCCAGGTTCCCGTTATACCAGTACACCGTCGGTACGGAGCGGTTCTCGGCTGCAAAGGCGATATTGTCGGCGTCTTCCTCATATAAAAACAGAACCCTGCCTCCGGCCAGCCCCCGCAGCTCTCCCGCCGCGATGAGCAGAATCAGAAGCGCAGTTACGGCGTTCAGCGCCAGGCAGGCCGCCCCCTGCGCCGCAGACCATTTCGCCCCGATCTGCCTGCCGATCCGGGCCGTACAATATCCCAGCAGGCATACCGCCAGCAGATGCAGGAGCCCGTAGACGGGGATCTGATAGCGGTTTGCCTCTTCCGCCGTCAGAAGGGCCGTCTTTGTCACCACCAGAAAATATCCCGTCGCCGCCGCGGCCGGCACCAGGAACATCCGATACCGGTCCAGGAAGCGCCCCATGGGCATCCGCTTTCCCCCGATGCGGCGCGCCAGCCCCGCCCCGGTCAAGAGAAGCAGAATCAGGATCAGCAAAAAGGCTGGCAGGCAGGAGCCGAAGCCGTATTCGTCGAGCAGGCCCGCAAAAAAGCGGAATCTTCCCAGGGTATTGGAGAGGTCAAAAAACGCCCCCATGGCCTCCGTGCCCCGATATCCCCGGAAAATGTGCCCCAGGCAGGCGGGATAGGAAAGAACCGCCAGGATCATGGCGCCGATCACCGCGGCGGCGTACGCGAAACAATCCCGCCATTTCTTTCCCCAGCTCTTATGCTCCTCCTGTTCGAAGAGCAGGTAGCACTCCATGGCCGCCGCCAGGAAAAAGAGATAGACGGCGAAGTAGTAATGGGTCAGAAATCCCAGATAGACCGTGACGGCCGCCGGGATGTAAAAACGCCATCCCCTTCTGCGCGTTTCAAGCGCCTTTACGTGCAGCCAGGTCAGCAGCAGGATCCAGAACCCCAACAGCATGTACATCCGCACCAGCGCTACGCCGCTTAAGATGGCCGGACAAAATCCGTAGAGCAGACAGCTGCCCAGCACGATCTCCTTCTTTTTCCCGCTGATTTTCCAGGCCAGCAGCGCCACAAGGCACCAGCTCCCCGCGAAAAACAGAAGATTCAGCGCCAGTCCGGACCACTTCGTAAAGATTCCCAGCGTCAGCGAACAGACGGCGTGCAGCAGCAGGTAATAGACCGGCGGGTGCACGTCGTAGGTCTGCATCCGGACCACGTCCCGGAAGCGAAACCGCTCTTCCGGAAGCACCTGAAACTCGTTTCGGATGGATTCTCCGGTCTTCCATTCCCGGTCCGAAGGCGCCAGCCCGACGCTCACATTGGAGGAATAATAAGAATAATATTCATCGTAGTGGAACCCCGTTTTTTTCATACAAAAACAGAATGCTGCAATCGCTTGCAGCATCAAAAGGAGTCCCAAAATCCACAGAAAGGTCCTTCTTCGTTCTGTTTTTCCCATATCCGCTCTTCCTCACAGGGTTTTCATATAAACGGCGATGGCATCGTGCCAGTCCGCAAAGGCGAAGTCCGTGGTCAGGCGGAACATCCGGTTGTCCAGCACGGAATAGGCCGGACGGGGCGCGGGCGCGCCGTATTCTTCCGTGGTGATCGCCTCTACGCGGGTATCCTTCCCTGCCAGGCGAAAGACCTCCCTGGCAAAATCGGCCCAGCTGGTACTGCCCTCGCAGGTGGCGTGGAACAGTCCGTAATTTTCCGAAAACAGGAGCGCGTCGATGGCCTTCGTCAGCTCCACGGTGCTGGTCGGGGAACCGAACTGGTCGCCCACCACCCGGACCGCGTCGTTGGTCTCGGACAGGCGCAGCATGGTCCTGGCGAAATTCTTCCCGTCTCCATACAGCCAGGCCGTGCGCAGGATGAACCAGCGGTCCGCAAACTGCTTCACGAACTCTTCCCCCGCGAGCTTGGTGGAACCGTATGCGCCCATGGGGTTGGTGGGATCCGTCTCCACATAGGGAGTCGTTTTCGTCCCGTCGAACACGTAGTCCGTGGAGATGTGCACCAGCTTCGCCCCGGTCTCCCTGGACGCGATGGCCAGATTGCGGGCGCCGATGGCGTTGATGGCAAACGCCTTCTCATACTGGGATTCGCAGGCGTCCACCGCCGTGTGCGCCGCGCAGTTGACGATGGCGTAGGGCTTCACCTCCCGCGCCAGCCGCATCACCGCGTCGATATCGGTGATATCCAGTTCCGCCACATCCGTGTTCACAAAGCTGATGTCGGACGCGTTCCCGTAATATTCGTTCACCGCACGGCCCAGCTGGCCGTTGCATCCTGTCACGATAATTTTTTTCATATTCGCCTCCTGAAATGATCGTCTCGATTGCATTCATGGGTATTTTACCATTCTCCGGGCCATTTTACCACCTTCTGACGAATTTTCCCAGAAAAAAGGCCTCGAAAAAAGTTTTTTTATAGTGACAAACTTTTTTCCGTGGGATATAATCAGAACTATGGCGCGGTTTTTGGCGGACTGCCGGAAAACCCCGCAACCGATTTGAACGAAGAGAGAAAGTGAGGATGTTACATGAAAAAACTGGCTGTACTTCTATTGACAGGTCTTGCATGTGCTACCCTGCTGTTTGGCTGCGGCAATAACGACGAAAATGTGGAAACCGTAGCGATCAACGAAGTGGAGAGCGCCCCCGCGACGACCGTCGAAACGGAAGCAGAGACCGAAACCGCCGCAGAGGAAGACGTTCCTCCGGAAGAGGGCATGGTGCGCAGCCCCCTGACCAACGAATGGATCAGCGGCGATATCGCGGATCAGCGTCCCATCGCGGTGATGATCCCCAACGAGAATGCCGCCCTGCCGCATTACAATCTTTCCAACGCGGATATTCTTTATGAATGCAACGTGGAAGGCAACATGACGAGGCTGATGGCCGTCTTCAAGGACTGGGAAAACCTGGACCGGATCGGCAATATCAGAAGCTGCCGCGACTACTATGTTTACTGGGCGAAGGAATGGGATGCGATTTACTGCCACATCGGCGGCCCTTTCTACATCCTGGACATCATCAACGATCCCACCACGGACAACATCACCGAAGCCGTTCTGGCCAGCGATAACAGCCAGAAAAAGGGGCTGTATGCCAACGCTTTCACCCGCGTCACCGACCGGAAAGCGCCTCATAACGCCTACATCAGCGGCGAAGGCGTCTTAAAGGCCATCGACGCGCTGGATTACTCCAGAACCTACACGGAAAACTACGAGGGCGATCACTTCAAGTTCGCTTCCGAAAGCAATCCCAATACGCTGGAGCAGTACGAAGATACCATCCCCGCCTCCAAAATCGATCTGGCGGGCGCGTATAAGATCACGAAGACCTACTTCGAGTACAACGAAGAGGACGGCCTGTACTATCGCTTCCAGGGGATGCAGAGCGGGGACAAGGCCCACATGGACGCCGCCACCGGCGAGCAGCTGGCCTTCAAGAACATCCTGATCCAGTACGCTCATTATGAGACCAGAGACGACAAGGGTTATCTGGCGTTCCAGTGCCACGACGACACCAAGGACGGCTACTATTTCACCAACGGCAAGGGAATCCACGTAACCTGGAAGAAGGATTCCGACTACGGCGCCACCAAATTCTATGACGACAACGGCAACGAAATCGAACTGAACACGGGCAAGACCAACATCTGCATCCTGGAGGACGGCAAGACCTTCGACGCGGAGTAAGGGATCCCGAAAAAAAGCGGACATCAGCAGGATTGCTGGTGTCCGTTCTTTTTGCTGTAAACAGGGCTCTGTGCTATTGAAGTCCCATGATGAAAATTGCCAGTGCCATCAATGTAAGGACAGTCCAACCGATATATCTGCCGGCAATTTCAAAATCGGACGGCTCCGCATAGTCTGCATTGCGGATTTGGAATCTCAGATTCCAGCGGAACAACTCATCTGCGAATAGAATGAAAAGCGCATTCAGCGCGCAAATGAACACCCCGCTAAACCATGCAGTCCATTCGCCCTGATGCGTTAATTCCGGTTCGCCCATCAATTCCAGTATGGTGGAAACGGAAGGCTCCATCGGATCGATTACATTCCCATATTCGTCCATTACAATTCCATAATCCGTTGTCACGGTTATATCGAGATTTTCCATATTCCCGTCTTCGTCATAAAGCCAGAGGTAATCTCCGTAGTCCGATACCCCTCCGCGAAAGAGAATTTTTTCGCCCTGACGAAGTTCAACTCCTACGATATTGTCCCCTGCTCCGACATCCTTTGGAATAGCGGTTGCGTCTTCCCTGGCAGTATAGGGGCCATATATTTTTCCGTCGTATTGAAAAGACACCGCCTTATCTTCGCTCACCGTAAAATTGGCCTGTTTCCCCTGTATTTTTCCGGAATACACGGTGCTGCCATCTTCATAAGCAGGAATGAGAATCGCGTTCTTATATGCAAAGCCCTCCCTGGAAACCGTAATGGAATAAAGCGCGGCAAACGCCACAATCATGGCGATCATAAGAAGCAATACTCCCTTTTGGTAGCGCCCCAGACATTTCATTCTTTCCAAAACCGCACCTCCGGTAAAAGCTCTCCCCTATATCGTCGTCCCGTTGGCGCCGAACCCGCCGTCCTCCATCTTCCTGACGATTTCATCGGAATATTTCATCATGGCAACGCCCGGCTCGTATTCTCCCACCGCGGCCGGATTTTCCCTGCCCGCCGCGTTTTCCGCGATCATGGCCGGAAAGTTCACGCCGCAGTGCCAGGCGTGGGGGTAGCCCCCTCCGAACCTGGGGTTGATCTCGGAAACGTACCAGCGGCCGTCCATCCGGAACAGATCCATGTCCACGGGTCCCGAAAGGGGGAGGGTGGCCGCGGTCCTTTCGATGAGCTCAAAGAGCTCCCTGTCCCAAAAGGACAGGGATTTCTCCGTTTCCCCCGCCCGCATCCGGACCTTCTTTTTCACGAAGATCGAAACCGGTTTCCCTCCGAACCGGTCCACATAGAGATCCGCGCCGAATTCCTCTCCCACAGCCAGCTGCTGGATCAGAAGCCCTTCCGGGCTGTGATCGCACAGGGTTTTCAGCATCTGCCGGTCCTGCGCCACGGCGATCCCCGCGCTGCCGCAACCCCGGACGGGCTTGACGAAGACGGGATAGGACAGTCTCCCTTCCTCCACCGCCCGGTCCGCTTCCTCCAGCGACCTGCAGGTGGTCAGGGCGGGCAGCCCGTTTTTCACAAGATGGCGGTAAAAACGGTATTTGTCCCGGCACAGCTCCACCGCTTCCGCCCCGGAAACCACGGGCCAGATCCCTTCCCGTTCGAATTTCTCCCGATTGTCCGCGATGAGCTCCAGCTCGTCCTCGAACAGGGGCAAAACCGCGTCCACCCGTTCTTTTCTGCAGATTTCCAGCAGATGATCCAGATATCCGGGCTCCGTCATCCGCTCCACCAGATACCAGGCGTCCGCTTCGTACAGGGCCGGCGCCCACGGGCTGCAGTCCGCAGCGATGACCCTGCCTCCCTCCGCCCGGGCCGACAGCGTCTCCCGAAAGAAGCGGATCAGTTTATTCCTCGTGCCGCAGCTCAAAACCAGTATCGTCATATTTCCTCCTGATACAGCATGCAGTTCTGCACGTATTCCCGGGGCGTCCAGCGCTCCCGCACCTTTTTGAGCTCCCCTTCCCTGCGGACGTATACGTCGGGGAAATATTGGATGAACAGCGGGCTTAAGCTCATGGTGTAGCCGCCCACGTTTTCATATACGATGCGGTCTCCGGCCATCAGTTCCGGCCCGTTTTCCAGCTCGAACAGCCGGTCCACTTCCATGCAGGAGTAGCCCGAAACGCACTGCCGTTCCATCTCCGGGCGCTCCTTCGGGCCCGACGGATCCAGCTCCAGATGAAACAGGTAGGAAGATTTGATCATGGTGGGGTCGATCTGGAAACGGCTTCCGTCCGTAATCAGATATCTCCTGTCCCCGATGTCCCTGACGTCCAGCACCTGAGTCACGAATGTCGTGGCCGAAGACAGCAGGGAAATGCCCGGTTCCACGATCAGCGCGGTCCTCTCCGGCGTAAATTCCTCCCGGAGCACCCCGGCCACGGCCGGGAAGTAATCCGGATACTGGGGGCGCCCCGGAAGACCCCCGCAATATCCTCCGCCCAGATCCACATAGGACAGATCCAGGTCGAATTCCCGTTTGAGCCGGCAGGCCATGGCCGCGATGGCCCGGAAAATGTCCACGCTTCTGGATTTGCTGCTGGAATGCAGGTGCAGCCCGGCGATTTCGATCCCTTCCGTCCGGCGAAGCCTCTCCACAACCCGGGCGAAGGCGCCGTTTTCATAGGAGAAGCCGAAGCGTCCTCCCTCCTCTCCCATGGTGGTCTCCCCGGGACAAAGGCTCTCCAGATTGAAATTCACCCGGATTCCCACCAAAAACCGGCGGTCCGGATGGGCCCCGCACAGCTCTTCCAGCCAGTCCAGCTCCCTCTGTCCGTCCAGGTTCACGATCCCTCCGGCCAAAAGCGCCTGCTCGAAAGAGGCCCTTTCCTTCACCGGCCCGTTATAGATGATTTCCCCGTCCGCAAACCCCAACCACCGGGCCAGGGCGTATTCATCGTCGGAAACCACTTCCGCCATCACGCCCCGCGCCTTCAGAAACGTCACCAGCCAGGGGAGGGAATTGGTTTTGAAGGAATAACCGATCCGGTAATGGTTCCAGGAAGCCTCCAGGGAATCCTTCAGCATGTTGAAATCCCGGAGCAGTTTTTCCTCGTCGATGATAAAACAGGGGGTGCGATACTCCCTTTCGGTCATTTCATTTTCCTCACTTCGCATAATAAGCCGCGATCTTTTCCACAGCCCGGATCACGTCTTCCACATCCTGATCCGTCAGATTATAGTGCAGGGGAATCGTCAAAATTTCCTCGTACAGCTTCTCCGCCTTCGGGCAGATCCCCTTACGATATCCCAGTTTCCGATACCAGGGGAAATAGTAGACCGGAATATAATGCACGTTGCAGCGGACGTTCTCCGCGTCCAGGGCGTCGAAAAATTCTTTCCGGCCGATGGACAGCCGTTCCGGACGAAGGCGGATGATATACAGATGCCTTGCCGTATCGGACTCCGGAATTTCCTCCTGTACGATCAACTGGGGCACCCTGCGGAAGGCCTCGTTGTAACAGGCCACGATCTCCCTGCGCCTGGCGACGAACCGGTCCAGCTTGTCCAGCTGGCTGATCAGCAGAGCTGCCTGAATGTCCGTCATCCGGTAATTGTAGCCCAGCGCCACCTGCTCATAGTACCAGGGGCCGTCCGGCTCCTTCTCCATCAGCGCGGGGTTTCTGGTGATCCCGTGAGCGCGGAACAGCGACAGCCTTTCGTACAGGGCGGGGTCGCTGGTCACCACCGCGCCGCCCTCCCCGGCCGTCACCGTTTTCACCGGATGGAAGCTGAAAGTGGTCATATCCGCCACGCTGCCCACGGGCCGCCCCTTGTACTTCGTCCCGATGGAATGCGCTCCGTCGGTGATGAGCAGGATCCCCTTTTCACGGCAGATTTCCAGCAGCTCGTCCAGCTGCGCGGACTGCCCTGTGAAGTCCACGGCCACCACCGCTTTCGTCCGCTCCGTGATGCGCTCCCGCACGCTCTGCGGATCGATGTTCCAGGTCTTTTCATCGATGTCCGCAAAGACGGGCCTGGCGCCGCAGTACAGGGCGCAGTTGGCGGAAGCCGCAAAGGTGATGGGGGTGGTGATCACCTCGTCCCCCTCCCCGATGCCCGCCGCCAGGCAGGCCACGTGCAGGGCGGCGGTTCCGTTGCTCACCGCCACCGCGTATTTCGCCCCCGTAATCCAGCACAGCTTCTCCTCCAGCTCCGCGATTTTCGGGCCGCAGGTCAGATCGTTCCCGCTTCGAAGCACATCCAGCACCGCCTGATAATCCGCCTCGTCCAGATATTGATGCCCATAATATAATTTCGTATCCCTCACGGGATTTCCACCCGCGATGGCAGGTTTCTCCATCATAACCTCATTTCCTTTCTCCCGCTTTTCGTCTTCTGCGATCCGGACGGGCGCGCCGTCCTCACGCCCATTTCACCAGCTCCAGCCGGTTCACCGCGGAAAAGATCGCCCGCACGGAAGCTCTGGTGATGTTGGAGCTGACGCCCACGCCGTAGGTCACGCGCCCGCTCTCCGCATCCATCATATGGATGTACGCGGCAGCCTGTGAGCTGGATCCGCTCTGAAGCGCGTGCTCCTCGTAATCCAGAACTTTGATGTTCAGATGGAACGTTTCCTTCAATCCCCTCTGCACCGCATCGATGGGGCCGTTCCCCACGGCCGTAAATTCCTTCGGAACGCCGGCCAGATCGTAGTTCACCGTCACCTTCGTATCGAACTTTCCGGCCTCCGTGGAGGAGCTTAAGTCTTCCACCTTCAGGCGGCGGAAGTGCATGGGCTCCTTCTGGTTGAGATATTCCTTCCGGAACGCTTCCATGATCTGGTCGGGCGAAACCTCTCCCTGCTTTTCGGAAATGGCCTGAATGACGTTGGCGAATTCCCGGTGCATGGCTTTCGGCAGCTTGAAGCCGAAGTAGGTATCCATGACGAAGGCCACGCCTCCCTTGCCGGACTGGGAATTGATGCGGACGATGGGCTCGTATTCCCTGCCGATGTCCGACGGATCGATGGGCAGATACGGAACCTGCCAGATCTCGCTGTTTTTCTCCTGCAAGGCGTGCACGCCCTTGTTGATGGCGTCCTGATGGGAGCCCGAAAACGCGGTGAAGACCAGCTTCCCGGCGTAAGGATGGCGGGGATGGATCGGGATCTTGCAGCAGCGTTCATATACGTCGATAATCTCGTTCACATGCCCGATTTCCAGGCAGGGATCGATTCCCTGGGAAAACATGTTGTAGGCGATATTGAGCACATCCACGTTGCCCGTGCGCTCCCCGTTGCCGAACAGGGTGCCTTCCACCCGCTGCGCGCCCGCCAGAAGCGCCAGCTCCGCGCTGGCCACCCCGGTGCCCCGGTCGTTGTGGGGGTGGACGCTCAGGATGATGGTGTCCCTGTCTTCAAAGTGGCGGTCCATCCACTCGATCTGATCCGCGTATACGTTGGGCGTATTCATCTCCACCGTGGACGGCAGGTTGATGATCATGGGGTTCTCTTTCGTCGGGCCCCATGTTCTCTGAACTGCCGTGCAGATTTCCAGCGCGAAATCCAGCTCCGTCCCGGTAAAGCTCTCCGGCGAATACTCCAGGATGATCCTGCCCGGGAAGTCCGCCGCCCGCCGTTTTACCATTTCCGTTCCCTTCACGGCGATGTCTACGATCTGAGGGCGGTCCATATGGAACACCACCTCCCTCTGGAGCGTGGACGTGGAATTATAAATGTGGACGATGGCCTGCCTGCAGCCTTCGATGGCCTCAAAGGTGCGGTCGATGAGCTCCTCCCTGCACTGGGTCAGCACCTGCACGCACACGTCGTCCGGGATCATATCCTCTTCAATCAGCCTCCGCAGAAAATCGAACTCGATCTGGCTGGCCGCCGGAAATCCGACCTCGATCTCCTTGAATCCCAGCTTAATCAGGTAGCGGAACATCTCGATCTTTTCCTCCACCACCATGGGATCGATCAGCGCCTGATTTCCGTCCCGGAGATCCACGCTGCACCAGACCGGAGCCTTCTCGATTTCCCGGTCGGGCCACTGTCTCTCCGGGTAATTCACCACGGGGTTTCTGCGATATCTCTGATAATTCATTCTCTTCCTCTTCCTCCATTCCCTGTCGTATAAAACATCAGCCCAGGTTTCCCTGAGCTGATCACACGCCTGTTTCGCTATTCGCCAAGGCCGCCTTCAATCGCTTTTACCAGCGCGTCCAGCGCCTCCTGTTCATCCTGTCCATCACAGGTAAGTTCGATTTCATCCCCACATTTCACACAGGCTCCGAGAACGCTCAACACGCTCTTGGCGTTCGCCGTATTCTCCCGAAACGTAAATGTAATCAAAGATTTGTACTGCATCGCTTCCTTGCAAAGGATGCCTGCCGGCCTCAAGTGAAGCCCTGTAGGGTTTTTGATCACTACCTTCTGGCGTACCATCGTTTTCCCTCCCCTTTCAACTTTTCTCAGGGTTTTTTCTCTACGTTTATCATACCATCATCCCGACGAGATCGCAAGCACGGGATTATCATCCCCATGCGGGGCCATTTTCCCAGTTCAGACAGGCAGCTCGATTCCGCTTCGCTCCATCTCGCTGGGATTATCATCCCCATGCGGGGCCGGCGTAGTTACTGTTTACGGGTAACCCCGCAAACAGTAACCTTTCGCGGGCTCATTCCAAATTTTGCCGTGCAAAATGAGCCCGCTCACACCTGTGTCATGTTCTTGCGCCGCAAACAGCCAGTGTTTGCGGCTGTCCCCTGAACAATAACCCCGCGCCTGTCTGAACTAGATCATCAGGTTTTGGATCAGTTCGGCCAGTTTATGCGCTTCGGCGTCGATCTTCTTCTTGTCTTTGCCTTCGATCATCACGCGAACCTTCGGCTCCGTTCCGGAGGGACGGATGAGGACGCGCCCTTCGCCGTTGAATTCCTTTTCCAGCTTCTCGATGGCCGCGGCGATCTCCGGATATTCCATGTAGTGCTCCTTGCGGTGGTTGGGAACCTTCGCGTTGACCAGGGCCTGCGGCATGACCGTCATGACCTTCGCCAGTTCGGACAGGGGCTTCCCGGTCACCACCATGACTTCCAGCAGGTGCAGGGCGGAAAGGAGTCCGTCCCCGGTGGTGTTCTCATCCAGAAAGATGATATGGCCCGACTGTTCTCCGCCCAGGCTGGCGCCGATTTCCCGCATCCGCTCCAGCACATAGCGGTCTCCCACCTTCGTCTTTTCGATGTGGATCTTCTCTTTTTCCCCGTATAAGAACAGCCCCAGGTTGCTCATCACGGTCACAACAATGGTGTTTTTCTTCAGCTTGCCCATATTCCTCATATGGGCGCCCACGATGGCCATGATCTGGTCGCCGTCCACGATATTGCCCAGTTCGTCCACAGCCAGCAGCCGGTCTGCGTCGCCGTCGAAGGCCAGGCCGATCTTAGCCTTCTCGTATACCACCCTGGCCTGCAGTTCGCCCATATGGGTGGATCCGCAGTTGGCGTTGATGTTCGTCCCGTCGGGCATGTTGTGGATCGGAACCACCTCCGCTCCCAGCTGGCGGAGCGCTTCCACGGAAGTATAGTGGGAGGCACCCTCCGCGCAGTCCACCACGATCTTCATCCCGGTCAGGTCCACCGGAACGGTCTGCACCGCGTGATTGATGTATTCTTCCCTCGCGTCCTTCCGGCTCTTCACCTTCCCCACTCCGGAACCGTTGGGGAACTCCACGCCCGTCATGCCGTTTTTGATGAGCTCCTCGATCTCGTCTTCCAGGGCATCCGGAAGCTTATAGCCGTTTCCGTCAAAAAACTTGATGCCGTTGAACTCCATGGGGTTGTGCGACGCGGAAATCACCACGCCGGCCTCCACCTTATACTTTTTGGTCAGATAGGCGATGGCCGGCGTCGGGATCACGCCCACGTAGACCGCATTCGCCCCAACGCTGCAGATTCCGGCCATCAGGGCGTTCGCCAGCATATCCCCGGATATCCGGGTATCGCACCCTACCATGATGGTGGGCTTGTGCTTATTTTCCCTGGTGAGGATATAGGCGCCCGCCTGCCCCAGCTGCATCGCCAGAAGAGGGGTCAGCTCCTCATTGGCCACTCCTCTGACGCCGTCCGTTCCGAACATTCTTGACATAAATAGCCTCCTTTTGCTGCCGCCCAACGCGGCCTTCCGTTTCTATCGTCTCATCAGGCGCCGGCCTGAGCCGTCTCCTGCGCTCTCCTGGTCAGCCGGATCACGGCGGTAACAGGGGAAACCTGCTGCACCGTGTCCGGAAGCATAAACCTGACGGCGATCTCCACCTCACCCGCGGGAGGATTCCCCTCCGCGTCCAGCAGGGTGGACACGTCCGCATGGGGCGTCACCGACGACGCGTCCGTCAGGTTCAGGTATCTCTGCAGTCCCGAAATGGTCAGCGTGATATTCTGCCCGGCCACCACTTCCGCCTGCCAGTCGGCGGGCGTGTTCAAAAGCTGAATGGAACTTTCCTGAATGCTGATATTCTTCCTCCGGATGGCTTCGATTTCCACGGTAACCGATACCGTGCCGTCGAAAGAGGAATCGCCGAAGCTCACCCCGGAGGGCAGATAATCCCTGAGGTTTACCGTCTCCGTCACATTCTCTTCCGCGTCCGTCACATCCAGCCGTTCCCCGGGGATCTGAATGGACGACACCCCTTCCAGCGCGCTCTCCCTTCCTGCGATCAGAACGGTAGCGGGTTCTACGGAAACCGCCCCCGTCATGGCATATCCGTCCGCCGGAGATCCAGAGACCCCGTATTCCACCGGCACTTCCTTCGTGCTCAGAATCGGAACGGTAACCCGTACGCTGTCGATATTCTTCTTGATATCCGAACTGGTAATCTCCGATCCCTCCGCATCCAGCAGCTTGATGGGCGCTTCGATTTCCACATCCGAAGTGACGGAATCCAGAGATACTTCCACCACTGCCCGCGACACGGTATTGACCACGCTCTCCGGCCCGGAAAGGCTGATCCGGTTCGTCTCCGTCTCAACCCTGCCGGTCACATAGCCTGCCGGAAGGGAACCGTTTCTCACCACTTCGATGCTCAGCTGGCGGTTCTTTTTATCCTCGACGTCCAGAGAGACGGACTCCTTATCCGCCTGGATGCTCTCCACGCTGTCGGACAGATATCTGTCATTGATGCTCACAACGATGGGAACCGTGTTCTCCTCCGTCAATCCGGTACAGTCCGCCACCGCGGAGATGTTCTCCTTGCTCAGTTCTTCCAGGACGGTCCGGGGCGCCCGCACCGTCACCCGGATCCGGTCCGAACTGTCCTCTACTTTATATGTTTTATCCTGCGAAGTGATGCTGCCCGTATTGGTCAGCTGAACCTGCACGTTGTAAAACACCTGCGTTCCCATCGGATTGTTGATCCCCGCGGCGATCATCCACAGAATGGCGGCGAACAGGAGGGCCATGACCTTCAGGCCGATGTTGTTCAACAGTTTATTTTTCATTCCTGGGCCATCCTTTCCAGCGTCTGCGCTCTTTTTCGTCCGTGGATTTGTTCTGAATGGATTTCAGCTTCTCCTCCAGCTGGGCTGCGGTGAGACCTCTGCTCAGGCGTCCCTTGTAAGCCACGCTGATATTTCCGGTTTCTTCCGATACGATCACGGTCATGGAATCGGTGGCTTCGGAAATGCCGATGCCGGCCCTGTGGCGGGTTCCCAGCTCCTTGCTCAATTCCATATTATCCGATAGAGGAAGATAGCAGGTGGCGTAGGATACCCTGTCTCCCCGCACGATGACGGCGCCGTCGTGCAGCGGCGTATTCTTCTCAAAAATATTGATCAAAAGCTGGCTGGTCACCAGGCCGTCCACCTCGATGCCGGTCCTCTCGTATTCCACCAGGGAATCCTTCTGTTTGACCACGATCAGAGCGCCCGTCTTCACCTTTCCCATTTCGAGACAGCCCTTCGTGATCTCCCGGATCGTCCGGTCGGAAAACAGCCCCTCCTCCTGCTTGTTGATTTCGAACGGAATCAGCGTATCGATCAAATTCTTATTTCCCAGCTCCTCCAGCGCCTTGCGCAGCTCCGGCTGCAGCACCACGATCAGCGCGACGATCGCAAGGCTGAATACGCTGCGGGCGATCCACAGGATCGTATCCATCTTCAAAAGCTGCGCGATCAGCAAAAAGATCATGATCACGAAAACGCCCTTTAAGAGGGCCCATGCTCTGGTATTCCGGATGAAGACCATCACATAATAGACCATGACGGAAATGATGATGATTTCGATCACATCCATCACGCTGATAAACTGGAAATAAGTTAAATATCTGCTCGCAAACTCTCTGATCTGTTCCATGTGTCAACCCCGTCTACTTTCCGCTTCTCCCCCTGGTATGGCTGCGGCGCACGCTCTGGTGCGCGCGCTGCGTCGTGATCCGCTTCACTCTCTTTTCCGGCGCGGCGACAGCCATCTTCGGAACCGCCTTCACATAATAATAATACTCGTCGTCTTCAAACTGCACCTTTTCCGTGCGGGCATAGTCCAGATTAAAATGAAAGAACTGCATCAAAAGCGCCAGCGCGGCTCCGGCAACGCTTCCGAGGATCACGGCTCCGATGTCAAAGTTCGCGTCGTACATCAGATCGCCCACCAGCAGCATGACGATGTCCGCCAGCGTTCCCACGAGAACGGCCACCGCTCTGGAATAGTTGATGCTCATCCTCCGGATCCCGTATACCAGAAGCACTGTAATGGCGAAAGCCACCGCCACGATCATCATCTCCCGGTTCTGCGCCACGCCGGCCGTCACATCCCGAAACCGCTGCAGCATGGAATCCGCCTCCGCAGCGCCCAGCGCAGCCGCGTTCCCGGTCACATAGGCCAGCACATAATAAATCACTACTCCGCAGACCACCGCCACCGCAGCGGCAGGCGTGCCGAACATCCCCGCCGCCAGCGGCATCACATAGGGAATTTTCCAGAGAAAAAACAGGGGCGTCAGCAGAAGGATCAGATGGCTCTTCGGAGAAAAGCGGAAATAGAATACCAGAATGAACAGATAGGCCAGCAGGAGCACCGCCGTACACTCCAGAGAAAGCGCCACCACATGCAGCAGCAGAAACGCGCCGCACAAAAATGCCGTCATCCCCAGCGGAAGAAACGAACAGAGCAGGGCCGCAACCAGGACCAGCGCCGGATTGTTGATCGACTCCATGTAACCGAGCCGGGAATTGATGGAAATCAGCAGAATCAGCGCCAGGGCGAATTTCAGCGCGGGCACGATGAATTCTTCGTATTTCGAATAAAAGCTTTTGATGTATTCCCTCATCACCAGAAGATTTGTCATAATCAGTATCCTCTCAGAGTTCTTCCTCTTCTTCCTTTCCGTCCAGATCGTTTAAGTATTCCAGAAACAGATTCAGCCTCTTTCTGGCTTTCGCGTAGCGAATCAGATAGATCACCCAGGTCGCCGCCAGATAGCCCAGCAGGGCGATCAGGTACAGAAACAGCACGCTCCTCCCGGTGGACACCAGGTCCATGGAATAGATGCTCTCCATCACCTCTGTGAAGTTGAAGCACAGCCAGGCGCCGAATGCCGCCAGAAAGGCGAGCGTCACCACCACGAAGGACGCGATCATCTGCATCCCGATATAATCGTTCCGGAAATATCCGGCCACGGCCATATCCTTCTTCCCGCCATGCTCTTCATAGGACGCCATTTTCGTCATCCGCAAAACCTTTTCCCTGTTGACCATCCGTACTCCTTTACCGGGGCGGGCCGCTTCCCGCGGACAGCGCCGCAAAGTAGACAGCGCGAACCCCTTTTTTCCTGCATTCGGCCGCGATTTCGTCCACCGTGCTCCCCGTGGTATAAATATCGTCAATTATAACAATCGTACTTAATTTTACATCATCTCTCTTTATTTTAAAAGCCTTTTTCAAATTATTTTGGCGTTCCGCAGCCCCCAGCAGCTTCAGCGGAGCCGTGTTTTTTTCCCGCGCGATCCAGTCGTGCAGGGCGGGGATTTTCAGGCTTCGCCCCATCTCTTCCGCCAGCAGTCCGGCCTGGTTATACCCCCGTTTTTGCAGCCTCGTTTCATGCAGTGGAACGGGGATGAGGGCGTCCGGCTTCCACGCCAGGATCTGTCGGCCCAGGCGGGCGGCCATTTCCCCGCCCAGAAACCGGGCGTATTCCCTTCTTCCTCCATATTTGAAGCGATAAATGGTAGTTTGGACGCTCTTGTACTGGTACAGGGATATCCCCCTGTCATACACATGTTTCTTATGCGCGCAGTCGGCGCAATATTCCTGGCCGTCGTCCGTCAGCTGCCTGCCGCATTTCATGCAGAAGGGCTGACGAACGTATTTCAGTCCGGCCTTACACTCCGCGCAGATCAGGCCGCCGGCCGGCTTCACCGGCCTGTCGCACACCGGACATCTGCGCGGGAAAAGCAAATCTGTCAGCGTGAGCAAGCTTCTCCCTTCAGCTCCCGAATTCTCCTGTCCAGGCTGGTGTATCGCTTCGCCTCGCTCTCGTTGGCGATCATCTCTCCCACCACCTGCCTGTTCCCCAAAATGGTGACGCAGTCCCTGGCGCGCGTCACGCCCGTATAAAGAAGGTTTCGGTTGAACAACATCCGCGGACCGCCCATCAGCGGCAGGATCACGGCCGGATATTCGCTCCCCTGGGACTTGTGGATCGTGATGGCATAGGCCAGTTCCACTTCTTCCATCTGCGCAAAAGAATAGGTCACCCGCCTGTGCTCGTCGTACTCCACCGTCACCGTGCGGTTGTAGTCGTCGATCCCGCGGATGATTCCCATGTCGCCGTTGAATACGCCGATCCCGCGATCGACGGGAATCCCATAACGGCTGACGACTTCCCACTCCAGCTGGTAGTCGTTTTTCGTCTGCATGACCTTATCTCCCTCCCGGAACAGCGTATCCCCCAGGAGGGCTTCCTGTTTGGAGCCGTCCGGAGGATTCAGCTGGCCCTGCAGGATGCGGTTCAGCGTTTCCACCCCGAGGTTTCCCTTCCGCATGGGGGTGAGCACCTGGATATCGAAGGGCGTCGCCTTCACATAGGGGGGCAGCTTTTCCGAGATCAGCTGCACCATGTGCTTATAGATCACGGGCACGCTGTTTCGTTCCAGGAAGAAAAAGTCCCTGCTCTTGTTGTCCAGCCGGATCTCTTCTCCCCGATTGATCCGGTGGGCGTTCACCACGATATCGCTCTCCCCCGCCTGCCGGAAGATCTTCTGCAGCCGCACCACGGGAAAGGCATCCGAAGCGATCAGATCGTGCAGCACCTGTCCCGCCCCCACGCTGGGAAGCTGGTTCACATCCCCCACCAGGATCAGCCTGGTCCCAGGGCTCACCGCTTTGAGCAGAGCATAAAACAGGGAGATGTCCACCATGGACATCTCGTCCACGATGATCACATCCGCTTCCAGCGGGTTATCCTCGTTCCTCTCGAAGCTGGCCCGCCTTCCTTCCTCCTGCACGCTGCCGGACAGCTCCAGCATCCGGTGAATGGTCCTGGCCTCGTAGCCCGTGGCCTCCGTCATCCGTTTGGCCGCCCTTCCCGTGGGCGCGGCCAGAAACAGGTCCAGCCCTTCTCCTTCGAAGTAGCGGATCATCATGTTGATGGTGGTGGTTTTTCCGGTGCCCGGCCCGCCCGTCAGGATCAGGATGCTGTTGCGAACGCTCTCCAGAACGGCTCTCTTTTGCAGCTCATCCAGCTCCATTCCTTCCGCTTCCTGCAGCTTTTCGATGCGGGAAAGCGCCCTGCCTTCCCCTTCGCCGCCCGGCTCCTCTTCCCCTGCGGCCAGATTCAGTTCCGAGAGCATCCGGGCGCAGGCCAGCTCCATGTAATAAAAACTGCCTGCATAGCAGAGGACTTCCTCCCCCTCCGCCTTCACCACCAGCTTCTGATCCATGGCCAGATTCGGGATCTGATCCTCCACGGCCTGCTCCGGAAGATCCAGAAGCGCTGCCGCCCTGGAAACCAGCAGCCCCTTCGGCAGATAGACGTGCCCTTCCCCGGAAGCCTGCAGCAGCACATATAAAATGCCGCTCCGGATCCGGTAATCCGAATCCGTATGGATCCCGATTCTGGACGCCAGCTCATCCGCCTTTTTAAATCCGATGCCGTCGATGTCGTCCGCCAGCTGGTACGGATTTTCCTCCAGAATGCTGTAAAGGCGGCTGCCGTACGTCTCGTGGATCCGGCGCGCCAGGACGTTTGAAATGCCGTATTTCTGCAGGTAGATCATCGCCTCCCGCAGCTCCCGCTTCTCCTCCACCTGAGAGGCGATGTCCATCGCCTTTCGCTCGCTGATCCCCTTGATTTCCGCCAGCCGTTCCGGTTCCTCTTCGATGATGCGGAACGTATCCTTCCCGAACCGCTTCACGATCCGCGCCGCCAGGGACGCCCCGATCCCCTTTACCGCGCCGGAGCCCAGATACCGCTCCATCCCGGCCTCGTCCTCCGGTGTGGAAACCCGGAACGAAGAAACCTGAAACTGGCTGCCGTAGACCGCGTGCTGAATGTACTCCCCCTCCAGCTCCAGAAGCTCCCCTTCGTCCAGCGCCTGAAATGTGCCCACACAGGTCAGATCCTCTTCTCCCTCTCCCTGCAGCTCGAATACCGTATAGCCGTTGGACGCATTCCTGAATATGATATGCGAAACATAACCCCTGATTTCTTCCATCCTGCCGCTTCCTGCCATAAAATGAAAATAAAAAAATCGCAGGAAAGCGCCCCGGCATACGGATGCCGGCGCGTCAATCCATGCGACAGTCTCAAATTGTCTGTACCGTTGTCTGCCTTTGTCCGGCCCCGTCCTTATTCGCGGTAGCCGCCCAGAAATTCCACATATTTTCCCGTTCCGATGGCCACTGCCGTCATGGGATCTTCCGCCGTCATGGTATTGATTCCGGTCCTGTCCGCGATCAGCTCTTCCAGCCCCCTCAGCAGGCTGCCGCCGCCGGTCAGGACGATCCCCCGGTCCGCGATATCCGCCGCCAGTTCCGGAGGCGTCTTCTCCAGGACGCCGTGAATCGCTTCCACGATCTGCATGGTGGATTCCTTCAGCGCTTCCTCCGTCTCTTCGGACGACACGGTGATAGTCTTGGGCAGGCCCGTCACCAGGTTGCGCCCTCTGACGTCCATGTAATCCGGTTCCGGCCGCTTGAAAGCCGAACCGATCTTGATCTTGATGTCCTCGGCCGTCCGCTCGCCGATCAGCAGATTATGCTTCTTGCGCATATAGCGCACGATGGCTTCGTCGAAATCGTCCCCTGCGATCTTGATGGAGGCGCTGACCACCGTTCCGCCCAGGGAAATGACGGCGATGTCGGAAGTCCCGCCGCCGATGTCCACGATCATGTTCCCGCAGGGCCTGGAAATATCGATTCCCGCGCCGATGGCTGCGGCGATGGGCTCTTCGATGATGGAAACCTCCCTGGCTCCCGCCTGGTAGGTGGCGTCCTCCACCGCCTTCTTCTCCACTTCCGTCACGCCGCTGGGAACGCAGACCGCGATCCGGGGACGGCGGAACGTCTTCTTGCCGAGAGCTTTCTGGATGAAATACTTCATCATTTTTTCCGTAACGGTATAGTCGGAAATAACGCCCTGGCGCAGCGGCCTGACCGCCACGATATTGCCCGGCGTCCTGCCCAGCATCAGGCGGGCGTCCTCCCCGATCGCCTTAATCTTGTTCGTATCCCTGTCAAAAGCGACCACGGAGGGCTCCTTTAACACGACGCCCTTCCCTCTTATATAAACCAGAATGCTCGCTGTGCCCAAATCGATGCCGATGTCCGTATACTGCATTTCCCACGTCTCCTTCCGTCCGTTCCATACAAATCATAACCATTTGTTCTCTATCTTAATCATTACGCAAAATTTCCAGCAGTCCGCGTCCATTATAGCGTAAAACGAATCGGTTGGGAAGGGTGTTCATAAAAATTTAACTTTTCCTGTCCCGGTCCAGCATTTTCTTCACATAGCGCCCGGTATAGGAGTCCGGGTTTTGGGCGACTTCCTCCGGCGTCCCCTTCGCGATCACGGTCCCCCCGTTGAGTCCGCCCTCCGGGCCGATGTCGATGATATAGTCCGCGGTCTTGATCACGTCCAGATTGTGTTCGATGACCACCACGGTATTCCCTCCGTCGGTGAGGCGGTGCAGGATTTCGATCAGCTTGTGCACGTCTGCAAAATGCAGTCCCGTGGTGGGCTCGTCCAGAATGTAGATGGTCCGGCCCGTGCTCCGTTTGGACAGCTCCGCCGCCAGCTTGATCCGCTGGGCCTCCCCGCCCGACAGCTCCGTAGAGGGCTGCCCCAGCTTCACGTAGGAGAGCCCCACATCGTAGAGGGTCTGGATCTTGCGCTGGATGGAAGGCACGTTTTCGAAGAAGGTCAGCGCCTCTTCCACCGTCATGTCCAGGACGTCAAAAATGCTCTTCCCCTTATACTTCACCTCCAGCGTTTCCCGGTTGTACCGCTTTCCGCCGCAAACCTCGCAGGGCACATAGACGTCGGGCAAAAAGTGCATCTCGATCTTGATGATGCCGTCCCCGCCGCAGGCTTCGCAGCGTCCTCCCTTCACGTTGAAGCTGAACCTTCCTTTTTTATATCCCTTCGCTTTCGCGTCCGCCGTAGAAGCGAACAGATCCCGGATCATGTCGAACACCCCGGTGTAGGTAGCGGGATTGGAACGTGGCGTCCTCCCGATGGGCGACTGATCGATGTCGATCACCTTGTCCAGCTGGTTCATCCCGTCGATTCCGGCATGCCGCCCCGGAATACATCTGGCGCGGTTCAAATCCCTGGCCAGGCGCTTATAAAGGATCTCGTTGACCAGGGAAGATTTCCCGGATCCGGAAACGCCGGTCACGCAGGTGAATACCCCCATCGGGAATTTCACGTCGATCTTTTTCAGATTGTTCTCCGCCGCGCCCCGGACCGTGAGCCAGCCGGAAGGGGTCCGGCGCGCTTCCGGCACCGGGATCTTCCTGGCTCCGCTCAGGTACTGACCCGTAACGGACTCCGGCACCCGCATGATCTCCTCCGCCGTCCCGCAGGCCACCACCTGCCCGCCGTGGGAGCCCGCGCCGGGGCCGATATCCACCACATAGTCCGCCGCCCGCATGGTATCCTCGTCGTGCTCCACCACGATCAGCGTATTCCCCAGATCCCTGAGTTTTTTCAGGGTTTCCAGAAGCTTATCGTTGTCCCTCTGGTGCAGGCCGATGCTGGGCTCGTCCAGAATATAGCAGACCCCCACCAGGCCGGAACCGATCTGGGTGGCCAGCCGGATCCGCTGGGCCTCCCCGCCGGACAGCGTGCCCGTGGCTCTGGACAGGGAGAGGTAATCCAGCCCCACGTCGATCAAAAATCCCACCCGCGCCCGGATCTCCTTTAAAATCTGGCTTCCGATCATTTCCTGCTGATGGGTCAGCCGGAGGTTCTTCAGGAATTCGTCGAGCTCCCCGATGAACATGGAAGTCACTTCATAGATGTTTTTGTCGCAGACCGTGACGGCCAGCGCTTCCTTTTTCAGGCGCTGCCCCTTACACAGCTTACAGGGCGTGATCCGCATGAACGACTCGTACTCCTGCTTCATGATATCGGAGCCGGTCTCCCGGTATTTGCGCTGCACGTTCTGGATCAGCCCTTCAAAGGCCACGGGGTAAATCCCCTTTCCGCGCTGCCCTTCGTAGTAGACGTTGACTTCCTTTCCCCCGGTGCCGTAAAAGAGCATGTCCTGAATATCCTGCGGATAATCCTCAAAAGGGGTGTCCAGGCTGAACCCGTATTCCTTCGCCAGGGCCTGCAGCAGAGCGTTGGTGAAACTGCCCGGCTGGTTGCATGTCTGCCACCCCATCACGGCCACGGCCCCGTCGCTGATGCTGACGGAACGGTCCGGCACCATCAGCTCCGGATCGAATTCCATCTTATAGCCCAGCCCGAAGCATTCGGGGCAGGCGCCGAAGGGGTTATTGAAGGAGAAGCTTCTGGGCTCGATCTCGTCCACGCTGATCCCGCAGTCCGGGCAGGAAAAGCTCTGGCTGAACGTCAGCATCGGGGCGTCTTCTCCCGGACGGTCCACGAACAAAAGCCCTTCCGCCAGATTCAGCACGTTCTCGATGGAGTCCGTCAGCCTCCGTTCGATCCCTGGCTTGACGATCAGGCGGTCCACCACGATTTCGATATTGTGCTTGATATTTTTGTCCAGCCTGATCTCTTCGGACAGCTCATAGAGGTTCCCGTCGATGCGGACCCTCACATAGCCGCTTCTGGAGGCGCGCTCCAGCACCTTCTCATGGCGTCCCTTCCTCCCCCTCACCACCGGTGCCAGCAGCTGGATCCTGCTTCCTTCCGGCAGCTCCATGATCTGATCCACCATCTGATCCACGCTCTGCTTTTTGATCTCCTTGCCGCAGTCAGGGCAGTGGGGAATGCCGATTCTGGCGTAGAGCAGGCGGAAATAGTCGTAGATTTCCGTCACGGTGCCCACCGTGGAACGGGGGTTTCTGTTGGTGGATTTCTGATCGATGGAAATCGCGGGGGAAAGCCCTTCGATCTTCTCCACATCCGGCTTCTCCATCTGCCCAAGGAACTGCCTGGCATAAGAGGACAGGGATTCCATATAGCGCCGCTGCCCCTCCGCATAAATGGTATCGAAGGCCAGTGAGGATTTCCCGGAGCCGGAAAGCCCGGTCAGCACCACCAGCGCGTCCCTGGGGATATCCACGTCCAGATTTTTCAGATTATGTTCATTGGCGCCCCGGACCCGAATGCAGTTTTTGCGGGGCAGCATCTTCTTCGTTTCTTCCATCTTTTCCTCCATCCCGAAACGCCTTTGCGCAAAGGAACGCGCGCCAAATCCCAAATCCGGCGTCGCGATCCATGGGTTATGACGCTTCGCTCAGTCTTTTTCCAGGTCTTCCAGCGTCTTCTTCAGCTCCACCATCTTGTCGCGCAGATCCGCAGCAGCCTCGAAATTCAGATCCGCTGCCGCCTTCTTCATCTGCCTGGTGACATCGGCGATCAGCTTCTCCAGCTCCTGCCGGTCCATGGATTCCGGATCCTTTTCGAATCTCACTTCCTGGGCCGCGATTTCCTTCGTAATGCTGATCAGATCCCGGACGGCCTTTTTGATCGTCTGAGGGGTAATCCCGTGTTCTTCATTGTATTTCTGCTGGATCTCGCGGCGCCGCTTCGTTTCCTCAATGGCAGTCCGCATGGAATCCGTCACCGAATCCGCGTACATGATCACGTGGCCCTCCGCGTTTCTCGCAGCCCGGCCCACGGTCTGTATCAGCGAGGTTTCGGAACGCAGGAAGCCTTCCTTGTCCGCGTCCAGAATGGCCACCAGGGAGATTTCGGGAATATCCAGCCCTTCCCGCAGCAGGTTGATTCCAACCAGCACGTCGAACACGTCCAGCCGCATGTCCCGGATGATCTCCGCGCGCTCCAGCGTATCGATATCGGAATGCAGGTATTTTACCCGAATGCCCACTTCCCGCATGTAGTCCGTCAGATCCTCCGCCATCCGTTTGGTCAGGGTGGTGATCAGGATCTTGTTGTGCCTGGCGGTTTCCTTTCTCACCTCCGCGATGAGGTCGTCGATCTGCCCTTCCACCGGCCGCACGTCGATCTCCGGATCCAGAAGGCCCGTGGGGCGGATGATCTGTTCGGTCCGCAGCAGTTCGTGTTCCGCCTCATAGACGTTGGGCGTCGCCGAAACGAAGAGCATCTGATCGATATGGCTTTCGAACTCCTCGAAATTCAATGGCCGGTTGTCCAGGGCCGACGGCAGGCGGAAGCCGTAATCCACCAGCGTCTGCTTCCTCGACCTGTCCCCCGCGTACATCCCCCGGATCTGCGGAATCGTGATATGGGACTCGTCGATGATAATCAGGAAATCGTCCTTGAAGAAATCCAGCAGGGTATAGGGCGCAGCGCCCGCCTCCATCCCGTTCAGATGCCGGGAGTAGTTCTCGATTCCGGAACAGAATCCGGTTTCCCGCAGCATCTCGATATCGAAATTGGTCCGTTCCGAAATCCGCTGGGCTTCCAGCAGCTTGTCCTCCCCCTTAAAATACCGGATCCTCTCCTCCAGCTCCTTCTCGATCTCGTCGCAGGCTCTGTCGATCCGGGACTGGGGCACCACGTAATGAGAGGCCGGAAAGATGATGATGTGTTCCAGGGTGGCCTTCACCTGTCCGTTTAAGGGATCCACCTCCGCGATCCGGTCGATTTCATCCCCGAAAAATTCCACCCGGATCAGATTTTCCCCGCCCTGGGCCGGATTGATCTCGATCACGTCGCCCCGCACCCGAAAGCAGCCGCGGTTTAAGTCCATGTCGTTGCGGTCGTACTGGATGGCGACCAGCGCACGCAGCACGTCGTCCCGGTCCCGGTTCATCCCGGGCCGCAGGGAAACGCTCATTCCCGAAAACTCCTCCGGGGAGCCCAGGCCGAAGATGCAGGATACGCTGGCCACCACCACCACGTCCCGGCGCTCGGACAGGGACGCCGTAGCGGAGAGCCGCAGCTTGTCGATCTCGTCGTTGATGGCGGAATCCTTGGCGATGTACGTATCCGTGGAGGGCACATAGGCTTCCGGCTGATAGTAATCGTAATAGGACACGAAATATTCTACCGCATTTTCCGGGAAAAATTCCTTGAACTCGCCGTAGAGCTGGGCCGCCAGCGTCTTGTTGTGCGCGATGACCAGCGTGGGCTTGTTCAGCGCCTGGATGACGTTGGCCATGGTGAACGTCTTGCCGGATCCCGTGACGCCCAGCAAAGTCTCGAACTGGTTGCCTTCCCGGAATCCCTTTACCAGCTCGGCGATGGCCTGGGGCTGATCGCCGGTGGGAGCGTATTCTGATACTAATTTGAAATGATCCATAAGTCGTCCTCAAAAATATTTAGAGCAGCAGCGATATTCAGAAATCTATTGTTAATCCATTTCCGATTATCATCGATAATTTTCCCCACTTTTATTTTCCAGCAACACACGATCAAAATCACTCTGATACAGCTCATCCTGCCTTATCCGGTATTTTTCAAATTCACTAATCGCATGCTGTTCTGCTATCTCTGCTGAAATGCTTCCTGCATGTGTCAAAATATCCTTTTTAGACAGTCGCAAAATCCCTTCAAACTGCTCCGCCCAGTCTTCCATTGTCATAGGGACATGTTCTTCTGCCCTCATCTCCGCAAGATCCAAATAAGCGTTAACAATTCTGGCCATAGCTGATAGCTCTTGTTCGGTTAAATAATTTTTCGCAACCGTTACGTCAAATCTTTGTATTTTTCCATCAGGAGCATCTTTCCATGTCTGCAACCCCATATGTTCTTTTTCACTATCCGCTCTATGATAAATCACTTCAGCTGCGGTTTCCCCATGAATTGCCCAATGCAACTGATTCTGAACCTTCGCAAAAAACAATCTGGTTGTTTTGGCTTTAGGATCATAGTCGATACTCGTTGCATAAATATCTGTAATTTTTTGATAAAACCTTTAATCGTAAACTCCTCTATAATGCCATTTGCCCATTTACGAAACTGAACCGCTTTCGGAGAGTCAACCTTATTCCCAACCGCAATAATCGCTTTCAAATTATAATGATTTGTATTATAGCTTTTTCCATCAGAAGCAGTTATTCGAAATTTTCGAATAACTGAATTCTCATCTAATTCTCCATCATTGAAGATCTTTTTTAAATGATAATTGACGGTATGTGTCTCTACGTTATATAGAATTCCCATCATCTTCTGTGTCAACCATACATTTTCATCAAAATAGACGGCATTGACGTCACTTTCTCCTGTTGCAGTAATAAACGTCAAATATTCCGCTGCTGAGGAGCGTACAATTGATATTTCTTTTTTCTTTTTCATCTTCTCCATCCAGTGACCCCGGTTCACCCGGCCTCATCTATATCGAAAAGATTATAGCATGGATGTGCAAAAAAGTATAGACACAAGTTAGAACATCTGTTCTTTTTTGCTGCCATATTCTCTATTCCAATATGCCCCGTTTTATCCTCTGTTATCGGCCGACATGCCTGCAGCGGAAACGAACGGCAAAATTCAGATTGCAAAAGGACGGCCGCTGCCGGAAACCTCCGTTTCCTTTTGCGGCCGTCCTCGCCCGTTTTTGCATATTGATTTTTCCTACTGTCCGCAAAGGACGATGACCTTTTCCGGCGTGGTCTGCGGCGGGATGCTCCTGGTCGTCCGGCTGTAGAGCACCACCAGAACATTCCCCCCTGGATTTCCGGAGAAAGTCTGGTTGTTCTGCGTCACCACCGTTGTGGAAGGCGCGAGATTCAGCTTCAGGCTCCGATCGCTGCTCAGAAGCGCATTGTTGAAACGCCCCACGAATACCATCTGCCCTTCCATCCGGGGAGCGATGACCGCCGCCGTATACTGCGGCGGGTAAATCAGGGGAGCCGCTGCGTTCCCGTCGTAAAAAACGGTGACGAAAAGTCCCTCGAACAGAGTGATATAATCCACCACAAAGGTGCCCGCATTCACAAAAAAGTTCACCACATTTCCGGACTCGTTTTCCACGGTTATCATCCGGGAGCAGCCTCCGAACCTTCTTCCCCTGTTTCCCGTCGCGTCAATTCCGGTAATCACCCCGGAAAAACTCAGGAATACCGAACGCTGTGGCATGCCGAACTGACTCGCATAAATCTCCATCATCCGATTCCCTTATTTTTATTTTCCTTACCATTGTATGCGTTTCCGACAGGAATTTGTCAATCGCTCCGCTTTTTTCTGCTCTCGAAATAAATAAACCGGTCGATGGCGTCCAGAATATCCCGAAAATCCTCCCGGGGTGCGAGATCGATGTAGTGCTCCAGCAGCTGCGTCTCCTCCTCCTGAAATCTCCCGTAAAACAGGTCGAACAGGTTATGTCCCCGCAGATGGATTTTGATTTCCTCCATGTGCTGCCGCACGTCCTGCGCCGTTTCAAAATCCCGGCCCAGCGCTTCCAGGAGATGCTTCCCGCTGCGGAGCCGGCAAAGGTATTCCCTCCATTTCTCCAGAAAGATCCCGTAGAACTGTTCTTCCGATTCCAGCACGCCCAGCTTCGCCATCACAGCGGGATTGAGGAAATAGTTTTCAAAGGAATAGTATTTCAGAATCAGCACGTTCTTTTCCGTCACCCGGGGGAGACGGTCCACATCCTCTTCGTTTCTCTGCTCATAATATCTGCACAGCTGCCGCTTCAGTTCCCCGCTGTCCTGCCCGTCACCGTCCCGGATCATCAGGAAATTGTCCCGCAGATAGACCTGATTCATATATTTCAAATTGGCGTAGGTCTTGATATTGGTGCAGCTGTTGGTGGTGATGATCGCGATCCGGGAGAGATTTCCCGCCTCGTCGTAAGTCTCCTCGTAATATTTCCGGATGAGCAGCGGCAGGCGGCTCTTGTCGTCCTTGCCCTCCACGATGAAGACGAAGTTCACGTTCATCAGGTCGGACGCGGAATAGCCCAGATCGTCCAGCACCGCGCTGATATCCGTTTTGGGAAAGACACGGGAATAGCCGTCCTCCCCCAGCCGGATCTGGCGGATCTGCCTGCTGTTGAAATTCGCCAGCAAATTCGGAGAGTGAGTGGAAAAAACGACCTGATTTTTCCGGGACAGGCGATAGAGGATCTCCCCCGCAACCCGCTGCAGCCTGGGATGCAGGAAGATCTCCGGATCCTCCACCAGGACGATTCCCGGATTCTGGCACTCCTCCTCTTCGTAGGTCTCCAGCAGGGACAGCATGTAGATGCTGCGCATTCCCTGCCCCATGCAGTCGATGGACCTGCGCTTGTTCTGCCGTTCGTTCCAGGTCTCCACCGTCACGGAGAGCATCTGCTCCACGTTCTGATTCATGGAATAGACCAGCTGTTCCGTGCCGCCGTTCTTCCGGAAATTCCGGTTGATCCGCCTGGAAAACCCGTCCAGATTCTGCTGATACAGCTTATATTCCAAAAGCCTGGCCGTTTCCAGGGCGTTGAGTTCCCCGGCGCTTTTGGGCAGGATCAGACCCATGCAGGAAAAGCAGCGGTTGCACTTTTTGGACCGGTCGAACATGCAGCAGCCGGACCGCATCTGGCGGAGCAGCTCCCCTTCCTGGAGCAGGAGAAGATCATCCTGAAACGACTGCAGGTTTCTCTGCGCATCCATATAGTAGACCTTCGGAAAGACCTGACGCACGCAGGGGTTGTTCTTCTGCCTGCCGTCCTCCCAGCGCACCTTCCCCTCCCGGTTGGCCACGAAGGCGAACGAAAGGACCCCGTTTTGAAAGGAGGGCAGCCTGCGGCAAAAGTCCTGATACCAGGAGTCGAACCTGCGGTAGCGGCTCACGGCCCCGTCCCGGTGCAGGCGCTCCAGATCCTCCCGATCCAGCGCCAGATCCACCAGGATTTCGATATTGGGGAAGTCCTCCTGAAAGTCCTCTCCCCTCACGGCGTACTCCCCGCCCACCGCCCGGATGGCGTCCAGGACTGCCGTTTTGCCCGTATTGTTCTGCCCCACCAGAATGAGGGCGTTTTCCACATCCTCCAGCGCCAGTTCCCGGATCGATTTGAAGTTATGGATTTCGAGACGCGCAATCCTCATGCCTTCACTCCATCTTCTCTTTCAATACCTCCAGCGCCCGCTCCAGCTGATTGTCCGTGCCGTCTTCCAGATACGGCTCCGCCTCGAAGGGCACCTCCACGTCGGGAGAAATCCCGATTTCATGGATGTTGTTTCCCTTCGGCGTGTAATACTTGCTCACCGTCAGCTTCACCGCCGAGCCGTCGGAAAGCTTCATGATGCGCTGCACGATCCCCTTGCCAAAGGTCGTGGTTCCCACCAGGGTTCCGATCCCGTAATCCTTGACGGCACCCGCCAGAATCTCCGAAGCGGAAGCGCTGTTGGCGTCCACCAGAACCACCAGCGGAACGTCCAGCTGACTTTTTCCGTCGCAGGTATATTCCTCCCGCTGCCCGTTTTTATCCTCCGTATAGACGATGAGCCCTTCCGGAAGCATCATCCGCGCGATTTCGCATACCGTGGTCAGATTGCCGCCGGGGTTTCCCCGCAGATCCAGAATCAGCCCCCGCATCCCCTCCTGCCTGCAGGCTTCCAGCGCCTCTTCGAACTGGTCCACCGTCACGTCGTCGAATTCCTGAATCTGGATGTAGCCAGCGCCGTCCTCCAGCATTTCGTAAGTCACGGTCTCGTTTTCCAGCTTCCGCCTCTCCACGTCGAACTCCAGATAATCCGTTTCCCCTTCGCGGATCACGGTCAGATGCACCGTGGTCCCCTCGTCCCCCTTCACCAGAGCAACCGCGGAATTCAGGTCCATTCCCTGCACCAGGGTATCGTCCACCTTATACAGGAGATCTCCCGACATCAGCCCGGCTTCCTGCGCCGGAGTGCCCTCGATGACGCTGGCGATTCTGGGAAGCTGGGTGTCCGCGTCGATGCCGACCCGCGCGCCGATCCCGTAATAAATCCCCTGGGTCTTGTTCTGCAGATCCTCCAGCTCCTCCTGGGAGTAGTACGTGGAATAAGGATCTCCCAGCGCTTCGATCATCCCTTTATAGACGCCCTGCTCCAGCTCGGACTCCCCCGCATCCTCCAGATAATACTCCCCGATCATCTCTTCCAGCACGCCCATCTTCTGCATCGTCGCCGGGTTCGCCACGGAAACCGCCCCGTCCTGGGAATCCCCCGAAGCGCTCACCGCGCCCTTCTGCGCCTGAAACGCCCGATACAGCTGCGTTCCCGCAAAATATCCGCATCCCAGAAACAGCGTCAGCACGATTCCGGCGATCAGTCCCCCCGCAAAACTTCTCTTATGGCTCATCTCATCCTCCCGTTCATTTCGTATCAATAATATATGTGCCGCTTTGGCCGTACCATTCCCAAATCGCACATAACCGGAACAAAAAGGCAATCGGATTTTCATCCCCTCTTTTTTGTTCCGGTTATCCTCGTCACTTCAAATAATTCCACGGGCTCACATAGCTGCCGTTTAAGCGCACGGAGAAATGCAGATGCGGTCCGGTAGAACGTCCGGTGGAACCCACCGCTGCGATCTGCTCCCCTTTCGTCACCGTCTGTCCGGAGGACACGTACAGTTTGGAAGCGTGCATGTAAATCGTATACAGTCCGTCCCCATGGTCGATCATCACATAATTTCCCATGGAACTGTTATAGGTGGCGGCCACCACCCTGCCGTCATAAGCCGCCAGAATGGGCGATCCGCTGGGCGCCGCGAAGTCCACTCCGTTGTGGAATTTCTCCACGCCCAGGGTGGGATGCATGCGGTTGCCGTAATCGTCCGAAATCCGTTTATAGCTGGGGCAGGGCATCTGGAACATCCCGCCGTCATACTTGACCCGGTTCTCCTCCGCCAGCTTCGCCCTGTCCGCTTCCACCGCTTTCTCCAGCGCGGCGATTTCCGCGTCCTCCGCGGCGATCTGCGCTTCGTACTCCGCGATGGCGGCCTCCTGGTTGCTGATATCCCCTTCGTAGGCGACGATCTGCTTTTCCTTTTCCGAAATCAGGGTATTGACGGACGCCTGCTCCTTCTGAAGGCTCTCCTCCGCCTGATGCAGAACCTCTTCCTCTTCTTCCAGCGTCTGCCTGCACAGATCCATATATTCTACGTTCTGACGGTATTCTTCCAGCTTCCTGCTGTCATAATCGCTAACCTGCTGAATGTATTCCGCCTGATTGAGCATTTCCGAAAAACTGCCTGCGGACAGCAGCGCCGTCAGATACCCGTCGTCCGTGCTGTTGGCGTACAGATACCGCAGCCTCACCTTCATATCCGCATACTGGCTTTCCGCTACGGCCTGGGCGGCCTCCAGGTCCTCTTTCGCCTGCACGATCTCCTCTTTCTTCTCTTCGATCTGCTCCTGCAGCTCCCCGATCTTCTCCTCCAGGCTGCTCAGCTGACCGTCCAGCTCCACCACATAGGACTCCAGGTCGCTTTTGGACTTCTCCAGCTGCTTCACCATCGCCTGGATGTCGGAAAGGCCGGACTGCAGCTTTTTCTTCTCTTCCTGCGCCTGGCTGATGGCCTCCTGCTTCTGCCGGATGCTCTCCTCCAGCTCGCTGGCCGACACGGCGGCAAAGGGCGCGCGCAGGAACAAAACCATTCCCGCCAGGGCTGCGGCCAGAAGCCGCTTTCTCTTTCCGTTCATTCCATTTCCTCTCCGTCGGAACCGTTCCTCATACCCTCAGATGTTTGCGCACGGTGATGAAGCTTCCCAGAAAACCGATTCCCGCGCCCAGCCCCATGGAAACGGGCAGGAGCGTGTGATATACCTCCGAGACCGGAAGAAACTGCATCAGCCCTGTCAGGGACGGGAACTGAACCGCGATGTAGTCCATCACCTCGATGTAGAGCACATAGATGGCCGCCAGCGGGATACAGGATCCGATCAGGCCGATCAAAATGCCCTCGATCACAAACGGGGAGCGGACGAAAAAGTCCGTGGCCCCGATGTATTTCATGATTTCGATCTCCTCCTTGCGGACGGAGATTCCGATCACCACCGTATTATTGATCAAAAAGACGGAAACCGCCAGAAGGATGGCGATGATCCCGACGGAGACGTAAGCCACGATGGCGTTCACTCCGGTGAGCGTCGTAGCCGCCATTTCGGAGCGGCGCACTTCCCGGACGCCGGGAACGGATTCCAGCCAGGTCACCAGATCCTCCTGCCTGGATACATCCTTCATGTAAATCTCGTAATTGTCCATCCCTTCCAGGGGATTTTCCGAATAAACTTCCTGATAGTCCTCGCCGATATTCTCCGGCGCCCATTCCGCCCAGGCCTCGTCCGCCGAGATGAAGTCCGCTTTCGCCACCTCGTCCCGCGCACGGATCTGATTCCCGATCTGATCCATCTGCTCCTGCTCCACCCCGTCCTCAAAAAAGACGGTAACGGATACGCCCTCTTCCGCGGTGTGGATGATATGCTGAAAATTGATGATCACCGCGAAGAACAGGCCGAACAGAAACAGGCAGGCGCTGATCGTGGCCACGGACGCCAGCGAAAACCACTTGTTCCTGAAAATGTTGATAAAACCCTGCTTTAACGTATAAAAAAACGTACTAATCCTCATCGATATAACCGCCTTTTTCCTCGTCGCTGAAGACGACGCCCTTCTTCATCGTAATCACCCGCTTCTGCATTGCGTTGACGATCTCCTTATTGTGGGTTACCACCAGGATCGTCGTCCCCTTTTCCTCGTTGATCCGCTCCAGAAGCTTCATGATGTCCCAGGAGTTCTTCGGATCGAGGTTGCCGGTAGGCTCGTCCGCCAGCAGAATCGGCGGCTCGTTCACCAGCGCTCTGGCCAGCGCCACCCGCTGCTGTTCGCCGCCGGAAAGCTGCCGGGTCTTGGCCTTGTATTTGCCGGCAAGCCCCACCACGGCCAGCGCCCGGGGCACGTTTTTGCGGATCTCCCTGGTGGGCGTCTGCACGACCCTCTGGGCGAAAGCCACGTTCTCATATACGTTCCGGTCGTTCAAAAGGCGGAAATCCTGAAATACGATTCCGAGATTTCTCCGGAACTTCGGCACCTGGCGATGCTTCAGCTTCGCCACATCCGCGCCGTTTACCACGATCCGGCCGCTGGTGGGCGTCAGCTCCCGCAGGAGCAGCTTGATCAGGGTGGATTTTCCGGATCCGCTGTCCCCGACGATGAAAACGAATTCTCCCTTTCTGATGCTCAGACTCACGTTGTCCAGCGCGTAGGATGTCCCGGATGAGGAGTAGGACATGCTCACCTTATCCAGCGTGATCATCGCATCGCCGCCCTCTTTTTTCTTCCTGCGTTTCTTCTCCATGTGTGCCAAAATTCCTTCCCGTTTCGTTTCTAGTATTCAAACGTCTCCATGTACTTCATATATTTCACGATCATAAGCGCGATCTTGAACGTGATGGCGTCCTCGAACACGCGCAGATCCAGGCCGGTGCTCTTCTGCAGCTTATCCAGCCGGTACACCAGCGTATTCCTGTGGATGAACAGCTGACGGCTGGTCTCCGACACGTTCAGGCTGTTCTCGAAAAACTTGTTGATGGTGGTCAGCGTTTCCTCGTCGAAATCGTCCGGGCTCTTGCCTCCGAAGATCTCCCGGATGAACATCCTGCACTGGGGGATCGGAAGCTGATAGATGAGACGCCCGATTCCCAATTCACTATAAGCGATAATCATCCGCTCGTCAAAGAAAATTTTTCCCACATCCATGGCCATTTTGGCCTCTTTGTAGGAACGGCTGACCTCCTTGATCTCCCGCACCACGGTGCCGTAGGAGATCCTGCTGTTCAAAATCCCCTCGTTTTCCAGATATGCGGCGATGCTGGCGGCAGCCTGCTTGATCTCGGCGTTCTCATCGATTTCCGTCAGCGTCTTGACCACGATCACGTTGTTCTCGTCCACGGCCGTGATGAAATCGTGGCTGTTGGCGGAAAATCCCGCCCTCACCACTTCCAGGACGTTGCCGTCCCTCCCGCCGCCGCTCTCGATAATCATCACCACCCGGTTCGCGTCCGCCGGGATGTGCAGCTTCTTGGCCCTGCTGTAAATGTCCACCAGCAGCAGGTTGTCCAGCAGCAGGTTCTTGATAAAGTTATCCTTATCGAAGCGCTCTTTGTAAGCGACCAGCAGGTTCTGGATCTGGAAGGCGGCCATCTTGCCGATCATATAGATGTTCTCCCCCGCGCCGCCGGCCACCAGAATGTACTCCACCTGCTGTTCATCGTAGATCTTGAAAAACTGATTGCCCGCCACTTCCTGGCTGTCCGCCGGAGAATCCGCGAACGCCCCGGCAGGCTGAGCGCACAGCTCCATCTCATCCGATGTGGTGGCGATCATCTTTCCGTCCGCATCCACCACGCACAGCTCCACCCGCGCGATGGCCTTCAGGCCGTCAATCGTACTCTGCAATATCTGATTTGAAATCATACCCCTTCTCCTTCATCGACGCCAAATGGCGCGCCTTCGCCGCGCCATCCCGCTTTTTCCTACACCCATATTTCATTTTAATAGAAAACCACAAAAAAAGCTATAGCCAGCGGCAAAAAAATTATGCAAAATGTAACAGTTCGGCCATGCCATTCATCATTTGACGGATTCCACTGAATTGGCTGTGCAAAAGGTCACTGGCCGTCAAATGATTCATGTCGGGCGTCCGCCCTATAGGCACATGCGGCAAAATGCAGCTTAGTGAGCGAGCTCCCGCGCGGCATTTTGCCGCATGTGCCTGCATGGCTAAACTGTTACTGCAAAATGTAAGAGCAAAACCGGACGGACACACCATCCCGTCATGAAACGATGTGCTCGTCCGGTTTTTCTCCAGGCGCCCTTTTAGGCCCTTCCGCCATTTCCTGATTGTAATTTTTTACCTTTTTCCAGAAAAGCTTCCTGCGGATCCCCGAAAATACGCCATGGCCCGCGCGCCTGGGTATTTTGACCTCCGGCAGCGCCATCCACAGTTCGGCGTTCAGGAATTTCCTCCCGCTGTTCATCAGCTCCAGCTCCAGCGGCCAGGTCATTCTGGAAAAGATCACGTCCGGCGCCACTTCATTGAGGGAATTCATCATCCGCTCCTTCTGCTGCTCGAACTCGTCATACCCTCTGCAGGCGGCGATATTCAGATTCCCCTGCTGCTCCAGAAGGCTGTCCGCAAACGTCTCGGCCTGCTGCCTCGTGTCCGCCAGAATGCAGATCCGCTCCTTCTGGCGCGCCAGCCTGCGAAGGAATTCCCTCAGGAAAATCCGTTCTTCAATTTCCCTGACGCGGCCCGCGTTGGCGATGCCGGCCGCCTCCAGAATGTCCGGTTCCACGCACAGCGTCAGATCCGCATCCTCCAGAAGCCCTTTCAGCTCCTGGCTGCCCGCCGCGGACGTCAGCGTCTGGGCGGTGATATAGGTGGCCGTATTGAGCGCGCCGTTGTGCAGGAATCGCTCCGCCTGTCTGAGCCCTTCTCTGGCCGACAGATCCACCAGCGAAATCCCCAGAATCGAAAATCTCTTCATCATGTCACCCCGGGATATCAGATTACAGGTCAACCCGCTAACAGAGACATTATATCAGCATCTTCCTGCTTTGGCAAGTTTTACCGCACAGCCCGGTATTTTGCCGCTTTTTTGTGTATTTTTACAACTGCCGGATGGCGGTTTCCGTAATCCGGACTTTTCCTTCCTTCAGAAGGTGGCCCACCGCCCGCTTGAATTCGTTTTTGCTCATGCCCATCTTTTCCCGGATCAGGTCCGGAGAAGCCTTGTCCGTAAAGGGGAGCTCCCCCCCGCATTCCCGGATGGCTTCCATCACCTTCTGCGCATCCGTCCCGATCTGCATCCACGCCTTTTCCCGCAGGCTTAAGTCCAGCTTTCCGTCCTCGTGGACCCGCGTCACCCTGGCCTCAACCCGGGTGCCGGCTTTCAGCTCCCCGCAGACCTCCCGCGCCGGAATGAGGGCGGAATAGATCCCGTCCACCGCCACGAAGCCCCCGAACTGCCTGCTGACTTCATATAAATAGCCGCTCACCCTGTCGTCCTTCCGATACGGGCTGTCGGTGCGCAGATAAGGGTAGAGCTTCATCGTGGCGCACAGCCTGCCGCTCTTGTCCACATAGAGGGCTGCCGGGAAGCGTTCCCCTTCCCGCACCGGCCGGGTCTGTTCCCGAAACGGCAAAAACAGATCCTTTTCCAGCCCCCAGTCCAGAAACGCGCCCAGCTTCCCCGTCTGAACCACGGTCAGCTCCGCCACTTCCCCCAGGGTCAGCCGCGGGCGCGCCGTGGTGGAAATCAGGCGGTCTTTGGAGTCCTTATACAAAAAGACCTCTATCCTGCTGCCGATCCCGGCGTCACGGGGCACCTGCCTGGCGGGAAGCAGCACTTTCTCCCCGTCCCCTTCCCTCTGCGCCAGGTAAACGCCGAACTCCACTTTTTTCACTACGATCAGTTCCTGTACTTTTCCAAGTTCCAACATGTCTTATCCTCAATTCTGTTCCTGATTGGCCCGGGTGAATTCCACCACCGCATACGGGCTGCCGCTGCCGTCGCAGAGGGACACGGTAAACGTCCCGCCATCCCGTGCCGCCACAGGGGTCACCGTATCGTGCAGCAGCGCGGATTTCCTGTACTCGGCCCGCATCTGTCCCACGGCGAAGCCCTCCGGCAGATATTCCATGGCCATGTGGATGTACTGCCCGTTGTTGACGTGATGATTGCTGTCCAGATGCTGCTTTCCAACCGCAAAGGGTTCCATCGTCTCCCCGCCCGCGGGCGCCGCGATCTTCCTGGGCGCATAGTCCATGGGGAGCTTCTCCTCCAGGACGTATCGCTCCTTCATTTCCCGGGTTGGCCTGGCGGGAATCCCCTTTTCCAGATTCATCAGCGTCCAGATGGAATTGGCCTCCACCATGCGCCTGCCGTCCTCTCCGTCCAAGAAGAAATTCCTCATCCCCAGAAATCCCCTGAATTCATAGGGAAAGGTGCCCACCCGTATCCGGTCTCCCAGCTTCGGATAAGCATGGATCACGATCTGCCAGGCGCTCATCACCCACACCAGACCGATCCCCTTTAAATAATCCACCCCGAGCCCCAGATCTTCCGACTGAAAGGTGGAGACGTCCTGAAAATAATCCACGATGCCCGGAATGCCCAGTTTCCCTTCCGCATCGGTTTCGCTGTACCTCACTCTGCTGTCAAATCCATACATCGGCTTTCATCCTCCTGCAGGCGGACCCTCCGCCCTCTGCCGGTACTATCATATCATAAACCGACGGGTTTTACGACTTCTTCCGGCAAAAATATTCCGGAACGGGGCGGAAGAAATTTTTGAAAAAAATGCTTGCAATTTCCTCCGGATTTTGATATATTAAATGAGCGCGAGGAAAACGGCTTTTGATTCCGGCGCACAAAAGCATGGATAGGGCTATCGCCAAACGGTAAGGCAACGGACTCTGACTCCGTCATTTCAAGGTTCGAATCCTTGTAGCCCTGTTTTGAGACCATCGGGATGTTCCCGGTGGTTTTTTATACGGCGGAAAAATTCCTTCCATGTCGTACAAAAGTCTGCGGTGTATCGTATTGCAGCGGAGTTTGACGTCAAAAGAGGGAACGCCGCATATCAATCTTCCGGCACATCGCCGGAGCGGCATTCCCCTTTTTCCTTATTATCCTTTACACTTCGAACAGCAGATCCGAGTACACCGGCATGGGCCAGAACTCCCGGTCCACCATGGTCTCCAGTTCATCCACCGGAAGGCGCAGCGCTTCCATGGCGGGAACGATGGTATCCCGGTAGAAAAACGCCTGCTTCTTCGCGTCGTCCCGCATTTCCTGTCCTTCCTTTTCCTTCCATTTCAGCCCTTCCAGAGCTCCCGAAGCCTTCGCCAGCCGCTCGTTGATCTCCCGCAGCAGGGATGCGGTCACGGAAACGTCGGCGCCCACTTCCTTCTCCGCCCGGATCGTCTCCGCCAGGCTGCGGCTGTAGCGGATCACCGCGGGCAGGATTTCCCTGGAAGCCATGTCGATCATGGTCTTAGCCTCGATGTTGATCGTTTTCACATAGGTTTCGTACAGGATTTCCTTCCGGGACTCCAGCTCCGCCCGGTTATAAATGCCGAACCGCTCATACAGGAGGATGGCCTTGTCCGTGGTCAGCGACTCGATGGAGTCGATCATTCCGCGGAAGTTGGGCAGCCCGCGCCTGCGCGCTTCCTTCATCCACGCCTGGGAATAGCCATCCCCGTTGAAGATGATCCGCTGGTGCTTCGTCATGTTTTCCTTGATCAGGTCGTGCACCGCCATTTCGAAGTTCTCCGGGCCCGCGGCTTCCAGCCGGTCCGCCGCCTCGCAGAACGCCTCCGCCACGATGGCGTTGATGGCGGTGGTAGGGCTTCCGATGGAATCCGAGGATCCCACCATGCGGAATTCGAATTTGTTCCCCGTGAAGGCGAAGGGAGAGGTCCTGTTCCGGTCCGTGGCGTCCATGTGCAGATCCGGCACGGTAGATACGCCCGTACGCAGGGTGCTGCCTTCCAGGCAGGAACGGGCTTCCCCGGTTTCCACCAGCTGGCGCACCACGTCCTCCAGCTGCGTCCCCAGGAAGATGGAAACGATGGCCGGAGGCGCCTCGTTTGCCCCCAGGCGCAGGTCGTTGCCCACGTTGGACGCGCTCCGCCGCAGCAGATCCGCGTGGGTATCCACCGCTTTCATCACGCACGATAAAATCAGCAGGAACTGGATGTTCTCATTGGGCGTCTCCCCCGGATCCAGCAGGTTGACCCCCGTATCCGTGCTGATGGACCAGTTGTCGTGTTTTCCGGATCCGTTCACCCCCGCGAACGGCTTTTCGTGCAGCAGGCAGCGCAGGTTGTGCCGCTCCGCCACCTTTTTCATGGTTTCCATCACCAGCTGGTTATGATCCATGGCGATGTTGGCCGTTTCGTAGATGGGCGCCAGCTCGTGCTGCGCGGGAGCCACCTCGTTGTGCTGGGTCTTCGCCGTCACGCCCAGCTTCCACAGCTCGATGTTTAAGTCCTTCATGAAGGCGCCGACCCGTTCCCGGATTACGCCGAAATAGTGATCCTCCAGCTCCTGCCCTTTGGGAGCCGCCGCGCCGAACAGCGTGCGCCCGGAAAAGATCAGATCCTTGCGCTTCAGGTATTTTCCGCGGTCGATGAGAAAATACTCCTGCTCGGCCCCTACGGAAGGGATGACTTTGCGGGCCTGCGTTTCCGGATCGAACAGGCGGACGATGCGCATGGCCTGCTGGGACAGGGCTTCCATGGAGCGCAGCAGGGGCGTCTTTTTGTCCAGCGCCTCCCCTTTATAGGAACAGAATGCGGTGGGGATGCACAAAATCCCGCCCGTTGCGTCCTCCTTCAAAAAGGCCGGAGAGGTAATGTCCCACACCGTATATCCTCTGGCCTCGAAGGTGGAGCGCAGCCCTCCGGAAGGGAAGGAGGAAGCGTCCGCTTCTCCCTTGATCAGCTCCTTGCCGGAAAAATCCATAATCATCCTGCCGGAGCCGTCCGGATGGGTGATGAAGGAATCGTGCTTTTCCGCCGTGATGCCCGTCAACGGCTGAAACCAGTGGGTATAGTGGGTGGCTCCCCGCTCCACGGCCCAGTCCTTCATGGCCTTTGCCACAACGTCCGCGGTGGCGGAGGAAAGCTCTCCCCCCTGCTCCATCACCCGGACCACCTCCGCGAAGGCCTTTTTGGGAATCCGCTCCTGCATCTTCCCCAAGGTGAATACATTTTCGCCAAACAGTTTTTCCACGTTCAAAGTTTCACTCATCGTCCGTATCCTTTCCGCCTTTTCCGGTCCGAAGCACATCCCCGGCCTCAGCCTCCTGTGAAAGCGTCAGCCACAGAGCCTGCCTGGGATGGGGCGCGCTGTCCATTTCCGTCCCGCCCTCATCCTCGATCTTTTCCACAAAAGCCGACACGTCCCTGCCGTCCGGCTTCATGATTTCGATTTGATCCCCCGCGCAGAATTTGTTCCGCTGTTCGATCCTCACCCGGCCGGTTTCGTCCCTTTCGGCCACCAGCCCCAGATAGACCGCATCGCTGTGATAGGTGCTGGCGTCATAAATCTGCGCGGTTTCGCCGGGCCTGCCGAAGTAGAACCCCGTGTTGAATTTCCGATAGGTACAGCGGGCGATCTCCTCCAGATACCAGGGCATATTCCGACGGTATGTTTCCTCCGACTCCAGGCAGTCGTCGATGGCCCTCCGATACGTCCTGGCCACCGTCGCCACGTACAGCGCCGTCTTCATCCGCCCCTCGATTTTGAAGCTGTCGATTCCCGCCTCCAGCAGCTCCGGGATATGCCCGATCATGCACAGATCTCCGGAATTGAAGAGGAAGGTTCCCCTTTCGTTTTCATAGACCGGAAGGTATTCTCCCGGCCTGGTTTCCTCCACCACCGCATATTTCCAGCGGCAGGGATGCGTGCAGGCGCCCCGGTTCGCGTCCCGCCCCGTAAAATAGTTGCTCAGCAGGCACCTTCCGGAATAGGAGATGCACATGGCTCCGTGAACGAAACATTCGATTTCCATCTCCTCCGGAATCCTCCGCCTCACCTGCCGGATCTCTTCCAGCGACAGCTCCCTGGCCGAAACCACCCGCTTCGCCCCCAGCTCCCACCAAAAGTTCCACGTCTCGTAGTTGGTGCTGTTGGCCTGCGTGGAAATATGGATTTCCGCATCCGGCCAGGCCCTTTTTGCCAAAACGAACATGCCCGGGTCGGAGATGATCAGCGCGTCCGGCGCCGCCCTGCGTCCGTCCCGGGTCTTTAAATCCCGCAGCTGTCTGAAGTACGAAAAAGCGTCCTCCAGATCCCCGTTATGGGCGAAAATATTCGCCGTCACATATACCTTAACGCCGCGCTCATGGGCGAAGGCGATCCCCTCCGCCATCTCCTCCTGCGTGAAGTTTTTGGCTTTCGCCCGCAGGCCGAAAGCTTCCCCGCCGATGTATACGGCGTCCGCTCCGTACGAAACGGCCACCCGCAGCACTTCCAGGCTGCTGGCGGGTATGAGTAATTCCGGTCTCTTCATGAAAATCTCCATTCTCCGTTCAAACGGCGCGGCGCACGCTCACCGTCACGCCGTCCCCCACCGGCAGCACCGACGTCTCCAGGTCGGGATGGTGGGTCAGCTCATACAGATATTCCCGCATTCTGGCGTGGATGGTCCGGTCCCGCCTGCGCACCGCATACCGGGATTCCAGCAGGTCCCCGTCCTGCAGGACGTTGTCGGAAACCAGGATCCCTCCGGGGCCCAGCAGCCGCAGCACTTCCGGCAGGAAGTTGGGATACTGCCCCTTCGCCGCGTCCATAAAAATAAAATCGAAGGGGCCGGGAAGGCTTTTGAGGACTTCGCCGGCATCCCCTTCCAACAGGCGAATCCTGTCTTCTCTGCCCGTCCGGCAAAAATTGCCCCTGGCCTGCTCCGCTCTCTTCCCATCGTTTTCGATGGTCGTGATCCGGCAGCCCTCCGGCATGTACTCGCTCATCAAAAGGGCTGAAAAGCCCACGGCCGCCCCCACTTCCAGAATGGAGGCCGGCCGTCTGACCGCAAGAAGGAGACGCAGAAAGCTCTGCGTCTCTTTCCGAATGATGGGCACCCGGTCCGCAACGGCCCGCCGCTCCAGTTCGTCCAGCCATTCCGGATTCCCCCGGTCCAGAGAATTGAGAAACGTCCGCAGTCTATCCTCTACGATCATGCCCTTATGAATCCTCTCCGCTTCCCGCCATGGCGTCCATCAGCTCTTCCGGTGTCATGGCGGTGGAAAGGGTATAGGTCCCTTCCGCGAAGCCGTCTTCCGCATAGTTGGACAAAAGCTCCTGGATCCGGAACAGGGTTTTGTCCCGGATCAGCCCGCTGTCATACAGGGTCTGAGCGATGCCCTCAAAATCCATTCCGTCCTCGATGGTCACGGTCACTTCCTGACCGGGTTCCTCGGACATGGCGGGCTCCCCGAAAATCCGGACGCCGTACTGAAAAGCCGAAACAGCCAGCCGATAGGTCACCATCGCCACGACGATGAGCAGAACGATATTGAAAACCGTCCCCACCGCTCCGCCGACAGCACTGCCCGCGCCGCTGTTTTTCCTTCCGGATCCTCTTCTCGCCTTTTGATTAGCCAAAGTTCACTGCCTCCACAATTTCCTGATTGATCTCCTGAATCATCCTGCAAAATTCCGCTTCCGCATTTAAAAAGGGATCCACCAGCGGATTTTTCCGGAAAGAATCATATCTCTGGGAAAATTCATCCAGCTTGTCAAATAGCTCGTCCGACGCCGCCGTGCGCTGCAGCACGTAATTTTCCTGTCTGAATTCATCGATCTGCCGCTTCAGCTCAGGGTGTTCCTTCATGATCGACAGCTGATGGGCGAATTCCCTGTACTCAGGGGAATCGATAATCGCCGAAATCAGTTCTCTCAATGCCGCATTCACTCTGTTCTTCATCCATTTCTCTCCCGCGCTCTGTAATTTCAGTCTCTGGATGCCCTCTTTCTCATACCTCCATGATGATCGGCAGAATCATGGGACGGCGCTTGGTCTTTTTCCAGATAAAATCGCTCAGGGAATCCTTGATGGACGTTTTGATCCTGCCCCAGTCCGTACAGCCGCGGCTGACGCAGTTCTCCATCACCTTCACCATCAGTTCCCTCGCTTCATCCATCAGCTCATCCGACTCCTTGACGTAGACGAAACCTCTGGATACCAGATCCGGCCCGCTGGCCACCTGTCCCGTCATGCAGTCCAGGGCCACCACGACGATGAGGATGCCGTCTTCCGCCAGATGCTGCCTGTCGCGCAGCACCACGTTGCCCACGTCGCCCACGCCGAGGCCGTCTACCAGGATCGCTCCCACGGGAACCTTACCCGTGACGGCGGCCCTTTCCTCGTTCATCTCCAGCACGTCGCCGGAAGCCAGCATGAAAACATTCTCTTTGGGGATTCCCAGATCCTTCGCGATCCCGGCCTGGGCCTTGCGGTGCTTGTACTCCCCGTGGATGGGCACCGCGTAGCGGGGCTGCACCAGCGTATAGATCAGCTTGATCTCCTCCTGACAGGCGTGCCCGGACACGTGCACGTCCTGGAAAATCACTTCCGCCCCCTTCATATCCAGCTCGTTGATCACCTTTGTGACCGCCTTCTCGTTGCCCGGGATCGGGTTGGAGGAGAAGATGATCGTATCGTTGGGCCCGATGGACACCTTCCGGTGTACGCTGGACGCCATCCTGCTCAGGGCCGCCATGTTCTCCCCCTGGCTCCCCGTGGTGATGATCACCGTTCTGTCGTCCGGATAGTCCTTTAAGCGATCGATATCCACCAGGGTGTTATCCGGGATATTGATGCAGCCCAGATTCATGGCCGTATCGATGATGTTGACCATGCTTCGGCCTTCCACCACCACTTTTCTTCCATATTTATGGGCGGTATTGATGATCTGCTGCACCCGGTCCACGTTGGACGCGAAGGTGGCGATGATCAGCCGCTTGCCCTGATGCTCGTGAAAGATCGTATCGAAGGTGTGCCCCACCGTCCGTTCCGACTGCGTGAAGCCCTTGCGCTCCGCATTGGTGGAGTCGCACATCAGGGCCAGCACGCCCTTTTTGCCGATCTCCGCAAAGCGCTGCAGATCGATGGCTTCCCCATACACCGGGGTATAATCCACCTTGAAGTCGCCCGTATGAATGATCGTCCCCGCAGGGGAATAAATCGCCAGCGCCGCCGCATCCACGATGCTGTGGTTGGTCTTGATAAACTCGATCCGAAACTGCCCCAGGTTCACGGACTGTCCGAACTTGATCACCTTCCGTCTGGTGTGCCCGAGGAGATTGTGCTCCTTCAGCTTGTTCTCGATCAGCCCCATGGTCAGCCTGGTGGCGTAGACGGGAATGTTCAGATCCCGCAGCACATAGGGAAGCGCCCCGATGTGGTCCTCGTGCCCGTGGGTGATGACGATTCCCTTCACCTTTTCGAAATTGTCCCGCAGATAGGTGATATCCGGAATGACAAGATCGATTCCCAGCATATCGTCGTCGGGAAAGGCGAGACCGCAGTCCACCACCACAATACTGTCTTCGTATTCGAAGGCGGTAATGTTCATCCCGATCTGTTCCAGCCCTCCCAGAGGAATCACTTTCAGGCTGGGGCCTGCATTATTCACTTTTTTTGCTTTTTTCAATCAAACTACCTCCATATTCTTTCCGGCAGCCAGAAAAAACCTTCGCGATCCCCTCCGGCCCCTGCGTATCCCCCTTTTTCCTCTTCAAAGGGCGGGCGCAAAACGGCGGCGACGGCCGGACATCTCTCATGTCCTCATTCCGTTCTTTCGCAGCCTTCATCGCCGTCATCCGGGCCTGTCCGATCAGCCGAACGCGTTTTCTGACATAACCGTATTCTTTTCCTGATGATTCTTTTCTTTCATCGTTAACGCGAAACGCCTCGCGCTATTCTTTTTCCAGTTCCACGTCTTCCAGAAGATTTTCAAAAATGGCCGCAACCGCGTCCAGCTCTTCGTCGTCATCCACGATCTCATAGACGCCCTCGGGCGCATCCGGGGCGGACACGTCTTTCAGAATCAGGGCTTCTCCGTCTTCTTCTCCATCCGTCACCAGAATATAATCCACGCCGCCGAGCCTGGTCTGCTCCAGCACGTAGAAATCCACCTCATCCCCCTGCTCGGGGCTAAACCTGATCTTCTCCAAACCGTCAGTTCTCCGTCTCTCCCATAGGCCTGCGCGACCGCTCCTCCAGATATCCCTGCAGGATGAAAACCGCCGCCAGCCTGTCCACATGTTCCTTCCGCTCTTCCCTGCGGATACCGGCTTCCTCCATGGCGCGGTCCGCCGCCACCGTGGTCAGTCGCTCGTCCCGGAGATGGACCGGCAATCCCGTCCTCCTGGACAGCCTGTCCGCGAATTCCCTCGTCAAAAGGGCGCGGCCGCCCTCGGACGCGTCCAGATACAGGGGAAGTCCCAGTACGATCTCCCCCACCTCATATTCCACGATCAGCTCTTCGATTCTGGCCAGCGTCCTGCGCAGCTTGTTCTCCTCCTTGCGCCGGATGATCTCTATCCCCTGGGCAGTGATAAAAAGCGGGTCGCTGATGGCGACGCCCACCGTCTTTGACCCGAAGTCCAGTCCCATAATCCGCATCTGTTCTCTCCCCGACCCGTTTCCTTCCATATCATCCCGCATCATCCCGCGGTCATTCCCAGCGATTGTTCCGGATATACTCCCTGAGCATCTCCTCCACCAGCTCGTCCCGCTCCACGCGCATGATCAGCCCCCTCGCGTTCCTGTGGCTCGTAATATAGGTGGGATCCCCGGACATGATATAACCTACGATCTGATTCACCGGGTTGTATCCTTTCTCGGAAAGCGCTTCATACACGGCCGCCAGAATCGTCTTCACGCCGTTCTCCGGCTCCGTTTCCACCTTAAAATATTGTGTGTTTCCCAAATCCTCCATCGCTTTTCGTCCTCTGCTTTTCCTCCTGAAATGTGCCCCTCATCCCGGCCGCACGCGATCCGCCGGTTATATACCTATTATCTTACTCTACTTTCCGGAAAAATTCAATGACACAATTTCATCCGTCAAAAATCCCGAAACGATCCCCCTGCAAAGCCCGTTGGCAGACAGTTCCCGGCCTTCATCCGCCGGCACGGCGGCCCGCACATAGGCGGGCGTATGGCCTACCCACCAGCGCTTCCCTCCGATTTCCTTCTGCTCTTCGATCAGGATTTCCACTTCTTGTCCTATGTAGGACGCCCGGTACTCCCTGGACTGTTTCGCTTCCAGGGCCAGGAGCACGGCGCTGCGGGCGGTCTTGACCGCGTCCGTCAGCTGCCCGTCCATCCGGTCCGCGACGGTTCCCTTTCTTCTGGAATACTTGAAAACGTGCATTTCGAAGAAGCGCACCTTTTCCAGAAAGGCGCGGGTCCGTTCGAATTCCTCCTCCGTCTCCCCCGGGAACCCCGCGATGACGTCCGTGGTGATGGCGGGATTTTCGAAGAAGCGCCGGAGGATTTCCACCTTTTCATAATATTCCCCGGCCGTATAATGTCTATTCATCCGTTTCAGCGTTTCGTCGCATCCGCTCTGCAGGGAAAGGTGGAAATGCGGGCACACCTTTTTGACGGCTGCCAGCCTTTCGGCAAACGCCTCCGTGATGATCCTCGGCTCCAGGGATCCCAGGCGGATCCGGGAAATGCCGTCGATCCCGGCGATGGCTTCGATCAGGGAGATCAAAAATCCCCGGTCCATGGCCTGCTGCCTGAGATCCCCGCCCGGTTTCAGATAGTCTTCCCCCGTCTCTCCCAGGAAATCCATTCCGTAGGAGCTTAAGTGAATCCCGGTGAGCACGACCTCCCGATACCCTTTCGCGGCCAGATTCCTCACTTCCTCCAGCACGTCTTCCTTCCGCCTGCTCCTGACCCTCCCGCGCGCGAAGGGGATGATGCAGTAACTGCAGAACTGGTTGCATCCGTCCTGCACCTTGATATAGGCTCTGGTGTGTTCCGCCGTCCGGGACAGGGTCATCTCTTCGTACTCCCGTGCATTCGAAATATCGATAATATCGCTGGCAGTTCCGGCCTTCCCCCCGTTTTCCCGCTCTTTCAAGAACGCATTCAGAATATCGACGATATCCTTCTTGCGGTTGTTTCCCACGGCCAGATCGATACAGCCGTCTTCTTCCACCCGTTCCGCTCCGGTCTGCACATAGCAGCCCACCGCCACCACCACGGCGTCCGGATTTTTGTGCTTCGCCCGATGCAGCATCTGGCGGCTCTTCCGATCCGCGATATTCGTCACGGTACACGTATTTACGATATAAATGTCAGCTTCTGAATCAAAAGGTACAATTTTAAATCCGCTTTCTTGTAAGTTTTGTTGCATAACCTCGATTTCATAGGCGTTGACTTTACACCCCAGATTGTGTAATGCTACACTTTTCATAGTATTCTCCACCATTTTTGTCACGTTTGATAATTGACTTTTCTTACCATAGTTTGTTAATATAGGGTCAGAAGGTATGAAACTAAAGGAGGTACTCAAAAATGAAAACAATTCAGATTTCTTTAAACTCTATCGATAAGGTAAAATCCTTCGTTAACGATATTACCAAATTCGATTATGACTTCGATTTAGTGTCCGGCAGATACGTGATCGACGCGAAGTCCATCATGGGCATCTTCAGCCTCGACCTTTCCAAACCGATCGATCTGAACATCCATGCGGAAGAGAACGTGGATGCGGTTCTGGAAGTTCTGAAACCGTACATGATCTGAGCCTGAGAGTTTAGAACGAAGCTCCGAAGACATAAGGGCTTTCGCCGTCCGCGGCGAAGGTCCTTTTTATTATGAAAGCCCTGTCAAGCGACCGGATGGATGGCGTGCCCGCACGCGCAGACATCCGGTCATTTGACAGGCAAGCCGATATGAGCAGGCAGGCCGACAGGCCGGACTGCGAATGGCGGCGGCGATTGCGGGAGCGCCGGCGGCGCGGAGCAATCGGCTTTCATGATTCCTGTCGCACAAAAAAACGCTCCGCTGTGGATGCGCACTCGCGCGAAAGGAAGTAGCCGCCTGTCGGCAGCCGCGCTCGGCGCGAGCGTGCCAGGGCGCATGTATGCGCCTGTGCATGTATGCGCCTGTGCATGTATGCGCCCTGGCACACTTTTTATTATGAAAGCCCTGTCAAGCGACCGGATGGATGGCGTGCCCGCACGCGCAGACATCCGGTCGCTTGACAGGCAAGCCGATATGAGCAGACAGGCCGACAGGCCGGACTGCGAATGGCGGCGGCGATTGCGGGAGCGCCGGCGGCGCGGAGCAATCGGCTTTCATTTCCCTTCCGCGCTACGTCGCCGGTATGAGCCCTGTCAGGCGACCGGATGGATGGCGTGCCCGCACGCGCAGACATCCGGTCATTTGACAGGCAAGCCGATATGAGCAGGCAGGCTGACAGGCCGGACTGCGAATAGCGGCGGCGATTGCGGGAACGCCGGCTACGCTTCCACCACGATCAGCTCGTCCGTCTCCAGCGCTTCCCGCAGAAGCCCGTCCATGCAGTCCGTCAGCGCTTCCTCGTGCCGCTTGATCACGTTGAGAGCTGGCTTAGTCACCGGATGTTTGGCCACAAAAATCGTACAGCAGTCCTCAAAGGGCTGAATGGATGTCTCGTAGGTTCCGATCTTTTCCGAAATCTCCACGATTTCCTGCTTGTCCAGGCCGATGCAGGGGCGGAAGACCGGGAGGGTGCAGACCTCGTTGGTGACCGCCAGGGACTGCATGGTCTGGCTGGCCACCTGTCCGATGCTCTCCCCGGTGATGAGGCCCAGACATTCCGTCCGCTTCGCGATGTCTTCCGCGATCCGCATCATATATCTTCTCATGATGATGGTCAGCTCGTCGTGGGGGCACTTCTCGTAGATGGCCAGCTGGATTTTCGTGAAGTTGATCACGTGCAGATAGATGGGGCCGCTGTAGCGCGCCACCAGCTTCGCCAGATCCACCACCTTCTGCTTCGCCCGCTCGCTGGTATAGGGCGGCGCGTGGAAGTACACGGCGTCGATCTTCACGCCCCGCTTTGCCACCATATAGCCCGCCACCGGGGAGTCGATGCCGCCCGAAAGCAGCAGCATGGCCTTGCCGTTGGTGCCCACGGGCATTCCCCCCGGGCCGGGAATCTCGATGGAATAAAGATAGATGTTTTCCCGGATTTCGATGGAGAGCAGCACTTCCGGCCGATGCACATCCACCCGGACGTCCGGAAAGGCTTCCAGAATCCTTTCCCCCACGTCGGCGTTGATCTCCATGGAAGTTTTCGGATAGTTCTTCCGGGCCCTTCTGGCGTTGACCTTGAAGGTGAAGTTTTTCTCCGGATACTGCTCCGCCAGGTAGGAAACCGCGGCTTCGCACAGCCCGTCGAACCCTTCGTCCGCCAGCTCCACCATGGGGCAGATGCCGGAGATCCCGCAGACGGTCTTCAGATTTTCCACGGTCTCGTCATAATCGTAGTCGGAAAGGACGTCGATATAAATCCGCCCTCTGGTGCGGCGGATCCGGAATTCTCCCTCGCAGCGCCGCAGGGCGTATTTAATCTGCTGCGCCAGCGCCGCCTCGAACAGATCCCTGTTCTTTCCCTTCACGCCGATTTCCGCGTATTTGATCAAAAATGCCTTAAACATAATTCCTCTCATTTCTCCCTCGGGCAGCCCGCCTTTTTCAGCGTCTGGTAAACCGTCTCAGCATGGGCACCAGCTCCTGAAGCGCCTGAAGGGTAAAACGGATTTCTTCTTCCGTCGTAAAAATCGAAAAGCTGAACCGGATGGTGGAGGACAGCAGGCCGGACGGCAGGCCGATGGCCCGCAGCGTGGCGGATCCCGCCGTATCCGGATGGTTGGATGCGCAGGCGGATCCCGCCGACACGTAGATCTCCCGTTCCTCCAGGGCGTGGAGCAAAACCTCGCTGCGCACCCCTTCGAAGGAAACGCTCACCACATGGGGAGCGCTCTCACGCCCGGGCAGCCCGTTGACGCGCACGCCTTCCATCTGCGCCACCCCTTCCGCAAACAGCTGCCGCAGGCCGTAGAGCCGCTCGTTGTCCGCTTCCAGGTTCCGGTATACTTCTTCCACGGCCCGGGCCATTCCCGCGATGGCGGGCACGTTCTCCGTCCCGGACCGGAGCCCTCTTTCCTGACCGCCGCCGAACACCACGGGGCGGATCTTCACCCGGTCTCCCACATAGAGGAAGCCGATCCCTTTGGGCCCGTGGATCTTATGGGCGGATACGGACAGCAGGTCGATCTTCATCCTCCTGGGGAGGATCCGCACCTTCCCGTATCCCTGCACCGCGTCCACGTGAAACAGCGTCTCCGGGTTGATCCGCCTGATCAGTTCCCCAGCTTCCGCGATGGGCTGCAGGGATCCGATCTCGTTGTTGGTGTGCATGATGGAAACCAGAATCGTGTCCGGGCGGACGGCCCGTTCCAGATCGGACAGCCGGACTCTGCCGTCGGCGTCCACCGGAAGATAAGTCACTTCGAAGCCCTGCTCCTCCAGATAATGCGCCGTCTCCAGGATCGCCGGATGTTCGATGGCCGTGGTGATCAGGTGGCGCCCCTTTCTGCAGTTGGCGTAAGCGCAGCCCCGCAGCGCCAGATTATCCGCTTCCGTTCCGCCGGAAGTGAAGACGATTTCCTTCGGGCTCACCTTCAGATTGCCGGAAATCACATCCCGGGCATACCGCAGCCAGGATTCCGCCTGTACGCCCCTGTTGTGAAGGCTGGAGGGATTTCCGTATTCTTCGCACATGATTTTCGTCATCAGCTGCGCCACGCTGTCGAAGCACCGCGTGGTGGCCGAGTTGTCCAGATAGCATTCCATATCTTTCACCCGCTTCTTCCCGTTTGTAACAAGATCCTCTGCTCTATGATATGCTTCCCTCTTCCAATCGGTACATCAGCCAGCTCATGACGGTCAGCCCCGCGGTTTCCGTCCGGAGGATCCGCCTGCCCAGCGTGATGGGGGAAAAGCCCGCCGCCCGCGCCAGCTCCACCTCCGCTTCTTCAAATCCCCCTTCGGGGCCGATGAACACGGCGATTTTCTGCCCGGGCCGGACGGATTCGATGAGCTGACGGGTCCTGTCCATCCCTTCCGAAAGCTCGTAGGGCATCAGGCGGACGTCCATCCCCTCCGCCTGCGCCAGGGCTTCCCGAAAGGAGCACACCCTCTCCACCTGCGGGACGATGCCCCGCCTGCTCTGTTTGGCTGCCGCCTCCGCGATGCCCTGCCAACGGGCCGTTTTCGCCTGCGCCTTCTTCTCATCCAGCTTCACTACAGCCCGTTTCGTCGCCACGGGAACGATCCGGTGCACGCCCAGCTCAACCGTCTTCTGCACGATCAGCTCCATCTTGTCCCCTTTGGGCAGCCCCTGAAAGAGCGTCACCTGCGCCCCCAGCTCCAGCCCGTCCTCTTTGATGAAGCGCAGGTTCAGGAGCACCTCGTCCTCCGTAAAGGCTTCGATTCCGCACCGGTACTCCCTGCCGTCCACGCCGTTGAACACGGAAACCTCATCCCCGGGCTTCATGCGCAGGACGTTTTTGATATGGTTGAAATCGCCGCCGGAAATCGAGACACGTCCGCCCGAAATCCGGGCAGGATCCACAAAAAACTGATACATTATCCCTTCCTCGCCGTGACGCTGACCCATTCGCCCTGATACGTCACCTCTTCCACGGTCAGTCCCGCCGCCTTCACGGCTTCCACCACCGTTTCCTCCTTATCGTCGATGATGCCGGAGGTGATATACACCCCGCCCGGCTTCATCCGGCTTACGACGACAGGCGTCAGAGGGACCAGAACGTCCGCCAGGATGTTGGCTACCACGATATCGTACTTCCCTTCGCCGACCTGCTCCTGCACCCACTCTTCCGTAATGATGTTGCCGATGATCAGTTCGAACTGTTCCGGAGAAATGCCGTTGTTGTTCCGGTTATCCTCCACCGCATCCACGGCGCAGGGATCCAGATCGGTCCCCACGGCGTGTTTCGCCCCGTACATCAGGGAAACGATGGACAAAATCCCGCTGCCCGTTCCCACGTCCAGAAGCTGCGTCTGGGGCGTGATATATTTCTTCAGCTGCCGGATGCACAGCTGGGTGGTCTCGTGCATCCCGGTGCCGAAGGCCGTACCCGGATCGATGTGCAGGATCCGCTTTCCCCCGTCTTCCGGCTTCACCGTCTCCCAGGAGGGGATCACCAGAAGATCGTCAATGGTGAACTGATGGAAATACTGCTTCCAGTTGTTGATCCAGTCGATGTCCTCCGTCTCGTCCACCGCGATGCTGCCTTCCCCGATGTCGCAGAAGGGCCGAAGGCCGTCCAGCTCCCGCTTCACCTGAGCCAGAATCTCCCCCTCTGTCACGGTTTCCCCGTTCAGCAAAAGGCCGCCGTCCTCATCCTCCTCCACAAAAAAGCTCAGATAGGCGACGCCGTCGTCCTCCGGCCCCTCCGGCAGGATGTCCACGAACATCTGCTCCTTCTCCAGCGCCGTCAGAGGGACCTTATCCTCGATCTGCGCGCCCTCCAGGCCGATGTCGTACAGGGTGCTGATGATGATATCCTCCGCGCTGACCGCTGTTTTAATTCTGAATTTTTTCCACTTCATCCGTTCCGCCTCCGCTCCTTGTGCACACTACGTCAGTTTTTTACTATAACATAAAAATCAGGTTTGTACATCCCGCAAAATGCACAAACCTGACTTTCCCCGGCTTCCGGCCGCGGGTTTGCGGCCGCGCAGGATCGCTGCCGGAAAATCGCCGCCGCAAGATCGCTGCCCAAAAATCGCTGCCCGAAAATCGCCGTCACAGAATCACCGTCGCGGGCGCGCTGTTATACGCCCCGATCCGCAGCCGCTTCCCGTCCAGCCCTTCCTTTTCCTGCCGGACGCTCACCGAAATCTTCTGCCCCGCATCCAGGCAGAATCCGTTGTCCGAATAAAAGACGTCCGTATCCTGAACGGAGAGCATCACGTCCTGGGCGAAGCTGTCGGCGGAAATTTCCACCTCCCAAAGCCCCCGGGAATGCCGGAACACCCGCACCTCAAGCCGGGCCTGCGGCAGACGGACTCCGTTGAATTCCCCGATTTCCGTCAGGAAGAAGCGGTTCTCCAGCCGCCCGGAGGCCGTCTCCATGACGGCTTTCACATAGGAATCCCTGGGGCCGAACCGCTCCAGTTCCTCCTTTTTCAGCAAAAACAGGCGGGTCGCCCGGTCGGCAGCGATGACAGCCTCCTCCTGCGTTTCCCACAAAACGGTTCCGTCCCAGGAAAGCGCCGCCAGCCTCAGCGTTCCCGGATCGTCCTGCAGGCGCTCGCTGCATCCGTACAGCTCCAGCCCTTCTTTTGTTTCCCGGAACGCCAGGATCACATCCTCATAGGCCCGTTTGGCGTAGTAATAGGCCAGCTTGGGCCTGCGCATGAAGTCGATGGAGGACATCAGGGTGGGAAACAGCATGTTTTCCCGGTTGGGCGCTATGGGATCGTTGAATTTCCAGTACAGGCTGCCGCCGCAGACCCCCTTCCAGGAACGCAGATATTCGATCCAGTATTTCAGCGCGTGGGCGTGGGTGAACTGGGTGAAATAGATGATCTCCTGCGCCGTGCAGGTTTTGCTCATCTCGTCCAGCCATGGCAGCTCCGCCAGCCACGGGTTTCTGGTCAGATCCAGCTTCTCTCCGAAAAAATTGAAGATATGATAGGAATCCTCCACAGGAAGGCTGGAGAACCCGTATTCGCTCATGAACCTGGGCACGAATTCCAGAAGCTTCTTATAGTAGTATTCGCTGGAAGGCAAAAAGCGGGTCAGGTAGATGTGCATATCGCCCTGCAGCGGGGAATTCGGATCGTCGTCCCCCTCTTCCCCCTCGAAGGGGCTGCAGGGGGAGCTCACCAGAAACGGCCGGTGCGGGTCGATTTCCTTCACCGCCCGGGCCACGCCGATGCGGTTGACCCTGTTTTCCCGGAAATGATCCTGCTGTTCATACCACCAGTACGCCTGATCCAGCTCGTTGTCCGCGGACCACAGCACGAGGCTGGCCCTGTTGTAATACCGGTCCGCCACGGCCGCCGCTTCTTCGGACACCCGATCCAGAAACGCGTCGTCCTGGGGGAAGATCCCGCAGGCCAGCATGAAATCCTGGAAGACCATGATGCCGTTTTCGTCGCACAAATCGAAAAAGCGGTCCGATTCGTAGATGCCGCCTCCCCAGACCCGAAGCATGCTCAGGTTGGATTCCACGGCGCGCCGGATGTAGAAATCGTAGTCTTCCTCTTCGATCTCGGCATAGACGCAGTTGGCCGGCACCCAGTTGGCGCCCCGGACGAAGAGCTGCCTGCCGTTGACCTCGAACCGGAACCTCCGGCCCCCCGCCTCGTCCTTCTCCTGGTTCAGGACAGCCGTCCGGATTCCGAACCGAAACTGCCTGCGGTCCGCCTCCTTCCCGCCGTCGTAGAGCAGGGCCGTCACGTCGTACAGATTCGCATCCCCGTAGGGCCGGGGCCACCACAGCCGGGGATTTTCCACCTCGAATTCCATTTCCGTCCCGTCCGCCGAAAGCTCCGCCCGGGCCGCTGCCCTTCCCGCAAAGGACAATAACAGCACGGCGTCGGGGCCGTCCCCTTTTCCGGGATCCCCTTCCCCTTCGCTCCCTCCCGCCTTCCAGGGCCTGGCCTTCAGGCTGGCCGCCAGCACAGCCCGCCCCTTTTCCAGCCGGACCGTGCGCAGATGGACGGTTTCAAAGACCGCGCAGTCCCGGCTTTCGATGCGGACGGATTTCCAGATCCCGCCCGTCAGGCAGTGGCCGCAAAAATCCCAGCCCCAGTTCATCTGGGATTTCCGAAGCAGCATCCGGGTCGTGTCGTCCTCCGGATAGATGCCCGTCCGGTCCGCGCCCTTCGTGCTCTCCACCGGGGAGAGGATCTTCACCGCCAGCGTGTTATACCCTCCGTAACGCAGGATGTCCCCCACGTCGAACCGCTGCTGCAGAAACATATTGTCGGTTTTCCCCAGAAGCGTCCCGTTGAGCCACACCTCCGCCAGGGTATCGATCCCGTCGAAGCACAGGACGTTTTCCTTTCCCTCCAGTGACGGCCCGCAGAAGAAATCCCGGACGTAGAGCCAGTCGCTCTCCTCGATCCAGCGCTCTTTGTCCAGATCTTTCCCCAGATAATAGCCGTCGATGAGGCCGTAGGAGCGCAGCGCGGTGCGCACGTCCCCCGGCACCCGGGCGTCCAGATACCCGGCGGGATAAAAGTCATCCCGGAACACGAAGCCGATATCCGTCCCGCAGTCCAGCCTTTTCAGTTTGTAAATTCCGTCCAGATCCATCGTCGTTTTCATCCGTTTTCTCCCGGCAAATAAAAATTGCCTGCGCGTCGGATCGCACAGGCGACATTTTCGTTTTCGCCGCGCGAAACGGGTCAGAAACGCACTCTCCCTTTTTCTGACCGCGAGTTCGCGCGGCGGCCTGTCATTTAATTATTTTCCGCCAGATAAGCGTCCAGCTGGCTCTGGTATTCCGCTACCACCGCGTCGATGCCCGCAGCCTTCAGATTCGCCAGCGCATCCTCATAGCCGTCCTCGTAGGAAACGATGCCCAGCTTGATGGGATAGATGCTGGCCTCCACTTCCGCCAGGCAGTTCGCGTACTCCGTGGCCACGTTGGTGGGATCGAAGACGAAGTTCAGCACGACGCTGTTCTCCGCATCCGGTTTTTCAACGCCCATGATTTCGATGAACTTCTCATAGGTGCCGTCCTCGTAGCGCTCGTACTCCATGTTGCCGATCATCCAGTCCGCGTTGAATTCGAAATCCGGGATCAGCTTTTTGTACGTGCCGTCCCCGGTATTCTCCCAGGTCAGCCCTTCCACGCCGTAAACCATCAGGTCATAGTTTTCCTGAGAAGAATATACCCACTCCATGAACTTCACCGCTTCCGCAGGATGGGCGCTGGTGGAGGACACGGCCGTATCGTTCCGGAAGGACTGCGGCCGGAAGGAAGGCCCGTCGGGATTTAAGTAAATGGAATCCAGATTGGTGCCGGGGATTCGTTCATCCCACACTTCCCTCGTTCCCCACATCTGGCAGCCGTCCACCCAGATGAAGTTACCGGTCAGCATGGTGTTCCAGGAAGACCAGGAAGGGGACAGCACGTCGTCCGGAATGTATCCCTTTTCATAACAGGTGCGGAAGAAATCCGCCGTCTGCTTAAACTCGTCGGTTTCGAGCCAGTTCTTCACGTTGCCCTCCTGATCGATGAAAATCAGGTCCTTCTGCACCGTGAAGGGATAGGTATCCAGCGCCCGGAACAGCCAGGTAAAAGGCTCCGCGTACATGGGGATGATCACCGGTTTGGAATCGCCGTCCCAGTTTTCCGTAAAGACTTCCGCCATTTCCAGCAGGTCGTCCATGGTCTCCGGATCGTCCAGCCCGTACTCCTCCAGCTTCTCCCTGCGGATGGTGATGCAGCTGGCCTGGTCCGCGTTCTCCGTCCAGTTGGCGGGGATGGTATAGATCTCGCCGTTCACCGTTGCGGATTCCCACATCCAGTCGGGAATGACGGCCTGCAGCACTTCGCTCTGCTGCACGTACTCCGTGATGGGCTGGATGCCCTCCGTGCCGATGTAGGTGGTGAAGGATTTCTGATCTTCCATCACCGCCAGGAGGTCGAATTCCTCCCCTGCGGACAGCATCATGTTCACCTTATCCGAAAACGTATCCGACGGGACATAGGTGATCTCCAGCTGGAGCCCCGTTCCGTCCGCCGCCAGCTTTTCGTTGATGGCCGCCACCAGCTCGTCGTTGTGCTCCACCTCCGTGCCGGGACGGACGTAATTGATGGTGACCGTTTCCCCGTTGGAAGCCGTATCCGACGCAGCTTCTTCCGCCTCAGCAGCGGCTCCGGACGCGGCCGTTTCCTCCGCTGTGACGCCCGGATCCACGGGCGCGGTGGAGGCGGTATCGGCCGCCTGCTGTCCGCAGCCCGTCAGCATGGCCGCCGCCAGCAGTCCCCCTAACAGCTTCTTCGCCATTTTCTTTTTCATAAACACCCTCCTTTTCATAATGGTTGATATGGATTTTATGGAAGCGCCGCCCTAGCCGGGCGAAACGCTCCCCGTTACCCTTTCACCGAGCCGATGACCAGCCCTTTCACGATGTATTTCTGCAAAAACGGATACAGCAGGACGATGGGGCCGATGGTGATGGCCGCCGTAGCCATCTGCAAAGATTCCGTAGGCGCGAAGGCGCTGCCCCCCGCGACCCCCGACAGCTGCTTCATAAAATTCTGATCCGAACGCAGCTTCATCAGATAATACTGGATGGGATACATGTCCACGTCCGTCACCAGCATGATGGCGTTCCACCAGTCGTTCCAGTACGCGATGCCGTAAAACAGCGCCACCGTGGCCAGGATGGGCTTGCACAGCGGGAAGTAGATCCGGAAGGCGATGACACCGTCGTTGGCGCCGTCCAGCTTCGCCGATTCCATCAGGGAAGCCGGAAGCTCCCGCATGTAATTTCTCACCAGGAACAGGTTGAACGGGCTGAAAATCAGGTTCGGGATCAGAAGCGCCAGATAGTTTTCCGTCAGCCCCAGGTTCTGGCACATGATGTACCAGGGCACCATCCCGCCGTTGAACACCATGGTTACGAAGAAGAACATGGCGATCCCGTTCCGGTAATAGACGGAGGTGTTGGCCAGGGAATAGGAGGCCATAGCCGTGATGCAGGTGGCCAGCACCGTGCCGGTCACCGTGATTCCCACGGAATTGATGTAGCAGCGCGCCACCTCTCCCCCGTTTTTAAACAGCGTCCTGTACGCCTCCAGCGACAGCTCCTTCGGGAAGAAGGAATATCCGCTGCGCAGGATTTCCGCTTCCGCCGTGAACGAAACGATCACCACCAGCACCAGCGGCAGCAGGCAGATCAGCGCTACCAGGGTGACGATCAGATAGATCATTGCTTTTCCTGCGGTGAATTTTCTCGACAGTCTCATCTAAAACAGCGCTCCTTCCGAAAATTTCTTCCTGGCGATGAAATTGCTCCCCCAGACGCAGATGAATCCCATGCAGGCCTGGAACAGGCTGATGGCCATGGCCTGGGAAGGGCTGCCGATGACGCGCATCGTCCGGAACACATAGGTATCGATCACGTCCGTGGCGTCGTAGAGCATGCCGTTGTCGCCCACCAGGGCGTAGATCATGCCGAAGTCCCCGTAAAAGACCTTCCCCACCGCCATGATGGACAGCATGATGACCGTCGGCATCAGCATGGGGATCGTGATGTAGCGGCACATCTGCCACCGGCTGGCCCCGTCGATGGCGGCCGCCTCGTAGAGCCCCTCGTCGAATCCCGTAATGGCAGCCAGGTAGATGACCATCTGCATCCCCAGGTCCTTCCACACCTTCACGATCACCAGAATGGCCGTCCAGTATTTCGGCTCCACGTAGAAGTTGATCTTATCCATGCCCAGGGAAGCCAGAGCGCTGTTTAAAATCCCGTACTTACTTCCGATGATGCCGTTTAGGATATAGCAGATGATGGTCCAGGACAAAAAATACGGCAGCAGATAACAGGACTGCGCCACCTTCTTAAACCGTCTCCTTCGGATCTCGTTGATCATGATGGCCAGCGCTACCGCGCAGATCATGGTAAACGCGATGAACAGAAGGTTCAGCCGGATCGTATTGAAGATGACATGCATGGCGTCCTTCGATTTAAAGAAGAATTCGAAATTCTTCAGGCCGATCCATTTGCTCCCGGCGATCCCCTTCTTATAGCTGAACTGCTGGAATGCGATCACCATATAGGGAATCGTACAATATCCGAACAGAAGGGAGTAGATTGCGGCGGGCAGCAGCATCAGATAGGAAACCGGATTTTTCATAATGTCCTTCAAAAAAGATCTTTTTTTCATTTTTTTATGCAATCCTCCCCAGCGGCGAATGAAAGATTTTCTTTTTTCACTATCATATTAACCAAAATATTCCTAAAAGTCAATAGTGTTCTTATGTTATTTATATTTGATATGTTTTATATGTTACTCATATTCTGTAGAAAAGGAGCTTTCCTGCCTCATAAAAAAGCGGGCTCCGAAGAGCCCGCAAAAACCTGTCCTGTTTAAAATTGCATCGTTTTCCCGCTCATGCAAGGGCGGGCAGCGCCCCGGCGGCGGCGAAGAAACCGGCGCTCATAAAACGCTCCTATATCCGGCCGCTCCGGCGGACATCATCCCCGCGCTCCCGTCCCCGGCACCACCTTCGCGTCCATATAGACCCGGTCCATGAGCGATTCTCCCCGGATGAGGCGGGCCAGAATCTGAACCGCACGCTTCCCCATCTGCTCCTCATCCTGCCGCACGTGGGTGTAAGTATACTCCCCGTAGGCGGACAGCGGGCCGTCGAAGCAGGTGATCTCCAGGTCCTGCGGCACCCGGATGCCGATCTGACGGCAGACCTTCTCCGTCAGCACGGCGATATCGAATTCCGCCGCGATCACCACCTCCACATCCGGATGGGCCTTCAAAAAGGCCGCGATCTTCTCCGCGTCGTCGTCCGTGTTCTTCTCGCTCTTTAAATCCGGAATCGTGCTGCGGATGGAATCCAGCAGATAGCCCGCCCCGTTTTCCTCCGACAGATGCCGGGCAACCATCTTCCGATACCCCCGGATCCTCTTTTTCAGGGAATCAGCCTCGGTCTCCGGCGCGGTAAACAGGGCCATCCGGCGATATCCCCGATCCAGCAGATGCTGCACCAGCTCTTCCACTGCCTTTTCGTTGTCCGTCCCGACAAAGGGGACGGGAAGTCCCTCCAGATAACGGTCCACGAATACCACCGGCATTCCGTCCCCGACCATCTTCAGGATTTCCGTATTATAGTGCTGGCCGTGGGTCGGCATGACGATCACGCCGGCGACCTTCATCTTCATCAGGGATTCCAGCATCTTTTTCTCCCGCAGCTGGTCCCCCATGGAGCGCTTCATGCACAGATGATAGCCCTTCTTTTCCGCCTCGTCCTCGATGGCTTTGAGCATCTCGATGCCGAAGCTGGCGGAAAAATCCTCCATCACCAGCCCGATCACGTCGAAAGCCTCCCTCTGATCGCCGCTTCTCTCCCCGGATCTGGATTCCATCTTATCCGCATTCATGCTGGCAAAGCTTCCGCGTCCCGGCCTCCTGAAAATATATCCGTCCTGCACCAGCATGCTCATGGCTTTCTGTATCGTAATGCGGCTGACGTCGAATTCCTCCGCCAGCGCCTTTTCCGCAGGAAGGCGCTCCCCCGGCCGGATCCTTCCGCTCCGGATCCGCTCCTGCAACGTGTCATATACCGTCTGATACAGGCACTTTTCTTCCTCCATAGTCCCCCGTTCCCTTTCGCATGTGACATATTTGTTATGTTTGCCATATCGTTACGACCATTTTAGCACATTCGTCAGAAATTTGCAATTTCCCATTCATAAAAAAACGGAGGCAGGCGGAACGGTTCAGCGGGGAAACAAAGCGTGCAAAAGGGCCCTGCTATTGATAAAATTGCCGGCAGAATTCCTCTGAGGAAAGCCGCTCCTGCACCTCCTCGCTCCATCGATCCGGCGAAAGCAGATTTGACAGCGGGCTGCCGAAAATATCTTCGATTTCCTTTCGTTTCAAAGAGTAGCTCCCGTCGGAGAAGTTACAGGTGATGCCCGCCAGATTATCGATGGCCGCCATAGCCGCAACAGAATTGTATACGGAATCCCTCCGCGCCTTTTCCTCGCCGATATTCCGGACGGTATCGAGATAGTTGACCGTCAGAGTGCAGTCGTCCGGGTCGATTTCATATTTCCTGGCGATATCGTTCAGCGGAAGATTTTCAAAAAGGCCGCCGATATTGCTCGCGTCTCCGACATAGGCCGATCTGTAGTCTTCAATCGCGGAGATATCATGCGTCAGCGCATCGGTCTGATTGCGCGCATAGTCCGCCCGCTTCGCCCGGTCAGCCGGGATGATCCAAAATTGAATGGCGCAGAACCAGACGACTGCGACGGCCAACAGGGCGACGATTCCTTTGTTTTTCCTATTCATCTTCCTGACCCTTTCTGTTTCTTAACAGGAGTTTTGAAAAGCTGCTGAACGTGATGGGGATGAAGATCGTAAGCAGGGGCAGATAGAACCGCACCGCTATATTCGCCATTTGATACGGGCCGCTGATATTCAGGGGTCTGCCAAACCAGATATCGCTCCCGAAGGTCAGCGCCGCCATCGTTCCGACAGCCACGAGGAAGAACAGGCCCCAAATCCTCCACGCCATTTTTCTGTGCCGTTCGCTCGCCGTCACGGACAGTACCCCGACTCCGTCCGCGGGTTGATTTCTTCCCAAAAGACAGGCGCAGCCGGAAACGATGACGCAAAAGAGCCCTGCGTAGCTGACCGAAGCATATCCTGTAAAGAGAAGCGGAAAAGAGAAGATCCAGAAGAGGATCGAGTGAAGCAATACCGTCTGTCTGCATTCCAGACGATACCTGCCGACATCGGTAAGCTGGTTTCCGTCAATCAGAAAATCCACAGCCGACAGACTTTGTTTTGCCCGTTCCGCCGCGCTTTCGGCGTCCATGCCCTGCGCAACCAGATCGTCCCGTTTGGCGATCATATTGCTGACGATTTCCTCCTTCAGATCCTTTAGCTCCGGCGTTACCCGCTGGTTCCGGAACAAGCCGTCCACATATTTTTCCAGATCCGTCATCTGTCCGCACCTCCCTGGAGAAGCATTGTGATAATTTTCTGAGCGTGCAGCCACCCGGCGAGCGCCCTTTCATAGGCGGCTTTTCCGCTCTCTGTAATATGATAATATTTCCGCCGCCCGCCCTGCGACTGGTCGCCCCAGTAGCTCACGATATGTCCCTGCTTTTCAAGGCGTTTCAGGCTGGTATATAAAGACGGCTCTTTCAGTTCATATTCGTTTCCGCTGTTCACGGACACAGCTTTCATAATTTCGTAGCCGTAATTGTCGCAATCTTTCAGGATTCTCAGAATGATGGCGTCAATATGGCCGCGGATTAAATCGCTGCTGATATTCTGCTCCGGCATCCGCCTCACCTCCAAAGCCATCATACCTCAAAATTACTATGTGTGTCAATGTACTTTGTCACAAATTCAAAAACAAAAAGAGCAGATGAAAGGCAACCTGCTCTCTCACCTGCTCTTTTCCGCACCATGTGCGGCAGCTACGATCCTTCGATTCCGCTCTATTTGTTAAAAAATCCCCGTTTCTTCTTTTCCTTATGGGGCTGCTCTTCCCCGGACGCACGATCCGCGGCGTGCAGGCTGTCGCCCGTATGCTCGTCGAACTTGCGCAGAAGCTCCTTCGCCTCGGAAGAGAGCCGTTCCGGCGTCTGGACCACCAGGGTGACGTAATGATCGCCCCGCACGTCCTTGCTGCGCAGGGAGGGGACGCCCTTTCCTTTCAGGCGCACCCGGGTATCGGTCTGCGTTCCCGGCTTCACGTCGTAAATCACCTTGCCGTCCACCGTGTCGATGACCACCTCTCCGCCCAGCGCCGCCACCGCAAAGGAAATCGGCACCGTGGAATAGATGTTCGTATCCTGCCGCTGGAAAATGGGGTGTCTGCCCACGATCACTTCCACCAGGACGTCGCCTCTGGGGCCGCCGTTGACGCCCGGCTCGCCCTGGCCCGCCAGCCGCTTGCACTGGCCGTTGTCGATGCCGGCCGGAATGGTCACCGCGAACCGCTTCTTCATGGGAACGTAGCCGGTTCCGCGGCAGTCCGCGCACTTCTCCCGGATGATCTTCCCGCTGCCGCCGCAGTCCGGACAGGTCTGTACGTTCCGAACCGTGCCGAAGAAGGACTGCTGGGTGAAGACCACCTGGCCCTTGCCGCCGCACTTCGGGCAGGTCACCGGGCTGGTGCCGGGCTTCGCGCCCGTTCCGTGGCAGGTCTTACACTCCTCCTTCACCGTCAGCTCGATTTCCTTTTCCGTACCGAATACCGCTTCCTCGAAGGTAATCCTCACGCTGGTGCGCAGATTCGCCCCCTTCATGGGGCCGCTTCTGGCGCCGCCGCTCCTCCTTCCGCCGAACAGATCGCCGAAAATATCTCCGAAGATGTCTCCAAAATCCGCGCTGTTGAAGTCGAAACCGCCGAAGCCTCCCGCTCCGCCTGCGCCGCCCTCGAACGCGGCGTGGCCGAACTGATCGTACTGACGGCGTTTTTCGGGATCGCTCAGGACTGCGTAGGCTTCGGAAGCTTCCTTAAACTTCTTTTCCGCTTCCTTGTCGCCCGGATTCATATCAGGATGGTATTTCTTTGCCAGAACCCTGTATGCTTTCTTGAGAGCTGCGTCGTCCGCGTTCCGGTCCACACCGAGGACTTCGTAATAATCTCTTTTCTGTTCTGCCATAATCCTACTCCTTCAAATTGATGCAACAGTCTGGCGAAGCCGAACTGTTACGCACGTTTGGGGGCCAATCGCTTGGCCCCCGCTGTAAAAGCCCTTATTATTTTATACTTCCCGGAAGTCCCCGTCAATAATATCATCGTCCGGTTTTCCGTTATTCGCGTCGCCCGCCTGGCCCGCGCCCATATCGGAGCCGGCCTGACCCGCATCCGCGCCCGCAGCGCCCTGCGCCTGCTCGTAAACCTTTGCGAACAGCGCCTGTGCGGACTGCATCAGCTTCTCCTGCGCCGCCTTGATCTCGGATACCTGGCTGTCGGAAAGCTCCTGATCCTTCGTGGAATCAAGCAGGGATTTGAGGGCGTTTAAGTCGCTCTCCACGCTGGCCTTCTGAGCCGCGTCGATCTTGTCGCCCACGTCGGTCAGCGCCTTCTCGGTCTGGAATACGAAGGAGTCCGCGCTGTTTCTCGTATCGATGGCTTCCTTCTTCTTCTTATCCTGCGCCTCGAATTCGGCGGCTTCCTTCACCGCCTTGTTGATCTCGTCCTCGGACATGTTGGAGCCCGCCGTGATGGTGATATGCTGCTCCTTGCCCGTGCCCAGATCCTTGGCGGATACGTTGACGATGCCGTTGGCGTCGATGTCGAAGGTCACCTCGATCTGCGGAACTCCGCGCATTGCCGGCGGGATCCCGTCCAGTCTGAACTGGCCCAGGGACTTGTTGTCCTTCGCGAACTGCCTTTCGCCCTGCAGGACGTTGATGTCCACCGCCGTCTGATTGTCCGCCGCCGTGGAGAAGATCTGGCTCTTCTTGGTGGGGATGGTGGTGTTTCTTTCGATCAGCCTGGTCGCGATGCCGCCCATGGTCTCGATGGACAAAGACAGAGGGGTAACGTCCAGAAGCAGGATGTCGCCTGCGCCCGCGTCGCCGGCCAGTTTGCCGCCCTGGATGGAAGCGCCCAGAGCCACGCATTCGTCAGGATTTAAGGATTTGCTGGGTTCATGGCCGGTCAGCTGCTTCACCTTATCCTGTACCGCAGGAATACGGGTGGAACCGCCTACCAGCAGCACCTTGCCCAGTTCGGAAGCGGTCAGGCCCGCATCTCTCAGCGCGTTCTGCACCGGGATGGCCGTGCGCTCCACCAGATCGCTGGTCAGCTCGTCGAACTTCGCTCTGGTCAGGTTCATATCGAAATGCAGGGGGCCGCTGGCGTTCATGCTGATGAACGGCAGGTTGATGTTGGTGGTGGTCGCGGAGGACAGCTCCTTCTTCGCCTTCTCCGCAGCCTCTTTCAGCCTCTGCATCGCCATTTTGTCGTTGGAAAGATCTACGCCCTGCTGAGCCTTGAATTCGGAAACCATCCAGTTGATGATCTTGTTGTCGAAGTCGTCGCCGCCCAGATGGGTGTCGCCGTTGGTAGCCAGCACTTCGATGACGCCGTCGCCGATCTCGATGATGGAAACGTCGAAGGTGCCGCCGCCCAGGTCGTAAACCATGATCTTCTGCTCTTTTTCATTGTCCAGGCCGTAGGCCAGAGCCGCCGCCGTGGGCTCGTTGATGATACGCTTCACATCCAGGCCCGCGATTTTGCCCGCGTCCTTCGTGGCCTGACGCTGCGCGTCGTTGAAGTATGCGGGAACCGTGATCACCGCTTCGGAAACCTTTTCGCCCAGGTAGTTCTCCGCATCCGCTTTCAGCTTCTGCAGGATCATGGCGGAAATCTCCTGAGGGGAGTATTTCTTGCCGTCGATGTCCACCTTGTAATCGGTACCCATATGTCTCTTGATGGAAGAAATGGTCTTCTCCGCATTGGTTACAGCCTGACGTTTCGCGGGTTCGCCGATCAGCCTTTCCCCGCTCTTGGAAAACGCCACCACGGAGGGCGTGGTCCGCGCGCCTTCCGCGTTGGGGATCACGGTAGGCTTTCCGCCTTCCATTACCGCTACGCAGCTGTTTGTCGTCCCGAGGTCAATCCCGATAATCTTACTCATTTTTTCTCCTCCTGCCCTAAGGCTATCTGAAATCAATCGTCTGTTCTTTGTATGTGAAAGATGCCTTCGCGCTTTCCGGCGCCGCCGCATCCGAAGCTCTTTGTCCCAACGGTCTCCGGGCTACTGCACCACGGCCACCATGCTGTGCCTGACGACGCTGTCCCGGTATTTATAACCTTTCTGCAGCTCCTGCGCCACCGTGCCGGATTCCAGTTCGTCGTTCTCCACCTGCATCACCGCGTTGTGGAGCTCCGGATCGAACTCCTGGCCCACCGCATCGATGGGGGTCACGCCCAGGTTTTCCAGCTCCGTCAGAAGCTGTCTGTAAATCTTGGTCATCCCCTCCACGAAGGGCTCTTCCTTCTGCTCTTCGGGCACCATCGCCAGCCCTCTTTCAAAATTGTCCACCACCGGGAGGATCTTTTCGATCACGCTTTTGGCCCCGGTCTCGAACATGGCCGACTTCTCTTTTTCCGTGCGCTTGCGGAAGTTCTCGAACTCCGCCATCTGGCGCATCACCTTATCCTGCAGCTCGGCGATCTGGGCCTTATAGCCCTCTTCCTTCTTATCCTTCTTTTTGGAAAAGAATCCCTTCTTCTCCCTGCCCGCGTCGGCGTCATCCTCTGCAGCCTGCGCGTCCTCCTGCTGCTCCTGTCCGGATTCCTCCTCCAGAACTTCCGCTTCGCAGGACGTCTCCGCGGCCCCTTCGGCCTGTGCCGCTTCGCTCTCAGGCGCTTCGCAGCCGGTTTCGGCTTCCTGATTCAATTCCTCGACCTTTCTTTCGTCTGCCACGTCTGCCTTCCTTTCCTACTTCTTATGATATAAAGTGTCCAACTGGTTCATCAGCGTCTTTAAGGTGCCGATGACCTTGTCGTAATCCATCCGTTTGGGTCCGATGATGCCGATGGTCCCGCGCATCCCGTCTCCCAGTTCATAAGTGGCGGTCACCACGCTGCAGTCCTTCATGGACTGCACCGGCATCTCGTTGCCGATATAGACCTGAATGCCCGTGCCGGTTTCATCCGAAAGGTTTTCCTGCACCAGTTCCGTCAGCGCCTGCTCCTCTTCGAATACGTTGATCAGCTCGCTGGCTTTCTCCCGGTTGTCGGTCAGCTCCGGATATTTCAGAATGTTGTTGGTTCCGCTGGTATAGATCTTCAAATCCTCGTCGGACTTGATCGCCTCCGCCACCGCGTCGATCACGTCGCTGACGATGGAGCTGTGGATCCCCGCCTGCTGCTTTAAGGCCGCGATCATGGCCAGGTTGATCTCTTCGATGGAAAGGCCGTTCAAATGGGTGTTCAGCAGGATATTCAGCTTCAGCATCGTCTCGTCGTCCAGGGCTTCGTCCACATTCAGGATCGTATTCTTGATGACGTTGCCCTCCACCACGATGACCGCCAGCAGCTGATGCGCATCCACCCGGGAAAGCTGGATGAACTTGAGCTTGTTGCCCCGGTACTGCGGAGCCGTGATCATGGCCGCGTAGTTCGTATTCGTGGCGAGCACCCTGGCCACCCGCTTCAAAAGGGTGTCCATCTTCTCGTCCTTCTCCGTCAGAAGCCCCTTGAGCTCCTCGACTTCCCGCTCCTTTTCCTCCAGCATGGTATCCACATAAAAGCGATATCCCTTATCGGAAGGAATCCTCCCCGCGGAAGTATGGGGCTGGATGATATAGCCCATCTCCTCCAGATCGGACATCTCGTTGCGGATGGTGGCGGAACTCAAATTCAGATCGGTGTATTTGGAAATCGTCCTGCTGCCCACCGGTTCCCCGGTCTCCAGATAATTCCGGATCACGGCCTGCAGAATCTTGCACTTCCTTTCATCCAGTTCCATCATCCCACCTCGCTTCGTCTTATTAGCACTCGTTCCTTTTGAGTGCTAACACCTTCTGATGCTTAAGATACCACTATCCCTATTTATTGTCAACCTCTTTTTCAAAAATTACCGATGAAGAAAATGTGAAAAATTTACAAACTTCTTCCAGCAGTTTTTCCCTCAGCCGCCAGAAGTCCGCCGGATCGTCCGGGCAGTCAGGAAAGTCCTTCCAGCGCCAGTTCTCCAGCAGTTTTTCCACCGCCGCTCTCCCTTCCCGTTCCTCCAGGAGCTGAAGAAGGCGCACATCCTGCAGCGCTTCGTAAAAGACCGCCTGGCGGATGGACTCCACCGGCCCCTCCTGCCCCGGATAGACAGAGAAGGCGTCGCCCGCCGGGAAGGTCTTCATGCAGTCCGTGATCGCGTAGGGGTCCAGCAGCCCGGCCGACCCCGGGGTCAGCCAGTAATTGTATCCCCAGTGCAAAAATCCCTCCACCCGGTTGCAGTAAATCTGGATGCCGATGCTCCGGTTGCGCACCGATGGCATTCCCAGAAAGCGGTTGGAAACCCCCGTGGACTGGGCGCAGCAATAGTAGGCGAAAAGAGGGCGCACCCCTTTTTCCAGAAACGGGCCGATATGGTCCGCAGCGCATACCGGCAGGTCGATCAGCCCTTTTTCATAGAAGGAAAGATCGGAGATGGCGTCCATCACCGGGCGCTCGCCGATGTGCTTCCTGAGGATTTCGTTGGATCGTTTGTAGGAGCCGAGCTGATTTTCCGAAGGCTCGTCCGAAACGTGGAAAAAGCAGCGCTCCCACACCCCCTCTTCCTTCAGGAAATCGGCCAGACATGGCAGGAACGCGTCGAGGAAATCCGCGTAAGCGGGATCGTCCGCCCCGGTCTCCCAGCCGAAAACGCGCCGTCTCCCCGTTTCCGTTTCCGCCTCGATCTTCGGCGCGCAGGCGGCTCCCCACTGGCTGAACAGGTGGGAGATTTCAAAATACCGGATGCCGCATGCGCTGCACATCCGGATCCACCGCCTCAAATGCCCGAAACCGAAGCTCCAGGGAGCGCCTTCCGCCTCCCGTTTCACTTCCACCAGCTGCACCGTCAGCCGCTCTTTTCCCACCGGCGTATCCAGGGGCGGGGTAAAAACCGGCGTCAGGATCATGTTGACCCCGTTTTTCGCCGCGCAGGACACATACCGCTCCGCCAGCGCCCACCATTCTTCCGACAGGGCGCTGACCCCGTACCGGAGGGCCAGGCAGTCCCCGTGAAACCACTGGGTGAAGACGGTCTTTTGCTCCGGCAGCCGGCAGGGGAGCACGGTCAGCTCATATTCCGCCCCGGCCAGCAGCCGTTCTCCCTCCCCGCCTTCTTCCCAAAAGCGGATTCGGATGGGTAAAACCGCCGGTTTCCCGCTGTCCTTTGCCAGATCTCCGTTCCGGATCAGCTCTTCCCCCTCCACGGCGATCCAGAGGGCGTTGGCCCCGTCGGAGCAGACGCGCAGCCCGTTCCCCTCTTCCAGAGGGAGCAGGGGATCCGGAAACAGCCCGGGCAGCGTCCTTTCGTAGCGGTCGTCGGCCCAGGCCGGATGCACGTACTCCGCCGGCACGCGCCCTGCCCGCCGGATCGTGATGCCCCCGCAGTCCGGTTCCAGTTCCACCCGTATCCGGGACGGCGGGCCGTCGAAACGATAGCCCAGCTGAAAGGAAAACCGTTCGTTGGCCAGCATGGTTCCCGCTCCCGTCGTCCTCTCCGTCCATTCCCAGTCCTGTTCCGGGAACACCCTGTCCAGGGATGTAAAAAATTTCGTTTTCAACATGTGCAGCTCCTTCCCTGTCATATTAAAATAGTGAAGTTCCTTCCCCGTCGTATAAAAAAGGCCGCCGCATCCTGACGCCATTTCGTCATTCGATGCGGCGGCCCGTCCGTTTCGTCAATCCCCGCTCAGATCGCGAAGTTGCCGGTGATCTCTCCGTTGATCACGTAATAAACCGCGTTCTCTTCCGGCTTCACATACAGCTCAACCGTCTGAAACTCTTCCTCTTTTTTGCCCAGGTCATATTTCCATACGTCCTTCGCGATCTCAACCAGCTTCTCGGCGGTGTAATCCTTGCCCGCGAACTGGATGCTCACGACGGCCTTCACTTCCTTCGCCTTCGCAGCCGTCTTTCTGGCGGGCGCCTTTTTGGGCTCCTCAGCCTTCGCAGGGGAAATTTCCTCCGCCTTCGCTGCCTTCACAGCGGTCTTCTTCGCGGGCGCCTTCTTCGCAGGGGCCGCCTTTTCGACCGTTTCTTCCTTCTTTTCAGGTTCTGCCTTTACCGGCTCCGCCTTCACGGCTTCTTTCAGTTCCGCTTTGGAAGCTTCTGCTTTTGCGACGGATGCCTTCGCTGCGGTCTTGGCCGGAGCTTTTTTCACTGTGCTCTTTGTCATAATATTCTCCTCCTTGCACACCCAGGTATCCTCTTCTCTTCTGCAATTCCAACTAGCCTTTACCTGAATTTATGAGTTAGTGTAGCGCGAAACCGCCGGATTGTCAACCTTATTGATCCCGGAAAGGGGAATTTCCACCCGGAAACGGCTGCCTTTTCCTGGCTCGCTCTCCAGGCTCACGCTCCCTCCGTAGTAGGCCGCGATGTGCTTGACGATGGAAAGGCCCAGCCCCGTCCCCCCCATTTTCCGGCTTCTTCCCTTATCCACCCGGAAAAACCGTTCGAAGACCCGGGCCTGATCCTCCGGATCGATTCCCACGCCGTCGTCCGTCACTTCCATATAAATCGCCTCCGCGTCCTGTCGGATCACAGTCCACACATGTCCCCCGGGACGGTTGTATTTGATGCCGTTGCTGATCAGGTTCAGCAGCAGCTCCCGCATCTGCTGAACGCTGGCCTGCAGGGCGATATCGCCGCATTCGCCCAAAAGCTCCACCTGGCAGGAGGAAGCCTGGGGCTCCAGGGATTCCAGCACCTCCCGCAGAACGGCCTTCATCTGAACCCTGCTCAGCGTCACCTCCGCGTCCTTGCTCTCCAGACGGGATATCATCAGGATATCGTCGATGAGCCCGGTCATGTGCTCCGTCTCCTTCAGGATCCGGTTCAGGAAGTCCTTCCGGGTGGCCTCGTCCTGCGCGAAGTCCTGGCACAGAAGCTCCGCGTATCCGCGGATGGACGTGATGGGCGTTTTCAGTTCATGGGAAGCGTTCCCGAAAAAGTCCTGGCGGATCTTGCGGTCCTTTTCCATCTGCTCCATCTGGCGCTTCATTTCGTCCGCGGCCAGCCGGTTGGAAAACCGGGCCGCTACCGCCACGCCGATGATCAGCGCCACGGCCAGGCCCACGGTCAGAAGGGGAAGGAGCACGATCATGTACTCCAGGAAATTATTATAAGGAATGGAGATGCGGATCACCTTCGTCTGATCCGCCGACAGCCTGGCCACATAGAGCAAATGCTTTCCCAGGCTCTCCGAATAGCGGGTGGCATAGCCGCTCCCCGACTCAAGCGCTTCCCGGATTTCCCTGCGCTCCAGGTGGTTCTCCATGGTCCCCACATTGTCCATATCGCTGTCCGCCAGCACCGTGCCGTTTCTGTCTATCACGGTGATCCGGGTATCCTCCCTCATCCCGAAGTCGTGCATCCGTCTGACCTGTTCTTCCAGCGGCTGCCCTCCGTTCAGGGAATAATCCACCACCCCGATGGCCTGGGTCATGAAATCGATATTTTCGTTCAGCATGTTCCTCATGAGAACGAAGGAAGAGATGACGCTGCTCAGCGCCAGGGTCAGGACCAGGATCACCGTCACCCGTTTCAAAATCTGATTTCTCATGACGCTCCCTGAGGCTGCGTGAAGCGATATCCCACGCTCCGCACGGTCTTAATATATTTTCCGCCCTCTTCTCCCAGCTTCTGGCGCAGGGTTTTGATATGGATATCCAGCGTTCTGGTCTCCACGTCGGCGCGCCAGTCCCAGAGCTTGTCCAGCAGCTCGTCCCGGGATACCACCCGGTTCCTGTTTTCCACCAGATAGGTCAAAAGCTCGTATTCCTTATAGGTCAGCAGGACGGCATGGTCGTTCACCTTCACTTCCCGGGCCGCCGTATCCAGAAAAATCGGCCCGAAGGAAAACTGCGTTTCCTCTTCCTTTTCTTCCCCGGCGGTCCTGCGAAGCAGGGAGCGGACCCGCGCCAGCAGCTCCAGCACGCTGAACGGTTTGGTCATGTAATCGTCCGCGCCCCCGTCCAGGCCCGCGACCTTGTCATATTCCTTATCCCTGGCGGTCAGCACCAGAACCGGAAGCTTCTTCCACTCCTTCTGCTCCCGGATTTTCCGGATGGCCTCCATCCCGTCCATGCCGGGCAGCATCAGATCGAAAATGGCCAGCTGAGGCTGTCGCACCTTAAAGGCCCCCAGCGCCTCCTCGGCGGTCTCAAAGGCCGCCGTCTCATAGCCGGATCCCTTCAGCGCCACTTCCACCAGGTTTCTGATATTTTCATCGTCTTCTATAATATAGATCATGTGCCGCTCCTCCATCCGGCCTTCCTATCGCTGCGCCGGAACGGCTCCCTCCGGATTCTCCGCTTCCGAAGCCACGTAGTCCGCGATATTCACCGCATGGTCGGCGATCCTCTCCAGATTGCTGATGATGTCCAAAAAGATCACGCCGCTCTCCGGATCGCATTTCCCTTTGGATAGCCTGCGGATATGCTTCTCCCGCAGCTCGTCTTCCAGCATATCGACGCTCTGCTCCAGCACGTGCACGGAATTGGCCGTCTCCGCCTCTCCGTTCTCCCTGGCTTCCACCGCGATCTGCAGCGACTGCAGGGTCTGGGCCGCGATCAGCTCCAGATCGCTCCTGCCCTTTTTGGAAAAGGTCACCTGGTCCTTATTCATGCTTTCCGCCAACTCCGCGATATTCTCGGCGTGGTCCCCTGCCCGCTCGATATCGCTGACCGTATAGAACAGGTTCTTCACCTGCTCATGCTGGAACTCCGTCAGGGACAGGTTGTCCACTTCCACCAGGAAGGCGGTCAGAGCCTTTTCCATGCCGTTGATATCCTTTTCCTTTTCGAAAACGCCCTGCACCCGTTCCATATTGCCGTCCCGGACCGCCTCCAGGGCGCTCTCCAGATTCGCGCAGGCCGTCCGGCCCATGGCCGCCACTTCCTTCTGCACCGCAGCGAGGGCGAAGGACGGGTTGTTTAAGAGCCTTCTGTCCAGGCGTTTGGACAGCTTCCGGACAGCTTCCCGCTCCCCGTCCGCAGGCGCCGCCTCGTCCTCTCCGCGCACCAGCTTTCCGGACAGCGTCACCAGCCGGTCCGCGAAGGGCAGCAGCAGGATGGTGTTGCTGACGTTGAACACGGTGTGGAAGACGGAGATCTCCACGCTGGTGATGGTGGAATTTCCCCAGTCAGGGAAGATGACGAACAGGACATACATCAGGATGCCGAAAATGACGGCCCCGCACACGTTAAAGGCCAGGTGGATCACTGAAGCCCGTTTGCCGTTTCTGCCCGCTCCCGCGCTGGACAAAAGCGCGGTGACGCAAGTGCCGATGTTCTGTCCCAGCGTGATGAAGATCGCCGAATTCCATCCCACGATCCCGTTCATCGCCAGGGTCTGCAAAATCCCCACGGAAGCGGACGAGCTCTGGATGATGGCGGTCACCACCGCGCCGGCCAGCACCGCCAGGATCGGGTTTTTGCCCAGCACCGTAAACGCGGTGGAAAAGACGGGCGACTCCCGATAGGGGAGGATGGCGTCGGACATAAAGGTGAGGCCGATGAAAAGGATCGCGAATCCGATCAGGATTTCCCCGATCCGCTTCTTCTTATCCGATTTGACAAAGAGCACCACGAAGGCGCCGATCCCCACCAGCAGGGGGGCAAAAAACTCGGGCTTGAGCACGCTCCCCCATTCGCTCATGGAAACGATCCACGCCGTCACCGTCGTTCCGATGTTGGCGCCCATGATCACGCCCACCGCCTGGGACAGGTTGAGCATGCCCGCGTTCACAAAGCCCACCACCATGACCGTGGTAGCGGAAGAACTCTGGATCACGGCGGTCACCACGGTGCCCACCAGGATGGCCATAATCCTGTTCCGGGTCAGAAATCCCATCAGTTTCTGCATCCTGCCGCCCGCGAAGTGCTGCAGGCCCTCGGCCATGATGTGCATGCCGTATAAGAACATGCCCAGCCCGCCGATAAACGTAAAAAGCATTGACACATCTTCAATTCCCATAAAAGCTTCTCCTCTTCCGGAATTTTCGTTTTTCTCTTTCCCTTCCATTGTAACAGCCAAATGCAAAGTCTTCCACAGGCATTTGTAAAATCTGAGTAAAAAATTTTACTTTTTGTAAAAAAACCGGCGCGCCATTTCTTTTTTTTGAAACAGCGCGCCGGTTACGGCCTTTCCCCGTGCCAGGTTTCTGGCTCAGAGGAAAAACCACGCCAGCACCAGGGCCCCCAGGGCGATGCGGTACCAGCCGAAGACCCTGAAATCATGCCTGCGGATATAGCCCATCAGGAAGCGGATCACGGCCATGGATACCGCGAAGGCCACGATCATGCCCACAGCCAGGATGGCGGCTTCCATCCCGGTGAAGGAAAATCCGAATTTCACCAGCTTCAGCAGGCTGGCCCCCAGCATGACGGGAATGGCCAGAAAGAACGTGAACTCCGCGGCCACCGTGCGGGAAACCCCGATCATCAGCCCGCCCAGAATGGTGGCCCCGGAGCGGGAGGTGCCCGGAAAGACAGCCGCGATCAGCTGAAAGAGGCCGATGAGCAGCGCCTCCCGGTAGCCGATGGCGTCCAGGCTGTCGATGCGCGGCTTTTTCCCCCGGTTCCTGCCCTCGATGAGCAGAAATCCCACGCCGAACAGGATGAGCATCACCGCCACGGTCAGGGGATTGTACAGATATCGTTCCAGAAGGTCGTCGAAGAAAATCCCCACCACGGCCGCCGGAATGCAGGCCGCTACAATTTTAAACCACATGGAAAAGATATCGCGCCGCACGATCTCCTTCCCCTTCTTCGAAAAGTCGAAGGGGAAAATTTTATTCCAGAAGAGCAGCACCACGGCCAGGATGGCTCCCAGCTGAATGACCACCAGGAACATTCCCCAGAAGTCCTCCCCCACGTTCATGCGCACGATCTCGTTCAGCAGGATCATGTGTCCCGTGCTGCTGATGGGCAGCCATTCCGTGATCCCCTCAACGACGCCGAACAGCGCCGCCTTCAAAAGCTCCATCAAAAAATCCACTCGTCTTTCCTCCGTCCTTATTCTTTTCCGTTTTCAGCTTTCCAAGAATTCCATCAGGGCGTCATAGCGCTGCCCGGCTTCCTCGTATCCCTCTTCATACAGGGCGCGCAGCTTCTTCTCATCCTTTTCGATCCGTCCCACTTCGCTTTTCACCGCCGGCTGAATGAGAAAGGCGGTTTTGTTCTTCACCTGCTCCTGAAGGTAATCCAGCGTCCTGTTGTATTCGATATGGCGGTTTTTCATCAGCTCGTATACCTTCGGATAGCGGGCGTAGCGGAGCCGGATCAGGCCCAGCTGCCCGGAGGGCTTCCTGCGATAGCCCGCCTCTTTCGTCATGACCACCACGTTTTTCCTGTTCCCGTCCAGCACGGAATGCAGGAGCGGAATGGGATCCGCCAGTCCCCCGTCCAGATAAAGGCCGTCGCCGATTCTGACGTTGCGGGAAACCAGCGGCAGGGAGGCGGAGGCGCGCACCGCATCGATATTTTGGCGCAGGTCTTCCATGGGAAGATATTCCGCCCTGCCCGTTTCGATATTGGTCACCACCGCGTAGCCCCTGCTGGGGTTTTTCTCATACGTTTCATAGTCGAAGGGATTCAGGCTGTCCGGGATCCGGTGATAGCACATGTCCGCGTTGAACAGGTCCCCCGTCCGGATCAGGCTGGAAATGCCCCAGTAATCCGGATCGTGCAGATAATCCGTCACCACCGCATAGGCTCTGCCCCTCTGCTTCGACAGATAGCTGCACAGATGGCAGGCTCCCGCGGAAACGCCGTAGCATTTCGCGAAGTCGATCCCCTGATCCAGGAAATAGTCCAGCACGCCGGCGGTATACACGCCCTTCATCCCGCCGCCTTCCAGCACCAGTCCTGCCTGATATAACATGAATATGCCTCCTTTACTTTCGCCATTCCGGCGATTCACTTCCCGTAGACTTCCCGGGCGAACCTGCGCAGCACGGGAAGGGAGCGCTCCACCTTCTCCGTCCCGATGCAGTAAGCCATCCGGAAATAGCCCGGGCAGCCGAAGCTGTCCGCCGGGACCAAAACCAGATCGTAGTCCAGCGCCTTTTTGCAGAAGGCCACGGAATCCTCTTCCAGGGCCTTCGGGAAAATATAGAAGGTTCCCTGGGGCTTTACCACTTCGAATCCGATCTCCTTTAAGCAATCGTAGAGCAGGTTGCGGTTTTTCTCATAGACGGAGAAATCCGCAGTCAGATCAAGCGTCTGCGCCACCGCCAGCTGCATCAGGGAAGACGGGCAGTTGTGTCCGATCCCCCTGGAAATCTGCCCGCACATGTTCACGATCAGCGCCGCATCCGGGCAGGCCGGATTCACCGCCAGATAGCCGATCCTTTCTCCGGGCAGGGACAGGGATTTGGAGAAGGAATAGCAGGAGATGGTGTTGGCGTAGAAGGAGGAAACATAGGGCTGCTCCTTCCCGTCGAACACGATCTCCCGGTAGGGTTCATCGGAAATCAGGAAAATATCGTGGCCGTAAAGCGCGCTCTTCTCCGTCAGGATCCCCGCCAGCCTGGTTAAAGTCGAAGCCGAATATACCGCGCCGGAAGGGTTATTGGGGGTGTTGATCAGCACCGCGGCCACCTTCGGCCCCAGCATGGCCTCAAACGCTTCGAAATCGATCTGAAAGCTCCCGGTGTCCGGTGGAACCACCTTCAGCTCCGCGCCGGCCAGCTCCACGTAGGGGCCATACTCCGGGAAATAGGGCGCGAACGTCAGCACCTCGTCCCCGGGCTGCGTCACCGCGCGAAGGGCGTGGGCGATGGCCGCCGCGACCGCCGATACCGGGAAAATGTGCTCCGGCCCATACTGCATCCCGAACCGTCCGTTTAGGGACTCCGCGATCTGGGCCTTCACGGACGGGATGCCCAGGGTGGGGCTGTAGCCGTGTAGCTCTTCGGGACGCTTCTCCTTCAGCAGGGAGATCGCCGCCCGGGTAAACGCTTCGGGCACGGGGACGGAAGGGTTCCCCAGGCTGTAATCGAAGACGTTCTCCCTTCCGATGACGGCCGCCCGCTGACCGGCGACCTCCGCCAGCGAGCGGATGACGGATTTTTCTTCCAGCATATCCTTATATTTCTTCGCGATCATTTCTTCCTCCATTCCGAAGCGCAACGATCCTTTCGCTTCTTTATCGGGGCTGTCGCCCCGCCTGTTTCCTCATCGGACTGAACTGATACGTCTGATTGTAGCACAACTCTCCCCGTCCTTCCACTTTTTCTTTTCCCATGCTATAATGGAGGACAAAGCAAACGTCCAAAAAGGAGGCGCTCATGGGAAATTATTATATCGGCTGCGATCTGGGAGGGACCAACATCAAGACCTCCGTTTTCGACGGATCGTTCCGCAAAATCGGCGAAAAGAGGACGCCCACGGAGGTCGCTTACGGCTCCGAGCACGTCCTTTCCCGCATTCATACGAATATCACGGAGCTCCTTTCCGAAACGAACCTGTCCGTTCAGGACATCCGCTGCATGGGCATGGGGGTTCCCGGGATCCTGGACATCGAAAACGGCATTTCCCGTTTTTCCCCCAACTTCCCCAAATGGGAGGAGGTTCCCATCGTGGCCTGGATGGAAAACCATCTCGGCATCCCCACCTGCATCGATAACGACGCCCGGGTCAACCTTTACGGAGAATGGAAATTCGGCGCCGGGAAAAACCGGAAGAACGTGCTGATGATCACCCTGGGCACCGGCCTGGGCGGCGCGGCCGCAGTGGACGGACGGGTCATCTACGGAGCCACCGGTTCCGCCGGGGAAATCGGCCACATCAATATGTTCCGGGAAGGCCGCCCCTGCCGCTGCGGAAGCTCCGGCTGCCTGGGCCGCTACGTCTCCGCCCTGGGGATCCTGCGCACGTTCCGGGAAAAGGTGGAGCAGGGCCGCCACAGCATCATCTGCGAATGGGTGGAGGACGATCTGGACGCGGTTACCGCGGACCTCCTCTCCCGCGCCTATGACGAGGGCGACCCCGTGGCCACGGAGACGATGCAGGAGACCGGCGAGCTGCTGGGCTACGGCCTCTGCGCGGTCTTCAGCCTGTATAACCCGGAGATCATCATCGTCGGGGGCGGTATGTCCAACATGGGCGACCGCCTGCTGCAGTACACGAAAGACGTGCTGGACAGCCACGCCCTGCGCATCCCCTACGGCGCCTGCACCATCGTCACCGCCGTGCTGGGGGACGCCGCCGGCATGATCGGCGCCGCCGTCTGCGCGAAGGAGCATTTTGACCGGAAACTGTCCCGCTAAATGAAAAAGGAGACCCACATGAACGCTCTCACAAATCGCCCGAATGTCCTTCTCATCCTTGCGGATCAGCACCGTCAGGACTGCCTCGGCTGCTATGGCAACGCCGAAATCAGAACGCCCCGCCTCGATGCCCTGGCCGGAGAGGGCGTCCTGTATTCCAATCATTATACCGTCTACCCGGTCTGCACGCCCTCCCGCTATTCCATGCTCAGCGGTCAGTATGCGCATCAGCACAACGCCTGGACCAACGAGTCCACCCTTCCTTCCGGCACTCCCACCTTCCCTTCCGCGATGAGGGCGGCCGGGTACCGAACCGCCGCGGTGGGGAAAATGCACTTTACCCCGGCCTATCAGGACGTTGGTTTCGATACGATGGTGCTCTGCGAGCAAAACGGCCACGGCCGCTACGAAGACGACTATCACGCCTGGCTGATGGAAGAAGGGCTGGCCGACCGCCTGGATCTGACGGATCAGACCTCCTGGAGGGATTCGGCCAGCGAATCGTATTTTCAGCGGTTTGGAGCTTTTCCCTCCGATCTGGACGCAGCGCATCACTCCACCTCCTGGATCACCCGACAGGCGCTGCGGCAAATGGAGCGCTGGGATCCCGCAGGAGGGAATCTTCTCATGGTGGGCTATGTCAAGCCGCACCACCCCTTCGATCCTCCCGCTCCCTACAGCCGGCTCTATGATCCCAGGCATCTCACTCCCCTTCCCGGCTATACCGGGCAGATCCCGGCGAGAGATCTGGAAAACGGGCCCGGATTTTTCGATTATCAGGGGCTGACCCTTTCCAGGCTGCAGGAGGTGATGGCCCTGTACTACGGTTCCATCACCCAGATCGACGACGGTGTGGGAGAACTGCTGGACTTTCTGCGCCAAAGGGGCTTCTACGACAATACGATGATCATCTATACCAGCGATCATGGGGAATATATGGGATATCACCACATGCTGCTCAAGGGCAATTATCTGTATGACCCCCTGGCCAGAATCCCCCTGATCATCAAATACCCTTCCTTCTGCAATCAGCCGAGGAAAAAGGACGAACGACTCTTTGAGAACATCGACCTTTCCGCTGAAATTCTGGCCTGCTGCGGCATCGAACAGCCGTCCGGCATGTGCGGCCGGACCATGCTCTTTTCCGATTCCGGCCGCTCTTATGTTTTTTCGGAAGGGCAATACGGCACCGACAGGCGCCCCTGCATCAGCTATATGATCCGTTCTGCGGACTACAAGCTCCTGGTACACGGCTCTTTTCAGAGAAGCCTGTTTTTCTCCCTGCGGGACGACCCGGACGAGTTGACGGACCTTTCCGGAGATCCCTCGTATTCGGAGCCCCTTTCCCTGCACCGGCAGGAGCTGATCCAGCGCGTCCTGTTCGAAGCCACCGGAAAAAATTACTGCGATCCCGAAGCTCCCCAGCGCCTGTCACAGTCCGTTCAGGACGCCCGCGCCGCCGGGCTGCAGGGATTCCTGTCCCGGCGGTTTTCTCCGTTTTAAAAGGGCGGGCCCGAAAGGCACACGCCCATAAGGAAGTAATTTAATCATGTTGCAGGGCGGCATAGTCAAAGGCTATGCCGTTCTGCTTTTTCTCTGCCTTTCAACCGTTTGCTTGTCCTCGTCCTGTTCCAGTTCCCCGATAAAGTTCCAGACAATTTCAATCTTCTGTCTGCGGTGTCCGCTGGATTTGTCTGGCGCGTGGACAATAATTTTCTTTACAAACTCATTGACGATAGTAGGCGTTAATTCCCGTATTCCCACATACTTGCGGATAACGGCAGCAAAGCTGTCAAAATCCGTTCTGTCCTGTTCGTAAGTATCAACGGCAGCTTGCTCTATCTTGACAAACTCTGTCAGTTCCTTTTGCTCCGCATCATACTCGGCGGACAGCTTCAAAAATCTTTCGTGACTGATTGTGCCGTTAATATCGTCCTCGTAAATCCGCTTAAAAATACGGTCAAGCTCGGCAATCCGTTTCCTTGCCTGTTCGAGTTCTTTCTTTTGCCGCTTTACTGCTTTTTCCGCTTCCTCAAATCTCTGCTGATAAACCATGTTTTGAAAGCTCTGTATATCGTCAAAGAACATAGCCGTTACATCAAATATCCTTTGCAGAACGAACAGCTTTAAGGTTTCTTCTCGGATAAAATGCGCGGAGCAAGTACCTGTATTGCTCTTGTAGTTGGAGCAGACATAATGCTCTTGTTTGGGCGTAAAACTGTTTGTCGTGCAAAAGTACAGCTTTTCGCCGCAGTCAGCGCAATAAAGCAAGCCGGAAAATAAGCCTTGCCTTCCTGTCTTTGTAGGGCGGCGTTTGTTTGCTCTTAATTCCTGCACCCTCTCAAATACCTGTTCCTCGATAATCGCAGGCTGCGTGTTGGGGAAGATACGGTAATTTTCCGGCAAATTTTGCAGACGTTTTTTCAGCTTGTGGGATTTGGAATAGGTCTTGAAATTGACCGTACACCCTGTATATTCCGGGCGTTCCAATATCCCCGATATGGATTTGTAATCCCACCGATACAGGTTGTCCGGCATAACCTTTCCGTCGCGCTTTGCGTAGTAGGCTTTAACCGTCAAAACCTCATCTGCTGTCAGCACTTTTGCTATCTGCATGGGTCCTTTTCCGGCAATACACAAATCAAAAATTCTCTTTACCACAGTGGCAGCTTCCTCGTCTACAATCCATTTCTTTTTGTCGTCTGGGTCTTTCCTGTACCCATAGGGCGGATTGGTACAAAGATGTTCTCCGGCGTTGCCCTTTGCCCGCATGACCGCGCGGATTTTCTTGCTTGTATCGCGTGCGTAAAAATCATTGAACAGATTACGGAAAGGGGTAAATTCGTTGTCGCCCTTATCGCTGTCCACTCCGTCATTGATTGCAATGTAGCGAATGTCACGCTCGGCAAAGAAACTCTCGGTGTAGTAGCCAACTTTCAGATAATCGCGCCCCATGCGGGACATATCCTTGACGATAACCGTCTTGACCTTTCCGGCTTCCGAAAGTCTTATCATTTCATTCCAGCCCGGTCTGTCAAACGTAACGCCCGAAACGCCGTCGTCAATGAAAAATGTAGGATTAGGAAAACCGTTGTCCGTTGCATATTTGAGCAGGATTTTCTTTTGATTTGCTATACTGTTGCTCTCTCCGTCCAGAGCGTCCTCTTGAGAAAGCCTTGCATATAAAGCGGTAATGTTGTCGGGATAATTTTTCGTCGTTGTCATTGTTCATTCCTCCTGTAATGAACGCCCGACAAACAGGTTGCTATCTTCATTATAGCGGACTTCTTTTTCTTTGTCAGTAGGCGTTTTGACGGATTCCGCTTTTATGAGCCGTTCCATTTTGCTATAAAGCGGTTCCGAGCCGCCGCAAATCGTTGACACCTCAAAAATCGTGCCGCCGATTTTGTAAGTAACTGTTTCCTGTAACGGATTGCCCTTTTCTGGCATAAATCCGCTGTTTTCAATATCTTGTTTCCTTTCCATTCCTTTCCCGTCCTTTCGTAGTTTGCCTAAGTGAAAACTGAATAGCAAGCATAGGAAAGGGGTACCCTTTCCGTAAAATCGTCCGTTTTCTGTCTGCCGACAGCGGGCGATTTTTGCTTGTTGGGAAGTTTCCCAAACCCTCTGATTTTCCTTTCACTACCTACAACACCGCATAAGACGATTTTGCCGAAGTTTTGAGAGAGATTTTTCAATTTTTCTTCTTCACTTCTTAATACGAAAAAGTTTTGAAAATGCCAAATAAGAACAAAAGAAAAATGCTGTAATCTCCAAAGATTACAGCGAATATATTGTAACGGAGGATTTGTAGGCATATCAAAGTACGATTAAAAATTTATAAAGTATCTCTTGCATTTAGCAGCGCAGCCTACTATAATATATAATTAGTTATATATTGTGGAGGGTTATGATATGGAGCTTCCAAAGCCGCTATGTATTCCAGAAATCCGAAAATTGAGTATAGCCGCAGAAACAATGTCAAATAAGTTCTTGAAAGAAATTGATTTGACAAGTTCGCAAAGTATTGCAATGTTTTTGCTATTGCAGAACCGGGCAGAAGAAAAAGAACCAATGACACAAAGAGATTTAGAACGGTTCATGGCAATGAGCAATCCTGCGGTAGCCGGGGTTATTAACCGTTTAGAGGCAAAAGGATTTGTGCGTCGTGTAAAAAAGGGAAATGACATGCGTTACAACTATCTTGAACCTACGGAAAAAGGAATTGCATTGCAAGAAGTCTTTTACCCAAACCTGCTAAAAAATGAAGATAAAATTTTTGCTGGATTTACAGAAGAAGAACGAGATTTGTTTTATCAATTTGTTTCTCGTATGCTAAAAAATGTTTCTGGCGAAATTTAATTCGTATAACGCGGTTTTTATTTATACCCATATATATAACATGTTATATATCTAAAGGAGGATATACAATGAAAACAGTCATTACAATCGGTCGAGAACATGGCAGCGGTGGACGTGAAATCGGAAAATACATTGCCCAAAAATTAGGAATTGAATGTTATGATACGCGTTTCATAACGGAAGCTGCAAAACGTACAGGTATCAATGAGAAAATCTTTCAGACCTATAATGAACGTCCAGTAGATAGTCTGCTATATTCTATTTCCATGTCTACCTCTGCTTTTCCGGGTTTTACATGGGGAACAAAGAACCGCTCATTTGCCGAACAAGTATGTCAAGCGCAGTTTGACTTAATAAAGGAATTTGCCAAAAAGCCTTGTGTCATTGTCGGACGGTGTGCGGATAGTGTAATAGATAATTCTGTTGCAAAATGTCGTATTTTTATTAGAGCCGAACAAAAGGAGCGTATTTTACGCATTATGCAGACCTATCAATTATCCGAAAAAGACGCGCTTAAAGCAATCACGCAAGCAGATAAGGAACGCTCCAGTTACTATAACTTTTTTACAAATCGTCAATGGGGAGATTCCCGTAACTATGACTTATGTCTGAATGTAAGTGAATTGAGTATTGAAAGCGCTTCTGAAATCATTATTGATTACGTTAGCAAAAGGGAGGTTTGACACATGGTAAATCAAAGCGTTAATGCCTTTGAGAATATGAGTGTACCGAGGGCATTAGGAAAATTTATTATTCCGTCTGTTATCAGTCAGCTTGCAACTTTGATTCTTAATTTAACAGACGCATTTTTTGTTGGACGAACAGGAGATACTTATCAAATTTCTGCAATGACTATCACTTTTCCACTGGTTATGTTTATGACATGTACCGCCATGATTTTTGGTACAGGTGGAAATGCGAATGTAGCAGCAGCTCTTGCAGAAAAAAATTATGAAAAGGTAAAGAAATTTTCTTCTTTTTCGTTTTATACGGCGATTGCGGTTATCTCTTGTATCTCTATTTTGCTATTGATTGTAAAGGAGCCTTGTTTACGCCTATTGGGTGCTGATGAAAGTTCTATTGCATATTGTAATGGTTATCTTCTATGGGTGCTGCATATTCCTTGCGCTGCCATGGTAGGTTCACAGGTAATGTCACAATTATTTGTTGCAGAGGGTGAAACAAGAATAGCAAGTATCGGAATTGCAGGAGCAGGAATTATCAATATTATTCTTGACCCTATATTTGTATTGGGATTTCATCAAGGTATTGTAGGCGCGGGCATTGCCACCTGCATTTCAAATTTTAGTTCATTCCTGTTTTTTATCGTAATGTTTTACCGCAAAAGAAAGGTAAGCGTATTGAGTATAAGTCCAAAGAATTACTCTGTAAGAAATGGGATTGCCAAAAATACACTATCTGTTGGTGTTCCTGCGGGATTGAGTATTTTTCTTATGAATTGCGGGGATTTTGTTAGAAATTATCTTTTAGGGGTGTATGGTGGTCAGGCAGAGCTTGCCGCATGGGGAACGGTACAGAAACTTAGTAATGCGTTCATGCAAATCTGCGTTGGTGTTGTGCAAGGGGTTCGTCCGCTTATTTCGTATAACTTTGCAGCAAAAGCTATCAAACGGACAAAATCAATTATCCGAGGAGCTTTTGGTATTCTCATTTGTTACGCATTTTTGTGTTTTGGACTTGTTATGCTTACGCCAGGACCATTAGTAAGATTGTTTTTGCCTGTCGAAGAAGTCGCGCCTATTGCGGAAAGATTTTTTCAGACATGGATACCTTGCTTTTTCGGAGTGTGTATCGTCGAAGGTATGAATTGCGTCCTTCAAGCTATTGGGAAATGGAAAATATCACTTATTGATGTATTATTTAACCGTACAATTATCTATATCCCATGTATGTTTATTTTAGCAAACTACTTTGACATTCCCGGTGTATTGTTCAGTCAAACCGTTTCGGAAACAACTGTCGCTATTGTGCTGATTTTTGTTTACGGGAAAATAATGAAAAATAGTGAACAGCAGACGAGGAATTTGTAAAAAATGAAATTCTTCAATTATTAAAAAAAGTCTATTCCATACAACGGGATATTTCGGCTATCAGTATGAATACACATATCACTATGCACGCTTAAATAACTCATATTACCAAACGCCTATGTGGTTTTGCAACTACATGGGCGTTTGTTGTAATACCCCCTACCGGGAAGAAAGGGGGTGAGTTAGATGATTTATTCGGAAGAATACAAAGAGCATATCGAATACACTTTTGCTGCTTTTTGTAAAGTTGTTCTCCGCAATGCAGCAATAAGCGCATACCGTGATTTCGGGCGAAAACAGCAACGGGAAATATCGCTTGAATACTTGATGTCTGAAACGTCGTTTGAAGCGTTCACAACAGATACTTATTTTGAGCAATACGACCAACCGACTGTTTTTGTTGTGAAAGGACAAAAGATTGTTGTCGCAAGTAAGCGGTTAGCCAACGCACTATCCAAATTAACCGAACAAAGACGCAATATTTTGTTCCTATACTTTTTCTTCGGTTACACCGACGCTCAAATCGGAAAAGAGTATGGAAGAAACAGAAGTACGGCGAATTATTGGAAATTAGCGGCATTAAAGCAGCTACGGAAAGAAATGGAGAGATTAGAACATGAGGAATAAGAAGCTGATACCCTTTGAAATCATTGAAAAAGCAGTCGCCGGAGAGCCGGAAGCGATTGACACAGTATTGCGGCACTATGCCGGACACATCAAGTATCTGTCTACCTATCGTGGACATATCAACGACGATATTCAAGACCGTTTGAAAGCACAGCTTATCAAAGCTATCCTGCAATTCCGTTTTGACAGGTAGCAAGTAGCAAAGCCAGAGAAAGCCGTCAAGGATAAACTTCGCGCTTCGCGTCCTTGACGGTTTTCCCTGTCCTTGCTATGTGGCAGCCAAGAGCGCAATCGGATAGACCGCTTGCGCTCCCTTTGAATTATGGAATTTCTCAACTGATAATACTTCTATATTTCCGATTCCTTTCGCTTCCATTCCGGCAGCTTATGGGTAGAGGAAACATTAAGAGACGGAAAGGAATGGAATGGGTAATTGATTAAATCCGTAATTATTTAATCTTTACTTTATCTATCTTTATTTAATTGCGTTGGATTTTCCGACGTCGGATTACCCGATGTCGGAAAATCCAATATCGGGTAATTCAACACCGGAAGCCGGAATGACACATAGATTTCGTTTCGCGCAAACAGCAATATGAATTGCCATAGTAATGTTACGCAGTAGAGGGCGAAAAAGCCTTGATTTAAGCGGCTTACAAAAACGAAAATGCCAAGAGTAATAGATTTATACCTTTTCCCTCAAAAATGAGGTTCTACTGCGTAACAATGCGGAGATAGAAAAACAGAGAGCCGACCACTTTTGGAAGTGATTAACTCTCTGTTTGCAATCCTGTTTGTCAGCCGTTAGGTTAGTTTGTTTTCCAAACTTCCTTATCGGCGTTCATCTAAAGGCCCGCCCTTTTTTATCCCGCGATATCCAGCCTGGTCAGAAGGCTGGTCAGAAGCACAACAAGGGGCATCATGATCTCGCAGACATGGACGAAAAATCCCGCGATGTCCTCCGTGATGCCGCCGAAATGGCGAAACGCCACATAACAGAAGTAGACGAAAGCCAGCCCCGCGCCGATCAGGCAGTAGGCCGCTACCATGGGATCGATCATCAGCATCCCCGCCACGGAGATGAGGATATACCCCACCATGAAGGCAGCCACGATCATCCGGCTCTTCTGATCCCCCATGTACAGGGAGCACTTGCTCTCCTGGCTGTGCCGAAACAACACGATGGAGAGCCCGTACAGCGCCCTGGAAAGCACGAATCCATAAGCCAGCACAGGCCAGCTGTCCAGAGGCATTTCGCTCCAGAGGCCCACGATGATGAAGAAATAGCAGACGCAGATGATGATGGCGAAATAACCGCTGTGGGAATCCTTCAGGATCTCCAGCTTGCCCTCTCTGGGCTGATGGGAGCACAGGGCGTCCACGGTGCGGAAAAACCCGTCCAGAAAAGAGGCTCCGGACAGAAAGATCGGGAGGATCGCGCAGACCACCGCGCCCATCAGATCCCGGTCGATCAGATAAGGACTCACCACCTGCCACTGCTTAATCAAAAACCCGATGATCGCGCCGATCAAAGGCACGAAAATGAGGATATATTTCATATTTTCCCTGTTCTTTTCCACCTGCCTGGCAGGGAAAATGGAATACATGGAAAAAGCCAGCCGGAAGCTGTTCCAAATCTGCTTCATTGTCTGCACCTCACATTTATCTTTTGTAATGCCGCTTCGACGTCACTCGATCACGACGTCGTCCGCATGCTCGTCCCAGATGATGCACACCCAGGTTTTGCCGCGGTTCAATTCGATGGGATTGCCGTCTTCATCCACGTAGAGGGCGGGATCCGTATCCGAATATCTGGACCAGGTTCCCTCGATCATCCTGCCTCCCGTAAATACCACGGCCTTAAAATCCCCGCTCTCGGCGTCTCCCTCCTGCCAGCCGCCGTGGCACTCGAACGCCATATAGCCCTCGTCGTCCCTAAACTCCCCGTGGCAATACTGGAAGATGACGTTTTCCACGGCCAGCTGCTCGCCGGTGAGCTCGTCGATGTGCTCGCCGCCGTACTGATAGCGGTAGTATTTCCCATCTTCTTCATTGTATTCAAATCTGGCCTCCACGTTGGAATAGCCGTTGGCCAGGCCGGTCTTCTTTCCGCCCGGATAGATCACGGAAGCCTCCGGAGCGCCGGCATGGTCCGCTTCCTCCCCATAGGGCGCGAAGGCGAATTTCTGTTTGTGGGTGTCGTGATAGGTCAGGCTGTACTGGAACTTTTCCACCGCGTCCATCAGATCCTGCCCCGTGGTGTAGACGTTGTGAGGGGCCTTTCTATCGTCCGAGCGCATAAAGGCCTTCGTGGCCGGGCGGTCGATCCCCGCCACCGCCGCGCTGATATTGTCCACCTCATCGCCGTTGATCAGGTCTCCCGTATACACGGTGGCCTGTCCGAAATGCGCGAAGATCGCATCGAACTCCAGCGCGCTGTAGACGAAATAATCCCTGGCGCTGCGGACGTAGCCGATGTACTCCAGGTCGCTCCAGTTCTCGAACAGGGGCATCAGTCTGGTGACGCTGGCCTTTTCCATGGGCGCTTCGTAGATCACGGAAGCCTGTCCGATCCCCGCCTGAGGGCATCCCGCCTCCAGGTTGTTGATCATGATGGCGATGGGGCGCTGCTCCCGCTCTTCCTCGCTGCACTCCAGCCCCGTCAGGTAGCTGGTGGGAACCGGGTCATCCTGCTCCGGAAGGCTCTCGGAAGCTCCGCTTTCGGCTTCCTGCGCTCCCTGCTCCTGCGTTTCCTCCGCAGTCTCTTCGTTTCCCTGTCCGCAGGCGCAGAGCGCCAGGGACATTCCTATCGCCAGACAAAATAATCCGATCTTTTTCATCCTCATTCTCCAAAACACCGCGATCTTCGAATAACAGTTGCCATAATCTAAGATATTGTACTCCTGAATCTCCTAAAAATCAAACTTTTTTCACTTTTTATTACATTTATGTTACAAAATCCCTTTTCATTTCTTCAACAGATGCAGTTTTGCCGCAAATTTCACAATAATCCTGCCGCCCGGCATGGAAAGGAGCTCCGCGGATCCCATGGCGCCGAACTTCAGCACCGCCGCGAAATAGACGCACGCTCCTGCGGCCACGGCCAGAACGAGCCCTGCCGCGTTGCCCGCATAACCCTCCGGCAGCAGCCATACGACGCCGTGATAAACGCCGAAGGCAAGAACGCCCATGAGCACGGAAGCCCAGAACGGCAGCAAAAAGGTATTGACGAATTCCTGGCGATAGCCGGTGGCGTTTTTCACGGAAATCCCGTTCAACAGGCACATCAGGAAGGAATACGCGGTCACGGCCACGGGAAGGCTGTAAATGCCCAGCTCCGTAAAGGCCACCAGAGCCGAAGCGATGGCGGACTGCGCCGCCAGGGCGATCAGAGCGTTCACGATGGGCCTGGTGGCCTTCCCCACGGCCTGCAGGATCGCGTTGCTCAGGGTGGAAAGGGAATAGAAGACGATGCTGGCGCCCAGGGCTGCCAGCAGCCCGCCGGCCAGATCCATGCTCTCCTTTTCCAGAGAAGGATAGAGGATCCAGACGATGGGACGGGCCAGCGCGGTCATTCCCACCGCCGCCGGAATCGCGATGAACATGATGGTTTTGATGGCGGTCCGGATCTTCTGATTGACGTCCTTCTTATTTTTTGTCTCAAAGCTGCCCGCGATACTGGGAAGTATTGCCGACGCCATGGCGGATGCGATGGCGATGGGAATGTTGGAAAGCCCTACCGCCTGGGTATCGTAAATCCCGTTGATGGTCAGCACTTCTTCATAGGCAGCACCGTGAACGGACTGCATCAGCCCGATATAGATGGACTGGTTGATCAGGGAGCTGGCGTTGTAAGCGCAGGTGCTCAGCAGCACCGGCGTCACCATGAAAATGATGATTTTGAAAATTTCGCCGGTGGAGAGCAGATCCGCAGTGCGGTCCCGTTTCAGCCGGTTCTGTATCACTTTGCGGTTCATCTGGTAAACCAGCAGCATGAAGGCCAGGGCGATGAGCACGCCGGCCCCCGTCCCCACGGCGCTTCCCACCGCGCCCCATGCCGCCTGGGTGGATTCGCTTTCCCCCGCGAACAGGCTCATCAAAAACCAGGCCATGCCGATGCTCACCGCGGCGTTCAAAATCTGTTCGATGATCTGGGAAACCGAGGTCTGCACCATGGTCTTATTCGCCTGAAAATATCCCCGCAAAACGCCCAGCAGCCCGGAAAAGAAAATGGTGGGCGCCAGCGTGCGCAGCACCATGGCCGCGTTGCCCGGGATCAGAAAATCCGCCCCAAAGAAGGCGAACAGGCTGGCCGCCCCTCCCACGATCACCACGTAGAGGAGGGAGCAGCGGAAAATCCGCTGCGCGTTCTGGTACTGGCGAAGGGCAAGCCTCTGGGAAATCACCTTCGAGACGGCCACGGGAATGCTGTAGGAGGAAATCAGAAGGATCATCTGATAATACCGGTAAGCCGGCGCGTAATAGCCGTTTCCCGTCTCCCCGATGATGGCGGTCAGGGGCGCCCGGTACAGCAGCCCGATGATCCTGCACAGAATGCCCGCTGCCGCCAGAATGCCCGCCTGTTTTACAAAAGAACTGCTCTTTTTTGACTGTTCCTGCATAACTATCCTTCCCGGTCCTCAATCCGACAGGCGGAATGCGCTCAGATAATCCAGCCTGCGCTCCACCACTTCCAGGACGAACACGTCGGGATCCTGTTCCTCCACCATGGACTGCTCGAAAAAGCCGTTCCAGTGCGCCATGTAGCTGTCCGCGAAGCTGCTGGCCAGAACGCCCGCCATTCCCCCCGCAAAGGAATCCCGCACCATGAAAAACCTGCGCCCATCCGGAGCGTCCGAATGATAGATCAGCGCCGTGGCGTCGTCGATGGAAACCGTCTGCAGGTTGTTGGGCTCGTAACCCGTCACGATATAGTTGACGTCGCTGGCCATATTTTTTTCATAATAGTCCTGAAGGTTCATCATTCTGGCCAGATCGTATCCGGAATAATCGTCCCGGGTAAAGGTCACTTCCTCCGGCGGCGGCACTTCGATTCCCAGCTCCGCCAGCAGCGCGCGGGCTCCGATGTAGGCGCCGGCCGCATTCCAGTGCGTATCGTAGTGCCAGTAAAGGGACCAGTCGTCCCTGTATTCCTTCATTTCCTCTTCCGGGTACACCACCCGAAGGTCCGTATTCTCCCGCAGGTAGTCCACCAGCTGCCGCACCCGGGTCTGTTCTCCCCGTTTATAATAGGAAGGAAGGTTTTCCTCCCCGTAGATCGTCTCCTTGTTGGGAGCGATGAAGAGGACGAACTCGCTGCCCCTCGCCTCCAGCCATTCTGCGGAAACCGTCAGGTTATCCGCGATGGCCAAAAGCTCCTCTTCGGAAAACAGGTTGCTCCCCTTAAAATCGTCGATGTCGCTCTCCGCGCTGTAGAACAGCCAGTTTTCCTCCCCGATGACCACTTTATCGTTGATTTCCTTCTCGCCGAACACTTTCACGTCCAGAAGGCTGTTCAGCGAGATCAGCTGGCTTCTGAAGGGCACCCCGTTGTTATACGCGCCCTCGAACTGGGCCGCGAATTCCCGGTAATTGTCCCGGGTCAGCTTCGGAAACTGCGCGGTCGCCCCGTTCTCCGTCGCTTCCGTCTCAAACCGGTCCCCGGCCGCGATCCAGACCGCCCGCGGGAGCAGCAGCAACAGTGCAAAACAGATGAACCAGACGATGGCATTTCTCTTTTTCATAGCTCCCTCCCGTCAGAAATTCAGATAGATGGCCGGATTGTACGTTCCGTTGACCAGAAGCAGCATGGACGCCGCCACAAGGAGCAGGCACCAGACCATTTCCGCCAGGCTCCCCTTCCATTTCCGGACGGAGGGGCAGAACTTCTCCAGGGCCGCCTGCAGGATCCCCATCCCCAGCACGCCGGCCACGGCCGCCAGGGCGCAGCGGTTGCTCATCAGCTCGGGCAGCGCCACGGTGCTCTCCGTGTAATTCCAGGGCAACAGCATCCTCTTTATGTACTCCAGGGCCGGCTGCAGATTCGCCACCCGAAACAGCACCCAGCCGAACACCACGATCAGTCCCGTATAGACATAGCGCAGAAATCCGACGCGCTCCAGCACTTTTTTGAGCCCGATCCGCTCTGCGATGATGAAAAATCCGTGGAACATCCCCCATACCAGAAAGGCGGAAGTGGCTCCGTGCCACAGCCCCGTAGCCAGAAAGACGATTCCCAGGTTGAGATACGTGCGCAGCCTGCCCTTCCGGTTCCCGCCCAGCGGAATGTAAAGATAGTCCCGGAACCAGGAGCTCAGGGAAATATGCCACCTGCGCCAGAATTCCTGAATGGAGCCGGACAGGTAGGGATAATGGAAGTTTTCGCACAGCTCGAAGCCGAACATCTTCCCCAGGCCCACCGCCATGTCGGAAAATCCGGAAAAGTCGTAATAAATCTGCAGGGTATACAAAAGGGCGGCGCACCAGACCATGGCGCCCGTCACGTTATCCATCGGCTGTCCGTAAATCTTATCCACGCAGGCCCCCAGAATATTCGCCAGCAGCACCTTTTTCGCCAGGCCGTAGGAAAATCTGCGGATCCCTTCCGCCGTCTTCTCTGCAGTCTCTGTCCTCGCCTTCAGCTGGCCGCCCAGATCCTGATACCGGGCGATGGGGCCCACGGATATCTTCGCGAAAAACGCCATATACAACCCCATGTCCACGGGATTCCTTTCGGCCGGATAGCGCCTCCGGTACAGATCCACCAGATAGGAAATCGCTCCGAACGTAAAGAAGGACAGGCCGATGGGCAGGGGGAGATTGCGCATTTCAAACTGCCGGCCCAGCAGCCGGTTCAAAATCCGCAGCCCGAAATCGAAATATTTGTAATAGCCCAGCATCCCCAGGTTGACCAGAATCCCGGCCGTCAGCGCCGCGCGCTGCCAGGCCTGCGCATGCCGGATCCCTTCCTTCTTCTGCAGCGCCCCGATCAGCAGGCCGAACCCGTAGTTGGCCGCGATGGAGGCCAGCAAGAGCAGGATATAGACCGGCTCGCCCCAGGCATAAAAAAACAGGCTCGCCAGAAGGAGCAGCACGTTTTTCGCCCTGATATTTTTGATGCACAGCCTGTCCAGCGCGAAGGCTGCGGGAAGGAAGGCCGTCAGAAACAGCATGGAATTGATACTCATCCGAAATTCTCCAAATCACATAGTCGGCCGCTTTGCCGCCGCCTATTAGTATATCCGTTTTTCCTCTTTTTTCAACGTTTTTATGGAAATCATCCTGAAACAGCAGCCATATCGTTCAGACGCCCGCAAGATCCCGGATCACCTCTCCGGCCGCCACCAGCCCCGCTGCGGAGGGCACGAAGGAGACGCTGCCCGGCACGCTCCGCCTGCTGCCGGCCTCTTCCTCCGAAAGCAGCCCCGGCAGGGGTGTCCTGGCCTCCTCCCGGGAATAGACCGCCCTGCATCCGGCGATCCCCCGCTTCTTTAACTCCCGGCGCATCACCCGGGCCAGGGGACAGACGCTGGTTTCGGACAGATCCGCCACCTCAAACCGCGCCGGATCCAGCTTGTTGCCCGCGCCCATGCAGCTGATGACGGGAACGCCCGCCGCCTTCGCCCGGACGATGATCTCGATTTTTGCGCTGACCGTATCCACCGCGTCCACCACATAATCGAAGGAAGAAAAATCGAAGGTCTCCGCGTTCTCCGGCAGGAAAAAGCATTCCCTCGTCTCCACCCGCGCCTTCGGGTTGATGGCAGCGATGCGATCCCGCATGGCCTCCGTCTTGTAGCGCCCCACCGAGTTCCAGTCCGCGATGATCTGGCGGTTGATGTTGGAAACGGAAACCCGGTCGCTGTCCACCAGCAAAAACGCGCCGATCCCCGCCCGGGCCAGCGCTTCGACCGCAAACCCGCCGACCCCGCCGATTCCGAAGACCGCGACGCGCGCGCGCATCAGGCGCTCCACGCCCTCCTCGCCCAGCAGGAGCGCGGTCCTGACAAACTGTTCTTCCACCATTCCGTCCATCCCTCTTCTTTTCGACATTCTTCTACGCTTTAGAACGAGTATACCATAAATTTCCCGGAAAAAATATTAAAATTGTATTACACAATCTTTCGGAGGAAAAAATAGCCGCCACTACTCGCAAATGCTCCGAACCCCTACGATTCAGCAAAGGATTGCGAAACGGCCGCTTTTGCCGCAAATCCCCTGTGGGTCCCGCTTCGCCCGAACGACTTTCTCATCCTCTTCCCGGGAGAAGCGCACCGGCCCGGCTGCATCCTGGACGCCCCCGCGTCCGTCTCCAAGATCGTGATGAAAATCCGGCTGTAATTTGCCGGATTCCGTGTACTTTTCTTCCCTTTCGGGCTATACTCTTCTTAAGCGGGGCGCCGGCGGCGCCCCGTTAAAAAAGAAACGGAGAGCAGCTTTACGCTCCGGAACGGAGGCTTTTATGAGCAGAACGATCTATTATAACGGCACCATTTTGACCATGAATCCGGCGCAGCCCACGGCGAAAACCGTGACGGTGCAGGACGGGCGCATCGTCAGCACTTCCGGGGCTGTAAGCGTCTCGGAAATCCGTGGATACGACGCTCCGCACGGCCCTTCTGCGCAGGCGCAAAAGGAGGCCCCGTCCCGGACCCGTTTTGTGGATCTGAGAGGGGCCACCCTGCTTCCCTCTTTCATGGATGCCCACGGCCATTTTTCCGGTTATGCCACCTCCCTTCTTCAGGTTGAGCTGGACGAATCGGCAGATTTTGATGAAATCGTCTCCCGGATCCGTTCCTTCCTCTCCCGGACCCGGATTCCCGACGGCGCCTGGATCATGGGAAAAGGGTATGACCACAATCTGCTCAGCGAAGGCGCACACCCGGACAGAGCCGTGCTGGATCAGGCGGTTTTGGATCACCCGCTGGTGATTCAGCATAAGTCCGGGCATATGGGCGTATTCAACTCCGCTGCCCTGCGGCTTCTGGGCATCACGGCCGACACTCCCTGCCCCTCCGGAGGCCGCATCGAAATCCGGGACGGCGAGCCCACCGGCTACCTGGAAGAAAACGCTTTTCTCTCCTTTCTCCAGAAAGTTCCCATGCCCTCCACGGAAGATCTCATGGCTTCCTACGCCCGCGCGCAGGAAGCATACGCGTCTTACGGCATCACCACCGTCCAGGAGGGAATGCTTCCCCTGCCGCTGGCTCCCCTCTGCCGGACCCTGATGGAGCAAAAGCTTTTGTGGCTGGACGTGGTGGGATACGCCGACGCCAGAGAGGCAGACGCCGTCGAACGCGCGCTGCCCGGCTGTCACGGCGTATACAGGAACCATTTCAAACTGGGCGGGATGAAAATCTTCCTGGATGGCTCTCCTCAGGGGCGCACCGCCTGGATGCGCACGCCTTACGAAGGCAGCGAAAACGACTGCGGATACGGCACCCTGACGGACGAGGAGGCGGAACGGTTCGTAAGGCTTTCCGTCCAAAAGAACGTGCAGCTTCTGGCCCACTGCAACGGAGATGCCGCTGCCGCCCAGTTTCTGCGCGTTTGTCAAAAGGTTGAAGACGAGGGGCTTCCCCTGAAATCCCTCCGCCCCGTCCTGATCCACGGACAGCTTCTCGGCACCGATCAGCTCCCCGCCGTCAGACAGCTCGGCATCATCCCTTCCTTTTTTGCAGCCCACGTCTACCACTGGGGCGATATCCATGTGAAGAACTTCGGCCTGAGACGGGCTTCCCACATCAGCCCTGCTGCCTCCGCTCTGGCGGATGGAATTCCCTTCACCTTTCATCAGGACGCGCCCGTCATTCAGCCCGACATGCTGGAGACGATCTGGTGCAGCGCGGTGCGGCTCACGAAGGGCGGGCTGAAGCTGGATGCGCAGGCCATTCCCGCGGCCGAAGCGCTCAAAGCCGTCACCATCAACGCCGCTTACCAGTATTTTGAGGAAAATGAAAAAGGCTCCATCGAACCGGGCAAACGGGCTGATTTCGTCATTCTGGACCGAAATCCCCTGGAAACGGATCCCATGGAGCTTAGACAAATTAAAATCCTTCAGACCATCAAAGACGGGGAGACCGTTTTTGAGGGGTGAAAAAAACTATGAAATACAACGCGGCTGCCAATCCGCAAAAGCACGTTCCGGCCGCGAAGGCCTGACGCAGGCCGAACGCCCCGCAGATCATGCCCGCCGCCCAGTTTCCCAACACGGTTCCGACCCCCTGCATTCCCGCATGGCAGGCGCTCAGGGCCGCAGCTGTGCGGCGTCTGCCGGCCAGAAGCGGCACCATTTCCGTCACCGCCGGAAGCAAAATCCCATAAGCGCCTCCCTGCAAAAGCTGCAGCAGCATCAGCACCGGAATCCGGAATGCGAAAACCTGGATTCCCAGTTTTATGGTATAGACGATCAGGGAAAGAAACAGCGCCCAGCGCAGCGGTACTCGCCTTCGAAGGGAGGGATAGAGGGCCATCCCCGTCAGTTCGCTGGCCGACATGAGGAACATGGCCAGCCCCAGCCCGGCCTTGCTCCCTCCGCATTTCTGAAACAAAATCGGGTAATAGGTGATTTCCGCCGTCACCCCCGTAAACAGGAAAACCACCACGGCCAGAAGCGCCGCATAGGAAAGGGGACGGGCCATTTGGGCGGCATCGCACGGCGCTTTTTCTCTCCCGGATTTTCCGTCCGAAAGGTTCCCGTCGCCCGCCTTTCCTCCCGAAACATCCCAGCGCTTTCCTGCGTACAGCGCTCCCAGGAACAGAAGCGCAGTCATTCCCATATGCAGGAAAAAAACCATGCCGAATCCCGCCGCATCGATCAGCGCCCCGGTCCCTGCCGCGCTCAGCGCTCCGCCCAGGGAACCAGCCGCGCGGATTCGGCCATAGGGCAGGGCGTTGTCTTTTCCCCCGCTTCTGACGATCCAACTGTCCAGCAGGGGGCTTATCGCTTTGTCGAAAAAGGAAACTGCGCCGTACGACAGCAGCAGAGCATAAAACTCTTTTCTGACCGCATATACCTCCGCCGTCAGGATAAAAGTCAGCAGCAGACAGGACAGAATCACTTTTTTCTCGCTGCCAATCCTGTCGGCCAGCATCCCCGCAATGGGACCTGCAAAAATGACCACGAGCCCCGACGCTGCTGCCAGCTGGCCGATTCGGACGGCCGAATACCCCTGTTCATCGAAAAAGACCGATGCGAACGAGTATAAAATACAGTATCTGCAATAATATAAGAACAAAAGAAAAGAAAAAAATACAGCTTTACGTTTCATCTTCTCCGACCAGCTTTACCGTCAGAATTTCGAAGGGGCGCAGGCACAACCGGATCGTTCCCTTCCTTTCCGCACTTCCATCCGCTTCCACCGGGTATTCCTCCAGCGCCTGTTCCTTCAAATCGCAACGCCATGCCCGAAGGCCTGCGGGAATCCTTAAAACCACAGTCCCGCCCCTTCCCCGATATTCGAACAGGCGTACTACGCTCTCTTTCTTCCCGTTTGCGTACCAGGCGGACAGCCTGACGCAATCGCTTTTCACTTCCGGCTCAGCTCCCGTCCGCAACCTTCCTTCCACAAAACCGGGATTGATATGGAAAGCTTCGGCTGCATCCACAATGTCCGATTCCTCCAGGGCCCCGTCGCAGAGGTAGAGAGCATACCGAAACTGATGCCTTCCCGTATCCCGCATCCCGTCGTATCCGCGCATATCATAAGAACGGGGTTCGTGCAGATAGGTGGGAACGCAGGGACTCCGCAGCAGGGACAACAACAGCGTATCTCCCGCATCCCCATGCTCCGCCACATAGGATGGAGTCCCCCGGTTGATCACGGCCATGCCCGCCCTTTCTCCGGCTATTCCGGCCCAGTGAAGCGCGGGCCAGTCCCCGCAGGCGTTATCCCATTGATCGAAACCGCCCGGATAGCTGTCCCTCTGCAGGGTTCCATAAGGGATTTCATACAGCGCCCTTCCCTTCCATCCGGCGGGAAAAGCCACCCTGATTCTCCTGTTATAGGTATCCCAGTATTCCATGTCGAGGAAAAAGTCGATCCGGTCTCCGTTTCTTTCCAGAATGACGCTCCAGGACAGTTCCGTTCCCTCCACGGTGTTGGCGTTGCAGGGCTCTACTTTAAAGGTAAGGCTCTCGTACACGTCGTTTTTTTCCATCCGGCACAGCCTTGTTTTCTCCGACAGTTTTTCCCGTCTCCGATCTGCGCTCAGCGTGGTCCACGGAGATCCCTCATCGTGCTCCAGATAAATTTCGTGGATCCGAATCCCATCCGTTTCCTGCAGCCGGATCCCGGTTTTTCGATCCAGAATGGAAACGATTCCCCTGCCGTCCGCTCTGATTCTGAATCTTTCGCTTTCGATCTCCACCGCGTTTTCCTCCCCGTCCGGCAGACCGTCCGCGCGAAATTCCCTGATCATGCCGGAAGGCGCGTCCTGTCGAAGGGGTATCCGCTTCAGCGAAAGCGGGGACAACGGCAGGATTTCGGGGAGCAGCAGGCGGGTATGAAATCCTCTCTCCCCCTTCTCCCAGGCCAGGGCCGGTACCGGCTCCCCTTCCTCCGTTTCAAAGGAACAGGGCTCTTCTCCCTCCAGGCTTACCGGTAAACTCCCTTTCCAGGCAGCCAGCCCGGAATTGAAGACCGTGTAAATGCCGTCCTCCGGCCTTCTCAGAAAGGAATATGCCTCCTTTTCCAGCCTCCCGATTTCTTCCAGAACCTGCCGTCCTGTATCCTCCAGTTCCTGCGCCGCGGCATCCACCACGGTTCCGGTTACCGCGTCATGGAACATAAGAAGCAGAATCTTTTCCCACAATTTTTCCAGCGTCCTTCGGGGATATTCCATTCCGCCATCCACGGCCTGCGCCAGCAGATGTTCCAGTTCGAACATCCTCGTTTCGCAGCTTCTGCACCGTTGCTTGAGGCCGATCCGGCTGACGTAAACCCCGGTATTGTTGGCGTTCAGCTCGCAGCCGTCCAGGATCCGTGCCCCGGGATCGCCCGCAGTCCTCCTCACCTTTTCTTTTTCCGCTTCCCACAGATCCGAAAAGGTGGCGAAACGGACTTCCGCAGATTCACCCCGCTTCTCCAGAACTCTTTCCATCCTTTCCGGCCAGCCCAGCATGGACCAGGGCGGAATCAGCTCCTCGCTGCGCTGCGTCCATATCCCGTACGACCCGATTGTTTCCGGCGCCGCAGGCAAATTGATCTCAAATTTGGGCGCTTTCCATTCGATCCCCTTTCCTTCGCAGGCGGGGCATTCCAGTCCGTCCCGTTCCCCGCTTCCCCGGCAGACGGGACAGGGCGCGTATTTGTCAATGCTTCCGCTCTCCGCAAAGGACGGCGGCTCCTGACAAAAGATCCGGCTGCCGTCCAGCCCTTCCCAGACCGGCGCAACCGGTTCCGTATAGGACAGTCCCCAGACCCACTCCATTCCAAAGCCTTTTAAAATCTGCGGCAGCTGGGCGCTATTTCCAAAGGCATCCCTTCGATATGCCATCTTTCCTCCGTCGTGCCCCAGCCTCTTCATATAGCGCCAGCCGTACAGGAAGTTCCGGATCAGGCTTTCCCCTTCCACCAGATTGCTGTCCACGATATTATCCCCTGTAAAAGGGAGATCCAGGCGGCCGCTTCCGATCAGCTCCCGGATCTTCTTTTCGTCCTGCGGATGCCTTTCCAGATAGGTCCGCAGCACGGCGGGGCTTTCCACATTAAAGCGGAACGTTTCGTCCTTTTCACACATGGCAAGACAGCGCTTTATGTAAAATTCCTGGATTCTGGCATAGGGGATCCAGGTTTTCCCCTGCCAGAACAGGGGATTTAAAAAACATCTCCTCCAGGTCAGGTCGAAATGATTGCACAGGAGAATGTCGATTCTTTTTTTCATGTTCTTCTCTTTTGCCCGTCTCAGCCTTTGATACCGCTGGTGGCAATTCCCTCCACAAAATATTTCTGACAGAACAGATACAGCAGGATGATGGGCGCTACGCATAAAAGGGACATGGCCATCAGCGGCCCCAGATCCATGGTTCCTCCGTACATCTTTTTAAACGCCGCCAGACCGATGGCGATGGTGTATTTTTCCGGCGAAGACAGGTAGACCATCGGGTTAAAAAAATCATTCCATGTATTCACAAAAGCGAACATTGTCACCACCAGAAGCGCAGGTTTGGCATTTGGCAAATAGATGTGAATGAATACGCCTGGCCAGCTGCATCCGTCCAGAAACGCCGCTTCTCCCAAAGAGGCGGGCATCGTCATAAAGAATTGCCTCAGCAGGAAAATCGAATAGGCGCTTCCGCCGAAAAAAAGGGGCAAAATCAACGGAAGCGGGCTGTCCGTCAGTCCCAGTTGCGCGTAGATGGAATACGCGGGAATCAGGGTGATCATGGACGGAATCATCATCGTGGACAGCATTAACGTAAACCAGAAGCCTTTGATCCGGCAATACAGGCATCCGAATCCAAATGCCGCCAAAGAACTGCTGATCAACGTCCCCAACGTACTCATCGCCGTAATGAACACCGTATTTTTCAAATACGTCAGAAACATTCCTCCTGACAGCGCTTCTTCAAAACTTCTGAGCGAAAACGGATTCGGAATCAGGCGCGGAGGATAAATCGCCGACTGTTCCGGCGTTTTAAACGCCAGAGAGATCATCCAGACCAGCGGGGCCACGAACAGGATGGACAGGACGATCAGCGCCGCATTCGTCAGCACCGCATCCATATGTCTCTTCCACTTCCTTCCGCGCAGCCGGTCGCCGCGGAGCTCCTTTTTCATGTCGCATCACCTACTCTCTGTAAAATACCCAGCGTCTCGCGCTGCCGAAGACCAGTCCTGTCACGCCCAGTACCACCGCCAGCAAAAGCCATGCCAAAGCGCAGCTGTACCCGAACTGATAATAACGAAAGGCGTTATTATACAAATGAATTCCATATACGTAGGTGGCATTTATGGGGCCTCCCTGCGTCAGGATCCAGGGCTGCGTAAATACCTGCAGCCCCGCAATAATACTCATGATCACGTTGAAAAATACTACCGGCGTCAGAAGCGGAAGGGTAATGGAGAAAAACTGTTTCAGCTTTCCCGCTCCGTCCAGCATGGCGGATTCATAATAGTCCCTCGGTATGTCCTGCAGTCCCGCCAGAATGATCAGCATCTGCCCGCCGCAGCTGGTAGCGTTGACCAGAATGATGGACGGCATGGCCCAGTGCGGATCGGTCAGCCACCCTACCGCATCCATTCCCAGCCGGGAAAGCCAGAGATTGAAGATTCCGTTGTTGGTATTCATCAGATAAGTCCAGGCGATGTAAATGGCCACGCCGGCGATCACCGAGGGCATATAGAACAGGGCCCGAAAAAAATTGGAGGCGAAGTAGCGCCTGTTCAACAGCGTAGCAAGCACCAGGCCGATTACCAGATTCAGCGGAACGGACACCAATGTAAAGACCAGCGTATTCAGGATACTTTTTCCCACCAGGTCATCCTGAGTAAAGACGCGGATATAATTTTTCATCCCGGCGAAGACGGGAGCCGTAATCCCATTCCAGTCCGTAAAAGAGGCATAAAGAGAATACAGCATGGGCCCCAGAACGAAGACGAAAAAACCGATCAGCCAAAGGGAAATGAACCCGTAGAAATATCTTTCCTGTTTTCTGTATATACCGTTTTTGTTAAGCCGTTGTCTTTTTTTCTCCATCACTCCGCGCTTTCCAGGAATTGTGTCCCTTTCTGATCGATCAGATCGATCGCTTCATCTATTGTGATTTCTCCCGCTACCGCTCTCTGGTATTCCAGGTTCATTTCATCGTTTATCTGCGCCCACACGCCGGTCGTCTGCCCTCCTACGGAATTTTTCAGCATATCCACAAATACTTTCTTATTATAATGATTCGAGGTAGTGAATTCGTTCAGATATGCGTCGCTGGTTGCATAGGGGGTATAGACCGGAACCCCTGCTGCTGCGGACGCAGCCTGAGCTTCTTCGGATGCCGTCAGCCATTTGATCAGATCCCATGCTGCCTCCTTATTTTCACAGGCTGAAGTCATGGTAAAACCGTCCGCGAACAAGTAGCCTTTCCAGGGAGTCTCAAAGGTTTCATTATAGGGCAATACCTCCACGTCCCACGCGAAGGAATCCCCGATCATGCTGTCAAGGGTCGCCATATCCCAGGGTGCCACGATGGCCATGGCGAATTTCCCGGTTTCGAATCCGGATCCCAACATGCTGTCAAACGTCTCGTTGGGCGTTATGCCCTCTTTCACCATATCGGAAAACAGCTGCATCGCATATTTGATCTCGTCGTTGTCCCTGACGTTCATCTTCCGTTCCTCCACCAGATAGGCCGGAGAACCGAACATATTCCGGTAGAAATTGGTGGGATAAGTGCTCATCCTGATGCCCCACTGTTTGTCCGTCCCTTCCCCCTTCGTCAGGCTGCGCGCCGCATCCAGCAGGTCGTCCTCCGTCCAGTCCTCCGAAGGATAAGGAATTCCCTCTTCATCGAACAGGTCCTTATTGTATGCGACGGCCAGAGATTTATAAATATAAGGGGCCGCGAAAATATTTTCTCCAAAAGTAAAGGAATCCACGGCGGACTGTTCCCAGGTATTTCCGTCCAGCATCCCGTCCGCCTCCATATAAGGCTTCAGGTCTTCGATGACCCCCAGCTCCTTATAGGGTTCGATCAGATCGTTGGCGATTCCCAGCACATCCGGCGCCTTTCCCGAAGAAAACCACATCTGGAGCTTCGCCTGATAGGTTCCCCCGTCCGTATAGGTCTGCTTGATGGTGACGTTTGGGTGCTCTTCCTCATACTGTTCCAACAGCGCGGATTTCATTTCAATTTCCGCCTTGTCGCCCCAGAATGCCACCTCCAGTTCCACAGGAGCTTCCGATGTCCCGCCCTCCGCAACGCTCTGCTCTGTGCTCTCAGCCCCGGTCATTTCCGTTTGAGACGCGTCATTTGTCTGCGCAGTCTGCTCCGCAGAACAGGCCGTCAGCCCCAGAGCCATCGCCGCGCATAAAAATACCGCCAGTTTCTTTTTCATGTAACGCTCCTTTCCGCCATTCCATGTGGCTTTCCCAGATAGTTTATCGTTTTTTGCTTTTTCCCTCACCTGTTATGTTTTTCCAGAATCAACGATATTCCGGAAGATAATCCCCATGCGCTGCAATCAGTTCATCGCACATCGCGACGATCTCATCGATGGTCAGCTCCGATGCCGTATGGGGATCCAGCATCGCCGCCTGATAGATCGCTTCCTTTTTCCGGGTAACCGCCGCCTCGATGGTCATAAGCTGTACGTTGATATTCGTCCTGTTCAGGGCCGCCAGCTGACAGGGCAAATCCCCCACCGACGCAGGATGGATCCCCGTTCTGTCCGCATAGCACGGCACCTCCACGCAGGCCTCCCTGGGCAAGTTGCGGATGTAACCGTCATTTCTCACATTTCCGCCGAACCGATACGGTTTTCCGATCTCCATGGCTTCTATGATGTATGAGCCATACTCGATGGAGCGTTCGTGCGTCAGTGCAGCGTTCTGCACCAGATCCTGCCTCTGTTTTTCCCAGTCCGCAATCTGCTTTTCACATCTTCTCGGATATTCATCCAGCGGGATCCGAAACCGGTCAATCAGCTCCGGATGACCCTGCTTCAGGAAATAGGCGTTGTATTCGGAACTGTGTTCGCTGGATTCGGTAACGTAATAGCCGAACCTCCGCATCAGCTCTACCCGGACCATATCGTCGTGAGAATCCGTCCGGGCCAGCACTTTCCTTTTCACCCGGGGGTAAATGTCCTCTCCGTTGCGGGTCAGTTCCAGCAGCCATGCCATATGGTTGATTCCGGCGATCCTGTAATCCACGCCTTCTTCGCTTTCCCCTGCCAGTTTTAAAAGCTCCCCTGCGCAGGTCTGAACGCTGTGGCACAGGCCTATGGTGCGGATATTCGTGTAACGCTGCATGGCGCCGCTCAAAATCGCCATGGGGTTGCTATAGTTCAATAACAGAGCATCCGGGCAGACCTCCTCCATATCCTCCGCCATGGAAAACAGGACCGGAATGGTGCGCAGTCCCCGGAAAATCCCTCCGATTCCCAACGTATCCCCGATTGTCTGACGCAACCCGTATTTTTTTGGGATCTCAAAATCGATCACCGTAGCGGGGCGATATCCTCCTACCTGAATGGCGTTAATCACATATTTGGCTCCGCGCAGCGCCTCCTTCCTGTCCTGGTAGCAGCGGATCGCTGCCCGGCCGGCGTTACAGTTTTGGTTAATGGCCACAAGCATCTGTTCCGACTCCTTCAAGCGCTTTTCGTCTATGTCGTACAGTGCTAATTCCGAATTTCGAAGCGCTTCGGTGAGCATAATATCTCCGAGAACGTTTTTGGCGAATACTGTGCTTCCGGCTCCGATAAAACATATTTTCACTGTTCAATTCCTCCTGATCTTTTTCTGTTTTTGATAGCATTATCATACAACCATCCCTCTTCACTTACCATGGCCCCCTGTTGCAATAAATGTCCAAATGTGATATATTGCGATTGTAAGTCACCTATGTAGTAAAATGCCGGCATGGCAAATGGAATGAAGGAATGAGGTTTTCATGGATCATCCAAAACTCGTGGAACAAAACAGACTTCAGGAATTGTATTATGTAGATATGGACAGCTCTCCGGCTTCCGATCTGCAAATCTATCTGATGGGGCAGGAACAGGTGCTCCCCGGCGTATCCTGCGAACGGGTGCTGCGCAAACACCATATCCTCCATTTTATTCTTCATGGAAAAGGCACCTTTCGTCAGGGCAATGAAAGCTATCCCGTACAGGGCGGTCAGGCATTTCTCATCACGCCGGACATTTTCTGTTCTTATATCGCTGACAAAGAAGATCCTTGGGCCTATATCTGGGTGGAGTTCGACGGGCTCTCCGCCAAAAATTATCTGAATCGGGCCGGCGTTTCCAGAAGTCACCCGATCTATACGGGCGTGGATCACCCTTGCATGGAATATCTCTCCCGCATGATCGATCATCACGATAATCTTCTTCAGGTACAGGCATATCTGCTGCTGGTATTCGATAAGCTCATCGCAAACTGTCCTCCGGAACGTTCTCCCGCAACCTTTCATAGTGAAACTGCCAGCGAAGTGTACGTGCGGCACGCCATGAAATACATCGATTTGAATTACTGGAAAAATCCCACCATACAGGAACTGGCCGATTTCTGCGGCATCAACCGAAGCCACCTGAGCAGGATTTTCAGGCAAAAGACCAACCAGAGCCCTCAGGAATACCTGCTGCGGTACCGGATCAATACCGCCTGCACGTTTCTGCGCACCACGGATCTGACCCTTTCCCAGATCGCCACAGCGCTGGGCTATGCGGACCAGTTTTCCTTTTCCAAAGCATTCAAAAAGGAGAAGGGGATTTCACCCTCCTCCTGGAAAGAACAAAATCTGTAATCCGGACGCCGCGCTTTCACCCCTCCAGCAGTTCGAGGAAATCCTCCTTCGTCATGCCGGCCAGCTGTCCGCCTTCGCCCTGCAGGATCTGATCCGACAGATCCTGTTTGGTCTCCTGCAGCCGGCGGATCTTTTCTTCCACCGTATTTTTGGCGATGAGCTGATAGACCGTCACCTTCCGGGTCTGTCCCAGCCTGTGAGCCCGGTCCGTAGCCTGATTTTGCACCGCCAGATTCCACCAGGGATCGTAGTGAATGACCACGTCCGCCCCGGTCAGGTTCAGACCCACGCCCCCGGCTCTCAGCGAGATGAGGAATACCTTCGTATCCCCTTCGTTAAACTCCCTCACCAGCTGCTGACGCTTCTCCTTTCCCGTGGATCCTGTGATGGTAAAATAAGAAATTTCCCGTTTTTCCAGCTCCGGCTTCAGAAGCTCCAGCATGGACGTGAACTGGGAGAAGACCAGCATCCTGTGACCGCCTTCCACCGCGCTTTCGATCAGCTCCAGACAGGACTCCCTTTTCGCCGATTCCCCGTCGTAATCTTCAAAACAAAGGGACGGATCGCAGCAGATCTGGCGCAGCTTCATCAGTTCCGCCAGCATCTGCATGCGGTTTTTCTGAAATTCATCCGCATCCTGGGAAGCGATTTTCTGGCGCATGAGCTGAGCCTGGGCCCCGTAGAGCTTCGACTGCTTTCCTTCCAGACGGACGTAGCGCACCTCTTCCAGCTTGTCCGGCAGATCCTTCAGCACATCCTGCTTCAGCCTGCGCAGGATAAAAGGCGATACCATCTTCTGAAGACGTTTTGCCGCCCATTCTTCTTTGTTTTTGACGATGGGGGTCTCCATTTCCTGTTTGAAAACGTCATAGCTGTAAAGATAGCCAGGCATCAGATAGTCAAAAATGCTCCACAGTTCACTGAGGCGGTTCTCGATGGGCGTCCCGGTCAGCGCAAAACGGTTCGCGCTGTCGATGAGCTTTACCGCCCTGGCCGCGGCCGTGGTGTGATTTTTGATATACTGGGCCTCGTCGATAACCTGATAATCGAATCGTTTTCCTTCATAGTAAGGAATATCCCGTTTGAGCAGGTCGTAGGACGTGATCAGCACGTCGAAGCTCTGCCAGGACTCGATCTTTTTCCTGCGCTCCTCCTGGCCGCCCGTCACCAGACAGAATTCCAGCTGCGGGGCGAAACGGCGGATTTCTTCCCCCCAGTTGAACACCAGGGAAGCCGGGGCCACGATCAGAGTCCTTCCTCCTCGCCCTTCCAGGCGGGCGGAAAGCAGCACCGCGATGGTCTGCAGCGTCTTTCCAAGCCCCATGTCGTCCGCCAGGATCCCGCCGAAATGCAGGGTTTCCAGCGTCCTCATCCACTTATATCCCACGATCTGATATCTGCGCATGACCCGGGAAAGGGAAGCCGGCTCCTCGAAGTCCGCGTCGCTGACCGTTTTGAACTCCTTGACCATTTCCCGAAATCTGCTGTCCCGGGTGCTGTATACCGTTTCCTGCTCCTCCAGCATCTTTTCCAGATACAGGGTCCGATACAGCGGAAGGTGCATTTTTCCTTTGACGAACTCCTTTGGCGACAGGTGCAGGCTGTCCATCATCTCTTCCAGCATCGCCAGTCCGCCATCGTCCAGGTTGATAAAATCGCCGCCCCTTAAGCGGTGGAATTTCTTTTTGTTCCGATAGCTGTCCAGAATCTGCAGGAGTTCTTTGCGGGAAAGATCCTCCGCAGAAATGTCCAGATTCAGAAGCCCGCGGGATACGGATACGCCCACGGAAATCCTGATTTTTCTGGCCCTATTCAGGTTCTGGAAGCGGCGGGTACACTGCACCTCGCCCACCCCGAGCAGGAAATCCAGCCCATTTTCCAGGAACTGATACACCAGATCCGCTTCCCCTCCGCAGTGAAATTCATCCCGCTCCATATTCAGGCACGGGAGCCACTGCCTGAGCCGGTATACGATTTCCGCTTCGCGCACCCGCTGCCTGACCGGTTCCATCCCGGCTTCCATATCGTCCAAAAGCAGATCCGTGAGGGAAAACTCCTCTTCCCCATACCGGACATGCGCCGTACAGGTGATATTTCCCCGCTGCGCGTCCAGATAGAAAACGAACTGCGCTTCCGGCGGCAGATAGCGCTCCGTGCGGGCAGCGTCCTCTTCCCTCACCTCCACGTATTCGCCGAGACGGGGCAGAATGGCATAATAAAATTCCGCCATATTGTTCCGTCCAATCACAAAGCTGAGAGAGCTGCGGTCCGCAATCTCCAGAAAGGGCGCCGTGGCTTCCAGAAACTTCGGATCCACCCGGCACAGCCGAAGCGATTTGTCCTCGATAAAATACGAGGTCTGAGATCCCTCGAAAAAGCGCGGGCCATCCCATTCGACCCGGATTCCCTGAAATACGTTTTTCTCCTCCTGCGGCCGGATCCGAAGGATCACCGCGGGATCCTCCACGCCGCAGGTTAGAATGCCCTTCCGCTTCCCTTCTCCCGTCTTCTCCTCGTATTCGATTCCGTCCTCTCCCATCAGCTCATAGAATCGATCCAGCCGCCAGCCGTGTAATTCCAGCGCGCCGCTCTTTCCCACCGCCTTGCGGGACCAGCTCTGGCTCTCTACAAGCCGCTGTTCAAACTGCGCCTCTTCCTGCACCACCTGACGGATAAAACGGATCCACTCTTTTCCCCGTTCCGTAAAATTTCCCATCCGGTGATTGATCCTGGTGCCGGAGCCGTAAGTGTCGGTGGCCGACTCCTTTACGTTCTGGCAAAATTCCCGCAGATTTTTCACCACGAACAGCTTCTCGCTGCCCACCCGAAAAGACAGGGACAGCCGTCCGTCCTTCTGGGTCAGGCGTGGGCGAAGCGTCAGGCTTCCTTCCTCCGCATCCACATCCGCTCTGATCCGGTTCGCCCGCCTTTCCTGAAAGGAAGCGATCAGGCCATGCCCGGTCCGGTCCGTGGCATCCCCCGGGCGATAGAAATCCAGATATTCTTCCAACAGGCAGAAAAGCGCGGCCGTCCAGCCGCAGTTCCTCTTCCGGTCATACCACCCGTAAAAATGCTTCTGGCAGTCCGGACAATGGCACTCCACGTTCAGCACCCTGTCTCTGGAAAAAACCATCTGAATGGGAAACACCTCGCCTTTCCAGATTCCCCTTCCTTCCGCGTCTCCCAAAATTCCATCTTCATAATAAGTGTATCCGAAGTGGGTCTCATCCAGGACGACTTCCCTGCGCCTGCAGTGCGCCAGCCCCTTCTTCTCCGTGTCCGGCGTCAGCCCCAGGCTCCGCCGAAGGGCTTCCACATCGAAATAGGAATAGGAATCCCTCGCCCGCTTCGCCCCCTGGCCGTCCGCTTCTTTGGCCGGCGCGAAGGCGCCGGGATTGAGAACCACCATCTCCGTTTCTCTCCTGGCCGCGGATTCTTTTGACTCCGCAATTTTCTCCGGAGCCGGCTCCTGCTTCTTTGCATCCTTTTCTTCCGGTTCCTGTTGCTGCAGCTTTTGTCCTTCCAGTTCCTGTTGCCGTCCAGGCTTCTCTTCATTTTCGCGCTCTTCCCCGGCAGAATTGGCTTTCGCTTTCTTTTGTTCCATCTCTTCTACGGCATAACAGACCGCCGCCATATGCCTGCAGCGGCCGCCGCCGTTGGCCTGCGGGCAGGTACAGTGCATCCGCACCTGACCATCCGGATTCTTCCGGATCCGCACCTCATACCGCCGGTCACCGATCACCGCCCCGCTGTAGCCGTCCTTTTCCTCCTTCAGGTCCGCCACGCGCCCTCTCTTCCAGTAATCCTCCCCCATGCTGAGGGCATTCTCCGTAAAGAGCGTCTTCCAGTTCTGTATTCTTCCAGTCTCTTCCAAACCCCGGGTCCTCCTGCTGATGTAAGTAAAATCCTCCTTTCAGTATAAGCGAAAAAGGGCGACATGGAAAGGGGCCGGACGGTTTTGCCGAAAAAAAACAGCGGCGTCACGGGGACGTCGCTGCGGAAATAATTCCAACAGGGTCTTTGTGTTCTTCGAACTTCAGAGTTGGTCCGGCCTCAGACTCCCCTGAGCGAGAACGGGGGAGAGCGAAGAATTTCGTCCACCGGATTCTCCTCCAACGGGAAATTGCCCGCGCGGCGGATCGCAGGCGGATCGCGAAGGCTCCGGGCTGCACTGGCGGCATCCTCCGACAAAAAGAATGTTCCTTTCCGCGATTTCCTCATTTCAGCCGGTACCGCCGTCTGACTGCCTCCCGATCTTCAGATCTTTCCTTCCTTTTTCAGCCATGCCAGAAAGGCCTGGCAGCCTTCCACGATATCGTCCCAGGCTTCGTCGAAGTCCCCCGTGTACCAGGGATCCGCGATGTCCCGGGGGCGATCCGAAAAATCCAGCAGCCTGCAAATTTTGTGTTCCGGATCCCCTCCGGTAATCCGTTCCATGTTGCGGATATTGTACCGTTCCGCCGCCAGCAGATAGTCAAAGTCCCTGTAGTCCCCGGCCGTCATCTGGCGCGCCGTCTTTCCCGCCGGATCGATCCCATGTTCTTTGAGCTTGCGCTTCGCCGGCGGGTAAACCGGATTTCCGATTTCCTCCCGGCTGGTAGCCGCCGACGCGATGAAAAACTGCGCTCCCAGTCCCCGCTTGTCGACCATGTCGCGGAGGATGAATTCGGCCATGGGGCTGCGACAGATGTTGCCGTGGCAGATAAATAGTATTTTTATCATATCTCTTATATCCTTTCCTCATTTTGCGCTGTTTTTCAGCGCATCAGGGATACCCGGAGGGTGCTTAATAAACTTTCAAAAGATGATTCTCCACAGAAAATCCTCTTCCTAAGCTCTCCTCTTACATGAAATCCGCTTCTAGAAGCTCACAGAAACCAATCCCACGTCCACTTAACTTATACTTTAACAATTTACTAATACGGTCATCACAGGTGATGAAAAATAACTGTTCCATGGTTGCTTTTGATGACATTTGATACTTAAGCAAATCCATGAACGCAAGCATATTAACATCATCCATACATGCTGTCAGGTCATCGATAAAATATACTTTCATCTTTTCACGGTCATTTCTTGCATTAATACCCGCAAAAAAATGAGCCAACATAAAGACACTGATTTGACCATTACTTAAAACATTAACGATACTCTTACCTTTATCATCAATTAACGAGATTCCCTCATTCTCCTGAACAATGTTAATTCCGTTACTAGAATTAAATCTTATCAGTTTATTATAGAATTTTCCAAGAGTCGGACCTACCTTTTCGTACTCGTCTTTCGAAAGTTTCTCCACAACTTCCCTGATACCTCTTGCTCTCCAAGATGCAATATCTTTCAGTTTCTGAAGTTCTTCTATCTCTTCATCAAGACTCTGATTCTTCTTATTATCCTCCTCCAGTTTTTGATTCAAGTCATGTAAAGTATGATTTGCAAGAATACTATCGATGGCATTGAGCTTTGATACAAACAAATCATAAGAAAAATCCGAAATCTCATATGATATGGTAATGAGATTTTTCACCTTTGCATATGTCTGTTGTACTGTTTCATTTTCAAACTTATACCCTAAAACCGTTAGAATCTTCTGATAAACATCTCTCACATTCTGCTCTTCGGCTTCCTCTAAAAGCATCCCCTCTACAGCATCCAGTAATTCTCCTACTTTTTCTATGTTCAATCCTTCTACATTGATCTCTCCTCTTGATTTCTGCAATATCTTAACCGCATCAAAATATGGCTGTATCTCATCCTTCAGAGCTTTCAGGCTATTAATCTCCGCCTCTAACCTTTCCTTTTCTTTCTCCACGACAGTTTTTGTGTAATTAATAATTTTTTGATAAAGAGTTTCAATCTCTGTCTGTAACGACGTTTTCTGTACTTCTTTTTCCTTTACAGATTCCCCATTTTGCTTAATATACTCATCGGCTTCTTTAAGAATCAAAGCCTCTTCCATGGTAGAAAATGACTTCGAACCACAAACGGGACATCGGGCAAGACCATTCTCTTTTAAAACAGCATCTCTATGTTCAATCACTACTTGTTTATTCGCCGAGAGAGAAGACAACAACTTAAGCATCTTATTATTCTTGGAAAGCAGCTCAATCTCGGCAGAGAGCTTCTTTAGATTTTCCTCTTTCTCTTTAATTACCTTCTTATCCATATCAAAATCAGACTTCATAAAGCCATCAATTTCGAAGGCAATCATTGCTTCTCCGGCCTGAAAGATTGTATCTTTTGCAAGAGACAACCCCTTCAATCTACTAAGTTTGGTCTCAAGACTTATAATTGCATCCGTATTCTTCGAAAGTCCAGCTTTCACCGCACGTTGAATATGCTCTTCTTTCGTCTCCCAGTAAAAAGCAATTTTTTTAATAACAGCCTGCTGGGTCTTTAAATTCTCATTTTCTACAAGTTTATAAAGTTCTTCTCTCACCATCTGATAACCACAATTACACACTTCTGCTTTCTGCGCACTTAACTCCTCTTTATTAAGACCAACTATATCTGTCTTCTCATCCGGATAAAAAATGGTCGAAGGATATGAAACCTGCTTTGCATCCTCACGAACTTTCGATAACTGATTCTTGCGGTCTTCAATCGCCGTCTGCGGTACCTTCTGCTTTTTCTTATCCTCAATATATCGATCAACATCCTCTGCAAAAAGCTCCAGATTCTCTGCAACCATCTTACACTCGTCATAGTTCGTGATAAACTCATTAAAGAAGTCCTTTAGATCCTTTCTCTTTTTGCTTTGAACATTAAATGACTTCTGAACATCACAAAAATGAAAATTATAGAAACTATCTCCTACATATTCTCGGACAAATGATTTCGCCATTTCTTCATTTCCATCTATCGTGGCCTTAGACGACCTTGGATCTAGTTCATCCTTTGTCTGTTCTCTGCAAAGAATTATCTCTTTATCTCCATCAACTAACCAGAGAACTACCTTGACCTTCGTTTTCGCTCCAGCATAACGATTCTTTAGAATACCATCCGTATTCATCTTGCGTTCAGTATCATTGGTACTTCTAGCATCAAAAGCAGTTTTTAATCTTCCAATGTTGCCAGTCAGACACCACTCAATCGCATCGACAGTTGTCGTCTTACCAATTCCATTTGCAGCTGAAAGAAGCACAACCGGCTTAGCATTAAAATCAATGATTTTATCGCTAAATCCTCTAAAATTTATCATTCTTATCTTGCGAACTATCATCTTTTCAGCCACTCCTTAATCTGTTCATAATCCTGTACTTCAAAAGACTTATCCAGTACACCTTCTCTTTCTTTTCTGTTCACTCTTTTCCGTTTCTTTTCCATTAGCGCTAATAGCCCCTCATCTTCAGGAAGTAACTGACTCAATCGTTTCATTTGTTCCGTATCCGGTGCAAATGCATCTGTCGGAATCATATGAAATGGTAATTCGATCACCTCCTCATCATCAATTACAATTTGATTCTTATCTGTCATATCGCCCTTAATGAGAATCTTCCTTGATATTAGCAAATTACCCTCCCGGCTCTTATCTAGAATCTCCTTGGAATAAACAATCAACTGCACAACATTATACTTTAGTTTATGAATCATTTCTGCTTTACCATTAATAATCATAAACACACGAATTCGATCATCCCAGCGATCGCATAAGGTATTGATTTCCATTAAGTCTCCATCCAGAAGAAAAAACAAATCATCTCTCTGTTCGCTGATAAAAATACATAACAACTCTTTCGGCTTCTGCTCCAAATCAAAGAGATCCTCCAGATTAATTCCATATTCAGAAGCTATATTCCCAACAAGGATATCCTTATAACCGCTCTTCTTAAACTCTTCTTGTAAAATCATAGCTACATTTCCTCTTTAACACATTTCTCTGAAAAGATGCAGCCACCGCAAACGTCCGGTACGCTCCATTCATTCTCATCAATTCCGATACACTCCATACACTCAATATAAAAACTATCCTCACCAAGATCCGCAACCGTAGGATTTTCATTTACGTTTGCCGTACTATAACTATAATAATTTTTACCTTTGGTAATTTTACTATTCTCAAAAAACCATTTTTCTGGCTTCGGTGAAATATTCACCATTCGTTCCACAATCTTTCGTTTTATACCTTTAAACTTTCCGCCCGCCGGAGGTAAAATTACACTATGGCTTACATATTTATCTTCTGGAAAATTCAGACAAACATAGTCAGTAACCGAGGAATCTATGTAATGACACGGATCAAACATTTCTAAATGAACCGAAATCTCCATCTCATCATTCACCTTCTCCTGACAAATATCTAACATAATCTTCCACAGATAATCCAGAAAAACAAGAAAGGCTGTTTTACATTCCGTCATATAGCTGAATCTGTCATCTACAATCGCACCTCTGTAAGCAGCAATCTTACTAGCATCGTCCGTACTAAATGTATTCAACAGCTGATACTGACCATCTACAGTTTGAGCAATTTTATTTATCCATTGTAAAGTATTCCGGTATATCCGATTCAACATGCGTGTCTGTAAGGCAGAAAGGTCATTATTATTTATAATCTCACCATATTCTTCGCAAACAACACCCACCAGATAATTTGCAATAGTCTTTTCTATCTTCGTTCTGACGGAATCTGACATATACTGATCAAATTCCTTTTTATCCACTCGCAGATGTTCAAAATTCGAATCAACCAATTCATAACGACGTTGTATATATGAAATCGCAAGACCAAGCAAAATTAACTGCCAGTGCTCCTCATTTCCACCACTATCAGTATTCGGATAATTTCGGGCTAATGCTTTCATCAATTCTACTTTGTACTCATTAATATCCAATTGGTGGGAAATATCATATTCGGCCATAAACCCGTTCAACGAGTCCTCCGATGCCATGGCCGCAAACAGATTTTGCTTTTGTACGTCTTTCTTATTCGTTGTGTAAATATTCGTCTTAAGCCAGGTAACTGGATCTACAATATTTGAATAATCCATCGACTTGCGCAATGTATTTCCAATTCCAATATATGCTTTCATCTCATCAAGCGTTGGTTTCTTAACCTTTGGCTTTCTATGTATATATAGTCTCGGAACTGCTTTTAAAGTAGACTGAAGCATCTGAAGGCGTAGATACTGATAATAGAGATCTGTGGAAATTTCCTTTATATTAGGGTTTGTCTTCGGATAATATTTCACCTGAATAAACTCAAATGTACCATCCTCGAAAAATACATCCACATCCTCTAGATATTCTGAACAGACATACTTTACTTGCCTCTGAAGGAGACACATAATTGTAATATAATCCTGAAATAGAAATCCTCTAATCTTACTCGTTGCATCTCTATCCTTATCACCATCATACATGGCTGACAATTTGTCGAATTCTTCTTTCGTATATAGACTCACGAATCATTTCCCCTCTTTATTTGCATCTACATATCCTTTTTCAATTCATCTACATATAGATCCGGATGCTGCATAGAAAATATTTCTTTCTGCCTCTCAATCTCTGCTTTCAACTGCTCTTTCGTAGGCAAATAAGTCAGATATTTTGACATGAACAATCGATCATTATCATGAAGTACCGAATATCTGGCAATATCCTCATCTGTTTCTGAACACAACAGAATCCCAATGGTAGGGTTATCTCCCTGCCCTCGCTTTAAATCATCATACATACGCACATACATATCAATCTGTCCCACGTCTTGATGAGTAATTTTGCCCATCTTCAAATCGATTAGGACATAGCACTTAAGTTCAATATTATAAAAAACGAGATCAAGATAGTAATCCGAAGTTTCCGTTACAATGTGCTGTTGACGAGCCACAAAGGCAAATCCTCTTCCCAGTTCCATTAAAAAATCTCTAATATGTGAAAGAATGGAGGACTCTAAATCTCCCTCTAAATAGGTATCTTCATTTTTAAAACCGAGAAACTCCGCAATCACCGGACTTTTAATCAATTCAAATTGATTTTTCTGATATTCCGCAGTTTTCTGTTTCATTTCTTCAATTACAGCCTCTTTTTTCGGCGTCTGAAGAAGTCTGTAATAATATTGCGTACTAATATTACGGTCTAACGTTCTTGAACTCCAGCTCCCGTCAACCGCCTCTTTCATATACCAATAGCGTGCATTTTCATCTGCAACACGAAGAAGACTCCTAATATGCGTCCAGTTAAGATTGTGAACGCATGCGTTCACAATCTGTTCGTCGGGAAAGCACTGATAAAATTTGATGTAATAATGCAAGTTTCTTTTGGAATAATTTTTACCAAACTCCTTTGTCAAATCCTCTGCCAAGGCAGAAATCAAACCTCTACCGTACTCTGCACGTTCACTGCCACCCAGTTCCTGTTCTACAATTCGTTTGCCTATATTCCAATAGGTAAGCAGCATTGCCTTACTGGAAGCACTATAAGCAGCCTCTTGTCCAGAGGAAATAATGCTTTTAATTTCTGTAATAACTGATTGGTATAGAGTCAAATGGTTTTCCATCATGTCACCTCAATTTTCCATAATAATTATATACTAACTTGCTTTTCCTGTCACATCAAGGTTCATTCTAAAATGGTGTAGTAGTGGTGTAGCAAACGCCTTTCCGTTCCATAAAACCATTGATTTTACAGGCTTTTCCGGGACTTTTCAAGATACTGCCGTGGCAAATAAAAAGTATCTTAATCATACTTTTTATTGATTTTATAGACGAAAATTGTCTTTATCCTGAGAAAATAGCTTAAAATCAAGGATTTCCGCATATCTTTATTTCTCTTGTCGTATTTTCTTATAGAGTGGTTTTGTAAGACTGGGCACCATTTTAGCACCATAAATTATGATAAAAGAATGAAGGCAAAGTGGTATTTTCATACTTCAAAAGACAATTTAGGACAACCTTACTCATGCCACTTATGCATTAAAGGGTCATGATGTCTTGCAAATGAAGCATTTATAGGCACAAAACTAATTAGGATAAGATATTTTACCTTTTCCCTCAAAAATATTCTTTAACTGCGTAACATTTCAAAGGGTATGCCATCTGTTCAGGTACTCCTTTCCCTTCCATTTCTTTGTGAAAAGTTCCGTAGCAAGCATAAAAAAGGAGTACCCTCTCCGCAAAATCACGTTTTTCCGTCAGTTACAATAAAGTAATTTTATTTGTTGGGGAATACCTTCAAACCTTACTTTAAATAAAGCTTGCGTTTCACACAATACTATGC
>DWXE01000029.1 GCA_019119355.1 Candidatus Eisenbergiella merdigallinarum
TATATTTGGTTATTGGGCATATCTAATTATACCACGGATTGCGGACTCTTCGGAGTCCGTTTTCTGTTTTTTAGACACAAAAACGGAGCCGCTGCTCCGGTAGATGATTCTACTTTTGCAACGGCCCCTTCGGGCCGATCCCTCTGCCCGTCATTTTGCCGCGCGTACGGACACAATCAGATCCAGCAGAAAGTTCTCCTGAAAACAGACCGAATTCATCTGAAAAGACGCGCTGCGATCCGCCGTATCCCATTTTACGGAAACGGGGTTTTCCAGCAATTCCTCCTGTGATATCTCCCCGCCCGTTTCCCGGGTCAGAAAATCGATCCCGTCCGCATCTTCCGCCAGTTCTGCGAACAGCCGGGCGTAACGCTCCACTTCTTCCACGGGGCAGACGATCCGCCAGGCGACCTGACTCAGACTGGAATTTTCATCGAACAGAAAAGTCGGGGAAGCCACCGCATTATATTCGTATAGCCCTGCCGCAACGGGCGGGCTGAAGGACACCATCCCGTTTGGCATCTCCCCTCTTCTGTATTCCTCGAACTGCGGGCTTTCCGGATCCAGCCGCTCCGCTCCAGGGCAGATCTCCAGAAACGCATCCTGCGCCATGTCCCATTCCAGCCCGTCGCCCGGAACCAGCGCTTTGTCCCTGACGATCAGGGAAGCCAGATCGCTCTTTTCCGTAACATCAACGCTCTGCTCTTCAGAAGCCCTTTTTCTCGAGTTGTATCCGTCGAAAACCCACAGAAACGCGATCGCCGTCAGCACGACGGCCAGCCCCTGCAGCACCCGCTTTTTCACCTTCATTCCCCCGTTTCCCTTTATGGTATGCTTCGATTGTGTATTTCCGCCTTTATTCTATCATACCCATTCCGCTATTTGTCCTGTTTTTCCCCAACTGTCGTCTGGCGTCCTGAATTGTCTTCGTCCGCCTCTTCCCGGTATGGATTTCATACGCCGTTTCGCCCGCTCCCCAGATCGCCTTCGCGCAAAACATCCCGTTTCCGTAATCCAGCTTTAAAATTCCTCCTGTGCGTTCCACGATTTCTTTCACGTTCACCAGTCCCCAACCGTGATTGTCCCCGTCCCCTTTCGTGGATTTGAATCTCCCATCATCCTCCTGCGGTTCCTCCTTATACCGGTTTTCCACACGCAGCATAAACATGTGATTGTTCGTCGCCAACTTCAGGCGGATTTTCCTCTCGCCCTCATCGCACCGGACAGCAGCCTCAAAAGCGTTATCCAGCAAATTCCCGAGCGCCGAAAAGAATTCATACTCCGCAGTGGGAAGATGCGTAAAGCGAATCGACGCCGAAAATCCGATGTTCTCCCTTTCCGCCCGCATTTTTGCCTGATTCAGAAGGAAATCGACGCAGCCAAAACCCGTCCATATCGTCCCCTCGCTTCTCTCCTTCCCGATACGGATTTTTTCTTCCAGATGAGCGATCCCCCGCTCATAATCCCTCTCCCTCAGACAATCATAGAGATAGGCGAGATCGTACTTATAATCATGGCTGACCCGACGGCTGCATTCCATTTCCTGCCCGATCAGGGCATAGGCTTTTTCCAGAGACCGTTCGCGCTGCAGATACATCCGGTTTACCGCTTCCAGCTTTTCATACTGCATCCAGGCCATCTGAAGAATCAAAAACAGAAAAACGCACACGATCACAAGCGCGCTCAAAAAGAGATCCGTTTCCCCGGAGACATCCCATGTCAGATTCATCAGATAAAAAATCAGAATGACCTCGATCCCTCCCAGCACGACCAGCAGGCTCCTTTTGCTCTTCAAGATGTCACCCGCGGACCGGAGAAGCATTTTTCTTTTCCAAAAGCAAATTCCCGCAAAGGCTGCCATCATCAGGCATTGCATCCATTTCGCCCGGCTGTCCGGATACAGATTGGCGTTCATTCCTTCGAATATTCCGTTTCTCATGCTGCTGAAAATCAGCGCCGGCATTTCCAGAAGCGCCATTGTCCACCTCATGAAAAACGTCCATGTAAACGCCGTCCGCAGTCCGTTTCCCGTGCGGCATCTTAGCCATATCGCTTCCGCTGCAATAAAAAGGGGAACGGATCCCACTGAAATCAACAGGCCCCTTCTTGCGCATACTTCTGCCGCAAAAAGAAGGAACAGCGCCGGATACAACAGTTTCCTCATGCGGCGGCCGCTCCCTTCGCACTCCCCGCAGCAATTCATATATCCAACGATGATCACCGCCATCTGCAGGCCGGCTTCTATCCCAGACAAAATCCGGAATGTCCTGATTCCGCATGGACAGCTCCCCTCTCCGGAAAGACATGATATGCCTGGCATTTACAACGCATCCCTTATCCACATAAAAGAATTCTTCCGGATCCGTCTCCCCATAAAATTCCTGCAGGGTTTTTCGCTCTCTGCTCTCCCCGTTGCGATGCACGATCACGATATGTTTGCCCTCTTTTTTGACATAAAAAATGTCCCTGTAAAAAATCTTTTCCGCCCTGAGCTCATGATTTATGATATACGCCCTCTGATCCCTGGCGTCGATCTGCGGCATCATCGCTTCAAAAGCCTCCGGCAGCTTCCCTTCCATCAGCTCTTTTGGGATATAGCGAAACGCGTTGACCTCATACGCCTCGATCGCATAAGACAGATAATTTGTCACAAAAATGATGACCGGTTCCGAATAACGGTTCCGGATCTCCCTGGCGATCTGCAGCCCCGTCATATCCGCCATCTGCAGATCCAGCAGAAAAAAATCAAAACAGTTCTTTTCGTCCAGCGCCTGAAACAGGCCGGCGCTCCCGTCAAAACCTTCCACCTCAAACGGGATCCTTTTCTTTCGAAAATACGTTTCCGTGATCCGCGCCATTCGCCGGCGATCATCCGGCCGGTCATCCACGACCGCTATTCTCACCATCTTCGTTCCCCCACATTCCGAATCCATTTCGTCCTTCTGCCGGTAATGTCATATAAAAAAATTTTCCTATCGTACAAAAAAAGCCCGGTTTCCACCGGGCTTTCAACGTAGCGAGAGGGGGATTTGAACCCTCGACACTGCGGGTATGAACCGCATGCTCTAGCCAACTGAGCTATCTCGCCAGATTCGATATGGGGCCTACAGGGCTCGAACCTGTGACCCTCTGCTTGTAAGGCAGATGCTCTCCCAGCTGAGCTAAGACCCCGTATCCTCGCGCCGCTTTTCCGCGACTGCTTGATTAGTATACAAAATACGGCAGAAAATGTCAAGCACTTTTTCAAAAAAGTTTCGGCCGCCTGCTTCCATATTCGATTTTGCCCGGAGCGGGCGGTCCCTTTTCCCCGGGGCGGCCGGGTCAGGCGGCCGTCGCCGCCTGCTGCATCGCCATCATCGTCAGCCAGCTGTTGAACTCCGCGACGATATCCCCGTATGGAACGGCCCAGCAGATTCCGTAAGTATCCCCGCCGGAAACGCTGCCCGTCCAGATCCCCTCCAGCGTGTAGAGCGCCCCGCCGCTGGAGCCATAGGAAATATCCGAGTAAAACTGAAGCACGTCCTGCTGCGGGTTGTTGGGATACTCCACGCTGTACTGATCCAGGATCCCGGGCAGCGCCAGGGAGTTGGGCCCGTCCGAAGAGCTCACCGCGAACAGCAGGTCGCCCTGGCTCTTCCCCGCCTCCTGCGCGCTCATCCCGGGCGCCGGGGAAATCGCCTCCAGCGTCCGCTGCGTCAGCGCTTCCGTCTCCACCACGATGAATCCCACATCCTTCGTCGGATTTCTGTAAACCACCGTGCCCGCGCAGCGGGTTCCGTCCGCAAACTCCACTTCCGTATTTTCATGCTTCAGGCAGTGCGCCGCCGTGGAAATATAAACCGCGTTCTGATCCATGGCCAGGATCACGCCGCTTCCGTGCGTCTCATAAATCAGCCCCATGGCATCCGCGTCGCTGTAATTATCCGTTTTCACGTTGTGGGAAGCGGTGAGCGGCGCTGCGGCGTCCACAGCGGGCTGCAGGGCCCGGGTGACCCGCCTGATCTCTTCGTACAGCGCCCGCTTCGTCTCCGTCGCGGCTTTGGTTCCATAGGCCGGAGCCCCATGGCTGTTTTCCGGCTCTGCCGCCGTCCTGCTGACGGCGCCCTGACTCTCCGCCGCCATGGCGGTCATCGGAATCATGGCCAGGCATATGGCCAGAAAAAAGGACAGAATTCTTTTCTTCATCCGCAAACGATCTCCTCTCCGCTTTTCCTTCATCGGCTGGCTTTTATTGTAACATCCTTTTCCCCTTTTTGTCACTTTCTTTTCGTCCCGTTTCATTGTATACTAATTCCATCACCACAGGGAGAACACCATATGATAAAGCGAAACAAACGATTATGTCTCATCGATATCTGCATCTTCATCCTGTTTCTGGCGGCCCTGGCGCTGGCCTTCCGCCTGCCCGTCAGGCAGGAGCTTTCCGTGGAAATGTATTACCGCAACGCCCCCGAAGGCATCCTTTCGCAGCTCTTCTGGGGGGCGGACGGCAGCCTTTCCGCCGAGAACTGCTCCGACGGGCTGAGGGACGGCAACATCGTCCTCTTTTCCCTGCCCCAGCCGCCGCAGGACCTGAAGATGCTGCGCGTCGATCCTTCCAATACAGAAGAGGCCTACAGCATCACCCGCATTTCCTTCCTGCTCAACGGCGAATATTTCCGGGCCATGGACGCGGATGAAATCCTGGAGAAATTCGTCCCCGTCAACGCCGGGGTCGAACTTTCCGGCGAAGAGCTGATCATCACCCCGCAGAATGCGGACAGCGGCCTGTTCATCGACAGCGACGAACTGAACGCCAGCGCCCTGGAAGCCTCCGACGCCCTGCGCGCCAGGCAGATCCGGCAGCGCTGCTTTGCCCTGCTGTTCCTGGCCGCCGCCCTCATCGCCCTGGTCCACTGCGCCCCGCTTCTGAAAAACTATCTGGTCTCCCTGTTTTCCCGGGACGAAAACGGCCGTTTTGACTGGTTTTCCCTGATCGCCACCGCGGTCATGGCAGGAGCCCTTCTCGTTGTTTTCGTCATCGGCCTGGGCAGCGAACTGGGACTGCATCCGGACGAATGGGACGTAAAGGCGTGCCTGGATTACGGCCTGACCCACTTTCTGCCGCCCGACATGCGGGATCCCGCCGTGGCCAACACTTACAGCGGCTACGGATATACGAAGCTGGAAAATTATACCTGGTACTTCTTCCTGGCCGGAAAGGTTTCCCTCCTGTTTCGCGCGCTGTTTTACTCGCTGCCCTATTACCGCATCCCCAACCTCCTGCTCTTTCTCGCCCTGGCCGTCCTGTTCGCGCGCTGGATCCGCCGGAAGAACTGGCTCATGGTGGCGCTGGGCATCTGCGTGCAGGCCTGGTATATCTTTTCCTATACCACGGCGGACGCGCTGGACTTTTTCCTGGCGTTTTTCGCCGTCTGGCTGCTTTCCTCCGAAGACAGCCTGCTCTTTCGCTGCGTGGACGCCGACAGGATCACGAAACAGTCGATTCCGGGATTTCTCCTCCTGGGGCTTCTCTTCGGCATGATCGCTCTGGGGAAACCCAACTATCTCTCCATCCTGGCCCTGGTTTTCTTCATCCTCCTCTTCCGCCTGATCCGCCGGAAGACGAAGCGGGAGCGCAAAACGCTGTGGCGCAATTATTTTCTGATCCTCGGCATTTTTGCCGCCGTCTTTCTCTTCCGCGCCGGCTTCGACCTGTACCACTACGGCATGCAGAAGGCGGAAGTCAAGGAAGCCGTGGCCATCGAGCACGCCCATGAGGATAAAAATCCCGCCACTCCCGTAGAGGAACAGAATCCCTCCTGGCACATGATGTCCCGGGGAGCCTCCCTGCAGGATTTCTTCCGGGAAAATCCGGAATGGTTCTCCATGAGCTATAAGAGCTTCTGCGGGCTGATCCAGGATACGGGCACCGGATTCTGGTACTACGCGTGCATGGGCTTTTTCTACGCCGCTATCCTGGCCGGCATCGCTTTCTTCACCTTCCGCTCCAAAGACCTGTGGGCGAAGCTGGAATTTCTCGTCGGGATCGCGCTCATGGCCGGCGGCATCGCCGCGTCGGTGATCAATTCCTATGTCATCGATTCCCAGGCGCAGGGCCGGTATCTGCTGCCCCTGATCCTGATCGCGGCCTATCTTTCCAGCCGCACCCCGCAGCTGTTCGAAAAATGGTACTTCCGCCTCATCCTGGCCGCTGCCGGCGTCTTTTCCGCAGGCTACTTCGGCCTGGTGGGCGTTCCCCTGTTTCTGTAAACGGAGATTTTTATGATCGACCCTTCCATCATCCACTTAAATTACATCAAAAAAGAACCCCAGTCGGGAAGCGACAGGGGCCTTCGTTATCTGTTCGTCAAAGGAAAGGATGAAAGCGGGGATTGTCTCGAGGTCACGGCCTGGCCGGAACCTCTGTGCTACGGCAAAACCCCCGCCCATCTGAAGGAATCCCGGACATTCCCCCTGAGCGAGGAGGGTATCCGGGAAGCGGCGGACTGGCTCAACGGCTGGAGCGCCCGGCGCGCCGGGGCCCGGCCCGAAGCCTGAACCCGAAGCCCGCCCGGCAGATCGCACTGCGGCAAAAAGAAAGCGGGATTCTTTCTTACATCCGGTCCGGAGCCGAAAAGCCCAGCACGCCGATGCAGGTCTCCAGCACGTCCCGCGTCAGGATCAGCAGCGCGATCCAGCTGCCCTTCCGCCCGGGATCCTCTTCGGAGATGATCTTCGTCTCGTGGTAGAATTTGTTGAAGGCGTTGGCCAGGTCGTAAATGTAGGCGCACACCTTGTGAGGAGCCGTTTCCTGCCCCGCGTTCTCCATCATCGCGTTGAATCCGGCCAGCTGCATCATCAGTTCCTTCTGCGGCGCGTTTTCCGGATCCAGGAAAGCCAGCCCGGAAAGCTCTCCTCCCATTTCCCGATAGCGGTTCAAAATGGACTTGATTCTCACGATGGTATAGAGGATATACGGCCCCGTATCCCCTTCAAAAGAGGTGAAACGGTCGATATCGAAAATATAGTCCTTGCTGGCCTGATTAGAAAGGTCTCCGTACTTTAAGGCGGACAGGCCGATGATCTTCGCGGTTTTGCGCGCTTCTTCCTCCGAAATATCCTGGCGGCTCTCCACCACCTTCCGGTACATCTCCTCCTCGATATCCCGAACCAGATATTCCAGACGCATCACCCCGCCTTCCCGGGTTTTGAAGGGCTTTCCGTCCTTGCCGTTCATGGTGCCGAACCCGATGTGGCGCATCTGCGTTTCCGGCTTCACGATCCCCGCCTTTCTCGCCACGCGGAACACCTGCAGGAAGTGCATTTCCTGCCGCTTGTCCGTCAGATAGATCAGCTCGTCCGCATGGAGGTTCTCCACCCGGTCCTGGATCGTGGCCAGATCCGTGGTTGCGTACAGCGCTGCCCCGTCGGACTTCAAGATGATGCAGGGCGGGATCTCCTTCGTATCCGTCTCTTCCTTCACATCCACGACCAGAGCCCCCTCGCTCTCGTGAGCCAGCCCCTGTTCTTTCAGCCGTTCCACCAGCCCCGGGATCAGGGGACTCACATCCGACTCCCCTTTCCAGAGATCGAATTCCACATCCAGGGACGCGTAATTTTTCTTCAGATCCGCCACGGACACGTCCATGATATGTCTCCACAGCGCCCGATAGCCCCTTCGTCCACGCTGCAGCTCCAGCGTGGCCTGCAGCGCCGCTTCCTTATAGTCCGGATCCGCTTTGGATTTCCCGCTGGCCGCGGGATAAATCTCTTCCAGTTCGGATACCGTAAAGGGAGCTTCGGCGGGGTATTCCCCTTCGTACGCCTCGTCGAAATAGACCAGCTTCGGCTGCCTTTCCCGAAGCTCCGTGATGATCAGCCCCATCTGCAGCCCCCAGTCCCCCAGGTGCACGTCGCCGATGACGCGGTGCCCGTTATAGCGGCAGATCCGCTTGATGCTCTCCCCGATGACCGCGGAGCGCAGATGCCCTACGTGAAGGGGCTTTGCAACGTTGGGGCCGCCGTAATCCAGCACGATGGTCTTTTCCCGTTCGGGCGGATTGAGGCCGAATTTTTCCGACCCCGCCATTTGGGCCACGTAATCCCGGACGAAGCTGTCCTTTATCTTCAGGTTCAAAAATCCCGGCGCCACCGCCGATACCTCCGCAAAAACCGCGCTGTCTTCCAGCTGCGCGGCCACCTCCTGAGCGATGGCGATGGGCGCCTTATGATACTTCTTCGCGCCCGCCATGGCTCCGTTGCACTGATACTCGCACAGGTCCGGCCGGTTGGAAACCGTCACCTTCCCCAGCTCTTCCTCATATCCGGCCAGGGAAAATCCCTTCTTCATCTCTCCGGATATGAGATCCAAAAATTTTTCCATTTCGATTCTCCTGTTCCTGCTTCACTTTTCGATGTTCCCGCCGGCGTCCTCATCCTTTTTCCCGCTGTCCGCGGATCTTCCCTCCCGCTCCGCCTTGGAGAAAACGCAGCCGCAGTAATCCTGCCGGTACAGGCCGTACTCCCGGCTCAGCTCGATGGAGCGCTGATATCCGCCCTTCTTTTTGAAATCCGAGGGCAGATAGCGGACGCCGTACCTTTCCCCGGCCGCCTCGCCGATCGCGTTGAGTTTTCCGGCGTTCTTCAAAGGGCTGATGGAAAGGGTTGTGGTAAAATAATCGTATCCTCCTTCGGCGGCCGTCCGGGCCGCTTCCGAAAGCCTGAGCGCATAGCACGCAAAACAGCGTTCCCCGCCTTCCGGGCAGTCCTCCAGCCCTCTGGCTGCCTCCAGAAAACGGGCGGGCTCGTAAGCGCCTTCCACAAAGGAAATCCGCCCGCACGAATCCGGGCGGGCGTTCATTTCCCCGATCAGACGTTTCTGTTCCTCCACACGGTGCCGGTACTCTTCCGGAAACGTGATGTTGGGATTATAGTAAAAAACCGTAATGTCGAAATACTGCCGGAGATATTCCAGGCAGTAGCTGGAGCAGGGGGCGCAGCAGCTGTGCAGAAACAGCCTTCTGTGCCGGTCCGGCAGCCTTTTGAGCTCCTTTTCCAGCTCCAGCTGATAGTTCACCTTCTGGTTCATCCGACTTCCTTCCTCTGCTCTTCGCTCACTGGAAGTATTTCACGCCGGACTCGAAAATCTTCAGATCCTGTTCGCCGTATATATTGATGGCCACGCTTCTGTCCCGGCGTTCGGAATGGGCCATCTTGCCCAGGATCCTTCCGTCCGGGGAAGTGATGCCTTCGATGGAGGCATAGGAACCGTTGATATTCCACTCTTCGTCCATGGTCACGTTCCCGTCGAAATCCGCGTACTGAGTGGCGACCTGGCCGTTTTCGAACAGCCGGTCGATCCACTCCGCGGGCGCCACAAAACGCCCTTCTCCGTGGGAAGCCGGATTCACATACGTCCTTCCCACTTCCGCCCCGGCCAGCCAGGGGGACTTGTTGGACACCACTTTGGTATACACCATTTTGGAAATGTGGCGGTTGATGGTGTTGAACGTCAGCGTGGGGGAATCCTCCTTCTGCCCCACGATTTCTCCGTAAGGCACCAGCCCCAGCTTGATCAGCGCCTGGAAGCCGTTGCAGATTCCCAGGCAAAGGCCGTCCCGCTCCTCCAGAAGCTTCTGCACCGCCTCTTTGATCTTTTCGTTCCGGAAGGCCGTGGCGAAGAACTTCGCGGAGCCGTCCGGTTCATCGCCCGCGGAGAACCCTCCGGGGAACATGATGATCTGGGCCTGTCCGATTTCCTTCGCGTAAACCTCCACGGAGTCGCGGATATCCTCCGCGCTCAGGTTCCGGAATACCCTGGTGACCACGTTGGCTCCGGCCCGCTCAAACGCCTTCCGGCTATCGTATTCGCAGTTGGTTCCCGGGAAGACCGGAATGAAGACCGTGGGCCGCGCCACCCGGTGTTTGCAGACGGCGACGCTTCCTTTCTGCCAGACCGGCGTTTCCACGGCGGTCCCGTCCTTCGACGCCCGGGTGGGGAATACCTTCTCCAGCGTCCCCTTCCAGGCTCTCATGGCTTCGTCCAGGGAGATTTCCGCATCGCCCGCGCGCAGGACGGGTTCTTCCGTCACTTCGCCCAAAAGTTCGTAATCCACGCCGATTTTCTCCAGCTGATCCGCATCCACTTCCGCCACGATATCGCCCAGGCCGTTTTTGAACAGCTCCTTCGGGTTCACATCCCCGGAAACGGAGACGCCCAGCCGGTTGCCGAACGCCATCTTCGACAGGGCCGCGGCGGCGCCGTAGCTGTCCAGAGCGTAGGCGGACAGGATCACCCCTTCCTTCATCAGAGCGGAGACCGCATCGTAGAGCTCCATCACCCGTTCGTAAATGGGGATCTCGTATTCATCCTTTTCGATGGAAAACCGGACCAGCCTGCTTCCCGCCTTTTTCAGCTCCGGCGTGACGATATCCTTTTCCCTGGCCACGTCCACCGCGAAGGAAACCAGCGTGGGCGGCACGTCGATCTCGTTGAATGTGCCGGACATGGAATCCTTGCCGCCGATGGAAGGAAGGCCGAAGCCCAGCTGAGCGTCATAGGCCCCCAGCAGCGCGGCAAAGGGCTGGCTCCATCTTTCCGAATCCGCGGACATGCGCCGGAAATATTCCTGGAACGTAAAGCGGATCCTTCGGAAATCGCCGCCGTTGGCCACGATCCGGGCCATGGACTCCGTCACCGCATAGATCGCGCCGTGATAGGGGCTCCAGCTGGACAGGTAGGGATCGAAGCCGTAGGCCATCATGGTCACCGCGTCCGTCTTCCCCTTCAGCACGGGGAGCCTGGCCACCATGGCCTGGGTCTCCGTCAGCTGATAGCGCCCGCCGTAGGGCATCAGCACGCTGCCGGCGCCGATGGAAGAGTCGAACATCTCCACCAGCCCCTTCTGGGAGCAGACGTTCAAGTCCGCCAGAAGGGTCAGCCACGCGCCCTTCACGTCGCCCTCTTCCAGCGCTTTCCCAGCTTCGGGCACCGCCCAGCGCCGGAAGTAATCGTCCGCTTCGGAGGGCGCGTCCACGAATACGTCCGTCTCCTGATGAGCGCCGTTGGTATCCAGGAAGGAACGGGCGATGTCCACGATCTTTTTCCCCCTCCATTTGAGCACGAGGCGGGGCTCCTCCGTCACCGTCGCCACGGGCACCGCTTCCAGATTTTCCTCGGCCGCGTAATCCAGAAACGCCTTCACATGATCCGGGGAAACCACCACGGCCATCCTCTCCTGGGATTCGGAAATCGCCAGCTCCGTGCCGTCCAGACCCGCGTATTTTTTCGGCACCAGATCCAGATCCACCACGAGGCCGTCCGCCAGCTCGCCGATGGCTACGGAAACGCCGCCTGCGCCGAAGTCGTTGCATTTTTTGATCAGCCTGCTGACTTCTTCCCGCCGAAACAGCCGCTGGATCTTTCTCTCCGTGGGCGCGTTTCCTTTCTGCACTTCCGCGCCGCAGGTTTCGATGCTCTTCTCCGTGTGCACCTTGGAAGAGCCGGTAGCGCCGCCGCATCCGTCCCGGCCGGTCCGGCCGCCCAGCAGGATGATCACATCATCGGGATCGGAATTTTCCCGGATGACGTTGCGCCGGGGCGCCGCGCCCATCACCGCGCCGATCTCCATGCGCTTGGCCACGTAATCGGGATGATAGACTTCCTTCACATAGCCCGTGGCCAGCCCGATCTGGTTGCCGTAGGAGGAATATCCGGAAGCCGCGCCGCGCACCAGCTTCTTCTGGGGCAGCTTGCCTTTCAGCGTATCCGCCACGGGCACGGTGGGATCCGCCGCTCCGGTGACGCGCATGGCCTGATAGACATATCCCCTTCCGGAAAGAGGATCCCGGATCGCGCCGCCCAGGCAGGTGGCCGCGCCGCCGAAGGGCTCGATTTCCGTGGGATGGTTGTGCGTTTCATTTTTGAAGAAGACCAGCCACTCTTCCGTCACCGGGCCGTCCCCGTAATCCATTTCCACCGGAACGATGACGGAACAGGCGTTGATCTCGTCGGACTGCTCCATGTCCTCCAGCTTGCCCTCCTGCTTCAGCCTGCGCATGGCCATCAGCGCAAGATCCATCAGGCAGACGAACTTGTCGGGCCTGTCTTTTAACAGCTCCTCTCTCGTATCCAGATAGCTCTTCCAGGTGGTCTCCATGGGCTCGCGGTAATAGCCGTCTTCGAATTCCACCCGCTTCAATTCCGTGGAAAACGTTGTGTGACGGCAGTGATCCGACCAGTAGGTATCCAGCACCCGGATCTCGGTCATAGAAGGATCCCTCTTTTCCTGGGAGGCGAAATAATTCTGAATGTGCAAAAAGTCCTGGAACGTCATGGCCAGCCCCAGGGAATCGTACAGCTGCCTGAGCTCTTCGGAGGGAAGGGCGACAAACCCGTCCAGGATCTTCACATCCGCAGGCTCCTCGAAATCCGTCACCAGCGTCTCCGGCTTGACGTCCCCCGTCTCTCTGGAATCCACCGGGTTGATGCAGTACGCCTTCACCCGCTCAAACTCCCCGTCCGTCACCTCTCCCGTGATCAGATAGGTCACCGCCGTGCGGATCACGGGCTGCTCGTCCGCTTTCAGAAACTGAACGCACTGCACCGCCGAATCGGCCCTCTGATCGAACTGGCCGGGCAGATATTCCACGGAAAAAACGCGCCCGTTTTCCGGGATCTCCAGCGTCTCCCGGTAGAGGATATCCACAGGCGGCTCGGAAAATACCGTGCGGCATGCCTGCTCGAACACCTCGTCGCTCAAATTCTCCACGTCATAGCGGATGAACATCCGCACCTCTTCGATCCCGTCCAGATTCAGATAGTTTTTCAGATCCGCCTTCAGCTCCATGGCCTTGACGGCGAAATCCTTCTTCTTCTCCACATAGATCCGTTTTACATTTCCCATTGTCAACTCAGTCTCCTTTTTTAAGCTGCCATCCTGTTTCGGATGTCCCCGTTCGTTCTTCACTCCGGCTTTGCAAAAGCGTGGAAAATGCGGCAAATCCTCTACTCCGCCACAAGCCCTCTGGCCAGCGCCAGCAGTTCCCCGTCCACTTCGGCCTCCGTCAGCCCCATGGTCCGCGAACAGATCCGCATCCCTTCCAGAGCGTACATGACGTTGCGCGAAACTTCCCGGGCGTCCACCTCATAGAAGCTGCCGTCGTCGATTCCCGCCTCGATCAGCCGTTCCAGCGCCCGGATGGCCGATTCGAAACGCCTCTTCAGGGCCGGCTCCTCCTTCCCGTCTTCCCCGGCGAAACAGTACTCGTACACCGCCATGGACAAATCCCCCTTCTTCCCGAGGATTTCCCGTTTCTGCTCCCTGAAAAAGAGCATGAGCACATCCACCGCGGCGGCGTCCTCTCCGAGCTGTCCGGCAAAAACATCGTCGTCCATCCCTTCTTCCGCGCGCATCACTTCCAGAAACAGTTCCCGGGTGCTGCCGAAATACAGATAGAGCCCGCCCCGGCTGATCCCGCACGCTTCCACAATGTCCGTCATGGTGACATCCTTGTAACCCTTATCGGCAAAAACCCGACGCGCGGCGTCCACAATCAGCTGCTTCTTTACGGCCGATCTTTCGCCCATATCCTTTCCCCTTCTACAAAATTGTCCCCATTTTTTTCATCATACCATAAAACGAACCGGATCAACAACTGTTCCCTCTCACTTTTTATGGATTTTAGGTAACGGTTCGGCCCGCAGGAAAAGAATAAGACAGAATGCGCGGGTTTCCCTGCAGCAGGCTGGATCGTCCTTTTGATATGGGCTAAACGCCCATAAAGCCCCGGACAAAGCTGCGTTAGCAGCGAAGAGTCGGCAAAGCCGGCGGGTCTGGGGCCTGCGTTCTGAACGAAGCGGGTTCCGTCCGGGAACTTCATAGAATTTTAAGGAAACTTTCCGCCCGTCCTCCTTGCGCCTCATCGAAAAATAAGATATATTTGACGGAGGCATCGGAGGTTGCCGTTTATGAAATATGTATTGCTCACCATCAAAAAAATGCTGCGTTATGTGCTGAAACCGGCGTCCTTTCTTCCGGCCCTGTGCATGATGTACCTGATTTTTTCCTTTTCCGCGCAGGCGGGCCCCCAGTCCAGCCAGCTGAGCCTGTCCGTCAGCGAAAAACTGCTGATCTCGGCGAACCGGATTCTGGAACTGAACCTGGAGCCGGAGCGCCTGGCTCTCTATGCGCAGGCCATCAACGGCCTCGTCCGAAAGCTGGCCCATGTGACGGAATACTTTCTTCTGGCCGTTTCCGTGGCCCTTCCCCTGTACGTGTACCGGCTGAGGGGGTTCTGGCTGGTCCTGGCCGCCGGCCTCTTCTGCGTCTGCTTCGCCGGCCTGGACGAATACCATCAGTCCTTCATCTCCGGCCGCTCTCCCTCGCTGCGGGATGTGGGCATCGACAGCATCGGCGTCTTCATCGGAATTTACACGACCCGCATCCTGGGCTTTATCGGGCGCAAGACCATTTTCGCCCCCCTTTCCATGGAGAAGAGGAGGCAGAAAGCCGACATCCCCTGAAATTGTAACAGCTCTGCCATGCAGGCACATATGGCAAAATGCCGCGTGGGAGCTTGCTCACTAAGCTGCATTTTGCCACATGTGCCTATAGGGCGGACGCCCGACATGAATCATTTGACGGCCGGCGACCTTTTTGCGCAGCCAAATTCAGTGGAATCCGTCAAATGATGAATGGCATGGCAGAACTGTTACCTGAAATTTGAAAAAAGGAAAATTAGGGCTTGCTAATTTCCCGCTTGCTGTGCTATAATACCATTTGTCAGTCCGACAGGGATTGTCGAATAGGGGCATAGTTCAACGGTAGAACAGCGGTCTCCAAAACCGTCGATGTGGGTTCGATTCCTACTGCCCCTGTTTTTTTATTTCCATCGCGAAATGGCGCGGGCGCCGATAAACTCCGGGTTTGTCGGTGCCCGCGTTTTTGGTTTGAACCATATTGTACTGTGAAAAAACGGGTAAAAATGCAACACGATGCAACACGAAATGCAACACAAATTTTCTGAAATAGCAATCAGGCTTTTGCGTTAAATGGCAAGAC